>CALUPF010000033.1 GCA_944322545.1 Candidatus Gastranaerophilales bacterium
TTTAAAAAATAATCCACCTGCATCTAGAAAAGAACTCGAAGAAAAAATCCAAAAAATCACCAAAGACCTTGAGTTTCTAATCAAGAAAATGGATACAAATGTTCTTGCTAGAACAATCATGTCTCAATGTGCACAATGATAAAACAAATAAAGCAGGTAAACATAAATTCACCTGCTTTATTGCTTTAATAATTAAAAACTATAATGTTTTTTGAAGTTGAGCTTTGTCAGTATATTTTTGGTCAATTTGTCCTGCTTTGTAGCTATGATTGTGCTTAATATATGCAAGAACAGGTAATGCAATTGAAGCAATTACAGCTAATGCTTTCACACCGGGAGCTTTAGAAATTGTTTTTACCGCTGCACCATTAGTAGATGTTGGGGCAAACTTGGCTAAAAAGCCTTCAATACCTGCTGTTGTCTTAGCTGCAAAATCAGGTTTTTTAATTATTTTTCCAACAACATTCATTGCTGCATCAAAACCTTTTGATAAATTTTTGGTTATCCAATACGCAGGTCCAGCCCCATACAATCCTGACATGTTATTAGCAACTGCCCTTGCTGCACCACAAGCCACGACACCAACAGCAGCACTTTGAACAGTTGCCATAGCCGTATTTTTAATATGTTCACCTGCACAATCCATTCTATTGCCCAAAGAACCTTTGTTTTTTGAAACCAATGGAGCTGCTGCACCTAAAGTTGTTTGAACTGCAAAATTTGTCATAAAATACCATCCTTCCCACAATTTAGTATGACTAACTAGATTTAATTTTGTTTTTACTTACTCTTTCATGAAAAAATTTTGCTAATCATAATTGCTCAATTTTATGAAATTAAATTTCATATTATCCATGAATACAGAAATATGGAGACATTACGGCTTTACAAAAATTAATCTAAAATACACTTAAGTTCATTTTTTATCATTTATATGAACTTTTATATCAACTAATCTGATTTGCAAAAATGGGAATAAAAAAAGAACTCGGAAAAAAAATCAAAAAGATGAGACAAAACAGAGGTCTCACACAAGAACAACTCGCAGAAGCTGTTGATGTATCGCAACGCACACTGAGTGGTATAGAAATTGGAGAAAACTTTGTAACTGCTGAAACACTCGATAAAATCATTAAAGCACTCAATACAACATCCGAAGAACTTTTTGCACTGGAACACATTAAACCAACAAGTGAACTTGTAAAAAACATCATAGCTAATACAAAAAAACTTGAAAAAAAACCTGAAAAAATTGAATTGCTGTACAAAATAACAAAGAGTTTATTAGATGATTAAAATAAATTTATTACATATTATCATGGGTTTTTCTCTGACATTTTATAATATTACACTTAATATTGTAACAAACTCACTTGCATGACGACACTGGCATGGTGAATTTATAATACAATATAAACAAGTAGAAAATTAGTATAGATTGGGGAGATACAAAAAGTGAGTCAATTAACGGATTGCACGGAAGAAAAATTAGACTTATCCCAAAACGCAATAAAAGTTTTGGAGAAAAGATATTTAAAAAGAGATGCACAAGGGAAACCCGTAGAAGAGCCTAAAGACTTGTTTTTAAGAGTAGCATCTACATTAGCAGAAGCTGACAAAAAATTTGGCTCAACACAAGAAGAAGTAGATGAAACTACAAAAGAATTCTATGATTTCATAACTAAGCGTTATTTTATGCCAAACTCACCTACATTGATGAATGCAGGTAGAGAATTAGGTCAACTTGCGGCTTGTTTCGTATTGCCTGTTGAAGATAGCTTAGAAGGTATTTTTGAAACAGTTAAAAATACAGCACTAATTCACAAATCTGGTGGAGGAACAGGATTTTCTTTCTCAAGATTAAGACCTAAAAACGATGTTGTTCGCTCAACAATGGGTGTATCATCTGGTCCAGTAAGCTTCATGGAAGTATTTAATGCTGCAACAGAAGCTGTAAAACAAGGTGGTACAAGACGTGGTGCGAACATGGGTATTTTAAGAATTGACCACCCTGATATTTTAGATTTTATCAATTGCAAATCAGATAATTTCAAATTGAATAACTTCAATATTTCTGTTGCTATTACTGATAAATTCATGGAAGCTTTAAAAGCTAATACTGATTACGAATTAATTCACCCAAGAACAAAACAACCTGTCGGAAAATTAAATGCAAAAGCTGTATTTGATTTGATTGTTGAAGGAGCTTGGAAAAACGGAGAACCAGGTATTATCTTCATTGACCATATGAATTCAGATAACCCAACTCCATTGATCGGTGAAATTGAATCAACAAACCCTTGTGGTGAAGTTCCATTGTTACCTTATGAAGCTTGTAACTTAGGTTCAATTAACCTTGGACTTATGTTGAAAGGCGAAGAAGGAAATTACAGCGTAGATTGGGATAAATTGGCAAAAGTTACTAGAATGGCAATCCATTTCCTAGATAACGTTATTGCTATTAACAACTACCCATTGCCACAAATTTCTGAAATGGTTCAAAATAACAGAAAAATTGGTCTTGGTGTAATGGGCTGGGCTGATATGCTTATGAAAATGGGCATCGCTTACAACTCTGAAGAAGGTACAAAACTTGCTTCTCAAGTTATGGAATTCATTGATTATGAATCAAAAGTTAAATCAATCGAATTGTCTAAAGAAAGAGGCAGATTTGGAAACTTCAAAGGAAGTGTATATGATGGTAAAAACTTCCTTTACAATAAATACAAAGGAAAATCAGCAGGAATCATCACTGATGAAATGTGGGCTGAATTGGATAAACAAATTGAACAGTTTGGTATCAGAAATGCTACTACAACTTGTATTGCTCCAACTGGTACAATTTCTATGATTGCAAGTGCATCTGGTGGTGTTGAACCATTATTTGGTCTTGTATTCATCAGAGACGTAATGGATG
Organism: Candidatus Gastranaerophilales bacterium; assembly: GCA_944322545.1. Lineage (GTDB taxonomy): Bacteria > Cyanobacteriota > Vampirovibrionia > Gastranaerophilales > Gastranaerophilaceae > Limenecus. The sequence goes on from CALUPF010000033.1 coordinate 2,918, forward strand.
GAACAATCATGATGGAAATCAACCCAATTTTCGAACAATATGCTAGAAAACATGGTTTCTATTCTGACGAGTTGATGAAAAAGATTTCAATTGATGGAACAGCTGCTCATTGTGATCAAGTTCCAGAAGAAGCTAAGAAAATCTTTGTTGCAGCTCACGATGTATCTCCATACTGGCACGTAAAAATGCAAGCTGCATTCCAATTGCATACCGACAATGCTGTATCAAAAACAGTAAACTTCGAAGAAAATGCAACAAGAAAAGATGTAGCAGATTCTTACATTCTTGCTTACGAAAACAACTTAAAAGGCATTACTGTTTATCGTAACAACTCAAGACAGTTCCAACCAATGAACCTTGAGAAAAAAGATGATAAAAAAATGCCAGAAATAAAAGCTATTGATGAACCAAAAGCTGAAACTAAGGTTGAATTACCTGAAGCTCAACATGAAGGTGAAGAACATAAATGTCCTGAATGTGGTGCAGTTTTAGGCTACGGAGAAGGTTGTTTCATCTGCTTGAATTGTGGATATTCTGGATGTTCATAAGTATAAATTTAAGAAGTTTATAAACCTAAAAAGCTCTTGTAAAAACAAGAGCTTTTTTATTAGCAAAAATTTTTTTTTACTGTTTTTGTGCAATTGCAATGGTATCAATAAAAAAAATATATTCTCAATTTATACACCCTAAACTTTCAAAAGCGGTTAAAGAATCTACCCAAATAGTAGAAAAATACAAAAATGAAACTGTTTTTCATTCAAAGACAATGAAAGAAATTTTGAGTGAAAAATTCACTTATAGAGGGAATAAGCCAAATACTATTTACTTAAAAAGTGCAAAAACTAAGCAGCCAGTTGAAGCTAAAGTTTTAATAAATGTAAAAAAAGATTACCACCTAAAAGATTTTTATCATGAAACCTATCAAATAAGAGATTTAAAAGGTGGATTAATAGGAGAGAAAACTTTTAGCATACAAAAACAGCCAAACAATACATATCAAATGTTTGGCGGATTTATGGAAACGATGGATAATGATTATTTGGGTGTTGGCATAAGACTTGATCAATTGCAAATTGAGCGTGCATTACAGCTGGGAATCAAATCAATTCCTAGAGAATCGTTGGCTGAAGCTGTAATCTATCATACAAAAATGGGTTTTTTGCCTATTCAAAAAGATTTGGTACAGGTGGATAAAATAAAAGATATGCCTAAACTTACTAAACAGACTTTTCAATATGCATGTAAAGATATTCCGATAAATCAAATTAAACCAATAGTTGTGAATAAAAATGGAAAGTTTTACATTGATGTGAATATGACACAAACCATTACAAATATGGAAGAATCAAAAAGGCTGCTTAAAAAAGACAATTTATATAGGATTAATCATATCGAATCAGATTCAAGTTTTTTAGCTCTTTCTGGAAAAGAACTAGACTACTGGAAAGAAATGATAAATGGTCATGAAATTCTACCAAAACTTGATTTTGATTTGCCAATTCCACTACATTAAAATACCAGCTATACAAGCTGAAAGATAAGAGGCAAGTGTGCCGCAAAATAGAGCTTTAACACCAAGTTTTGCTAGGTCTTTTCTTCTGTTTGGAGCTAATTCTCCAATACCGCCAATTTGTATAGCAATTGAGCCTAAGTTTGCAAAACCGCATAAAGCAAAACTTGCTATTATCACACTTTTTTCACTCAATGCAGCTTTTATTGATGTTAAATCCAAATATGCAATAAATTCATTGAAAACAAGTTTCGTACCCATTAAAGATCCAACATCGATAGCTTCTTTGAATGGAACGCCCATCGCAATTGCAAATAGCGAGAATATACTTCCTAAAATTTCTTTTAAAGAAAGATGAGTTAAATCAATGTGAATGAATGAAAGATTCATATGCAAAACATTTGCCATAAACAAGCCAACGTGTCCTAAAATCCAGTCAATCATAGAGATTAAAGCTGTTAACGCAATAAGCATAGCAATTACGTTAATTGAAACTTTCATACCATCTGAAGCACCATGAGCAATTGAATCAATCAAATTAACGTGAGTTTTTTTGATTTCCACTTTAACTTCATTTTTTGTTTGTGATTCTTCAGTTTCAGGATAAACAATTTTAGAAATAACCAAAGCACCAGGAGCTGCCATTATTGATGCAGCAAGTAAGTATTCTGCAGGAATGCCCATTCCAATATACATAGCCATAACGCCACCTGCAATACAAGCCATTGAACCCGTCATTGAAGCAAGTAATTCTGACATTGTCATTGTTGGAATATATGGTTTAATCATAATTTGAGCTTCTACTTGACCCACAAAAGCTGATGCTATGTTAGACAAAGCTTCGGCACCTGAAACATTCATTATTTTATACATTACTTTTGCACAAAGTTCTACAACTTTTTGCATAATTCCATAGTAATAAAGGATATTTACAAGAATTAAAATGAATATAATTGTCGGAATAAGTTTTAACGCAAAAATAAATCCTGCACCATCACCAAACAGCTCTTCCATTTTCATAGGACTGTTTGTCAAAACGCCAAATACAAAATTTCCACCTTCATTAGAGAAATCAAGAATCTTTTGTATAAACATCCCTATAGCATGAAATATTTTTTGTCCTAAAGGAACTTTAAGCACAAACACTGCTAAAAGAACTTGTAAAATAAAACCAGGGACAATAGTTTTTAAAGAAATGGCTTTTTTATTGTTAGAAAAAGCATAGGCTATGCCTAAAATTAAAATTATCCCGAAAACACCGACAAATCTATCCATATTCTTCCTTACTTTTTATATATCAGTTGATGTTTACAATTGTACTTAAACTAAAGTGAAATTACTAAATATTTCCGTATGATTTTTGATATTTGTAACAAAGTTAACATTTAAACCTAAAAACATGCAATAATCGTCTATGTTCAGTTTTAATAAAAGCGTGAAAGTGTGAAAGAAAACTTATGGCTGCACCAATTAATACAAGCTTCAAAGCTAATCAAAAAAGTTCAGACTACAGGTTTGTTGTTTATCCTCAAGATATCAAGCCTTATTCGTTTTACAACGAATTGAAGCTATGTGATGACACGTATTACAAATTTCTAACAACAACAACTAAAGTTTCTCCTGAGCTGAAACAAAGTAGAAGAAAAGCAACATTTAAAAAACTTGTAAAAACAGCATTGTGGATTGGTGCAGGAATTCTTGCATATAAAAATCGTGGAGTATTGAAGAACTTTTTTGTTAATGCTTACAATAAGATTAAAAATGTAATAAAAAAATAATCATGGGATCTGATTCTAAAAACAATAGCAATAATAATGAAAAAAGGCCTGCATTGTTTCAATTGACGAAACAACAGCTTTCGTCAAGCATTGAAAAATATGACAAAGCTGCAGCAGCAATGCAAGTTTTTAAAACAACACCTTTTGATGCATCAAAGCTCAAAGAAAAACCTATTATTTTTCAAAAAAGACTCAACTCTTTAGATTCAACTATATTAGAAGAAAATGCGTATAAAGTTTTGGACAATCCTGATTTAAAACTTGAAAAAAAGATAGAAAATTGTGAAACAACAATTAAATCATTAGAAGAAGAAATTATAGTTGCTGATGCCGTAAAAGATGAAATAACAAAAAAAGAGCTTATAAAACAAAGAGATTTGCTACTGAAAAAACTCGAAAACATGAAAGCTGAATATACAGAATACAGCGTTGATACTATGTTTACGTCTATGATTGCATCAGCTTTACAAATGCCATCAAACATCAAAAAAGAAGCAGGCAAATTGTTTAGACGTTTGTTAAGACAATCAAAATTTTTAAGAAAATTTACCCCTCTTATGAAAGCGCTATATGCAAGGGACACATTAGATAAACTTGATAAAATTAATAAATCTGTTGATCAGCTTGTGAAAATGAAGGTTCCATTCGGTGAACAAGAAGCTAAATATCAGATTTTGATTAATCATTTATCAAAAGCTAACGCATTACATGCACAAATCAGCAAAGAATTAAAAGGTTAAGCTTTAAAATTATTTTTCAAATATTCTATTGAACGATTTGAAAGCATTTCGTTTTTGAGTTTTTTATTCTTTTTAATCTTTTTATCAACAATGAGTTCTTCAACAATTCCCCAGTTCGAATTTACTGGTTGAAAGTGTTTTTGTTCAGGATTCGAAATATAATTTGTCAAAGCTCCAAGCATTGTAACTTTAGGCAAAACTAATAATTCCTCATTATTCAAAAACTTTGCCATATTTATTCCAGCCAACATGCCTGACGCGATAGACTCAGTGTATCCTTCAGTTCCTGTAATTTGACCGGCAAAGAAAAGGTTGGGTCTTTTTCTACACTGCAACGTTGCATTCAAAAGCTCTGGAGAGTTGATGAAAGTATTTCTATGCATTACTCCATATCTTAAAATATTTGCATTTTCTAGCCCTGGAATTGAATGAACAAGCTCTTTTTGTGCACCCCATTTTAGATTTGTTTGAAAACCAACAAGATTGTACATTGATGCAGAAAGGTTATCCTGTCTCAACTGAACAACTGCATAGTTTTCAACATTTGTTCTTTTATCAACTAGCCCAACTGGCTTCATAGGACCATATCTTAGTGTATCAACACCACGAGAAGCCAACACCTCAACAGGCAAACAAGATTCAAAAAATTTATCATCTTTTTCAAATTTTTTGAGCTCAATTCTTGGGGCATTTGTTAAAATTTCATAGAATTTTTCATATTGCTCTTTATTCATTGGACAATTTATATAAGATGCTTCACCTTTGTCATAACGACTTGCGTAAAAAGCAATATCAAAATTAATTGAATCTTTTTCAACAATTGGAGCTATAGCATCAAAAAAGTGCAAGTGTTCTGAACCAGTAAAATCTTTTATATCTTGAGCTAAAGAATCAGAAGTCAATGGTCCTGAAGCAACAATTACAGGAACATCTTGCGGAATTTGGGTTATTTCTTCTCTTATGAGGGTTATTTTGTCATTATTTTCTAAAAGCTCCGAAACTTTTTGTGAAAACATTTCTCTATCTATTGCAAGAGCATTTCCAGCAGGGACTTTTACAGCTTCTGCTATTTCAATAAGATAGGAGCCTAAAATTTTCATCTCTTGTTTTAAAAGCCCACTGGCATTTGTTGGATCAGATGAACCCAAACTGTTACTGCAAACGAACTCAGCAGGATTTTGTGTAGCATGTGCGCCTGTTGTTTTATGTGGTCTCATTTCATATAAATCAACATAAACACCTTTTTTTGCAAGCTGCAATGCGGCTTCACAACCAGCAAGACCTGCACCTATGACTATAACTTTTTTATTTTCCACATCAGTCATTACATTGCCATTTCGTCATAAGAATCTAAGTCATTATAGTTAAACATATTAACAAATTGATATAAAAGTTCTGGGAAAAACTTCTTAGATCCCACCTCTAACATAACTCTAAGAGCCTCTTTTGTGTTTTTAATTTTATGAGTAGTTTTGTTAGATGTTAAATCATCAAAAAAGCTACATAAACCAACAACTCTAGTTAGTTGACTAATTTGCTCTCCAGACAATTTGAAAGGATATCCAGAACCATCATTGTTTTCGTGATGTTCCAAAGCAACAAGACAAATATCTTCAGGCAATTTCATTTCATATTTCAAAATTTTATAGCCAATTTGAGTATGTTTTTGAAATATTTTATTATCTTGTTGCGAAAGGTTTGTTTTTTCTAGAATTTCTTTAGGTAATCTCGTCATACCTATATCATGTAAAAGAGCAGCTTGGGTGAGTTTTTCTATTAAATCCTCATCGTACTCTAGCTTATACCCCATAGTTGCTGCTAAAATTGCTGTATTTAGTGCATGTGTATCATAATAATTGCCAAGTAACTTTAGCTGAGAACAAAATTTAACGTCCTCTATTATATTTTGCACATCTGTAAGAATTTTATCTTTAATTTCATCAACCATCTGCACAGCATCTTTGTTTGCATTTTCCTTTATTGCAAACATTGTTGTTGCATAATAAGATTTCATATCAACCTGAGCTTGTGCTTTAAATTTTGATTTTCTGTTTACCGTTTTATCAAAAATAATTTCCTTTGGCTTTTCAGGAGGTAATGCCTCAGGAGGCGTTATTATTTGAGAATAATCAGTTTCTTGAGGCTTTTTGACAACTTGAGGTCTGTCTACATTTTCTGGCTGTCTTTTATATAAAACCTCATACTGACTTATTTGCAAGAGTTTTCCCGATGTTAGAATTTCTCCTGCATCAATAAGCTTTTCACCGTTTTCGTTATATACATCAAACGGTAACATTTTAAATTTTACAAGTTCTTCGACGAGAATTTTTTCCATAGCTATCCAAAATGAAATATTACTTACAACAATTATAGGTTAGATTTTTTGTTTTGAAAACAATTCGTTTATATGATTTTCGTTTATTTTTAAACGTTTTTTTTAAGAAATTTGATATAATATTTTTGAAATTGAACAAGAGGTAAGTTTTATGTCTATTACACTACAATACATTGCTCATAGCGCATTTTATATTAAATATGGTGAATATGGAATCTTGATTGATCCGTTCATTTCAGGAAACCCAAATGCCCAATTTGATATAAAAAACGAAATGGTAACAGACATAATTGTTACCCACGGACATGCTGACCATATGGGTGATGCCATCGATATTTCAAGAGACAAAAAATCTGTAATCACCTGTACATTTGAACTGGCAAATTATTGCATGTCTAAAGGCGCATATACAAACGCTGTCAATTTAGGTGGAAAAATTAAATTTGATTGGGGTAGCATAAAATTCTTACCTGCATTTCATAGTAGCAGCAATTTAAATGGAGAATACGCAGGAATGCCTGCTTCTGTTTTAATTGAAATTGGAGATAAAAAAATCTATCACGCAGGTGATACTTGCCTACATAGTGAAATGAAAGTGGTTGGTGAAGTTTATAAACCAGATATTGCGTTATTGCCTATTGGTTCATATTTTACAATGGATATAGATGATGCTGTTATTGCTTCACAATGGATTGGAGCAAAAAAAGTTATTCCAATGCATTATAATACATTCCCTCCAATTAAGGTGAATCCTCAAGATTTCAAAAACAAGATTGAAGCAATACAAAAAGAATGTCTAATTCTTAACTATGGTGAAAAAATTGAGCTTTAACAATCTTGACGAAAAAAATAAAAAAATTGCATTAATGATAGTACCAACAGGCATAGGTGCTTCAATAGGTGGATATGCAGGAGATGCCAGTCAAATGGCTAGAAAGATATCTCAACATCTGCCGCTCATTGTAAACCCTAATATTGTTAATGCAGCAGTATTTTCTGGAATCAATGAAAACATGTACTATGTCGAAGGGTGCTGCATAAATGACTTTGTTAAAGGAACAATCGCGCTCAAACCTTCAACAAATAATAAAATCGGAATAATTTTTGATAAAGCTATTTCAAAAAAAGTTTTGAATATACACATTAATACAATCAATGCAGTAAAAACGATTTATGGAATTGATGTAATAGGGTATGAAATCACAAAAAAAGAAGTTGGCGTTTCATTTTTTGAAACAGAAAATAAAATTTCCTCTGGTGGTGTAAAAAACCCAACAACTCTAATTGAAGCTGGAAGAAAATTGATTGATAAAGGCGCCCAAACAATCGCAGTTGTTTGTTCTTTTGATGAACCACCTGAAGACGACTATGAAAATGGAGAAGGAGTCGATATTGTCGGAGGAATAGAAGCAGTTATTTCTCATTATTTATACAAAAATCTAGGCTGTCCTTGTGTTCATGCACCTGCTTTTGAAGATGTAACAATTTCAACTGATTTAGTCAGCCCAAAGGTCAGTGCAGAATATATTACACCTACATTTTTGCCTTGTTTGTTATTTGGTCTTAAAAATGCACCACTGCCAGTAAAATTGGACAAAATGAATACAAATTCCATAAATGGGAATATAATTACTTATAAGAACTTGCATTCTTTAGTTGTTCCGTATAATGCAGTTGGTTCTTCAGCTGTTTTGGATGCAATTCAAAATAATATCCCTGTATACGCTGTAAAAGAAAATAAAACTGTGCTTAATATTGACAGCTACGCAATAAATAAACAAAATGATATAATAGAAATCGATTCTTATGATAATTACATAGATATAATAAATAATGGAGTAATAAAATGAAGAAAAAAGCCTTTACAATCCCAGAAATTCTCATTTTTATGACAATTGTTGGCGTAATATGCGTAATGATGATTACAATAATCAGACCAAATGACAAATATTACAAATATGGTTATTACAACGCATACTATGTATTAGCAACAGCAGGATATAATATTCTGGAAGATGCAATGGACAAAAAAAATTCAGGAAGTGTAGATACTTATCCTGTTGAAGACATAGCATTCCCAAAAGAAGCTAAAGATTTATGTAAAAAATTAGCACTAAATCCTGACACGAGCCTAAGTGGACCTGACGAAGACTATGGATACATAAATACAACAACGTATAATTGTAAAACCCAATTTATAGCTAAAAAGAACCCAACCGACAGCGACTTTGCAAAAGGAAAAGAATCTTTTAAATCTACTAACTCTATGAGATTTTTCATTGGAGCAAAAGACAATACTGGTGCACCTTTTAACATAGAAGTTCCTGATGCAGTAAATGGAGGTAGTGTAAAAATCTTTTTCTATTTAATTTGGGTTGATTTAAATGGCGACAGAGGTCCTAACACTGCTAAAATAGCAAATAATGGAAGATTACCAGATATTGTTCCATTTGCAATGACAACAACAGGAAAACTTATGCCGTTAGGTTATCCAACTGTTGATAAAACTTATATGGTATCACGTATTAAATATCCTACTGATGCGAAAACTGACTACTCTACTGTAGATAATTACTATGTTTCACAAATGAAAGCATATGGAAACAAGGAATATCCATCAATTGATGTTATGTCAATAAGATCTTCTTGGAACACATTTACGACAGGTACAGATCTTAAAGTTAGTTCAAAATATGTACCAAAAGAAACAGCTCAAGATACACATTGTGTACCAGGATCTGAAACTGACCCATCTCCTTGTTATGTTGTAATTGAGGAAATGAAAGCTTTTTAAAGATAAACAAAACATAATAAAACAAGGTCCTTGATAATAATTATCAAGGACTTCGTTTTTATGTGATAAACATAACAAATTAAATTTTTAAATATAAACAAATCTAAAATCGATCTTAGATAAAGCAAAATACAAAACTTTTTATCCTACAACAACTTAATATTATTTGCAGCTTCTTTATGGTTTGGGTCTAATTCAAGCACTTTAGAATATTCTGCCTTCGCCTCATCTTTTCTTCCTGCAACTTCATAAGCAAGAGCTAAATTATATCTAATATCAACATTAGAAGAGTCTAAAGAAACAGCAGTTTCTAGTGATTTTATCGCACTTTCATGCTCTTTATCTTTTGATTGTAATATACCTAAAAAGGTGTGAGCTCGCGTATTTTTGGGATCAATAAAAACAGCTTCTTTGTAATATTTTTTTGCCTCTATGTAATTTTGCAATTCATAGTAAATATCAGCCAAGGACTCATAGTACAAGCTTACTTCAGGTGCCAATTCTATTGCACGTTTACTTTGTCTTATTGCTTCCGAATAATTTTTAATGGTTCTATTTGCAGTTGCTAATTTATAATATATTTCAGGGTTCTCGTTATTATATTGCATAGCTTCAGTAAACTTATCGAAAGCAGCTTTGGTTTTACCTTGATTTAAAAGATATACAGCTTCTTCTGCTAAAATTGTACTCAAGTTATTATGAATTACCTTAATGTCAGAAGGAACAGCAACTTCAATAGCATCATTACAAACCTTTTTAGCCATTTCAAAGTCTTTGTTCATACAATATGCCATCGCTAATGTCTGGCTCAAAATAAGATTTGTTGGATCTTGAACAATAGTTTCATTAATTAAATTGATGCTATCTTGGATTTTACCAGTATAAATATATATTTTTGCTATTAAATTTTTTATAGCAAAAATATCTGTATTTTCCAGATTTAGAGCTTTCTCTGCATAAGACAATGCTTCTTCATAAGAATGTGTATGAAAAAGCAGATTAATGATCTCTTCATAATAAACATAGTTTTGAGGTTCAAGATCTATCAATTTTCTTGAAAGATATATCACATTTTCTGTATCTTTTTGTTTTAAATAAATTTTTCTTAGTTCCTTGATAACTTCAATGTTATTAGAATGAGATTGTAGAACTTTTTTATAATAGTTTATTGCTTTAGCATAATCACCATAAGTTGTATATATGTTACCAATAATTTCATAGTATTCAATTTTTTCTTCTTCATCATCTATGTATGTAACAAGCTGTTTGTATAACTTCAAAGCAGATTCTTTTTGTTTATTGTTATAATAAAGCTCTGCTAAATTTCTCATTGCATTTAAATCATACTTATCTTTCGTTAAAAGATAGCTGTAAAAATGAATAGCTTTTTTTTGTTGGTGAGTATTTTTATAAAGATTTGCAAGTTGCGCATATAAAGACAAATCTTCAGGATAGAACTGCACTAAAACCAACAAATTGGAAATAGCATCATACTCCTTTTGTGTTTCAATATATGATTTAACAAGCATCTTTCTTAATTCGTGATGGTAGGGATTTTGAGCAAGATACTTTTTCCCAAGTTTTTGACCGGTTGAAAAATCACCATTTAAAAACAAAGCTTCAACTTGTTTTAAAATTTCTTCAGGAGTTATTTGTAAATCTTCACCTTTTTTATTAACGTTTTTAGTTTCCTCTTTTAAGCGCATATAAACATATGCAAGACCAGAAACAAAACATATAAAAAGAATTATTAAAATTATATTATTTAACATCTAAATAACCTGTTTTTAAAATCCTAGCCCGGTGGCCAATTTAATGGTCGTCCTGAAAGAACGTGGAAGTGAATATGAAAAACTTCCTGTCCTGCTTGCTTACCCGTATTTACAACTGTTCTATAATCAGTTATGTTCAACTTTTTGGTTACATTTTTAACTGCATTTAATAATGCACCCATAATTTTCACATCATCAAGTTCATTCAAAGAAGCGTAGTGTTTCTTCGGAATAACAAGAATATGTGTTGGTGCCTGAGGATTTAAATCATTAAATGCAACACAGTCTTCATCTTCATAAACAAAGTTTGAAGGAATTTCTTTGTTAGCTATTTTACAAAAAATACAATCTTGCATACTTTCTCTATCCTTTTAGTTTATTATAATCCATTATGATATAATTGTAAAAGTTTTAGTTAATAATTTGCGTCGGTAGCTCAGACGGATAGAGTAGCAGTCTCCGAAGCTGTTGGTCGGGGGTTCGACTCCCCCTCGACGCATATTTTAAAATATTTGTAATTTATATTATAATTTAGTCATAGATTATAACAGGAATTAAAATATGAGCTATAAACCCATTGTTGCCGTAGTAGGAAGACCCAATGTAGGAAAATCAACTTTTGTAAATAGAATTGTTGGTTCTCGTCAATCTATTGTTGATGACCAACCAGGTGTCACAAGAGATAGAATATATTTCGACGTTGAATGGCAAAACAAGGAGTTTACTCTAATCGACACAGGCGGAATTATCCCTGGAGACGAAGATGAGATTATGCTCAATATCTTCACACAGGCAAAAGTTGCTTGTGATGAAGCTGATAAAATAATATTTTTGGTTGATGGTAAAAATGGCATAAATCCAATTGATTATGACATTGCAAATGTTTTAAGAAGAAGCAAAAAGCCTGTTTATCTTGCAGTAAACAAAATAGATTCACCTGAAAGATTTGATATGGTGTCTGATTTTTACGCATTGGCTATTGGTGATCCACATCCCATCTCAGCTTTACACGGCTCAGGTGGTGTTGGTGACTTATTAGAAGCAATCACTGAAGATTTTGAAGTTCAAGAAAGCACAGAAAAAAATGACATCATAAGACTAGCTATTGTAGGCAAACCCAATGCTGGCAAGTCTTCAATTGTTAACGCTCTTTTAGGTGAAGAGCGTGTTATCGTTAGTGACATTTCAGGTACAACAAGAGATACAATTGACTCAAAAGTAAAGTATGAAGGTGAAGAATATATCCTAGTGGACACAGCAGGAATTAGAAAAAAGGCAAAAGTTGACTGGGGTGTAGAAAAATTTGCAGTAGACAGAGCTATTAGAGCAATCAAAGATTGTGATATTGCTGTTTTGGTGATTGATGCAATAGAAGGTTTGACAGACCAAGACAAAAAAATCTCTCAAACAATCGTAGAAGCAGGCAAAGGGCTAATTGTTGCAGTGAACAAATGGGATTTAGTCGAAGATAAAGACAAAGCCGATCCGACTGCAAAATACACACAAAAACTTATGCAAGAAGCACCGTTTTTAGACTTTGCTCCTAAAATCTTTATTAGTGCAAAAACAAAACAAAGACTTGTTAATATCTATAAAAGAGCAAATGAAGTATATGAACAATGTCAAAAACGTGTTTCTACAAGCATATTGAACAAAGTTCTTTTAGAAGCGATGGCAATGAATCCGCCTACTAGCAAAAAAGGTAAAAAACTTCGTGTATATTATGCGACACAAGTTAGAACAGCACCTCCGACATTTATTTTGTTTGTAAATGACGAAGACCTCGTACAAGACAGCTATAAAAGATATCTTGAAAACAAAATGAGAGAAGCTTTTGGATTTTTTGGAACTCCAATTAGAATTTCTTTTAGACAACGCAACGAAAAAGGTAATTAATTACTTTTTAAATAACTTTTTGAGTTTGTCAAAAGCTGCGTGAAAAATTGTTTTATATTTTGCACACTCCGGGTCAAGAAGATATAATCTACCTTCTTTTGAAAAGCCAATTTGGTGGAAATCAAAATCGTACAAATCAAAAGTCCTATATCCTCGTTCTTTTATTTTATCTTTTATCATTTCAACAAATGGCTGTGAAAGACCATTTTGGAAAAGTTTTTCTTCTAGATAATAATAAACATCACCTGCGCGACCTTTTTTAAACACAGGTACATCAAAACTTTCAATAGGCCTATTCATAGGGAAATGGTTCCCTTGTGTAAGTTTTAAAACTTCACCCTCAGGAGTTTCAAAAACTATTGCCAAAGCTCCCCTAGCAAAATATTTAGCAACTTTCATAGAAGAAAGTTCTTCGTTTTTAGCTACATTTCTCACAAAGGTGTCTAATTCGTCTTTATTAAACCCAGACAATTTACTGTCTTGCTTTTGCAAATGTTTTAAAGCCTTGTCTAGAGTTACAGCTGGAGTGTATTCAATTTTATTTTGGATTTCCATAATTTAAATAAATAGCTCAATTTTAAAAATTGCCGATTTGATGTAAAATTATATCAAAATGTAAAGGAGATTAAGATGTTGGAAATTTTTATAGCAATATTGTTAGGATATTTTATTGGTTCAATACCCACAGGATATTTAATAGTAAAAGCAAAAACTGGCGAAGATATTAGAAATATAGGCTCAGGCTCAACAGGAGCTACTAACGTAAAAAGAGTTCTTGGAAAAGACTGGTTTTTTATAACAATGTTGTTAGATGCAATCAAAGGAGCATTTCCCGTTGTGATTGCGACATTGTTCCTTTCTGCTTATACTCAGTATGGAATAGTTCCAGTAGCAGCAGCTATCGCCGTTCTTTTGGGACATAGTAAATCAATTTTTCTTAAATTTACTGGAGGAAAATCAGTAGCTTCAGGCGTAGGTACTATATTAGCATTGAACCTACCAGTTGGCTTAATTATTGCTTTAATCTGGGGCATAATCACTTGGATATCAAAATATGTTTCATTAGGTTCTATGATAGCTTTAGCAATATCACCATTTTTGATGTTGGCATTTAAACAGCCTGTTGGCTACATTGCATATTGTGCTCTAGGTGCAATTTATATCATATATTTGCACAGAGAAAACATCAAAAGATTAATTAAAGGCGAAGAAAACAAAGTGAGAGAATAAAATGCCACAGTATAAATCTTTTAGAACAGTACCTAAAATAGAAATAAATGACAAAGATACATTATCACTTGTCTACACTCCCGGCGTTGGTGCATCTTGTTTAAAAATCTCAGAAAATCCAGAAGCTGCAATGGTTTACACAAACAAAATAAATTCAGTTGCAGTAATTTCTTTCGATTATGAAAAATCTTTAAAAAGAGCAATATTTTTAAAAAGTGTGCTTTTGATAGATGCATACCCGCTAGAAATTGAAGAATGTTCTAAGCAAGATTTAAAATTTGCAATCGAAAACATAGAAATAAATTTTTGTGCAATAGATTTGTCTTTGATATCAGACTTTGCAAAAGACATTGAATTTGAAATTGAAATTCCTGTGCTAGTTGAATCCGTTTCAGATTTGAAAGGGTTTTTCGGTGCAATTTCAAGAAATGTTTTCATGATAGACACCTCAAAACTCAAAGGAGATGTTTCTGAACGTTCATTACAATTGCATGAATTAGCAGGTGGCGTTATAGAAACAGAACTAGTTGAAGAACAAAGACAAAAACCAGTTGCAATCATTTCTGATGGAACAGCTGTTTTAGGATATGGAAACATCGGTGCATTAGCATCATTGCCTGTTATGGAAGGCAAAGCTGCGTTATATGCAGAGTTTGCTAACGTTGATTCTGTTGTATTTTGTGTAAAAACACAAATTCCAGATGAGATAGTTAAAATAGTGAATTTGTTTAAAAATTCTTTTTCAGGTCTTCACCTAGAAGATATTAGCGCACCTTCTTGTTTTGAAGTTGAAGAAAAACTCATTGAAACTAGCGGATTGCCAGTTTTTCATGATGACCAACATGGAACAGCTATAATAGTTCTTGCTGGACTATTGAATGCGTTGGTTTTAAGTGAAAAAAACATCTCAGAAATAAAAATCGTAATATCAGGAGCAGGTGCAGCAGGCAATGCAGTAGCTAAGCTGTTAGTTTTCGCCGGAGCAAAAAACATTGTGCTAGGTGATATCAATGGCGCTGTGTATAAAAACAGAGAGTCAAACGACAAATATTTAGAAGAGCTTGCTCAAATAACAAACCCTGAAGATTTAAAAGGTAATTTGTCAGAAATAATAAAAGATGCTGATGTATTTATAGGCCTTTCAAAAGGTGGCATTTTGTCAGAGGATATGATTAAAACAATGGCACCAAAACCTATTGTTTTTGCTTTGGCTAATCCGATTCCTGAAATAATGCCAGATAAAGCAAAACACGCTGGTGTCTACATCATTTCAACAGGCAGAAGTGATTTTGAAAACCAAATAAACAATTCACTCGCTTTTCCAGGTCTGTTCAAAGGCGTAATAGACGGTCACATCAAAAAAATCACAAACGAAATCAAATTAGAAAGTGCATTGATGATCGCTTCAATGGTACCTACAGACGAACTAACGCCCGACAACATTTTGCCGGACGCGTTAGATAGAATGATTCCATTAGAAATTGCTAATGTTATTGTTAAAAAGTTTGGTTGCTAACAAAAATAGTTTTTGATTTTTTGCCACCAACTTGTATTACCAGCTGGTGCTGGTTGTGGTTGTGGAGGTGGTGTTGGAGGATTTGAGCTTAACTTTCCTTTTAGCCAGTTAAGTCCTTGTTTGCCTTTCCATAGACCAAAAGCAGTCAAACCAACAATCAAAGCTGTTAAAGCAACTTTTCTCCAAGTGTTACTTGGTTTTTGTTGAGGATATGGTGGGTAAGCTTGTGGCCCTTGTGGTGGAATAGTTTGATATACATCGCCTCTTGGCAATCTTTGAGGTGGTTGCATATTAGGCAATGGATCAGGCATAATCTGACCCGGCATAGATGGTGGCCAACCTCTTTGAGCTACATAATTTTGTAAATAAGGAGATGGAACATCTGTAATGTACCCAACTAAATCATCTGCGATAACTCCATGAGTTGTCAGCTGGTCGAAGCAATTTGGGTACATTGGGTAACCCATCTGAGCGTATCCGTAACTAATTGGTTGCATAATTTTTTCTCACACTATAACTTGTAACTTTCACACATGACTGTAAAAACAAAACGATCATCAAAATTGCCTAATTTGATAAATTATTGTTTACAAACTATACAATTGTAAAAAAAAAATGTTCATGATATTAATATTTATACCACCTGAATTCAGGTGAGTCTTAAAGATTGGACGTATAAGCGTTTGAAAAAAAACATTAAACTAGCGAAACATGCGGGTTTTTGTTACGGCGTAAAAAGAGCCGTTGAAACAACAAAAAAGCTAAAAAATGAAAATGTAGATAAAGAGATATTTGTTCTTGGTGAATTGATACACAATTCACATGTTATTAACGAACTGTCAAATCTTGGGATACACACAGTTGACTCATTACCTGATAACCAAACAGGTGTTTGTGTAATAAGAAGTCATGGTGCAGCTCCTGAGGTTTTTGAAACAGCAAAAAACAAAGGTTATGAAGTTGTTGATTTAACTTGTCATGACGTAAAAAAAGTTCAACAAAAAGCAATTCAGCTCGTACAGGAAGGATTTTTGCTAATTATTGTAGGCAAACCTGAACACCCAGAAGTTTGTGCAATAAAAGCGAATGCACAACCTCATGGCGAAAAGGTTTTTGTTGCTCCTGACGTTGAAACTCTAAAACAGTACGAGCAAGCAATAAAAGAGCACAAAAAAGTTGGCGTTGTAGTACAAACAACTCAAAGAATTGAAAACCTAAAAAGTGTTGTTGACTATTTAATGCCACTAGCTAAAGAAATTAAAATCTTTAACACAATTTGTGCTTCTACATCATTAAGACAAAACGAGGCGAAAGACCTTGCAAAAGAATCTGATTTAATGATTGTTGTTGGCAGCAAAAAAAGTGCAAACACAACTCATCTTGCTGAAATCTTAAAAGGAATTACAGCCACTATTCATATTGAAACAGAAGATGAACTCGATAATTATAAAGATTTAATTGAAAAATCTATGAATATTAGCGTTACAGCCGGGGCTTCAACGCCTGACGCAATAATAGAAAATGTTATGAAAAAACTAAATCAATATTAATAAAATGAATGAAAGGAAAAACACACAATGGTAACAAAAGAAATGGATGAATTTGAAAGATTATTAGAAGAATCTTTTACATCAAAATTAAGCGTAGCTGATGTTGTAAGAGGTCAGCTTGTAAAAAAAGAAAATGACGGATATTTAGTTGATATCGGTTCTAAATGTGAAGCTTTTCTTCCTAACAGAGAAATTCCTACATCTATGTTGGATGAAATGAAACTTGGCGATTGCAAAGAATTCTACATCTTGAAAGAAGATGAAGATGAAGAAAACGGAATGCTTCTTTCATTGAAAAGAGTTGCTTGTGCTCAAGCTTGGCAAACTCTTCAAAACGCTAAAATCGAAGGCACAACAGTTATTGCTAAAGTTGTTTCTCTTGTTAAAGGCGGCGTAATCGTTGAAGTTGAAGATTTAAGAGGTTTCATTCCTGCTTCTCAATTAAGAACTGGTATGCCATTTGATGGTTTGATGAACCAAGAAATCGAAGTTAAAGTTCTTGAAGCAGATGCAAAAAGAAACAAACTTATTCTTTCTCAAAGACAAGCTCTTGCTGAACAAAGAGAACAGCTTGTAGACGAAGTTATCTCTAACCTTGAAGTTGATCAAATCGTTGAAGGTGAAGTTGTTAGAATCGCTGATTTCGGTGCATTTATCGACATCAACGGTGTTGATGGTCTTCTTCCTATTTCTGAAATTTCTTGGCAAAGAATTAAACATCCTTCTGATGTTTTAACACTTGGTCAAAAATTAGAAGTTAAAGTATTAAAAATTGACGAAGACTTGAAAAGAATCAGCTTAAGCTTGAAAAGAATTGGTGACAATCCTTGGGAAGAAATCGAAGACAAATTCGAAGAAGGACAAGTTATTACAGGTACTGTAAATAAAGTTACTTCTTTCGGTGCTTTCATCAACATCTTCCCTGGCGTTGAAGCATTGCTTCCTGTTGCTGAAATGGAAGATTCAAATGTTAACCCATTTGATATCTACAAAAATGGCGACGAAGTTAAAGTTCTTATCAAAAAATTCACTCCACAAGAACACAGAATTGCTTTGAGTGTTAAAGATATGAACAACTAAGCTTTTTGTTTGAATAAAAAACGGATTGCATTTTAGCAATCCGTTTTTTTTTATTAATAACTTAAATTTAATATAAAAACATAATCAAAAGTTTTCGACCAAAAAGCATCACACCTATCAAAATACTTGTCATTGCAGCAATTAGCACAACTCCAGCCGACAAATCTTTTGCTAATTTAACCAATTTTGAATATTTATTTTTATATAATGCATCTAAAGCAAACTCTATTACTGAATTAAAAAGCTCAGCAGTAATAACAAAGCTTATAGAAAGAATTAAAACGCAATATTCAATACATTTGAAATTCAAAAGAATGCCACCTAATATTGCAATAAAACCTGCAAGCAGATGAAAACGATAATTTCTTTGTGTTTTATATGCGACACTAAGTCCCTCTAGTGCATAAGACAAACTTTTTTTATATCCACTCGCAGTAAACTTTGACATCTGCTACTCCTTAATTCCAGCTATCATTTGGTTTTGTATATCCCACATTTCTTGAAGTGTTTCTTCAGTCATATGGTCATATCCTAACAGATGAAGTGTCCCATGTGCAAGTAGAAAATACAATTCCTGCTCAAAAGTTTTGTTATTTTCTTTTGCTTGTCTTGCTGTCGTGTCTAATGAAATAATGATTTCGCCAAGATTAATCTCGTCATCAAAGATGAATCTTTCTTCTTTTGGACTATCAGCAAACATTGCAAAACTTATTACATCTGTTGGGCGGTCTTTTTGACGATAATCCCTATTTATTTCATGAATTTTTTCATCATTCACAAAAACTACGTCAAAGTATAAAAGTTTAAACTCATAACCATCAAGACAAGATTTTTTCACCCATTCTGAATTTGAAAGAAAGTGATTTGTCATAGAAACAGCATCTTTTGTATATTTCGACATATCAAGCGTTTCTGCCGAAAAGGATTCATAATCATTTTCTATAAAAATATTAATTTCCGTTTTGTTCATCTTCCTGATTTTCAGATTTTTGTAGTCTTTTTTGAATTTTCTTTTCTATTTTGTCTTCTTCTTCGGTTGTTATTCTATCAGGAGCTATAAATTTCTTTTTCAAAGCTTTTTCTTCTAATTCCTGAATAATATTTTCATGATATTTAATTCTTTGGTGATGAGCAGCTCTTAGATTTTTACTCAAAACCGCAGCAATAGTTTTCATATCTCTCAATGTCAAAGGACTATCAGAAAGCTGACCATCGTTGAGTTTTGTTTGAATGATATTATTAATCATGTTATCAATTTCTTCTTGAGAATGATCTTTTAGGGTTCTTGATGCAGATTCTACAGAGTCTGCAATCATCAAAATAGCAGTTTCTTTCATATTAGGACGAGGTCCAGTATAGCGGAATTGTTCTTCTGTAACTTTTTCTCCGCCTTCTTGCATTTTTGCTTGATTATAAAAATAACTTGCTATTGAATCGCCATGGTGTTGAATGATAAAGTTTTGAACGATAGGAGGCAATCCATATTCTTTTGCCAAATCAATACCATCTTTAGGGTGTGCAGTGATTACCATTTTACTTAATCTTGGATTCAATTTTGTATGAGGGTTTTCAATTCCAAAATAAGTTTGGTTTTCAACAAAGAACAATGGTCTTTTTAGTTTACCTATATCGTGATATAAAGCTCCAACTCTTGCTAATACAGGATCAGCTCCAATTGCTTCTGCTGTTGTTTCACAAAGATTTGCAACCATCAAACAATGTGCAAATGTACCTGGAGCTTCAAATTGAAGACGTTTTAAAAGAGGTTGGTTATTATCAGCAAGTTCAGCCAATCCGTATGGAGTAACGATTTTAAACATACTTTCTAATAATGGGATGATTCCCAAAACGATAATACCAGAAAGTAAGCCATTAACCGTTCCTATCAAAGCATTTGTCCAAACCAAAGTTGAATCAATAGGGTTAATTGAGTTTTCAATAAGATTTATAATTAATATGAAAAATAACATTGAAAAACCAATTTCTCCACCTATTTTCACAAGGTCAAATCTTCTTGAATATCTTACTTTAGCTGTTGATATAGCAGCAATTAAAGATACTAAAATGAAAACAGCAGATGGTTGAATAGGAATTTGTTCAACTAATGCAATCATTGTGATGAGAATAGTTGAACTGACTGCTGAAACTTTTGGGTTAGTAAAAATTGCTATTAAAACCGCAACTGCAGGGAATGGTAAAAAGTAGAATGACGCACCATTTGGTAGTACAGCTGCTAGTGCTGACATTAAAATAGCAAGCAAAGCCATTACCCCAAGATAATTTTTTGTTGCGAATTGCTTTTCATAGTATAAAAGATAATACATAAGACATACAACACCTAAAGAAACAAGTGCAAATATGCCTATTATACCTTTGTAGTTAAGTTCTAAAACATTATAACCTGCTTTTGCCAGTGCATCTTTTTTTACTCTTGTCACAGGCTCACCAGCAAAAACAATCTTGTCACCTTTTTCAAATCTAACGATTGTTGGTGATATAGAATTTATGGCATTTTTTCTTGCAAGTTCAGTTGCTGTTTCATCAAATACCATATTAGGTACGATTACTTGCTCTAACAACGCTGATATAACACGAATTTCGCCTTTTGATGTTTCAAAATGAGTGTTACGTAAAATCATTGTAGAAAGATTATTTTTCTCAAAATCTTTTTCTGTTACACCTTGGTTTAAAACATTTGTTAATGTTTTTTCAGCTTTTTTGAATGTATTATTTAATCTTTCATTGTTTGAATTAATGAGATAGTTTAAAATGTAGTCTTTATAATAATTGTTTTCAAAGTCAAAAAGAAGATTCATTTCTTCTTTTTTCTGTACATAAGAAGAATCTTTTAAACGAACCTGTTCGATTGCTTTTACTAAAGTTGCATAATTGTTTTTTATGTAAGTATCTTCAGCCGGTGTTAAAATCGGCTCAACTTTTTGTGCAATCTCCTTTTTGTTTTGTTCAGTTTTAAAAGTATCAACTACTTTTATTGTTTTTGGGGCAATAATGTCCCTTTTGCTTGTCCCATCATCAGCGATAATACTTTGGAAAAGATAATATCTCGCTCCTAAAACTGCAGTCATAGTGATTGCAAAAACTATGAAAATTAAAAAGTTTATTATTTTGGAGGAGGAAAATGTATTCGCTAAAAGATTTATAAATTCTATTTTTCTCATAATACGAATTATTTTAATACTTATATGCAGAAAAGCAATCCTACCTAAAGAGTAGAGACTGGCATAATTCTTTGTCATGGAAGAGCCCTAAAACTAGACTTTATGAGGGATAAGCCATGCTCGTTTCTCAACCTGATGTATGATGTAAAAGCCTGTAAAAACGATACAATCAACATGTAAGTCGAGGTTAGTCTATATAAATTAAGGTGAGTGTAGATATGAAAACTGACAATACAAATATCGTAGAAAGAAAGTTCACAATAGTAGATGTATTTGCAAATCAACATCCTGTGATTAATGGTTGGATAATGTTGAGTGCAATAGCTATTGTTGCTTTATACGCAATAACTTTTACAACTGTGTAGCTTATATTTCTTTCAATTTTATTGTTTTGCAAGGTTGAAATGGCGAAAGGATAACTATTTCTTTTTTCATGGAAATTAGCTTTGCTAACTGTTTGTAAGAAAGTTCTTTTTCTTGTACATAAATCTTTTTTATTTCTTTATGATCATCTAGATATTTTATTAATTTATTAAAAGAAGTTGTTAGAATACTTGATATTTCTAGTTTTTTTATAGATTTATTCATGAAAAAAATAGATTTGTGGTAATTTTGCATTTCTTTATTCCTCGAACTATTTGTCTGTTATTTTGAATAAAGAATAACATTAAACTGTTTGTATGACAAATAGTTCGATAAAAACAGTTGGTGAAAATATTAGAAAATATCGCAAACTTAAAGGATTTTCGCAAGAACAATTGAGTGAAATGGTTGATGTTAGCACTGACTACATTTCTTTAATAGAGCTTGGTAAAAGATCACCAAGCTTAAAAAGACTTTATAAAATAGCGGATTGTTTGGAAATTGAAGCATATAAATTACTTAAATAAAAAAAACGGGTGATAATCACCCGTTTTTTATATTTGAACTTTCTCCATTACTTCATCAGGTATATCGAAGTTTGAATAAACGTTTTGAACATCATCATGTTCTTCTAGTTTATCCATTAATAGCAGAATCATTTTTGCTGTTTTCTCATCAGTGATTTCTAAAGTGTTTTGAGGCAATCTAGTTAATTCTGCAGTTTTGTGTTTGAAGCCTAATTTTTCTAAAGATTCAACAACGATTTGGAAATTTTCAGGAGCTGTAATTACCTTATATTCTTCATCCTCATCTAGAAAATCATCAGCACCTGCATTGATTGCTTCATTGAAAAGTTTTTCATAATCAACTTCGTCTTTATCAAATGTCACAACACCAGCTGGTTTGAACATCCAACCAACGCAACCAGTTTCACCTAAATTTCCGTTGAATTTTGTGAAAAAGCTTCTAATATCACCGGCTGTACGGTTTCTATTATCAGTCATTGCTTCTACGATAACCGCAACACCACCAGCACCATAGCCTTCATATGTTAACTCTTCATAGCTTTCAGCACTTCCAGAACCTGAACCTTTTTCAATAGCTCTTTTGATATTATCGTTTGGCAAGCCTGCTGCTTTTGCTTTTTCAATAGCAGTTCTTAAACGGAAATTGCCAGCTGGATCAGGTCCGCCCATTTTTGCTGCTACGATAATTTCTCTTGAGTATTTTTGAAAAGCTACGCCTCTTTGAGCATCTACTTTAGCTTTTTTGTGTTTAATTGTTGACCATTTTGAGTGTCCTGACATAAATTTATCCTTATCTTAAATATTATTCTGTTACTGCGCCGACTGATGCGCTTTGTACTGTTTTTGCATATTTTGAAAGATATCCTTTAACTTCTTTTGGCGGCAATGGAACAAAAGTTTTTCTTCTTTGTTCTAATTCCTCATCGCTCACTAAAAGCTCAAGGCTTCTTTTAGGTATATCTATTTTAATTTTATCGCCGTTTTTAATCAAGCCTATAATTCCGCCCATGGCTGCTTCAGGACAAATATGACCTATGCAAAGTCCTCTCGTACCGCCTGAAAAACGACCATCTGTAATTAAAGCTACTTTTGCGCCTAGTCCTTTGCCTACTATCATAGAAGTTGGTGCAAGCATTTCTCGCATTCCAGGCCCACCTTTAGGACCTTCGTAGCAAATTACAACAACGTCGCCTTCTTTAATTTCATCTTTGTCAATTGCTTCCATTGTCTCTTCTTCAGAGTTGAAAACTTTTGCTTTTCCTTCAAAAGTTAAAGCTGAAGGATCGACTCCTGAAATTTTTATTACTGCACCGTCTTTTGCAAGATTTCCTTTTAAAATGCCTAAGCCTGGGTTTGATGTAATCGGATTATCTAGAGTGTGTACTACATTGTTATCAACCCACGCAGCCTTGGCTATTTCAGAAATTTTTAGCCCTGAAACACCTTTTGTATCTTTAAACTCAGGTGTATTGCCAAACAATGTTTTCATAACTCCTGGGATACCACCGGCATTGTGCAAATCTGTCATTGTAGGAAGTGCTGAAGGGTCTAATTTGATAATTTGAGGAATTTTGTAGCTTAATTCATCAAAATCCTTCAATGATATATCAATGCCACCAGAATTTGCTATTGCAAGCAAGTGTAAAATAGAGTTAGTCGAACCGCCTAGTGCTAAATCTGTTACAATCGCATTTCTCATTGAGTCTTTTGTAATGATATCAGAAGGTTTCACACCTTTTTCAACGAGTTCAACTATTTTCAAGCCTGACTCAAATGCAATTTGTTTTTTCTTTGCAGAAACTGCAGACGCTGTGGCACAAAATGGAAGACTCATCCCCATAACTTCTGTTAAACAAGCCATTGTGTTAGCTGTATATAGACCCTGACAAGAACCGGCAGAAGGACAACATTCTTCTTCCATTTCATGCAAACGTTCTTCAGTAATTTTGCCTGCAGAAAGTTTGCCAATCGCTTCAAATGAGCCTCTAATCATTGTCAAAACTTCGTGTTTTGAACATCCGTCCATCATTGGACCAGCAGTTACAACTATACAAGGGATATTTAATCTCAACGAAGAAATCAACATCCCAGGTGTGATTTTGTCGCAATTAGTTAGTAAGACAAGTCCGTCTAATTGATGAGCTTCAGCAACAGTTTCTACGCAATCCGCAATTAAATCACGAGAAGGAAGAGAATATTTCATTCCACAGTGACCCATTGCAATACCATCACATACCGCAGGTACACCAAAAATAAAAGACTGACCACCACCTGAGTGGATTCCTTTTTCAATTTGTCTTTCCAAATCTCTCATTCCTGCGTGACCTGGAACCAAATCAGAAAATGAGCTTGCTATACCTATGAATGGTTTTTTAAGACCTTCTTTTGACACACCTGTTGCATATAATAATGAACGATGTGGTGCTTTGTGAATACCTTTTTTTACGCTGTCACTTCTCATTTTACAACACCTGTCTGTTCTAATCCTTTTTTACAGTTAAAATTATACTACAATTTTTCAAGAAATATGATATAATCTAAACCATGAATTCTGAAAATAATAAAAATAATAATTTTGTACAAAAAGCTTTCGAATTGACGAAAGATAACATAATTCTTGCTCAGCCATTAATCATATTTTTAATTGTTTTGACTTTTACTTTAGCTGGGCTTGCACAACAAAAAAATCACATTACTTACATTATCTTTTTTATAGCTAATGTGCTTTTATGTACAGCTTTTTTCTCAGGCTGGTTTTACATGATCAAAAAAGCAATTTTAAATGCGGACAAAGACTATAAAAATCCTGAAGAAAAAAATAAAGCTTCAATGGCTTTAGGCGGTGAATTCTTTAAAGGTGTTGGAGAATACTTTTTGTCTGTAACTTTCACAATAGCTGCATATTTTGTTGTTTATGTGCTTTTACTATTTGTTTCTTATAAAGCAGGATTACAGTTTATCCCAACGCCTCATTTAGATTGGCAAAAGCTTATGACTATGGGCAATGCATCTCCTATTGAAATGCAGCAATATGTTTCTACATTAAGTTTTGCACAACTAAAAGCTATCAATCTATGGATGTTATACGGCTTTGGAATAGTTAGTGTTTTTTCTTTTATAACAATGTTTTTGTTCCCTGCTGTATTTGATAACAACAAAAATGGCAAAAAAGATTTTGTTCTTTATGCTCCATATAGAGCTTTTAACAGGAATTTAATATTTATTTTCAAAAATTTCTTTGGTTCATTAGGACTTTTGATATTTTTGTTTTTTGTGAATTTTATACTTTCAATTTTGAGCATAGTCTTTAATTTGAATATAGTTCTTTCAGTCATAGGGCTGATTATTTCATTATATTTTATGACTTATGCAGTAGTGTTAGTATTCCTATATTATGAACAAAAAAAGTAGCCCTCACACAGTTATAGCAATTGTTGGTCCAACAGGCTCTGGTAAGACAGCTTGTGCTATTGAGCTTGCAAAAAAATTAGAAACAGAAATCCTTTCAGCAGATTCTAGACAAATTTTCAAAGAATTTGATATTGCTACTGCAAAACCTACTAAAGAAGAAATGCAAAATGTTAAACATCATTTTATAGATATTATAAATCCTATTGAAGAATACACTGTTGCAAATTTTGCAGATGAAGCACGCAATATAATGAATGAACTTTTTAACAAAGGGAAAATCCCTATTGTTGCAGGTGGCACAGGGCTGTATTTTAGAATCTTGCTTGAAAATTATGATATGCCTAGAGTCGCACCAAACAAAGAATTGCGACAAGAACTTCAAGAAATTGCAGACACACAAGGTGTTGAAAAAATTTATCAAATGCTATATGAGTTAGACCCAGAAATTGCTCAAAAAATGCATCCTAATAATACAGTCAAAATTATAAGGGCTCTTGAGGTGTGTAAAACACTTAATATGCCTATGTCACAAGCGCAAAAGATTAAAAAAGAACCTGAATATAACGTTATTTGGCTTGGTCTAAATAGCGAAAACAGACAATTTTTGTACAATCGTACTGATTTAAGAGTCGATAAAATGATTGAAGCTGGGGTAGAAAAAGAAGCTAAATTACTTTATGACAAATATGGAAAAATATCTTCTTTAATGAACACAATTGCTTATCAAGAATTTATTGAATATTTTGATGGTGATATTTCTTATGAGGAATGTGTTGAAAAAATAAAACAAAACACTAGAAGATATGTCAAACGACAACTAACTTGGTTTAAACGAAATAAAGAAATCAACTGGTTTGATATAAAAAATAATGGTTATTTAGAAGATTTGTGTAAAAAAGCTTTGGAGGAAATAAGCTAAATATGGAAAAATGTATTAGATTCATAAAAAAACACAGAGAAATTTTAGCACTTTCAGGTTTGCTTATTGTTTGCTATTTTTTATATTTTTTTAGTATAGGCAATTATCCACTAATCTTTCCTCAAGAAGAATCTTATTTTTCTATTGCAAGAAGTATGAACAATCTTAGCGATTATATATCATTGAACTTAAATGGAAATTATTTTTTTGAAAAGCCTCCATTATTCTTCTTTTTTGAATCAACTGCTTTCACATCCTTCCATATAATAAATGAAATTACAGCAAGAATACCTGTTGCGTTGAGTGCAACTTATGGAGTTTTCTTGACATATTTTTTAGGCAAAAGAATATGCTCAAAAAAATATGGAATGATTTGTGCATTAATTTTAGCTACTAGCATTGAATATATTTTTCTTGCTCGTTGTGTAGTTATAAATATGCTTTTTGCTATTTGCATAGCTTCTTCTATTTTTTCAGGAATTTATACATTATTTTGTACAGAAACATATAAAAAATATTTCTGGTGGCTCGCTTATATCATGGCGAGTTTTAGCGTTTTGGCAAATGGTTTATCTGGAGCTGTATTATCAGCTTTAGTAATATTTTTAGCTTATGTTACTGCAAGAAAATGGGAAGAAGTTTTTAAGCCATTATTTATCGTACCAGGACTTCTTTTCTTTTGTTTCGTTGCTCTACCTTGGCATATCATCATGTACAAATTACATGGCACAGCTTTTGTGAATGAATATCTAATGAAACAGTTTTGGTTTGTTTTTACAGATTTTACGAGTAGTCCCAATAAGTATCCTTTTTATTATTTCTTACCTATATTTTTGTTTGGGCTTATGCCTTGGACCTTTTCATTTTTTGCTCAAATTATTGTTTTTGTTCAAAAAAGCTTAAAAAATGTAGTCGAATTTTTCACTAAGTTCAATAATTTACAAAGGCTAGAACAGTTTATAGTCTTAAATGTAATATTTTTTGTGGTGGCTTTTTTAATTTTTGCATTGTCTGGTGTTGATGTCACAATGCATGTTCTAATTTTACTTTTCCCAATCTCTATGATTTTAGGAAAATTCTGGCTCGATTACATCTGTAAGGATGAAAATGAAAGAGTTATAAATATTTCAACTTTACTGTTAAATTTCTTGTTTATTTTAATGGCAATAGGATTACTTTTGCTATTTGTTTTCATTGATGAAACTTATGGAAGCAAATTTATTGTTTCTCAAATTCTAGGGATAATTCTTATTATGTTTTCAGTTATCATAAATAGTTTTGCATTGTTTAAAGATAAAAAGCTATTACACTTCCTTTCAATATCAGGGGTTATGATTTTATTCTCAATGTTTTTCGTAAAATTCATAATACCTTGTATATTGGATTTTATGTAACTTGATTATTAATTAAAAAAAATGGGAACTAAAAATTAATTAATTGCTGATATAATAATAAAAAACCATCTGCCAACTAAAGGATAAAAGAAAGGACAATAATTTGTTTGAACGTTTCACCGAAAAAGCTATAAACATAATCTCAATGGCACAAAAAGAAGCTGCTGAGTCTGAGACTTTTAAAATTTATCCTGAACATATTTTGCTTGGAATTTTAGAGACAAAAGCAAATATCTGTTCTCGTCTTTTAATATACGGTGGAATGAATCCTGACAAATTTAGAGAACAAGTCTATGAAAGATATAAAAACATAAGCCATAACTTTAAACATACAAATATAGCCTTTAGTGAAGCGTCACAACAGATAATCAGATCTGCGTTTGAAATTGCTAAAGAGAATAAAAACTCATACATAATGCCTGAGCACATTTTATATTCAATAGTTGTGGCAGATGAACCTTCTGTGATGGACGATTTCAAAAACTATAATGTAGATGTTGAAAAGCTCAAACAAACATTAATTAAACTAATTGAAAAAAATAACAAAAAAGGTGACAATCACCCTGAAATATTAAGACGTAAAGACAAAAACGAATATCAAACCATTCAGTCTATTTTCAAACAAGGTGAATCAAAAGATGTTTTCGATAGAGCCGTAGCAAAATTAACAGCGTCTCATTATGAGATTTTAGGTACAGAACAGATAGTTCAGTCTATTTTAGAAGATGGAAATTCAGATATTTCAAAAATTTTAAAGGAATCAGGAATTGATTTAGAAAATTATTGCAATAAACTTCAAGAAGTTTCTTCTAGACAAGCAGAATTTGGAGAAAAGCAAATTATATTCACACCTAACGCTTTTAAAACAATGCTTTTAGCTTTTGAAACAGCAAAAGAGTTGGGTTCTGCTACAGTTAAGCCAGAACATATCATTTTGGGTGTGTTAAAAGCAAAAAGCGGAATTGCTTATAACATCTTTAAAGAGCTGAAAATTGAGGATGATGATTTAGCTCATAAAATAATAAAACCTATTGAAAAACAAATGCCTGAGACTTTGACAATTCTTCGTTTTGCAAAACGAGAAGCTCAAAGTATGAACAGAAATATAGTAGGCAGTGAATTCATTTTATTAGGTATAATCGATGAAGCTGTAGGCATAGGTGCGAAAGTACTTTCGCAATTAGGAATTACAATCAAAGATGCAAGAATTGAAGTTGAAAAAGTCCTAGGCTATGGAAACTCTTACACTTTTGGCGAAGTTGTTTTCTCAGATAGAGCCAAAAAGATTCTAGAAATTGCTTGGGAAAAAGCTCAAAAACATAAAAATACAAAAATCGCTTCAGAAAACCTTTTATGGGCAATCACACAAACTCCTGATTCTGTTGCAATGCAAGTTCTTTCAAACCTTGGGGTTGATGTTTTAGAAATCAATCAAGGCATTTTAACCGAACTAGACAAACTTAAAAATACAGAAGACTAGTCTAATGGAACAGATGTTGCTTTTTGCATAACTCTATCCCAGCGGAAATAGCTGTAGTAGATTCTTACATTTCTAACTATTTTGAGCCAAGCATCTTTTTGATATAAAAAATTATCTTTATTTTTATTGATGTAATGGATTGAAAGCAATCCCTCATAACCTGCTGTCACTCTTATAATCTCACATTGTGCCGCCATGGAAGAGTTTTTTTCAGCACACCATATTGCAACAGAGTCTTCAAAATTGTCTTTTAAAACTTGATATTGCAGCGTTTTATTTCTTGAAGCAACATTGTTGATAAGGTTCATCATGAATTTATAACAGGAATTGCCTTTTGCATAGTTGTATGAATGGAAAACAACAGATTCCATCCAGTCATTTGTGTAAGAATAAGAAGGAATCCACTGAGAAATGACTTCTTGATTTTGTTTTCCATAATATACCTGTTTCCAGTTTTTATTGTATTCAGGATATGTAATCAAAGCAGTTTGATAACAACTTCCAGCTTGAGCAAAGAAATTTATTACAAAAACACTTAATAAAACAAGTATTAGCTTATACATACACCCAGGCAGGTTTTTCATGTGCAACAACTACCTCGAATTTTTCTTTTTCCAATATTCTTTTTATTTCTTCCACAAAAGGTTTTTCAGATTCAAAATGTCCTATATCAAGGATTGCAGCTCTTTTAGAGTCTAGTGCATCATGGTATTTCACTTCTGATGTAACATACGCATCAATGTTATATTTATCTATTTCTGGTATGAAATCAGCACCAGCCCCTGCACATACTGCTACTGTTTTTATTATAGTTTTTTTTGAGTTATTTACAAGTTTTATTCTTTCAGTGTTAAAAGATAATTTTACTTTTGATATAAACTCATCTAATGTCATTTCATGAGGAGTAAGTCCAACTCTTATAAAATCATTTAACTTAGCTGTTTTTTTCAGATTGAGACGCTTCGCAATTAAATCACTCGTGCCATTTTGAGCTTTATCACAATTAGTATGCAAAGAATAAATCTGTATGCCTCTTTGAACCGCTTTTATTATTTTTATATCTTTCACAACTTTAAGCGGTCTAAATATCATAGGGTGATGAGAAACAATCAAATTACAGCCTAATTCGACTGCCTGATTAATTACATCATCAGTCACTGATAAACAAACTAGGATTTTAGTTGTATTATCATTTCCAAAAAACACTTGCCAGCCTGGGTTGTCCCACTCTTCAGCTGTTTCTATTGGTGCATATTTTTCTAAAGTTCTAATTATATCAGTCGTTTTTGCCATACAACAACTCCAATATTTTAGCTGCGATATTTTCTTTTGTGTTTTTTTCAAGTTTAGTTGTATTTAAATTTTTGTCTATTACAAAAACTTCATTGAACTCACTTGAAAAACCTGTATCTTTTCTAGAAATATCATTTGCAATTATATAATCGCAATTCTTTTTTGTGATTTTAGATTTAGCATACTCAATAAGATTTTCACTTTCTGCACAAAATCCTATCACTTGTTGATTTTGTTTTTTTATTTTACACATTTCTGCCAAGATATCAGGGTTTTTAACTAATTTAACAACTAGTTCATCTTTGTTTTCTTTTTTTATTTTGTTTTCCTGAACATTTTCAGGTCTATAATCAGCGACAGCTGCTGTCATAAACAAAATATCAGCTGATTCAAATTCTTGTTTTACTGCATTTAGCATTTCTAATGCAGAATTTACTGTAATATTTTTATACTCTTGATTTTTATGAGCAGCCGCTGTTGTGATAAGTGTCACATCAGCACCAGCTTCAAAAGCTTTGTTTGCAATAGCTTTACCCATTTTACCTGAGCTGTAATTGCCTATATATCTCACAGGATCAATGTTTTCTTTTGTTCCACCGGCTGTTACAACAACTTTTTTGCCAGAAAGAATTTTTTTCGTTTCAAAATGTTTTTTGACTACATCAAAGATTTCTGAAACTTCAGCAAGACGCCCCACTCCATTTGTACCACAAGCGAGAAAACCACTTTCTGGCTCAATTACTTTTACGTTATAGTTTTTTAGCGTTTCAATGTTTTTTTGAACAGCCTGATTTTCCCACATACCTGTATTCATAGCAGGTGCTATAAAAATTTGTTTTTTATAAGCACAAGCTAGTGAGGTCAAAAGATTGTCACATATGCCGTTTGCGATTTTTCCAATAGAATTAGCACTAGCAGGTGCAATGACAAAAACATCAGCCCAATCGCATAGTGAAATATGTTCAGGCTTTCTATCAGAAGTTGAAAATTGTTCTATATAAACAGGTTCTTGTGAAAGTGTTTCAAGAGTTAATGGTGTAACAAATTCAAGCGCTGATTTTGTCGCAACAACTTTCACATTAGCATCATTTTTTTTGAACAGTCTAATCAGCTCACAAATTTTGTAAGCTGCGATACCGCCTGTTATCCCTATTAGTATGTTTTTGTTTTTAATCATATTTTATCTGTAATCCGGCATACGCATAGCTTTTCTAACACCTTGAAGAACTTTTTCAGCTTCTTCTCTAGCTTTTTCATTGCCTTTTTTAATAATTTCATCCACAATTTCTGGATGTTCTTCGTAATATTTTCTTCTTTCACGAATTGGACGAAGTTTTTCATTCATCAATGCGCCTAATTCGCGCTTACAATCTGCACAACCACGTTTTCCAGCTATACACTCTTGTTGTACTTGTTTGATTTTTTCTTCATCTGCGAATGCTTGCCAATAAGAAAAAGCAACTTCACATTTATCAGGATGTCCTGGATCATCTTTTCTTGCGCGACTTCTATCTGTGATTGCTTTCATAACTTTTTTAGCTGTATCTTCTTCAGAATCAGAAATTTTTATGTCGTTATGGAAAGATTTGCCCATTTTTTGGCCATCAACACCTTTTAAAAGAGGTATTTGAGTCAATTTAGGTTTCGCTTCATTGAAAAATTCTGTTTTATACAAATTATTGAAACGTCTTGCAATATCTCTTGCAATTTCAATATGTGCAACCTGATCAATCCCAACAGGAACATAATCAACATTAAAAGTCATAATATCTGCAGCCATCAAAACAGGATAACCTAAAAGTCCATAGCTAACGTTAGGTTTGTTTTCACCTTCTGTTCTAATCATTTTAGCTAAATCTTTTAGGGTTGGATCTCTTTCGACCCAGTTTTGAGGTGTAATCATACTCAAATAAACATGCAATTCAGCGGTTTGAGGAACATGTGATTGAATATAAATATGAGATTTTTCAGGATCAATGCCGGCTGCAAGCCAATCTAAAACAACATTTCTTGTGTCTTCTTTAAGATTTTCTGTACAGTCAAATTTTGTAGTCAATGCGTGCCAATCAGCTACAAAAAAATAGCAGTCAAATTCATTTTGTAGTTTTACCCAGTTTGTTAAAACTCCAAGATAATGACCCAAATGAAGTCTTCCTGTTGGACGCATTCCTGAAACAATTCTGCCTTTTTTATTATTTTCGCTCATATTCATTCCTTACCATAACCTTATAACCGAATTATATAACAAATACGTTAAGTTGTATTTTGCTTTTTTATTTAATAAAATTATTTTGATAGTGGAAGGAGTTATTAATGTTTAAATTAATAGAAAAGTGTAATTTCTTTTTGCATCTTATACCTGATGCTTTGCATAATAAATTTTTCGTAACCTTTTTACATGTGCTTTTCTTTTTAGTTGTGATAAAAATTGCTAATATAGTTATAGAAAGAATTTTAGACAAGCTATGTAATTGCAAAGACGATTTTGAATTTCGAAAACAACTTGCAACATTAAAATCAATAATAAAATCAATCACTGACACAGTAATTATTGCTTTTGCAGTTATGTTTATTTTAAACAACCTAGGAATTGATATACGACCAATACTTACTGCTGCAGGTGTGTTAGGTGTGGCAGTTGGTTTCGGTGCACAAAGATTTTTTTCAGATATCATTACAGGCTTCTCTCTTTTGCTTGAAGGTCAAGTAAGAGTTGGAGATTTTGTGGAGATTTCTGGACACAAAGGTGTTGTTGAAAAAGCTGATATCAAACTAGTACAGCTTCGTGATTTGCAAGGAAGAGTTCATTATATAAGAAACGGTATGATTGATATTGTGACTAATTACACAAGAGATTATTCTTACTACGTATTTGATTTTGGAATTGCATATAAAGAAGATGTAGACAAAGTCATAGATGTATTGAAAAAACTAGATGAAGAGTTTCGCTTGCAGGCAGAGTTCAAAAATGAAATTCTTGCACCATTAGAGATTTTAGGACTTGAAGAATTTGGTGATTCTGCAATTGTTATAAGAGCAAGATACAGAACAAACCCTATAAAACAATGGTATGTTGGACGTGAATTTAACAAAGCTGTTAAAAAAAGATTTGATGAGTTAGGTATTGAAATCCCTTTCCCTCAAAGATCGATTCATATTGTGAAAGACGAAAACTAATTTTTAAAAATCTTTCATGATAAAATAATGAAAGTCTAAACAATAAAAAGGAAAGAAAATTGTCTGAAATTAGTTCTTATAAACTATCAAGTGTAATTGCAAGAATTCTTGATGATAAATTAGCAAAAGATATAACTATTTTAAATATTAGCAATGTTTCAGTTTTGGCTGATTATTTTGTAATTTGTTCTGCTGATACAAATACTCAAGTAAAGGCTTTGACTGGTTATGTTAGAGATAGAATTAAACACCTTTTTGATCGTCTTCCTTCTGGTGAAGAAAACGATTTAAAAAACAGATGGAACCTACTTGATTATGGTGATGTGATTGTACATATTTTACACAGAGAAGAACGTGAAATGTATGCAATCGAAAAATTCTGGTCACACGCTCATAAAGTAGAAAAAGAAGATTGGGAAGCAGAATCAAAAGAATATTCTCAATATGAAAATCAATAATTAATCTGTTGATTTAACTGATGAGTTTTTCAATGTATCTTCACTAGCAATAACAGTTGTAACAGAAGGTCTAGAGAAGATATATTTTGCTGCGTTTTGAATATCTTCTGGAGTTATAGTATCAATCAACTTCAATTTTTCTGCAGTTGCTGCAGGGCCATAAATACTTTCTTTTGTATCACTTAAAACAACTGTCTGAGAAGCCGAAGACTCAATTGAATTGAGCAGTTTATTTTTTATTCTCAACTTTGCACCATTCAATTCTTCTTCTGAAACTTTTTCGTTCATTATTTTTTGAATATGTTTTTTGAAACCATTTAAAGATTTTTCAACATTATCATATTTGATGTCATTAGCTTCTTTATCATCAGTTGTCGTTTTTATTCCAAGCGTAATTATTCCGGAATTGCCAACAAAATCCAAAGCAGATTCAACACGATATGCAAGTTTTTGTTTTTCTCTTAAATCGTTAAACAATCTAGAGTATGGGCCATCACCTAAAATTGTATTTAAAAGATAAAATGTCACCTGATCCTTAGGGTTATAATTTGTTTTGAATTTATAACACTGCGCTATATCTGCCTGTTTTGCTGGTTTTGATTTAGTAATAATTTTATCTTTATCAAGATCTGAATAAATATCAAAATGGCCTATTTTAAAAGGTTTAAAATTATTAAACCCAAGTGACAATTTATCAACAATTGTCTTTTCTAACTCAGGATTTTTTTCTGTTGGGGCAGTGAATACTGCTTTAGACATTGAATTTTGTATTAGATAATTAAACAAACCCTGAACTTCAGATAATGTGATACTATCTAAAGTTTTCAAAATTTCATCTTTTCCTGCCATTTGAGGTCTGTTAGGATAAAGCTTTTCTAATGACAATTCAACGGCACTCGTTTCAGAATTTAAAAGTGCTTCCTTGACCATCTTTTTAGCATAATCAAAACTTTTTTCTGTCATTCTAGGATTAGCAAAAACTTCTTTTATTGAATCGATAGCTAATCCAACATCTTGTGAAAGTGATTGACTAGAAGCAGTCAACGTAGCAAAACCGGCATCAAAATGCAAGTTCATTCCTGCTTTGTGAACTTTTTCATAAAAAGCATCATAATTTTTGTCTTTAGTTCCTTCGTTTAACATAACAGAAAGAATTAAAGGAACTGCTGGTTTAACATTTGCTGGTTGTTCCGTCTCAAATGTAATACCACAACTAGCTATATCTGAAGTGTTTGGGTTTAAAATAATCTCCATGTTATTAGCTAATTTGTATTGTTTGATTTTATTAAGATCAAAAGTTTTGTCTTCAATCCTGCCTTTAAAAGCTGGAACTTTATGATTAATACCCTGAACAGCAGTATTTTGAGGAATTGAATTATTAACTTGATTGTAGCTTTTTGCTATGTCTGCATCACTTACTGACTGAGGATGAACCACTGATAATGATACTTTGTTTAAATCCAAATATTTTTTAGCAAACGCCGAAATATCTTCAGGCGTGATACTGTCTAGTATAGGAATATATTTTTCAACATAATCAATACTATCATCTAACAGAGAATTACCTAGCAAGGAATTCAACAATTCTGAATTTTCTGAGACTTGAGAATAAGTCATTTTCAAATACTTTTTAGAGACATCAAGCTCATCTTTTGATAATGGCTGATAAGCTAATTTATTTATCTCATCATAAATCGTTTTAATTACAGTTTCTGTTTTTTCAGGAGATGCTTGAGAACCAATAATTATAGCTTTAGGATCTTGCGGCCTGTTTCCAATTCTTTCAATATTCATTGAAGCACCAGATTGCTGCTTATTCAAAGCTTTACTGATTCTTGCTCCTTTGTAACCTAAAAGAGAAGACATCAACAATTCAAGCATTATGTTTTCTTTTGCATTGCTATTTTGAGGACCAGCAAAGCCCATAATAATCGTTGAAGCTTCAGCCTTAGGCATTTTTAAATCAGTTCTGATAGCTTTTTGAATGGGTCTAAATTCTTCATATTTTCTGTTTTCAACAGGCACATTTTTGAATTTGTTGAAATACTTAGCAACTGTATCTATTGCTGTTTTTTCATCAATTTCACCTGTGATAACAGTTGTACAGTTATCTGGCGTATACCACAAATTGTAATAATCTAATGTATCTTTGTTAGTCAGATTATTTATATTGGCAACTGTACCAGCAACTAAATCAGGAGAAGTTGTTTGAATTTGGAAAAGGTTTTTAATACAACTATTCATCGCCATGTTTTCTGGCCTGTCGCCCACCATACTAATTTCAGAAGTTACAGGGCCTTTTTCTTTTTCCACCATTTCTGGTGTATGGGCAGGCGATTGAAGCATTTTGGAATGAATAGAAACAGAAGTGTCCCAATCTTTATCCTGAAGAAGTTGCGATGTTATGTAATAATCAGTTTGCGCAAAACCAGTTGAAGCATTGGTCATTGCGCCCATATCATTTACTATTTTGAAGAAATCACCAGCATTTAACCCATCAGTTGTTCCATTAAATGCCATATGTTCGTTAAAATGGCTGATTCCTCTTTTTTCATCAGGTTCATTCATAGAACCAACATTAAAATATGATTTAAGAACTGTAGGGCCTTTTTTATTTAAAATTACTACCTTTTGACCATTTGCCATTTTGTAGTATTTTGCGTTGTTTGAAAAAGGAAGTTCAATCTCTCCAATGAATTTATAAGGCATAGGTGCCTGTGCAATGCTTTGGGCTTTCAAAGCTTCTGCCGCTGTTGTTCCGTTTGTTTGTGAAGCAGTGCTTGGGATATTCTTCTCAGTTTTTTGAGTTTCAATCTGTGTCGGCACCGTCTGAGTAATAGGATTTTGTGCGGCAAAATTTTTATGCACAGGCACTTTATTAAAATTGTTTTGCAAATTAAGAATACTTAATTTCATAGACCCTTAAACACTTCCTTGTTTTGTTAAAGTTTCGACAAGATTAAAAATTTACAATTTAATGTTTCAATTTTTATAAAACTTAACAAACAGAAAAAATTTTACTCGTTTTCAAAATCAATACACCCCATACGCATAAATGCTAATTTTGCAGTTTGCTTAATAACTGGGTCATCGTTGTCTTCTGCAAGCTTCCAAAACGGATTTGTCTTTTTTGACTTTTCTACATCCAATTCAGCTTGCCAAATTCTTTGCTGTCCTTCTTCTTTTGTTGCATAGCGTCCAAACAAAAACATGCTCTCTTTTGAAGAAGGATCTGCAATTTTCATAAGACCCCACAATGCTTGATTCAAGTTAGATTTTTGTACACAACATCTAGGATCAAGACCAGCAACAATAAACTTTGATTGACGATTTTTAGGCTGTTCGATTTCAACAATTATTCCATCCTCAATTTCTTTCAATCTTAGTCTAGTATCTTTATCTTCTTTTTCTAGTGACTTTTGAGCAACCAATAGCTCATCAAATCCAGCACTATCTTCTTTTATTAATTTTTTCGCAAAAGTTTCAAAATTTTGATCATAAACGATTTTAGCTTTGAAATTTTTAGACGAAAAAGCCCTCGAGCTGTTTACAGCCGAAATTCGCATTTATATCTCCTTAAATTATTTTACAGCTTCCACTTCTACTTGTTTTGCTTGTTGTTCTTTTCTTCTTTTACGTCTTCTCATCAAGTCAACGAATGCTTCAAGACGCGTTATGTATCCGGCTTTACCTGTTTGTTCATCCATTATCAATGGCAAAATAGGAATATCACAGTTTTCTCTCATTGCTGGGAAGAAGTTCTGTGACATAATTTCAGGCATACAAGTAAATGGGCTTATGTGAATAATGCCATCTTTTCCATTTTCATTTGCAAAAATGATATCAGAAACACACTCTAAAGAATCTCCGCCTATGTCTCTTCTTAAATAAGGTTTGGCAAGACGAACTGCGCGTTCTAAGTGAGTTTCACCTTTAACAAACATTTTAGGAATAATTGCATCCTTCAAAAAGCTTGAAATTGTTAGAGTTCTTCTTGTTTCAACACCCATTCTTCCCAACTCTCTTTCGATATTTTGGTTAGAAAAAGGATCTTGAACCATATATATTTCACCTGTTAAATCAACGTATAAAACATCTCTATTAGGATCAATTTCAACTTTCTTCATTTCAGCAGCTGCTTTTTTCTCAGCTTTTTTCAAATCTTTTGTGTGATTAGCTTCATAAATAAGCTTCATTCCATTTTTGAAAGCTCTTTCAGCTGAGCCAACTTTTACTTCACGAGCTCTATAATAAGCAAGAAGATTTTCCATTCTATCAGCAGCAAAAACTTTTCTAAAAGCAAAAATTATAGCTCTAATAATTGTAATAGGATTTTTAACACCAGTAAGCTCAGTTAAAAATCTAAACATACCTTTGATTCCATCATACAATTGAAGCTCGATATAATTTGCATGGTAGCCCATATCTTCTAAAGTATTTTGAATACCTGCTCCATATTCACCCAAACGACAAATACCAGGTGAAGAAATCATAGCAACATAATCAGCTCCACCTTCAATAGCTTCAATAAAATTTCCAAGAATCAATTTATATGGCAAACAAATAGATTCAGGACTGTTTTTAGTACCCAAAGACAACGTTCTTTTGCTTGTATATGGTGGAATATATGGTTCTACACCAAGTCTTCTTAACGCTGAACCCCAAGCTATATAGATATTTCCCATATGAGGGAACGCTACTTTAATTTTTTCTTTTTTGTTTTTTTCTGCCATAGTCTTACCCAAGTCTTTCTACAAGTTTATTATATCTTAAAGGAAACACTTTGAGCAGTAATATTTACAAAGATTAATTATTTTTGCACAGGCGCATTTGGGTTGTGAATGTGCATTTGTGGAGGGCCATTTTTACCATAGACAAATGCAAGTATTTCTGCAACTGCAACATACAATTCAGCAGGGATAACCTGATCAACCTTAACTAGTTTATACAACGAACGTGCTAATGGTTTGTTTTCTACAATAGGAACATTGTTGGCTTTTGCAA
This sequence comes from Candidatus Gastranaerophilales bacterium, assembly GCA_944322545.1. Lineage (GTDB taxonomy): Bacteria > Cyanobacteriota > Vampirovibrionia > Gastranaerophilales > Gastranaerophilaceae > Limenecus. Next base: position 42,324 of record CALUPF010000033.1, read on the forward strand.
TTTCTCTAATTTTAAAGGCCATATAATCTACACCTTTAGCAACAACAACAGGTGCAGGAGCAATAGATTTATCATATTTCAAAGCAACGGAAAAATGCGTAGGGTTTGCAACAACAACATCTGCCTGAGGAACAGCACTCATCATTTTTTGTTTCATAAATTGCATTTGAGCAGACTTGATTTTCGATTTGATAATCGGATCCCCTTCCATGTTTTTCCACTCGTCCTTGATTTCCTGTTTAGTCATTTTTATTGACTTGTTATATTCATAATCCTGATATTTTTTATCAATAAACCCTAGAATCAACATTGCAATACAGATGTTGATGACCATTTGAGTTAAAATGCTTGCTAATACAGCAAAAGCTGTTGGGATATCTACGCCTAACAAACCAAGGATTTCGTCTTTTCTTCCCATTACAGTTGTGAACCCAACATATCCAACAATGCCCATTTTTAAAAATGACTTTGTTATTTCGACCATATTCTTAGGCTCAAAAGGATTCATCATTTTTTTCAGCCCTTGAACAATGCCACTAGGTGTAAGTTTATCACCTTTAGGTTTTATTTTTTCTAATGAAAAAAGCGCTCCTACTTGGATTCTTATAACAATAGCTGTAGCAACCATCAAACCAAGCATAAATGGCAATAAAATATCACCGGTTATTTTTGCATATGGCGCAAAAAGCGCAATTATATCATCCACTTGTATTTCATCAGGATTAAGATGTGTAAAAGTATAATAAAGAAGATTTTGAAGCTTTTCTAGAATAATTGGCGACAAAACAAATAAAAGCCCGACCCCTGTAATCATGCTTAAAGCTGACGTCAAATCCTGACTTTTTGAAATATTCCCCTTTTTTCGTTCTTCCTCCCGCCGCTTGGGGGTGGCTTCTTCTGTTCTTTCGTCTGCCATTTTACTTACTTATCCTAGTTATATAAAAATTTCCATTATGCCTTTTATGTATGTTTCTGTCACAGTAATCAAATAACTAACTGTTGGTGATAAAAACATCAATAAAAGAATCATCCCTACATATATTTTTAAAGGTATTGCAACCATAAATATGTTCATTTGAGGCATCATCTTAGACATAAATCCCATAAGAACCTCCGATACAAACATAACACAGAAAATCGGCAAAATCATGCTTATTCCGATAGAAAACATCTGACCTGATAGGTGCAAAACCTGAGATACAACTGAAGAATTAAAAACAAAATCAATTCCAGGAGGAAAACTCACAAAACTTTTATACAATGCAGCAAAAAGCCATTGATGAGCATTTAAGCCAATAAACACCATTGCCATTATATAAGAGTACATTTGTGAAACAACCTGAGTGCTTTCTCCAGTCGTAGGATCTAACACTTGGCTCATAGAAATACCGATTTGAATACTTACAAATTCCCCACCTATTTGAACAGCAGAAAATATCAAAGTTGCAATAAAACCTATTATGTACCCTATTGAGAACTCCCTAAAAAGATAAATTATCAATTCAGGCATACTATGAGGAACAACAAAATTTGCCGCCCCTGGTGACGCTGCCACCATAGGGAAAAGAATAAACGCAACTAACGCACAAAGCCAAATTTTAACTTGTTCAGGAATTGGATATGTGGAAATTAAAGGCATAGAAAAAACCATGCCACTTATTCTCGTGAAAATTATCATAAAAATCACGATGTTTACTGGGGATAACATTGTAAGAAGATTTGGCTCCACTCGTTTTACCCCTTACTTAATCATCGTTTGAACGTATTCAAACATCTCCGTTGTTCGTGAAACAAACATATTCAACATCCAAGGCAACAAAATAATCAGTGTCAAAATACCGGCGATTATTTTAGGAACAAATGTCAATGTTGATTCTTGAATTTGTGTAACCGCTTGAAAAACGCTAATCAAAAGACCTACAACCATACTGATAACAAGAATTGGTGTAGATAAAATCAATATTAAAATTAGGACATTTTGTGTCAGTGTTAAAAATACTGAATCTTCCATTTATTTTCCTTTTTATACTAAGTAATAAAACCTTCTAACAGTGTTTTAGTAATCAAATACCAACCATCAATCATTACAAACAAAATCAATTTAAACGGCATTGCAACGGTTGTCGGAGGCAAAAACAACATCCCCATAGAAACAAGAATACTTGCTACTACTATATCTATAACGAGAAACGGAAGAAAAATAACAAACCCTATCTTGAATGATGTTTTTAATTCGCTCAATACATAAGCCGGGATTAACGTATAAGTGGGAACATCCTGCCAGTTTTTGGGCTTTTCTATTTTTGCCATACTCAAAAATAGCCCTAGTTCTTTCTCCTCTGTGTGTTTTATCATAAACTCACGCAGTGGAATAATTGCTTTATCTAGTGCAACCTGTTGTGTAATCTGATTTTTCATATACGGTTGAATGGCTGTTTCATTCATCTTATTGAAAGTAGGCGCCATTACAAAAAATGTCAAAATTAAAGCTAATCCTGCTAGAACTTGGTTTGGTGGCAAAGTTGATGTACCAATCGCCTGTCTTGTTAAAGCAAGAACGATAATTATTCTTATAAACGCAGTACACATTATGAAAATACTAGGAGCAAGTGTCAAAATTGTTAAAAGAATAAGAATTTGAACACCTTGTGTAAACTCTTGAGGAGTGTTTGCGTTTGTCATCCCAACAGAAATTGTCGGAAAAGCAACAGCTGCGTGAACTGCCGTGTTTGTAAAAAAGACTGTGAGCAATAAGCCAAACAGCTTTATAAAGTTAAATATTTTTTTCATTATTTTTCCAATTTATTAGATACTCAACAATAGTTATATTTTACAGTGTTTTTCAGTCACTGACCAATTCTTAATTAAACTTCAAATTTTAAATAATATAGTTCAAAAAGCCTGTGTCATTTCTGAAAAAGTTTGGTACAATAACTTTTATGATTAATCATAAAGCCATAGAAATTTTTAAAAACAGTGCTACATATGCACTAGGCAAAATTCTCATTACTCAAGCAGAAGATTTTTTTGAAACCTTAGGCGAAATGGGAATAAGATTTCTTCAAGTTTTGAAGTTGATTTTTCTTGATATAAAAAACAGAGAATTACAGTGGAAACTGATAATTGAACAATGCTCAAGATTCGCTGTTGATTCTTTGCCTATCACATTAGCAATCGTTGGAATGTGCTCGATTATTATTTCAATGCAAGTTGCACCTGAAATGGTAAAACAAGGCGGAGAAAAATATGTAGGCGCATTGATGGGGGTTGTGACAACAAGAGAAATGGGCGCAATAATGTCCGGTTTTGCAATCATTTCAATGATTGGTTCAGCATACGCTTCAGAAATTGCAACAATGCGAGTAACTGAACAAGTTGATGCATTAAAAGTTTTAAAAGTAGATCCAATACAATATCTGTTTGTACCTAGAGTTATCGCAGGTTTTGTAATGATGCCAATAGTCGTAATTATAGCTTCGACTTTTGGTATTTTTTGTGGTGGAGTTGCTGCATTTCTTTCAGCACACGTTAGCAAATTGAACTACATAAGCTCTTTATGGCACGGTTTATATGTTAAAGACATAACCGTTGCTCTTGCTAAATCAGCTTGTTTTGGAGCTGCAATTGCATTAATTAGTTGCACATGCGGATATCTTGCATATGGCGGTGCAAAAGGTGTTGGTCTTTCAACAACAAAGTCAGTTGTTTGGTCTTTCGTTGCTATATGTATAATTGACTACATTTTCGCAATGTTATTTTTCTTTTAAAATGAAACTAGGTAATAAAATATGACAATAGAAGTTAAAAACATAACAAAATCCTTTAAGGGTAAAAAAGTTTTAGAAGACGTCTCTTTTAAAGTTGAAGATGGTGAAATTTTGGCTGTTGTGGGCTTAAGTGGTGCAGGGAAAAGCACTATTTTAAAACTCATTTGTGGTTTAACTAAGCCTGACAGTGGGGAAATTATAGTTTCACCTGGTGATATAGCAATGGCATTTCAATATTCAGCACTTTTTGATTCTTTGAATGTTTTTGAAAATATTGCATTTGCCCTAAAGGAAAGAAAAGAGTACAAAAACAAATATACAGAAGCTCAACTAAAAGAAATCGTTGCTCAAAAACTTAAACTGGTTGGTCTTGAAGGTATTGAAGAAAAAATGCCTCATGAGTTGTCAGGCGGTATGCAAAAAAGAGTAAGCTTTGCACGGGCGATAGTAACAAACCCTAAAACAATTTTATATGATGAACCAACTGCTGGCTTAGACCCTGTTTCATCAACAATGATTGAAGATTATATTGTCAGATTGAGAAATGAACTCAACCCTGCTTCTGTTATTGTAACCCACCAATTATCCACCATTCAAAGGTGTGCTGATAAAGTTATTATGTTATATAATACGAAAATCGTATATGCGGGAACACCGCAAGATATGGTAGAAAACGGAAATGAATATACAAAACAATTCATAACCGCTTGTATAAATGGCCCCATGAAGGTTGCTGGAACGGAAGGCATACCTGAAAAAGAAAATTCACAAGAAAAGGATTAGAATAAATATAATGCGTTTTTCATCATCATTTAAAGTAGGAATACTAACACTTTCAGCGTTAATAATACTCGTTTTTAGTATTTTATGGATAAAAGGTCGAGCACTATCAGCAGGAGAAAGACTTACCGTTGATTTCAAAGATGTCAATGGCATGCGTCCTGGGTCAGCTGTTCAGCTTATGGGGCTTAGAATAGGTCAAGTAGAAGAAATCACTCCTGTATTATCAAATCTTGATGATCCATATGTGAAAGTTAAATTCGTAATTACAGAACCTGGAATAAAAATTCCTAACGCATCTACTATCTCTATTCAACAATCAGGAATTATTGGTGAACAATTCTTAGAAATCACCCCACCTAAACTAAGAACAATATATCTTCCTATAAATAAAAAATCTCAAGTACTTCACGCAAATGACAATGTAGAAATGATTTTGAGTGAAAAATCTCACAAGATTGGTAAAGTTAAAAAGATAGAAATTATTGAAACAAAAACTCTACCAATAAACGTTCAAGAAGAAGTCAAAACTGAATTTGCATATAAAATTGCTTACATAGTAACACTTCCTGGTCTTCAACTACCTGACAGACTTGTCGGAAAAATTAAACTTGAAGAAGGCAAGCATGTTTTATTTGTAAAACCAATTACCAAAATGGCGATTTCATATCCTAAAACAACCTCTCAATTTACAGTAATTGAGCCATTAAGACTATCAGACTTTATGGATTTACAATACAGAGCAGCAATGGCATTGGCTGAAACAAATGAAAAACTTTCAGCAATCATGAGTGATGATGTAATTGCTGATTTGAAACAAATAGTTGCAAATGTCGATGTGTTAACAATCAAAGCAAACGCAACTTTGGACAAAACACAATTGCTAATTGATTCTTCAAGAGCTGATTTAGAAAAACTAATGGAAACAACTGACAAAATGTCGATTAAGATAATGTTATTAACTGACAACTTGAACGACATCGTTGGTGACAAAGACTTCAAAGAAACATTGATGTCTACAACAAAATCAATTGACAGATTATCTAATAACTTAAGCAATCTTTTAGAAGATCCTCAAACAAAACAAACTCTTGAAAACCTTCAAGTGGCAAGTAAAAATATTTCTGAAATTTCTGAATATGTAAATGGAATGACAAAAGATCCAGCATTGAAATCTCAGATAAATACAACTGTTACTAAGTTCAACAAAGCTTTAGATGATTTATCTTGCACATTAGAGACAGTAAACAGTTTAACAACTGATAATAAACAAGAGCTAAATGACACTATTAACAATGTCGCTGAAACTTCTAAGAACCTTCGCAAGTTCTCTGAAAAACTCAATAAAAGATTCTTATTATTCAGACTAATGTTCTAGAATATGGAGAATAAGACTTATGAAGGTATTTTTAACAGAATTTCATTATAAAAAACAATGTAACCCGCTTGACGCTTTTGTCTTTGCGGGTTTGTTGCTGCCATCAGTTGTATATTTAGGCATAACAAAAGTAAGAAATTTCCTATATGAAAAAAATATTCTAAAATCATACAAACCTAATGCATATGTTGTTTCTGTTGGAAATCTAACAACCGGCGGCACAGGCAAGACCCCTATAACAGCTGAAATTGCAAAATATTATGCACAACAAGGTTATAAAACAGCAATCCTTTCACGAGGTTACGGAGGAAAATTAAAAAACAAAAACGTAAATGTAATTTCAAACGGTGAAGAAATATTTTATAATTCAATAGAAGCTGGAGATGAACCATATTGGCTTGCTAAAAATTGCAAAGGCGTTTGTGTATTAACCTGTTCAAGCAGAGTCAAAGCGGCTGAATATGCTTATAAAGAATTAAAATGTGCAAGACTCATTTTAGATGATGGATTTCAACATCAAAAACTCGGTCGAGACAAAAATATACTTGTTGTTGACTCTGATAAAAAATTCTCAAATGGTTGCATCTTACCAGCTGGCGCATTAAGAGAGTCTTTAACAGGAATAAAAAGAGCTGACGTAATTATAGTTACAAATAAGAACTACAGCGACAAATCAGCGAAAGCATACGCGAGATACATTCATAGAAAATATAAAAAGCCAGCTTTTGTATGTTCTCTTGTTCCTGATTATGTTTATAATCTTCAAAACCAAGAAATCTTGGATGACAACATAAAAAAAGACCCAGCTATTATTGCATTTAGTGCAATTGGACAGCCAGAACAGTTCTATTCGTTTTTAAGAAGATATGACGTAATTGAAACAAAGGATTTTCCAGATCATCACATATATACAAAAGAAGATTTAGAAGAATTAAAAGCTTTAAAACAAAAGGTTAAAGCTGATTTGTATATCACAACAGAAAAAGATGCGGTTAAATTAAAAGAAATAGCAAAAGATTTCGATGATATTTACGTGTTGAAGCTAAAACCCAGCTTAAAAATCAGCGAAATACTTGAAACTGAGGTGGATTAATGAAAATTCTTGTTATGAGATATAGATTTATCGGTGACACAATTTTGACAATTCCTTTTTTAAGGAATCTTCGTGATGCTTATCCTGATGCACAAATTGATATGTTAATTGCGCCTGTTTCAGGAGAAATCATTGATAAGTGCCCTTATGTGGATAATTTTATTTACTTTGACACAACCAAAAAACACAGATATGAAAATAAAGATGGTGTTGAGAAAAAAGATTTTTGGTCATATGTAAATCTTTTAAAAAAACAAAAATATGACAAAGCATATGTTCTAAAACGTTCATTCTCTAGTGCTTTTTTGGCTTTTGCTTCTGGCATAAAAGAAAGAATCGGCTTCGATACAGAGATGAGAGGCTTTTTGCTTACAAAAAAAGTTCCATATATTGATGACAAACATGAAATTGATTGTTTCTTAGATGTTTTAAAAGCTGATGGAATTGAAGTTAAAGACAATTATCTTGAGAATTGGATAGAAGGCGAAGAAACAGAAAAGGTTAAAAATATCCTAAGAATAAATGGACTTAATCCTCAAAGTAACATCAAAAAAGTAATTGTCCACGCAACAAGTGGTAACCGTAAAAAAGAGTGGTCAAAAGAAAATTGGGCAAGAATAATTGAATATTTAAGCAATGAAAAAAACGTTCAAGTTCTTTTTAATGGAACAAAAAATGATTCAGAAACATATAAAGAAATAATGTCTTTAATCAAACAAGATTTAAAAATAGAACCAATAAATCTTTGCGGATGCTTCTCTTTGAGAGAAACTTTAGCTTTTACATCTCTTTGTGATTTGTTGGTTGGCGTAGATAGTGGTAACTTACATATAGCGGCATCTGTTGGTGTTCCAGTAATAGGAATTTATGGACCAATGAATACAATTAAATGGCAAGCACATGAAAAAGATGCTGTTGTAATAAAAACGAATTTGCCTTGTCAGCCTTGTGGCTTAAAGAAAAAATGCAAAAGAAATTATCAATGTATAAAAGATATTTCTGTAAATATTTTAAAAGCAACGATAGACGAGAGACTATAAAGGGCATATAATATGTATATTATTAATTTTGGTGGTAAAAATATGCATATAAAAAAAAGTAAAAAAGCATTCACTTTAGCTGAAACGCTTTTGACCATGATGGTAATAGGTGTAATTGCAGCATTAACAATCCCATCTATGAAGTCTCATTCTGAAATGAATGCGATCATTGCTCAAACACAAAAAGCTTATTTAACAGCACAATCAGCAACAAAAGCAATTGAAGCAGAACATGGCGATTTAGAATTGTGGCCATGGAATAATCTTGTCACAATTAGAAATTATTACAAAGAAGTTATGAATACAGTGCCAAATGGGACATGGTCCAGTTATCAGGTTTATCAACTTAATGGAAGCAGCTGGAGCAATATAACCCCAAATACTTATTTCAAAACAACAGACAATATGAACTGGTATATATATGACTGGAGTCGTGGGACAGATGTCGGAAATTCACGAATATACGGCGTTATACACGTCGATGTAAATGGAGAAACCGGTCCTAATAGAGTAGGGGTAGATGTCCATGCTTTTACTATTTCATCTGATGGAATAAGCCCTATGGGAGATAGTGTACATGATACAAACACACCTTGGGCTTGTACCGCATACGTAATAAAACATGGAACAATGCCTTGGTATAATGACCCTAGTTACACAACCTGTGCAGATAGTAGAATTTACAGAAAATAGAAATGGTAGATATTGTTATGGAAAAGAATTATAAAAAGTTCGGGTTCACTCTTGCTGAAGTTCTAGTGACATTGCTTATCATTGGAGTAGTTGCCGCTATGACAATACCTGGATTAAGAAAAACATCAGAAGAAGCAGCGACAGCACCAATAGTAAATAAAGCTTATTCAACTATCGCTAATGCAACCAAAGCAGTTGAAACAAAAGAAGGTGGAATAAGATTTTTACCTTGGAATGATATTGAAAAATTAATGGATGACTACTACATCCCACAATTTAATGTAATGAGAAATTGCAAAAAAAATGGCGGTTGTTTTGATTCAGAATATACAACAAGATCCTTAGATGGAAAAACGAACAACGATTTCCAAAACAGCAAAAATTGGTATACATTTGTCACAGCTGATGGAATGTACTGGGCTGTTGCAGCTGGCAACACAGAAAAAGGCATTTGTCAATATTCAGAAGGGACCCCTGCATACATTAAAAACGGATGTGCTAACTTTGAAGTAGACACTAATGGACCTAAAGGTCCAAACACAATCGGGGTTGACATATTTGGTTTCGTCGTTACTCCTGAAGGAACATTCCCTATGGGAGGCTGTCCAGGATGCGAAAGTACAACTTGTAAAGAAAACTCAGGAACAGGCTGGGCTTGTACAGCAAGAATAATTTCTGAAGGAAAAATCAGCTGGTAATTCAGCTATTTCAAAAAGTTCATACGAAAGGTTGAGTTTCTTATTAAATCTTTAATTTTCTAAAATATATGCCGATAAAAACAGTGTAATATTTCTTCAAAGCGTATATTTTAGAGAATTAGAGATTTATGACTACCCAAAAATCATCAGCCAAAACTTTTCCCCAATCAGCAATGTTAAAAATTGAAAGATACAATGATAACATTTTAGATGTAATTGAGGATACAAAAGAATTCATTTTAAAAAATGATTGTTTCTTTTTAAGCGTTGACATATCTGGTCTGAATCTAATTGATGCAACAAAGGTTTGTATCCTTTGCTCAACTTTTCATTATGCAAAATATTGTGGTCTAGACATAGTTGGAGCAAAAATCAAGTGGATAGTCAAAGATGTAATGACTAAAAGCCAAATTGAACTTTTGAAGCTAGACAATGTAGAAATTGAAATTAAAAAATCAAAACATAATTATACTGATTTTAGTGAATCATTTTCATCTTTTATTAGACTTTGCAAATAGTTAGTCATTTGTTGTATCATAGACAATATGAGTCAGGAAAATATTATTGAAGTTTGGAAAGATATTTTATCCATTTTGGAACAGGAAATTCCTAATTCCACTTTTTCAACATGGATTTTACCTTTAGAACCCCAGTATTATGATGAAAATAGCTTTGTTGTACATACAGGTCAAGGGCTTGCTCCAAGTATTTTAAGAAAAAATTATTCTGAAATCACATCTGCCATAAAACAAATTACGAATAAAGATTTAGAATTCAAAATTATTGTAGACGATGAGCTTGTCAAAAAATTTTCTAAAAAAGCAGCAAAAACAAAAGTTTCACAAACTCCACAAGAACAAACTTCAAACATTCCGAACTACGATAGTTTGACACAAATGCAATCTTCAAATTTAAATTTAAAATATAAATTTGAAAATTTCGTAGTAGGTTCAAATAATAAACTCGCCTATGTTGCAGCACAAACTGTTGCACAAAAACCAGGAGAAAAATACAATCCGTTATACATATATGGAGGCCCTGGGCTTGGTAAAACTCACATTATGCAAGCCATCGGACACTATATCATCAAAAACAGACCTGAACTAAAAGTTCTTTTTATAACAGCAGAAGAATTTGTGAATGATGTTGTAAATGCTCTTGCTAGAGGCGATGAAAAAACAAAAAAAATGAACAAATTTCGCAAAAAATACAGAGAATGCGATGTTTTGCTCATCGATGATATCCAATTAATTGCAGGAAAAACAAGAACAGAAGAAGAAGTATTCAATACATTCAACACTCTACATGGCTCAGGTAAGCAAATTGTTTTGACTTCTGACAGAACTCCAAAAGAAATCCCCTCACTATCAGAAAGACTTGTAAGTCGTTTTGAATGGGGCTTGATGGCAGACATACAGATTCCTGACATAGAAACAAGAATGGCCATTTTAAGCAACCTAGCTAAAGATTCAAATATTACTGTTCCAAATAAGATAATTGAATTTTTAGCAGAAGTATATTCAAGTAATATAAGAGAATTAGAAGGCGCTTTCAATAGAGTTACAGCATACGCTAGTATAAATGAAACAGAACTAACGCTTGAAAATGTAAAAAAAATAATCAATTACAAAGAACAACTAAAAACATACTCTTTTGACGGAATTGTAGATGCAGTTGCATCTTATTACAACATATCTGTAAAAGACATAAAAGGAACAGGTCGTTCAGCTAAAATAGCTGAAGCAAGACAAGTTTCTATATACCTTTGTAGAGAATTAACTAAAGAAAGTTTCCCTGCCATTGGAGATTTCTTCGATAAAAAACATACAACTATTTTATACTCATACGAAAAAATCAAAGAAGAGCTAAAACACAACAAAACCTTATCACTAACAGTTGACTCTATTTCTGAAAAAATCTAAATTTATTCATCTAAAGATTTTATTCCAACTTCAATTTTTTCTGAAAAATTATTTGTAATAGCGTGCATAAGCTCGTTAGACGCATCAACCCAGAAGTTTGAACCACAAAGAATTCTTACGTCTTTTTCTCCTTCAACGTCATTCTTTTCTTTCATTTTAATAACAACAGGATCCCCACCTTTGAAATGAGTCAAAACATCTTTCAATCCGACCAATTCTTCAAAAGGCATATCACATTTAAGTGAGAGTGTGACAATATTACTGTTTTCAACCGCTTTTACAGAATCAACAATAATGTTGTATTGATCCTCATCTCTTTTTTGAACTTTTCCTGAAATTATAACTTTTTTTTCTGACTCAATAAATGAATTATATTCAACTAAAGTTTTATGAAAAGCGACAAACTCTACTTTTCCTGTCAAATCTTCTATAACTCCAGCTTTTAAAAATTTAGTTGGATCTTTTTTCGTAGGAATTTGTCTTACTTGAGATAATAACCCACAAACAGTCACAGACTTGTCATTTGGCATATCTTTTAACTCAGCAATATTATGAGTAGTCAAAAACGGAAGCTTGTCAATTATGCTAGAAAGAGGGTGACTTGTTACATAAAATCCTAGATATTCTTTCTCAAAAGCTTGAATTTGTTTGTCATCAAACTCTTCATCACTTCCTGTTAATGTGTACGAATCTAAATCCAATCCAGCAACAGATGTCATACCTGAAAAAAGACTCGCTTGACCTAGCATTTTTGCTTCGTTTTGTCTTTTAGCCGCATTCATTAATGGCTCAAGATTTTCAATAAGTTGTTTTCTACTTTTTTCTATATTTGCAAATGCACCTGATTTGATAAGACTTTCAAGAGTTCTTGTATTTAATGCTTTTGTATCAATTCTTGTGCAAAAATCATAAAGTGATTCAAATTCACCTTGTTCAGTTTTTCTTTCTTTTTCAATTAATTCAATTACACCTTCACCAACGTTTTTGATTGATGCGAGCCCAAAACGAATGTTATTTCCATCAGGCGTAAATTTAGCATTAGATTTATTAATGTCTGGAGCTAATACCTTAATGCCCATTTTTTGACATTCACCAATGTATAACTGTGTTTTTTCCTGATCGTTTGAAACACTAGATAGCAAAGCTGACATATATTCAACGGGATAATGTGCTTTAAGATATGCTGTTTGATAAGCAACAAAAGCATAAGCAGCAGAGTGACTTCTGTTAAAACAGTATGCAGCGAATTTTTCAATTTGTTCAAAAAGTTCTTCCGCTTTTTGCTGGGTCATTCCATGTTTTGCGGAGTTTTGAACGAACAAACCTTTTTGCTCAGCCATTTTTTCAAGCTGTTTTTTCCCCATCATACGACGTACGTTATCAGCTTGTCCTAGTGAATAATCAGCAAGAGTTTGGAAAATCTGCATAATCTGTTCTTGATATACAATTGTTCCATATGTATCTTTCAAAATTGGCTCAAGATCAGGATGAGCATATTCAATTTTTTGCTTACCATGTTTTCTTTGAACGAAATCATCAACCATGCCTGAGTTCAAAGGACCCGGCCTGAATAGCGCAACCAAAGCGCCTAAATCTTCAAAAACAGAAGGTTTTAAATCTTTTACAAGCTTTTTCATACCAGCAGATTCAAGCTGGAACACACCATCAGTATCACCTTTTTGCAACAGTTCAAAAGTAGCAGGATCATCTAACGGAATGTTATTGATATCAACTTTTACACCTGTACGAGCCTCTATCATTTTTAGTGCACTATGGATGATAGTTAAGTTTCGAAGACCCAAAAAGTCCATTTTCAATAGACCAATATGCTCGTCTTCAATCATTGTGTATTCTGTTACAATCAAACCTTCTTTTGATGGTTCAACAGGTACAACATCTTCTAGTGGCATTTTCGAAATAATTACACCGGCTGCGTGCATACCTGTATTGTTTTTTAAACCTTCAATGGCTTTTGCCATATCCACAAGTTTTTTTACAGTAGGATCAGAATCATAAAGCTTTTTAAGCTCCATACCCTCTTTTAATGCATCATCAATTTTAACTTTAGGTTCACCGGGAATTAACTGTGCCCATTGGTTACTTTGTGCATATGGAATATCATATACTCTAGCAACTGATTTCATTGCATTTCTAGCTGCTAAAGTACCAAATGTGATAATCTGACAAACCTTATCTTCACCATATTTTTTAGTTACGTAATCGATAACCTCACCGCGACGTTCTACACAAAAATCGATATCGACATCGGGCATACTTACACGTTCTGGGTTTAAGAATCTTTCAAACAACAGATTGTGACGAATAGGGTCTAAATCTGTAATTTCTAAAGCATAAGAAATCAAACTACCTGCCGCTGAACCACGGCCAGGTCCTACTGGAATATCATTGCTTTTTGCATAGTGAATGAAATCAGATACAATCAAGAAATACTCAGCAAATCCCATTTTATTGATTACGCCAAGCTCATAGTCCATACGCTCTTTGAGTTTTGGTGTTAAACCACCATAGCGTTTTTTGATACCTTCTAGCGTTAAATATTCCAAATATGATTCAGATGTATGGTTAGGAGGAAGCTCAAAATAAGGAATGTGATATTTGCCCATTTCAATTATCAAATGGCATTTATCCGCAACTTCAACTGTATTTTTTATACACTCTTCAAATAAGTCTGCATCCATCCATCTGAAAGAATCTCTTAATTGTTCAGGTGTTTTTACATAAAATTCATTGTTAGGAAATCTAAATCTGTCTTGACTTTCTTTAAGAGAGTTTGTTTGGATACATAACAAAGTGTCGTGCCAGTCTGCATCCTCTTTGTGAAGATAGTGACTGTCATTAGTAATGACCATTTTAATCCCAAGTTCTTTTGCTAGTTCAATAAGTCCAGGATTTGCTATTTTTTGCTTTTCTAAACCATGGTCTTGAAGCTCAATGTAATAATCATCACCAAAGAGATTTTTGTAAAACTTAGCAGCTTCATATGCAGCTTCTTTTTTACCTTGAATAAAACCTTGAGCTATCTCACCTTGCACACAAGCAGAAAGACAAATAAGACCCTCATGGTGCTTTTCAATTAGTTCATGGTTAATTCTTGGTTTGTAATACATCCCCTTACATTTTGCGATTGAAACGAGTTTAACCAGGTTTTTGTACCCAACTTGATCTTTTGCAATCAAAACTAAGTGATAAGGATGTGTCTTGGCTGGATTTTTCTCAGTGATATCACCATCGTACACGTAAAACTCACAACCAATAAGAGGCTTTAATCCGGCACTTTTTGCCTCTTCATACATTTGAATAGCACCATACATATTACCATGGTCAGTCAAAGCAACAGCTGGCATGTCATTTTCTTTTGCAAATTTGCAAAGTTCTTTTATCCTGATTGCTCCATCTAACAAGCTGTTTTCGGTGTGTAAGTGTAACGGTACGTATTGCATTTCCATCCCCTGTCTACAATAACTATTTAAACATATAAGAAGATGTTTTTCAGCAGTTTATTATGAAACGTAAATTCTATATTTAAATTTTGTAAACTTTGTTAAAAAACTGGCAATTTTATTAATTCACATGTTTTTATCTAGATATAGAGTTTTAGTTTAAAGGAAAAGCATGGACAAATTCAAAATACCAGCACTGAATTTCTTCCAACAACCTGTACAACAAATAGGTGCAGTCGGAACACAACGCACAGCAGGTACACAAGCTGCAGGCGGCTCGTTTGGTGTTTCTGGTGGTTCTGCTGTTGATAGAGAATTAGCAGATATGAAAAGATTCATCCCTGCTTATAAAGGAACAGATGAGTTCCGAACTAACAACATAGAAGCAGGTGCAAAACCAATAAGTTCAGTCGGAACGCAACGCACAGCCGGTACACAAACTGTAGGCGGTTCGTTCGGTGTTTATGGTGGTTCTGCTGTTGATAGAGAATTAGCAGATATGAAAAGATTCATCCCTGCTTATAATGGCACAGGTGAATTGCAACCTAACAACGCAGAAGCAAGTGCAAAATTGGGAATGCTTTATGCTTAATAGTTAAGCATTGTGTCTTTTAACTTTAAACTGTTTGATAAAATCGGAAGCTTTTTTTAAAATGCTTTCGTTTTCGTCATTTATTGATTCTTCCGGCACAAAAACATCATTTTCGTCAGTTGATTGAAAAACATCTATTTCATCTTCTTTTTTCTTTTTTTCTTTATTTTGACGTTTAAAATAGCCCAAATTACCACCGCCACCGTTGTTGCGCATGCTTTGAGCTTCTTGTATTCCGAATTTCGGGCTAGGACCATTAATTCCGAAAGACATTTTTTACTCTATTCTATTCATTAGTGACACAGAGAAGAAAATTTATCTATCTATATTATATACTATTTTTGTAGCAAATGTAACCCCATGTCCCTACTGCATTTACAGGAATTTTTAAAACTTCTGTCACCGGTCAAAATATTATAATTCTAAAATTTAAATAGCCCTAAAAGGTAACCGTTTTTGGCAATGTTTTTTTGAAGGTTTCACCGTAATAATGCAACATAAGATGTTAATTATCGTAAATTAGATTTCAATAAAAAAAATGAGAAGAAATCTAATTACAGTTTGTTTAATTAAGGAGGGAAAGATGACGATTAACAAACTTACACTTGCCGCAGTCTTAACAATAGGCTTGATGGCAGGTTCAATGAATTCGGGGATTGCTAGCAATGTAGATATTTCCAATTTAGATATGTCAAAACTTGCAGCTTGCCCGTTATCAGGATGTCAAGCTGATGTCACACCAGATACAGCAGTTTGTCCTTGCGCACCTGAACAACAAAATGACTGTGGCTGCAGCACAGGTGCTGCTGCACCATGTAACACATGTGCGCCGGTAGATCCTTGCAATCCTTGCGAAGCTGCTGCTCCTGCTTGTGATTGTCAACCTGTTGTACAATCTGTATGTGCTTCTCAAATCGATGGAAAATCAATGGCAAAACAACACTATGCATATCCTGCAAATGTATATTCTGACACTCAAGCTGTTGGTTCTCCAGCAAACAGCGTTATTATCGGAGAAAGCCCAAACTGTGGATGTCCAATTGCTCCATCACAAGGCGTAATGGTATCTGACCTACCAACTTGTGGCTGTGATTGTGGAGAAGGAATCACAACAGGTGCAGCATCTAACTTACCAGTTTTAGGTCCAAACATGATGAATCTAAATGACATGATGACAGGTGGTGCTGCTCCTATCGCTAGTGGAACTTGTCCTGTTGATATGCAAACATCATCAGGAATGGAAGTTATTAAACGTACAATAGTTCCATATAACCCACCAATCACAGGCGCTGCTGCTCCAATTACTGGCGCTTCATCTTTTGAAGATGTACCATCAGGATTCTGGGCAGGATGCGACATCAATCTTTTAGCAGAAAATAAAGTTGTTGCAGGCTATCCAGACAGAACTTTCAAACCTAACTTACCTGTAACACGTGCTGAAATTGCCTCTATGGCAGTAAATGGTTTCAACTTAAGAAGCTGCGGATGTCCTCATAAAACTTTCAAAGACGTACCTGCTGATCACTGGGCAAACAATGCTATCAACACAGCAGTTGCTAATGGAATAATGGACGGATATCCAGGAGATATGTTCAAACCTAACAAACCTGTAACACGTGCTGAAGCAATGGTAACACTTGCAAAAGGCATTCCTTGCGAAATGGATAACTGTAAAGCCGATGAAATCTTAAGCAAATTCTGCGACGGAAACAAAGTTCCATCTTGGGCAAAAATTCCTGTTGCTAAAGCAATTGAATCAGGCGCATTGAACGATGTTCCAAATCCAAATGAAATCCAAGCCTGCAAAGATGCAAGCCGTGCTGATGTCGCATCAATGTTAGAAGCAGTAAGATGTGCTATGGGATATTCTAAAAAAGATGTAGCATATACAACTCCTGATTGTGGATGCACTGGTGGTGCTGCATTTATGGCAAAAGACGAAGTTGTAACTATTCCTACACTTTGTCTAAAATTTGAAGACGAAATCAGTGCAAAATCTGCAACTATCGGCGACAGATTCGCTGCAAAAACAACAGAAGCTGTAACAATCAACGGACAAACATTCCCTGCTGGTTCTAATGTATATGGTAAAGTTACAGAAGTTGAAAGACCAACAGGCAACTGTAAAGGTGGTTTAAAACTTTCATTCGAAAGAATACAATGCCACAGCTGCAAAGCTGATTTGCCACAACAAGTATTAACTGCTCAAGTTAAAAATGACAAAAAACCTAACTTCCTAGCTAGAGCGGTAGAAATGCCATTTAACTGGGTAGGCAGCATTGTTGGTACAGTAGGCAGAACCGTAGGTGGTGCTATCATTGCAGCTGGTAACGCAGCTGAACACGTAACTGACGGCGTTGGTCTTGCTTTCGGCGAAACTCTACAAGGAGAACTTCCAGCAGCAGGAAGAAGCTTAATGGACTCAACAAAAGCTCTTGTTAAAGCTCCTGTTGACTTAACAAGAACAGCCCTTTCTGGAACATTGGGCTTGTTACAAACAACAGGCGACGAAGTTGCATACCTAGTTGACCCTAAAGGCAACAGAGTAACTTCAGTTAACCCTAGAGAAAATATCACAATTGCATTTGGCTGCAACTCTTGCACAGGATGCGCTGCTCCTGTACAAAATTGCGACCCTTGCGCAAAACCAGCTCCTTGCGATTGCGACAATGACTGCGGATGCAAGTAAGTAGTTAACACTTGTTACCTAACCTCAAAAGGGCGTGGCTTTATTTTAAAGTCGCGCTCTTTTTTTTTGCTATTCTTTTTCTAACCAAGCCACAGACTCTATATGATAAGAATGACAAAACATATCAACAGGTTGAATATATTTTGTTTTAAATCCGTTTTCATGGAGATATTTCAAATCTCTTGCTAAAGTTGAAGGATTACAAGAAACGTAAATTATAGCTTTTTTGCTTAATTTTACAGCAAAATCCAAAGACTCTTTTGAACATCCCTTGCGAGGAGGGTCTAACACTGTTACATCAAACTTTTCATTAGCTTCTATCAACTCTTCAAAAGCAATTTTTGCATCTTTATTTATAGCCTTTAAATTATTGATATTATTTAGCTTTACGTTCTCTTGAGCATCCTTTGTTGCAGATGGAGCTTCTTCTACTGACACAACCTCATCTGCAATATCAGCAAGCCATATCCCAAAACTTGATACCCCAGAATATGCATCTAACAATCTCGGTTTTTCGTAGTTTTCAACAATTATATTTTTAACCGTATTAAAAATATTTTCAGCCGAACCTATATTCACTTGGAAAAAGCTATTTGCACTAATTTTAAAAGTTTTTCCGTCAATTTTTTCTATAATATGATTTTCACCCTGAATTTTCCTTGTATCTCCGGTTAAAATAAGATTATTTTTTTCAGTGTTATAGTTAACCAAACAACCTTTAACATGGGCAAATTCATTCATTACTTTTTTTGATAAATTTTTGAATTTTTCATTTAGCTTTGTATTATTAACAACGAAAATAACTATACATTCATTTTCAGACACACTATACCTATATACAATATGTCTTAATTCGCCTTTATGAGTTTTTTCGTTATAACCTGATATCTCTAGTTCTTTTGCGGTTTGTCTTATAAATTCAGTGATTTTATCAATAATTTTAGGTTGAATAGGACAAAATTTAACATTCACAAGCTCATGTGAACCTTTTTTGTAATACCCAGCAAGAAGTCTTTTTGAGACCTTAGTTTGAGAAACAGGATATTGGATCTTTGAACGAAATTCTCTAATTTTAGGACTTGAAAGAACTGGTTTAACCTCGATTTCTCGACCTGTTATTTTTTTTATCGTTTCAAAAACTATATTCCTTTTTTGTTCGAGCTGAAAATCATAATCCACATATTGCCAGCCACATCCACCACAAACATTGTGTATCGGACAAAATGGTTTCACCCTATAAGCTGAAGGTTCAAGAATTTCTAATATTTCAGCATTAGCAAAACTTTTATTAGCCTTTTTTATTCTGATTTTTAGCTTATCTCCAGGACAGCCACCATCAATAAAAATAGGAAATCCGTCAACTTTTGCAAGTGCAGATCCCTCATAAACAAGCTTTTCAGGTATCACTTCTAATACATCATTGCCTTTAAAAAGTTTTGTCATACCTACACCGCTTGTTCAGTTTGCTGTTCGCAATCTTCTGACTCTAAAACTACATCTTCATCAATTTTTGTCACACCATGTTGAGTTTTACCCCAATCCATAGTCTTTGAGAAGAATATTATTTTAAATACAATAAACACAACAATAGGGAACCATACACAACATAAGAAAATACCAGTTTCTATTGCTTGTTTAAAACTTTGCCAACGAGACAAATGATTGTATTTTCTAACACTATATAAAAGACCTGTTGTAAAAAATCCGCAAACAATCACAGAAACTAACAATGAAGACATTATACAATTTGGCGCTTCTTTTACAAATCTGAAAGCTTGAAAACAAATTTCTGAAATCATCCAAAATGGAAGAATAAACTCTGTTATGTAAGCAATCATATCGATACTTGTTCTTAATGACATATCTTTTGAAAAAAGAACGCCCCAAAAATGTTCAAGATATCTTCTTATGCTGCCTTCAACCCAACGTCTTCTTTGTTTTAACAACGGAATAAATTTAACTACCGCTTCTTCGTAAACACAAACATCAGGACAAAAACGAACGTCCCAACCTTTGATATGAAGTCTTGTAGACATATCTAAATCATCAGTTATCGTATAATTATTCCAACCGTTAATATCTGTTAATGCTTCTCGTTTAATCAATTCACCATTTCCGCGAAGTTCAACTGCACCTTTGATTGAGTTTCTTCCTACTTGAAAATGTGTATCTAACGCATATTCATTATCCTGACAACGAGTCAAGAAATTCTCTTCTCTGTTGATGATTACTTTTCTCGCTTGTACAGCCCCGACATTATCCTTTTCCAAATGAGGAATAAGTTTTGTCAAAAAGTCAGGTTTCACTCTTGCATCTGCATCAAAAACCAAAATAGCTTCACCCTTTGTTTCTGGCAAAACTTCATTCAAAACTGCTGATTTTCCAGGAAATGCATCTTTTGCACGGATAAAAGCTCTAACTTTTTCATATTTTTGCTCAAGCTCTTTTAGTTTCTCAGCTGTATTATCTTCACTTCTGTCATCTATCAATATAACTTCAAACTTCTCATAGTCCATTTCTAGGACATTTTCAACAGTTTTTTCAATAACATCTTGTTCATTATGAGCAGGAATCATAACAGAAACGAAAGGTTTATAATTCCAATTTAGCTCCTCAGGTTTTCTTTTTAACATAATCTTTTGGTGCTTTGCAGCAACCTGCATATACACACAATAAAGACTCATAAAACCACAAAGGAACAAAATCGCCCAAAACGTAGACATAAAGTTCTGAAATATAAACAAAAATAGCCAAAGTGAAATAATTAATATCGATAATACTATTCTCTCTATCAAAACCCAGTCCTCTAAATAATTGTCCCCCTTAATTATACCAAAAACAAAACCGGTATAAAAAATATAGTTGCAGCAACTTTGTAACAATAATAAACAATTCTCAAGAAAATCGCAATATTTTAATTTTACAATTATATAATTATACATGTAAAAATAGCTCGATAGGAAAGAAAGGCATGGGAAAAACAGCTATATATCCGGGAAGCTTTGACCCGATAACAAAAGGACACTTAGATGTACTTTCTAAAGCATCAAAAATGTTCGATAAAGTTATTATTGCTGTTTTAAAAAATGACGCTAAAAAAGGCGCACTATCAACAGAAGAAAGAGTAGCCTTAATAGAAGAGTCACTAAAAGAACTAGACCTTCCTAATGTCGAAGTGGATAGTTTTGATGGTCTAACTATCGAATATGCAAAAAAAGTAGGTTCTGATATTTTAATCAGAGGACTTAGGGCAGTATCAGATTTCGAGTATGAAATGCAATTATCTCAAACGAATAATGCTCTTGCTCCGTCTATTACCACTGTATTTTTGATAACAAAACCAAAATATAACTTTATTTCCTCATCAACGGTTAAAGAAATTGCAAAATACAAAGGGGATATATCAAAATTTGTTCCCGAATGTGTGGTAAGATATTTTAATAATATAAATAATTAATATTTGGAAAGGTAAAATCAGATATGACACAGCTTAGAATTAAAGAACTTTTAGGAAGAGCTTATTCAATTTTAGATAACAGTTTTCACTTCCTGCCAGGTTTTGTCACAATCAAAAGCACTAAAATGGAAGATATTTTAGACAGAATTGATGCATCTATTCCTGAAGACATAAAAGAAGCTGAATCAATCCTTAGACGCCGTGAAGAAATTCAAATCGAAGCTCAACAAAGAGCAGAAAGAATTATCATGGAAGCAAAGGCCGAAGCAGATAAAATTCTAAGTGAGTCAGAACTTTTAAGTCAGGTTCAAAGAGAAGCTGAAAAAATAAAAGAACAAGTGCTTTCTGAATGCCAAGAACTTCGTGATAAAACAATTGAAGAAGCTAAGCAATTAAAAATCCAAGCTGAAGATGAAGCTCACAGAACTAAAGAAGGTGCTGAAAAATATGCTGAACAAATCTTAAACAACATTGAAAACGACCTTTCACAACTTCACCAGATTGTTAAAAACGGTCAATTATACCTAGAGAAATTAAGAACAAACAATGGTTCTGCTTCATATTCAAACGAGCAAAACCAATATCAATCTCAGGATGATTATACATCTGCTAATTATCCTATGTAATAAATCAAAATTAATAAAGAAAGACTCCCTAAATTGGGAGTCTTTTTTATTGATTGTTTTCTAGTTTTAGTAACTCTTCATACAATTTAATTTCTTTTTCTGTAAGATTTTTAGGAACAGCAAGACTGATCTTAACATTCAAATTACCATATCCGCCAGATTTTTTAGGCAACCCTAGTTCCTTTAACCTCAAAACTGCACCGCAAGAAGTTCTTGGCGGTATTTTGATATTTATATTTCCATGCAAAGTTTGAAGTTCTTTTTTTGTACCAACAACAGCTTCAGCTGGTGTAACATCAATTGTTTTAGTTAAATCAGAACCATTTATTGTGTAATCTTTATCAGCAAATTTAACAACTAAAAACAAATCGCCTTTGACACCATTTGACGCTTGACGACCTTCACCTTTAAGACGAATTTTTTGACCTTCTTTAACTTCAAGTGGAATTTTAACATTCAAAGTTTTTGTAAATGTTGTAAATCCTGTTCCATTACAGTTAGGACACATTGAACCGACACCTGAACATTGCGTGCATTTTTCAAGATTGTTAATTCTTACACTGACAGGTTTTTGGTTAAAAATATCTTTAGCTGTAACTTTTATATCTTGGGTTACATTAAGCTCTTGAGGTTGTGTTCTTTCCGTTTTTGAAGTTCTTGAAGAGCCACGAGAAGAAAAACCGCCTAAATCTTCAAAGTTTATACCAGAAGAACGTTTTGAACGAGAAGAACCTGAGCTAAATCCACCACCAAATAGTGAATTGAAGAAATCAGAGAATCCTCCTAAATCTTCAAAATTAACACCTTGTGAAGAATACTGGTAGTTACCACCACCAAAACCTCCAAAATCAAAATTTTCAAACCCTGGAGGTGGTGTGTAATTAGCACCTGCTTGCCAATTTGAACCAAGGCTATCATATCTTTTTCTTTTATTGTTATCGCCTAAAACCTCAAAAGCTTCATTTATATCTTTAAATTTTGCTGAAGCTTCAGGAGTCTTATTTACATCTGGGTGATATTTTTTCGCAAGCTTACGGTATGCTGACTTAATCTCAGCTTGTGTTGCATCACGTTTTACACCTAATATTTGATAATAATCTTTATATTCCATTAAAAGCTCCATTAATTATTCTTTATTTACATATTCTCATTTTATATCAAAATATGCTCTACTTAGTTGATTTTAATTATTTATTAATAAATTATTCTTGAAATTGGACGATAATATCCATTGTAGTTTTACAATATTGGAATACTATAATAAGCTTATGAAAAAATTCTCAGCCAATTTGTCAATTTTATTGTGCATATTTGCCCTATTTTATAGCGGGCTTAGTGCTGATGCAGGAATTTTTAAAAAGGCAAAAAAAACACCAGTCAAACAAAATACCCAAACAAAAAATGACACAAAAGAACAAGAAATAATAAGTGTGCCAATTCCATATGAGGGTATACTTTCTCAATCCTCAATAAAAATAAATTCAATAAATCCAACAGCCGGAGTAAACTACACTGGAAGCTTCTATCCAGGCGGAAGAGGAGCTAACCAGCTCGTTGTCTACACCACTCAAAATGGAATAAGAACAGGCACAAATGAATTTGGTGCAGAAGCAATAGTGGTAAACAATACAGTTGTTAGAATAAGCGGTGCCGATTCAATCATACCAAAAAACGGATATGTTATAAGCGGCCATGGAAGAGCTAAAACCTGGATGAACCAAAATCTCATTGTAGGTTCAAAAATATATATCGACCAGAAAAACATGATGCTCACTGCTTATCTTACAAACGACAGTTTTATTTTTGCAACCCAAGAAAAAATCAAAGAAATCGATTCAATGATGCGTTACTATAAAGATAACGACATCTATTATGATGATTCGATTGCTCATGATTATGTAACAAAAGCATTAGACAACTTAAAAAGAGCTAACAGACACCCTGATGACACACAAAAGTATTCATCACTAGCAATTAATAATGCTAACAAAGCTATGCAATATGCTTTACCCTACTACAAAGATGAATTTAAAGGTGTTTGGCTAAGACCGACAGAAAAAACTGAAGCGGATATAGAAAAAACATTAGATAAAGTAAAAAAAGCAGGAATTGAAACTATATTTCTTGAAACTTATTATCAAGGTAAAACAATATTCCCTAGTGAATCTCTTGCAAAATATGGTGTACAGCCACAAAGACCAGAATTTGCAGGCTTTGATCCGTTGCAAATCTGGGTTGATGAAGCACATAAAAGAAACCTAAAAATTTATATCTGGTTTGAAACTTTTTATGCTGGAAATGAAAACCCAATGAATAACCCACAAAACGTTATTAACGTTTATCCGAAATGGGCAAATGTCACTAAAATGAAGTATAATTCCCCAACGCCTGTTGCTTCATTATCTGAACATAACGGATATTTTTTAGACCCTGCTAATCCTGAAGTTCAGACATATCTTTTAACACTTTTAGAAGAAATCATAAAAAAATACAAACCTGATGGAATAAATCTTGATTATATAAGATACCCTCAGTCAATAAGTGCAAAATTCACAGGATATGATTTAAGCAACTGGGGTTATACAGAATATGCAAGAAATGAGTTTAAAACAGCCTCCGGCGTTGATCCAATAGATGTAAAATATGGAACTCCTCAATGGGATGCTTGGGCTCAATACAGACAAAACAAAGTTACTAGTTTCGTATTCAAAGCTAAACAGTTGACATCTAAGTATAATATTCCAATAACTGCAGTTATTTTCCCTGACAGATTTAAAAGCATGGAAGTAAAAATGCAAGACTGGAAAACTTGGAGTGATAATAACTACATTGACGGATTTACTCCACTCATTTTGACTTGCGACAAAGACACTGCCGTTTATTTAATAAACGACATAAAAGTAAATTCAAAACCTAATACTAAAATTTACCCTGGACTATTCGTAGCATTTATGAACGGCAATCCTGATGATTTACTTCGTCAGCTGCATGAAAGCAGAAAGCTTAAAATGTCTGGCATAATACTTTTTGACTTTGCACATCTAGATAAAAAATACACAGACGTACTTTTGACAAACGCTTTCACCCCATCAACGCCTTCACAAACAACACTTTCTAAAAAAAGTGCACCAGAAAACGAAAAGACAAACAAAGAAAAGCCTAAAAAGAAAAAGAAATTCCTTTTTTGGGGTAAAGACAAAGAATTAACCCAAAATGAAAAGCCTCAAGTTGTTGAAACAAAAGCTCAAAAATAGTTATTTTATTGAGCCACTGCCTTTTTGAAAGCTTCTAAATCTTCTTTTGTATCAATGCCAATCGGTTTGCAGTTTACAACTGATGTTATGATTTTCATGCCTGATTGCAATGCTCTTAATTGTTCAAGACTTTCAGTTTTTTCAAGCATTGTCTGAGGCAATGAAGTCATTTTAAATAAAGCATCTCTTTTATACGCATAAAGTCCTATATGACCGTAGAAAGTTGCTTCATTGAAGTTTCTTTCATAAGGAATTTTTGAACGTGAAAAATATAAAGCATAGTTATTATTATCAATTACACACTTAACAAGATTAGGATTTTCAACCTCATCTTTATCCTCGATAATCCTTAACAAAGTAGCTATATCAGCGTCTGTATTTTTCAAAGCTGAAATAATGCCATCTATACTTTCTGGCGTAATCATAGGCTCATCACCCTGAAGATTTATAATATATTCCATTTCATCATGTCTAGAAGCAACCTCTGCAATTCTATCAGATCCACACTTATGATCAGCTCTTGTCATTTCAGCTTTACCACCAAAAGATTTCACGCAATCATATATTGCCTCATGATCAGTAGCCACTATAACTTCATCAGCTTGTTTCACTGCCATAGCCTTTTCATAAACCCACTGAATTATAGGTTTGCCTTCAACTTCAATAAGTGGTTTTGCATGCAATCTTGTAGATGCATATCTTGATGGAATTATAATTGCAGTTTTCTTTTCAGACATAATTTTCTTCTTTCTTTTAACTTCTGATATAATTATACTATCAGACAGGGAGAATTTTTTACAGTGGCAATTTTTTCTGACAACGAAGACATTCAAAAACCTTTGATAAAAAAGCCTGAAAAATCAGAGAATCTTGAATCAAAGGAAATTGATTTTGATAAATCTTTTGAAAATAACATAAGACCCAAAACTCTTGACGATTATGTCGGTCAATCTGCTTTAAAATCAACTTTGAAAATCTCTATCGAAGCAGCAAAAAAAAGAAACAAACCACTAGACCATTTGCTTTTATATGGTCCTCCTGGTCTTGGAAAAACGACTCTAGCGTCTGTTACGGCAAATGAACTGGACACGAAAATAAAAATAACATCAGCTCCAGCACTAGAAAGACCTCGAGATATCATTGGAATTTTGATGTCGCTAAAAAATGGTGAAATTTTATTCATCGATGAAATCCATCGTTTAAACAAAGTTGCAGAAGAAATTCTTTATCCTGCAATGGAAGACTTTTTCCTTGATATGACAACAGGGAAAGCTCAAACTGTGAAAACACTTCGTGTACCATTACCTAAATTCACATTGATTGGTGCAACAACAAAAGCAGGCTCACTTTCTGGCCCACTTAGAGATCGTTTTGGAATAATTCACAGATTACAATTTTACACAAAAGAAGAACTATCTTTGGTTGTTAAAAGAACTGCAAAAATTCTTGAAATTCCTATCACTGACGAAGGCGCATATGCTATTGCAAGTCGTTCAAGAGGCACGCCTAGAATTGCAAACAGACTCGTTAAAAGAGTTGGAGATTATGCAATTGTAAAATCAAACGGAGAAATCACAGAAGACATTGCAAAAGAAGCACTAGACAGCCTACACATAGATAGTTACGGACTAGATACAACTGACAGAGCTTTGATGACACTCATCATCGAAAAATATGACGGAGGTCCTGTCGGAATTGAAACCCTAGCTGCTGCCCTTGGGGAAGACGTCAAAACTATTGAAGACGTATATGAGCCATATCTTTTACAAGAAGGTTTCATTCAAAGAACACCTCGAGGCAGAAAAGTTTCACCTGAAGCTTTCAGACATCTTGGTTATAAAATGAACAACCAACAACAATCACTGTTTTAACCGTTAAATTCTTTTAACAGCTGTTCAATCCAATTGAATAAACCAATCAATTCATATGGTTTTGGAAGGTATAAATCTGCGCCAGCGTTCAAAATAAGTTTTTTATCATGAACGATTGTTGAAAGAACTATTTTAATATCTTTGAAATTATCATCTTTTTTCAATTTTCTGCACAGCTCAATACCTTTTAAAGAATCAGCATCACCAGCATCTAGAACAATTAACGCTGGTTCAGTGTTTTTTATTAAACTCATTGCTGCATCATAGCTATCTGTTTGAGAAACTTCGTAACCTTGCATTTCTGCTGTCGTTTTTAACAACAAACTCAAAGCATCATCAGGTTCTACAATAACTATTTTTTTATTAAAATCTTTATCCAAAATAGAATCTTGTGCACTCAGTTTTGTTCTTTCTACTATGTAAGAAGAGCCTGATTTATATTTCGCCAATTTACAAGCTGAGAACAATCCGTTTAATGCACTGCTAAAATCCTCATAAGCTTTAAATTCGCTTGAGATTACACCAATACTTGTTGAAACAAGATTGATTCTTTTTCCTGCGTTATCATCACCATACAAAATTATATAGCCCTGTTTTGCATCTTCAGCGCTATAAAATTTTTCAACGATTGTTCCAAACGCATAAACTAAAAATGAAGCAACATGTTCAGCTTTCAAAGGATTGGTCAAAACAAGAAACTCACCTTCAGCTAACTCGCCTAAAAAATCATTCTCATCTAGTGCTGAGGTTATTATAGCTGTGTATGTTTGAAGCATTTTATCAGCGGCCAAATCCCCATATATTTCTTTATAAGAGTCAAAATCGTTTATTTTTACAAGCATCCCTGCCCATTTTTTTGAAGCATCAGAACATTCTTTTATAGTTCTTTTCAAAACCTTCAAAGAAAATCTAACATCAGGCAGTTGAGTTACATCATCTAACATGTTCTCAAAATGTCTTCTTAAATGAGCATTTATTCTTGCTTTGAACTCATCTGAATCGATAGGTTCACTTAAAAAATCATCAGCACCAGAGTCCAAAACAGCCAACTTATCTTTCAAATCATCTGACTTTGAAATTGCAACAATACAAGGTCTCGAAGAGCTGCTCAATAGTCGCAACTTTTTGCAAGCATCAGCCAAAGATGTATCTAAGCTATCTGAAACAATTATCATATCAGGTTCATAGTCATTTAAATATTCAAGACCTTTTTCAAAACTTTCTGAGATTTTTACACCTGAACCTGTACTTTCAATAAGTTTTTTATACTTAGCTGGAAGTTCTTTTCTTTTATCTAAAATCATTACTAATTTTGATAACATTTACTTATCCTCCATAGCTTTGATACTTTGACTTGTATATGTCGCAGCAGGGAATAAAACTTCAAATGTAGAACCACTATTAGGCAATACAGTAGAGCTTTGAACAAAAATCTTTCCACCCATTTTTTCGACTAAACTTTTTACAATATACAAACCTAACCCACTTCCTTGAGTTTTTCTCGTGAGGTGATTTTCGATTCTTGCAAACTTTTCAAATATTTTGGTCATATTTTCTGGCTCAATCCCGACACCATGGTCTTCTACCTTGATAGAAACAAAGTTTTCCATATTATGCATTTTAGAATTTGCAACCCTAACAGTAACAGAACCTTTTTCGTATGAATATTTAGCAGCGTTGTCTAAAAGATTAATCATAACTTGTTGAAATTTGTTTTCATCAACCAAAATCGGCAAAACATCGTCTTCAATTTTCAATTCAAAAGGATGATTAGGATATTGATTTTTCAACACAAAAATAGCCTGTTCAATCTGTGACTTTACATTAACAGATTTATAAACAAGATTTGTTTGTTGAACCTGTATTTTCGAAATAGATAAAAGGTTTTCAACAAGCTTTATTAATCTGTTTGACTGATCTTTTATAATGGACAAAAACTTTTTAATCTGAGTCTCATCTAGCTTATCAAAAGACATAAGCATTGTATCAGCAAAACCTCTTATACTTGTTAATGGTGTTCGAAGCTCATGACTTACTGTCGAAATAAAATCAGAATAAACTTTTTCCATTTCGCTATCAATGATATTCAAAAAGAAGTATGAGCAATATTCAT
Organism: Candidatus Gastranaerophilales bacterium; assembly: GCA_944322545.1. Lineage (GTDB taxonomy): Bacteria > Cyanobacteriota > Vampirovibrionia > Gastranaerophilales > Gastranaerophilaceae > Limenecus. Next base: position 71,758 of record CALUPF010000033.1, read on the forward strand.
CATTTTTTTTTGTAATTTTATACGTATAGTCTTTAATTAAAACAGTATCTTTTCCCTCAGGAATAAAATCGTACAAACCCTTACCATTTAGATTTTCACAATTGGTATTAAAAAGAGAACAAAAAGCCTTATTTGCATAAAGTATCTTGTTATCATAATCAACTGCAACTACAATTTCTTGCAAATTCTCTACTATTTTTTCAAAATCTATTTTTTCCATAACCTAATTATAACAACTTGTTTATGTTTTTTTTTAATTTTAAGAATTTCTTAATCATTAAGGAATGTAAAAAAGAAAAGTGTTTTTTATGTAGCCTAGCAAAATATAATATTTTCATTTTTTTAACCAAAGGCACAACCGAGGATATTTGATGATAATAACTAATTATAATTATTACCTGCAGCCTAAACTTTACACACAAAAAATAAACAAACCTAACTATGCTCAATCTGCACCTACACAGACAAAACCAACACACTTAAGCCAAGCGACTTTCAATCCTTTCTTACATTTTCATCCTTCATTTGGGCTTGAGAAATTTGACACAAAAGAAATCCTAAAAAAACAGGATGAATCAGGGGAATATGAAATCAACCTTTCAGACATATCAGATGAAATCCCAACTGGGTTTGAAAATATATTTTCTGATAAAACGGCAAATGTTGTAGGAGCAGGAAACATCTACACCAGCTTTTTGGGGCTAGGGAAAATAATTAATTTTTATTATGACAAAAACAACGAGATTAATATCTTTGACCCAAAGCTGATTGATGAAAAAGAGCCAAGTAATAAAATACTTATAGGATATCATTTTCTTAAAGCCATAAAAGATATCTGCAAAGGTTCAGCCTTCATAATTTCTCCTCACAAATTCCATTCATCACAACTTGAAGAACTTGCACAAAAAGAGATTTTAGATGGTGTATACACAGACAAACCTATGTGTATCAACAAACGAGAACTAAATAACATTGATAACATTGTTACCAAAACAAACACACCACTTTATTTTGGAGATTTCTTTTTCTTCTCTCAAATTCCGGCATTGAGACTGATGGGTGTTCCTATGCCTTATAAAGACGCAATCACAATACAGTTTGATAAAACAAAGGATAAAAAATTCACAAACTCAATTAAAACGGCAACCCCATTATATAAAGAAGATCAGATAAAAAAAGTAACCTGCAAAACAATTGAAAAATGCACAGATGATTTCTTAAAAAGAAAGTGGTTGCAAGAAAAAGAAAATGGTGGTGGAGTAATTTTAGATTTACAGGTACATATTTCGAATTTACTAAACCTAATGGGACTAGAATTAACAAAAATAAATTCTATAACAGCAGAAAAGTTTGAAAACGGTTCATTTAGACCTGTCACCAAAACAGAAGCTGAAGACAGAGCTGTCATTAAGGGCAAGCTAAATGACAAAATCCCAGTTTACATGGAAACTGCACAATTCATGAATGAAAGAGACAACTCTATTATTTTTGAAATGAAAGATGGAAAAAAACTAAAAATTTACACTGATGTTTTTGATAAAAAAGTTGAGCTCATCGACAGAAACGGAAAAGTTCAAGCTAGGGCATATACGATAGCTATGCCATACTCTTTGATGTTCCACCATGTTCAAAAAAGTTTTGAAGACAAAAAAGCTAATAGAACCCCCATGTTTTACGATATCCAAAGAAAAACAATGAAACAACTTTTCGCAATGCAAGAGCTTATTGACGAACAATCTAAAGACTAATCAAAACGCCGCATAATATATTTCAAAAAATAAATATTAATCCATTATTAAGGTGATTTTTTAGGATTAAAATTTTGTCAAAATAAGAATAACAATAATAACAAATTTCCCCCAAACCCGACTATTACATTAATACATATGAGAGAGTTTAAAGATGAATTTAAATGAAGAATGTTTGCTAAAATACTTGCAAAACCCTGATGAGCTAATCGATTTAACCTCATTATTATTAGAATTTAACAAACTGGTGTGTGAAAATAGCTATGGAAAAGTTTAAAAAATTAATCAATGACAAAGCATTTTTTAAATATTTGCTTTATACAATATACATAATCATAACAGTAGGTCTTCTTTTCAGTCTTTTATCCCAATCATACATAAGAAATTTCTTTGCAACCATAGAAAACAAAACTTTTGACGTTCGTCAAAGTCTTTTGGCTCCCTATAAAAAAGTCAACAAAGACATTGTAATAATTTCTGTTGATGAAGAAAGTTATGAATACCTTTTTGGAAAATATGGCGAATGGCCTATTTCAAGAGGAATATATGCAGATTTAATTACATATCTTGAAAAACAAAACCCATCTGCTATTGCGTTTGATTTAATGTTTGTTAAATCTTTAAAAAGCAGCCTAAATGAGGATAATAAACTAGCTAATAACATCGCAAAATATGACAATGTTTTCACTTCAATCAATTTTGACAACCAATCATTTGATTTGCGAAAACCAATCGACTTACCGAACAACTTAAAAGCAAAAGTCGATAACAAATCAAAAGTCAACTTCAAAAACGAATACCTAGAATTCACTAATTGCAGAGCAATAATAAATCAAATATTAAACTCAACATCAAATATTGGACACATAAACATTATCAGAGAAAACGATGGAATAGCAAGAGATTTGCCTCCATTCGTTGTTTACAAAAATGATTATTATCCACACCTAGCATTAAAAGTTGCATTAAAATACCTTGAAAAAAAAGAAGGATACAAACAATCTGAATATAAAATAAATAAAAACGGTGAACTTATTTTAGGCAATAGAAAAATGCCTCTGACGCCAAATGGAACAGCTATTTTAAACTGGTATGGTCCTAGTGGAATGAATAATTCTGATTCTTTTGAATATGTTCCAATGTGGAAAGTCGAAAAAACAATGTATGAAAACAAAAAGCTTATTCCACAAAATTATTTTAAAAACAAAATTATATATATAGGAACAAGTGCAACATCTCTATTTGACCTAAAAAGTGTACCAACAGATCGAATATTCCCAGGTGTTGAAATTCATACAACATTTGTGAATAACATTTTAGACAACAATTTCATAAAAAGACTACCAATACATTATGATATCCTAATAAGCCTTTTACTAAGCTTATTCGTAGGGCTCATTGTAATCAGAAGCGAATCAACTGTAATATCATCGCTAATCGCAATTTTAACAAGCATAATATACGTACTTTGCGCAACAGCAGTTATGTATTTGTTTAATATTTGGATTGGAATAGTCCTACAAATTGTTTCAATAGTTCTTGTATTTATTGCTGTGTACCTTGCAAAATACATATTAAAATCAAGAGATTTAGAATATACATACGCTCTTGCAACTACTGACGGACTAACAGAATTGTATAACCACAGATATTTCCAAGAGCAAATGCTTTTAAATATAGAAACAAGCAAACGTTATAACAAACAGTTTTCACTAATAATGATTGATATAGACTTTTTCAAAAAGTTCAATGATACATATGGACATCAATCTGGTGATGCGGTTTTAAGACAAGTTGCACAAATACTTAAAAAGAACGTAAGAAGCTCAGATATAGTTTGTCGTTATGGTGGAGAAGAAATGTCAATTATCCTCACAAACACAAACTATGATGAAGCATTAATCACTGCACAAAAAATATGTAATGCAGTTTCTGAAAATCCACTAAAACTAGTAAATGGAAATGATGTCAAAGTTACAATCAGTCTTGGTGTTTCAACATACCCTCAAAATGGTGAAACAACAGCTGATATGATTAAATTTGCTGATGATTGCTTGTACAAAGCTAAAGAAAATGGAAGAAATCAAGTTGGAAACCTTGCTCCAGACAAAGAAAACTAAAAATTGACATACCTCAAAAGCCTTTTTATCAGACCTTTCATTCCAATTTCATAAGAAATAGGATCATCCTGATAATAAGGCTTATAACTTTCTATAATATTTTGAGGAAGTGGATTTCCATCTTTGAAAGCAAAAGCAATCATTTCCAAAAGTTCAATTTGCTGATTGTTGTAATCGATGTCTTTTGCCCTAATATCTTCATCTGCTTCATAATGACACAAAGCATGCCATGCAGCATGAATAGAAGGATCTTCACATCCTTTAGGAAAAAGAAGAAGCCCTCTTTTCACGCTGATTCTTTCAGTTAACACAGAAATAATTATATTCCCAACAAACTGCCTGTCTTTTGAGTAATCAACTACTTTAGGGGCTTTTACTTCTTTTATTTTTTCTTTAAATTTTTCTATTAAACTATACAAGTTCCGCAGTTCTGCATTCCTTTTTTATTGCATCCATCAATGAATTCATGTCATTGTTAAAATACTGACTAGCCAACCTTTTTATAGCCTTTTGAGCCATTTCATCACGAGATGAAACGGTTTTATAAAAGAACTTTTTACCTTGTTTATATCTAACCAACATATTTTTATCAACAAGTCTATCCATAACTGTTTTCACAGTTGTATAAGCTCTTGATGACTCAGCATTTCTGTTTATAGACTCTTGTACTTCATTAACAGAAACGTCGTCTTCAGATATATCTTCTAACATCCAAATTGTTTTTAAAATTTCATTTTCCAAACTACCGTGAGTATAATTCATTTTCTTTCCTTTTTTCGTCTACAATTACGTTTATAGTAATACAAAAACAAATAAAATTAAACAATATAAAACATAAAAATACTATGTTATTTATAAAATTATTAAATTCTATTTATCCCTAAAAATAGGCCCTAGGTCTATTTCTTCATATCCACCGCCAAGATTGATAACATTTCCTTTCATCGTTGCATGTGATGATTCTTGTTGTGGGGAATGAATTCTTTTTGAGGAAGTAGCAACTTTTGACTCCATTGCTCCGGTAAAATCGCTACTGTGAATAACAACCCCGCTTTTAGCATTTATTACAGGTTTATTATCCTTTTTACAGCCTGTGCAAAATATCACAAAACAGCAAATTAAGCATATAAAACCGTAACGAAAAACGTTCATTTTATCACCTGTTAACACACTTTACCGAAAAGTTACTACTACCATTATAGCATAGTATTTTTAAAATGCACTATGTTTTATAAAAAAATCATACTTTCAGTTGAAATTATTGTATAATACAAAATAAACTTAATCCAAGTTTGAATACTTAAAATCATTTAAAGGGCAAAACATTGAAAAATATAACTCAATCATCTAATCTTGAAAAAATCATAAAAGTCGCAAAAGGTGAAATACCTGCTGATCTTGTTATTAAAAATGCAAAAGTAATTAACGTATTATCTGAAGAAATTCACGAAGCAGATGTTGCAATTGTTGGCGACATAATCGCCGGAGTAGCTAAAGATTACAAGGGACTAGAAGAAATAGATGCAAAAGGAATGTATTTATCCCCATCTTTTATTGACGGACACGTACATCTTGAAAGTTCAATGTTAATGCCATCTGAGTTTGCTAAAATGGTAGTTCCTTCGGGAACAACTACAGTTATTGCTGACCCACATGAAATTTCAAACGTAATGGGTCTACAAGGTATAAGCTTCATGCGAGAAGCCACAAAAAATCTGCCCTTAGACGTTTATATGATGCTGCCATCTTGTGTTCCAGCGACATCATTAGAAACTTCAGGTGTTGACCTAAACAGTTATGATCTTGCGCTTTTAATTGATGCTCCTTGGGTTTTAGGAATTGCAGAGATGATGAACTTCCCTGGAGTTGTCAATCAGGATGCCAGTGTTTTAAGCAAAATCAAACTCGGACTTGAAAAAGACAAACGTATAGACGGACATGCTCCCCATCTTAGCGGCAAAGACTTATGCGCATATATAGCAGCGGGCGTTCGTTCAGACCATGAATGCACAACTAAAGAAGAAGCTATTGAAAAGCTAAGACTAGGCATGTATCTGATGATTCGTGAAGCAACAGGAGCAAGAGATTTAGAAGCTTTAATCCCTGTTTTAAAAACAGTAAACACAAGAAAATGTATGTTCGTGACTGATGACAGACATCCTAAACACTTGGCAAAACATATTTCGCGAATGGTTAAAAAAGCTGTCAAAAATGGTATTGATCCAATTAAAGCAATCCAAATGGCATCATTAAACACAGCTGAATATTTCAACCTACAAAACTTAGGTGCAATTGCCCCAGGATACAAAGCAGATATTGCAATATTCGAAAACCTTGAAAATTTTGAACCTCATATGGTATTTAAAGACGGAAAAAAAATTGCACAAAATGGCAAAATGCTAATTGACACAAATGCTTTTAAAGCTCCAACATTAAGAGGTTCTGTCAACATAAAATACTTGTATAAAGAAGACTTACAAATAAAAGTTCCAGAAGGTAAATCAAAAGTAAAAACAATAAATGTTATACCAAAACAACTTATTACAAAACAAACTATAGAACTACCTAAAATTGAAAATGGTTATGCAATAGCTGATACCCAAAACGATTTGTTAAAAATCGCAGTTATAGAACGTCACAAAGCGACAGGCAACATCGGTTTAGGCTTTGTTAAAGGCTTTGGGCTAAAATCTGGTGCAATCGCATCTACTGTTGCTCATGATTCTCACAATATGATAGTTATAGGCACTAATGATGACGATATTTACTACGCAGCTGTTGAACTAGTTAAATCTCAAGGCGGTAAAATCATTGTTGAAAACGGTAAAACTCTAGCTCACCTAAAACTTCCTATTGCTGGACTTATGTCAGACAAGCCAAATGAAGAAGTTCAACAAAAAATTGCAGAGCTAGATTTAGCAGCGAAAAAAATCGGCTGTAAAATAGATGAGCCATTTATGAGTATGGCGTTTTTGTCATTATCAGTTATTCCTGAACTAAAAATTACAGACAAAGGATTAATTGACGTAAATAAGTTTGAAGTAACTGATTTATTTGTATAAAACAAGGTTAAAATAACAATATGGCGACCGACAAATTAAAAGAAGAAGTTAAACAGACACTATCCATTCTCCCTGAATTAAGCGGTTCATATCAGTTTTTTGATGAGAATGGTGAAATAATTTATGTTGGAAAAGCCAAAAACCTAAAAAGAAGAGTTTATAGCTATTTTAATAAACACCACGACTCACCAAAACTAAAAATAATGGTGCCACAAATAGCAAAAATACAATTCATTGTCACGGACAGTGAAGTAGAAGCGCTAATTTTAGAATCACATCTCATAAAAAAACATAAGCCAAAGTATAATGTACTTTTAAAAGATGACAAAAAATTCCCATATTTTGTAATTACAGAAGAAGAATATCCAAGAATAATAGTTGCAAGAAAATCAAATAAAAACAAAATCAAAGGCAAATATTTTGGCCCATATACAGATTCAAGAGCAATGTATGCTACTTTAGACTTGATAAAAAAGCTGTTCCCACTAAAACAATGCAAAAATCCAAAATTCAAAGATCGTCCTTGTCTGTATTATCACATAGGCAGATGTATGGCACCTTGTCAAAAGCTGATTTCACCTGAAGATTACAAAAAAATACTCAAAAACGTGGAGCTATTTCTTTCCGGTAAACAAAAAGAACTTGTCACTGCACTGCAAAAAGAAATGGAAAAATTTGCAGCAAAAGAAGAGTTTGAAAAAGCAGCAAGATATCGTGACAGCTGGCTGGATGTTCAAAAAACTATGGAACATCAAAAAGTTGTTTTTGAAAACACAAACATAAATCAAGACATCGCATCTGTTTATTTTGAAGGAAATCTTTTTGTCGTTTCAATGCTGCAAATAAGACAAGGTAGGTTAACAGACAAAAAAGATTTTCAATTCTCTAATACTGATGGAAATCTTTCAAACGAAGCTGAAGTTTTATCTACATTCTTAAAAGAATACTACACAATGGTGTCAGAGGTTGAAATTCCTTCGACTATTGTACTTCCAAAACTTTTAGAAAAAGAAGATGTCGAACTTTATTCAAAATGGCTGTCCGATAAAGCTGAAAAAACGATCAAAATAACTGACGCTTCAACAAAACGAAACATTGAACTTTTGAACCTTGCTCAAAAAAATGCCAAATTCTACTTTGAAAAAGTAAAACTAGAAAAACTCACAGAAATTCAAAGAGATTACAATGAAGTAGGTAGTTATATCCAAGAAAAATTAGGACTCTCAAAATTCCCATACATTGTAGAATGTTTTGATATTTCTCATATTCAAGGTACAAACACAGTAGCGTCAATGGTTACGTTTGAAAACGGGCTCCCTAAAAAATCCAAGTACAGAAAATTCAAGGTTAAATCAACAGAATCAAAACCTGATGATTTCAAATCATTGCAAGAAGTTGTAGAAAGAAGATATTTCGGCAAATTAACAGAAACGCTTCCAATGCCTGATTTAATAATCATAGATGGAGGTAAAGGACAATTATCATCAGTTATGGAAATTTTTGACGCGCATGATTTTCATCCTGACGTCGTATCATTAGCTAAAAGGCTTGAAGAGGTTTTCAAGCCTCATGAATCAAACCCAGTTATATTTCCAATAAACTCACCTGCGCTTTATTTCTTCCAAAGAATAAGAGATGAAGCCCACAGATTCGCCATTACTTTCCATCGGAAACTAAGAGGACAAAAAGCAACAGAGTCTATTTTAGACGAAATCAAGGGTCTTTCTAAACAAAATAAAGAAATACTAATCAAAGAATTCAAAGATATAAAACACATCTCACAAGCAAGCTACGAGCAGCTTTGCGAGAAAGTCAACAAACGTTGTGCCAAAGCTGTGTACAACTTTTTCAATCCGAATATTCAAATTGATTAGTTCCAATATCTCCAGCCTTGCAAATAGTAGTCTAATATTGCAGGCTTATCTAATGTTGAATATTTGATATTGTCTCTTATGATGTCTTTTTCAATAACAAATGCTTTTTTGAAAGTTTCTTTATCTAAATATTTAGTTGGAACAGCCAATTTAAATTTATCTAAATCATATTTAACGTTAGAAGCCATAACAAAGCCCCAGTCACCAAAAGACGGTACATAAACATGATAAGGATATGTATATCTAAATCCAGCTGCTTTCAATGTTTCATTCACACACCAGTATGCTTCTGATGAAAAATAAGGACTTGTTGACTGTGAAACTAACAAACCATCTTTAGAAAGTTTTTTTCTAACAACTTTATAAAACTCTCTGCTATATAATCTAGCCAAAGAAGAATTATTCGGGTCAGGTAAATCAACTATTATCACATCAAAAAATTCGTTAGAATTTTCAACATATTTAAACGCATCAGAATTAACAATTTTCACTTTAGGATTAAAAAAGCTGCCTTGATTTAGCTCTTTAACTATTCTGTTATATTTAGCAAGGTCTGTCATATCCTTGTCTAAATCAACAACAGTAATATTTTTAACATCTTTGTATTTTAAAAGTTCTCTTGCAGCAAGTCCGTCACCACCGCCTAGGACTAGAATATTTTCTTTATGCTTAGCTAATGACATAGGTACGTGAATAAGCAACTCATGGTATCTATGCTCATCAACTGAAGAAAACTGAACATTACCGTCTATAAAAAGTCTTATGTCTTCTTTATTTTGAGTCATAACCAATTTTTGATACTTTGTTTGTTTTGAAAAAATCACTCTGTCATCAAAAATATTGTTTTCCCAATATTTCATAAGCCCTTTTGAGCAAACAAAAATACCAATTAATAAAAACAAAATCAAAACAGCTGAAGTTCTAAGCTTAGCACGTCTTTTAAAAGTAATCTTATCTTTAAACCAATAAAAATTAATTATACCAACTACAAGATTCAAAAGCCCAGCAAAAACAGAACTTTCAAAAATGCCCATCAAAGGCAAAAGTAAAAACGGAAACGCTAATGTAGCAATAAATGCACCTAAATAATCTAATGACAATACGTTTGAGATGTTGTTTCTCAAATCATAATACTGTTCCATAATTCTTGTTAATAAAGGAATTTCAAGACCAATCAGTGTTCCAATTGCCATAATCAAAATAAACATGACAGGATAATAAATCGGCTCACACATATATGAAAAATACAAAATAGGCACACATAAACCACCAACTATGGCCAAAATAATTTCTATTAATATAAACCAATAGATTAAATTGCTTTTAACAAGCCTAGAAACTAACGTACCAAGCCCCATAGCTGTCATTGTGAGCCCAATTACAAGAGAAAACTGTTTTATGCTATCTCCTAAAAAATAAGAAGACACACTTCCTATCAAAAGCTCATAAATAATCGTGCAAAAACCTACGACAAAAACTGACAACAAAAGAATAACAGACTCTTTTGTTGTCAAAACATGTTTTTTATTTTCCACCACTCAAACCTCTTTGAGAAAATCTATTTCCATTTACGCTATTTTCTCTGTTAGAAGGATAATAACTTTCATCATAATTTCTGATATACCAAAAAGAATGATAATGATGATGATGATATCCTCTATAACCAGGATAGCCATATCCTTTATAAGCCACATTAAAACACGCAAAATAAATAATTGCCAAAACAATAATAAGACATATATAAATCAAAAACTCAAAAAATTTACCGTTATTAATCATCACTCATCTCTTCTATCTTTTCATTTATAACAGCCAACTTTTCACAAACCCATTGTTTGTTTAACAAGAAGAATATTATCATTGCGATAAGTAAAAATAGTGAACCAAATTGAGAATGTGCAACATAGCTGCCTTTCACAAGCTGAATAGTTATATCAATATTGCGCATATTTTTTTCTTCAGTATTAAACTGGATATAATAAGTACCTTTTTCTTTAAAGGTCAAATATGCAGTCATTTTTCTTTCTGACTCTGACCAATAACCCTCAGAATCATAACCTGATTCGTGCCAAAGATCTTTTCCAAATTCATATAAGGTATCTTTGTCTTTATCTAAAACTTCACCTGAAAGATATGTAGATGTATTACTTCCTCCAAAGTTTGCAATAATCTTATATATCTTAGGTTGTTTGTCTATTTTAATTGGGCCATAAGTCATACCTTCTCTGATTTCATAATCAGTTCTTCCAACTGAAGTTGAAGCCTGAAGATTCAATGATGTAATAAAACATATTATTGAAAATATAACAACTATCAAAAGAAGATTGTTATAAAAAAGTTTATCTCTTAATTTTTGTTGAGGTCTGATTAACATAAATCTTTCCTTAAATTGCTACCGTAAAATCGACCATAAAAAATACCAATAAAGCAAAACATGTGATGCATGTGAATTCAATTAATCCAGCTGCAACGTTATTGTTTTTCAACTCTTTATTGATATCAATTGCTTTTACAATAAAGTTTCCTAAAACATATCTCACTGTTGGCAACATCAATAAAATTGCAGAAAGATCAACAAAATAAGTAATCAAACTATTTTTCCAACCATCGACATCACCTAAAGTCGCTTTCATCAAAATAATACCAATAGCAATGATATTCCCTGCTAAAGCAATGCCTACAGCATAATTATCATTTTCTAATTCATCGTGCACAGAATATGGTGTAATCAAATCATAAATTCGTAAAAATACGAACATAAAACATACACTTAAAACATAATAGAAAATCGAAGACAAAATACCACCAACATCACCATTTACGCAAGCAGCAATGATAAGACCATGAGCAACATAAAAGCCAAAATACACTGCAGCTGTACCTATATTTTTGTCCTGCAATAGTTCTTTAGCATTATCAAAACGATTAAGCATAATCTTTCTTGTGACAAACCCTGAAGTGGTCATCAAAATCACACCGACAATAGCATATGCAACGTACATTGCTAAATCTAGTCTGAATGTTTTTGAAGAAGGTCCAACAAAAGCACCAACGAGAATAAATGCCATACCAATAATATAGCCACAAAAAGCTATTATAGCCGTATAATTGCAATTTTTAATCTCTTTTTCCGGTTGAAAAATAGAAAACTTGTCAAACATAAACTTAGACAAAAAAAGCATTATACAAGATATAGAAAGGTAAATCACACTTTGAACAATCGGATTGTTACCAACAGCTGATAAACTTATGCTCATATATACTCCTATTCTTCTTTATTTCTTAAAACAGTAATTTGAGATGGACGCATTATCTGTGAAACAAATACTTCATAATCACTTTCACCCCATTTTTCAACACTTAAAGATTTATTTCCTTGTACAAAATCCCAGTAATACAATTTTTCAGCTTTTTCACTATCACAAAATCTGTAAAATATAGCATCACCAGAATCTTCATAATGATAACCACAAACATTGCCACTTTCTTCATCGTCAATGACATCAAGCTGTGAAGGAGTCAAACCAATGTCTGATAGTTTCTTTTTCTCTAAAACAACACTTACTTTTGTATCATCATCGTCTTCGACTTCAACCCAAACTTTTTCATCACTTCCATCATCACATTCGAGCTCAAACCAAGAGAAATCACCTTCTTGATATAAGTGTTTAGCAATAACTTTTAAAGTCATATCTTTATAATCTTTGCCAACACCTCTTAACTCGAACACGCCTCCTCTTTCTAAGTTAACAACGTGAGGAGCCTGTTCAGGAACTTTGTTTAAATTTTCTTTTATAGACTTATTTCTCATTATGATTGCATATGCAACAACTGCACCAATCACAAGAAATATCACATTCATACCAATTGTTGGTATAAGAATTATCACAAATATGGCTAAGATGATTAACACTATTGCTAACTGCATATAAACTCCTTTGATTTTATTTAATTACTCATTTTCTAACTCATTTTTTTGTTCAGCTAGATTGTCTTGCTCAACATTCAATGACTCAGCAGATTTATCTGTAAGCATTTTAGCTTTTAACTCAGCCAAAGAAGCTTGCACATCAGGAGATGCACTAGTACCAATAGCAGCATTAATTTCCTTATCAATATCAGTTTCAATACTCTCCATTGATCCATAAGCTTCAGCTAAAGCCTCTTCCTCGTTAATTTTGTTTTTCATATCTTCTAACATACCTGCTGTGCTATCCGAACTCATAGAAACAAGCTGTTGGTTGATTTTTTTAGAAGAAACAGCAACCGTATGACGAGCTTTTAATGTTTTTAATTGGTTTTCCCATTTTTTAATTTGTTCTTTCAAGTTAGCAATTTTGTTTTCAAATTGCTTAATCATCATATTGTATTTTTCTAAAGAGCTTTTTAACTGAGCAGCATCTTGCAAAGCTTCTTGTTTTTTTGCCAAAGCTTCAGATGCTAATCTGTCAGCCTCTGCGGGGTCCAAAGTACCTGCTTGAGCATTTTTCAAAAGAGCCATTGCTTTATTTTCATAATCTTGAGCAATTTGTTTCTTTTCTTCTAACTCACGTTTTGTTGAAATGGCAATAGCTTTGACTTCAGCTAACCCCTTCAAACTATTATCAAAATCTGTTTTTAAATCTCTAATTCCTTGTTCAGCTAGTTTTATAGGATCTTCGAATCTTGATACGATTGAATGCAATGTTGCTTGTATAACTTTGAACAATCTTTCTAATAAACCGGCCATTTAAAAACTCCTATCTAATTCATTACTTACTATATTTCTCTTCAAAATAATTATATGCGAGGTTCAGTTTTTTCACAACTTCCTGAGCAATCGCAAGTTTTTTTTCATTTCCATAAAATTTATCAGGATGATATTTTTTTAAAAGTCTTTTATATGATGCTTTTATTTCATCAAAACCAGCACCATAAGGCAATTCTAAATTTGCGTAATATTCTTGTTCTAAAGAATTCCCATCAGCGCCTTTATTAACTGCTTTTTTTACACGATCATCGAATTCAATATCTTCAAAATCGGGACGAAAATTATCAAAATTAACTTCAGGCCCAAAATCATTTTCATATACAGATTCTTTGGAATTAATATTGCTTCTTACGATATTTTTTATTCTTTTAAATAAACTCAAAATTCAATCCAATATTCTCAGTTCTCATTGATATCATAATATTAAATTTTTCAAGGGTTTTCAAGTTTTTTCTTTTAAAAATAAAAAATATATGATACTATTGTCTTAGTTTAGTAATAAAGAATAATAATTTTATATGAATTAATAAACTAATTCAAAACACAATTGAAAATTAAGCCTAAATATGCTCATTTACAAAAAATTAGCATATTGGGTTATGTGTATATATAGAAAATGAGGTATAGGACAATCGAAACAATGGATTTATCACTTGCACTCTTAATAATTGCCCTGATTGTTATCATTGGTCTTTTAGGACTTTCGGTTGCTTTGTGGCAAAAGAAAAAAGCAGTGCAAAAGCTTTATGAAGATCTTTCAAAAGAAACTTCAGAAAAAGAAAATCTTTTGAAAAAAGAAGCTATGATACAGGCTAAAGAAGCTCTACACGCAGAACGTGAAAAATTTGATGATGAAGTCAGAGAAAGACGACAAGACTTACAAAGACAAGAATCAAAGCTTATCAAAAAAGAAGATATGCTAGAAGACAAAATCCAAGAAGCTACTGACAAAGAATCAGCAGCTCAAAGAAAAATGGATGAACTGTTAGAAAAAGAAGACTATCTTGCTGACTTGATTGCAAAACAAATTGAAGAAACTGAAAGAATTTCAGGAATGTCCCGTGAAGAAGCAAGACACATGTTGATCGAGCAACTTAAGCAGGATCTTCAACAAGAACAAATGCAATTAATTAAAGAAAATGAAGCAAAAATAAGAGAGACAGCTAAACAAACAGCTCAAGACATTCTTTCAACTACAATGCAAAGATGTGCTATTGATCAAGTTGTTGAATCAACTGTTTCTGTTGTTAACCTTCCATCTGATGAAATGAAAGGTCGTATCATCGGACGTGAGGGTCGTAACATAAGAACACTGGAAACTCTAACAGGAGTTGATTTAATTATCGACGATACTCCTGAAGCTGTTGTTCTTTCAAGCTTTGACCCCGTAAGACGTGAGATAGCTAAAGTTGCTTTAGAAAAGCTAATCTCAGACGGTCGTATTCACCCTGTAAGAATCGAAGAAATGGTCGAAAAAGCACAGGAAGAAATTGAAGAAAAAATCAAAAAAGAAGGTGAAAATGCAGCAGTAGATATGGGTGTATTAAACCTTCATAAAGAGTTAATCAAAACATTAGGACGCTTATATTACAGAACAAGCTATGGACAAAATGTTTTGAAACACTCACTAGAAGTCGGACATATTGCAGGTATGCTAGCAGCAGAACTAGGTGCTAATGTACAAGTTGCAAAACGTGCAGGACTTTTACATGACATTGGAAAGGCAGTTGACCAAACTCAAGATGGAACACATATTGAGCTAGGTGTTGAACTTGCCCGTCGTTATGGAGAAAAAGAAGAAATTGTGCACGCAATTGAAGCTCACCACGATGACGTTACAGCAAATACGATTGAAGCAGTTTTGGTAAAACTTGCGGATGCTATATCAGCCGGACGCCCCGGTTCAAGACGAGATACTCTTGAAATTTACATCAAAAGACTTAAAAAGATTGAAGAAATCGCCTCTAGCTATGAAGGCATCAAGCAGTCTTTTGCTGTTCAAGCGGGTCGTGAGGTTAGGATTATCGTCCAACCTGACATGTTCGATGATTTAGCAAGTGCTAAGTTAGCCCGCGATATTGCTAAGCGTATTGAAGAAGAACTCGATTACCCTGGTCAAATCAGAGTTACAGTGGTACGTGAAATCAGAACAACTGAAATCGCAAAATAGTTAACCAAAACGACTCTATTTGACCTGTACGCACAGGCAAACATGAACGAATCTAACACACAGATAAATGTATTATTTTTAGGTGACATAGTAGGTCGCCCTGGACGTAATATTGTAAAATATTACCTAGGCGACCTAGTGTCTTCTGAAAAAAATCCATATGATTTTATAATAGCTAACGTTGAAAATGCATCACACGGATTTGGTCTCACAGAAAAAAACCATAAAGAACTCTCTGAAATGGGCATAAATTGTTTCACTTCAGGGAATCATATTTGGGATAAAAAAGATGTTTATTCATATATAAACAACTCAGACAGACTTATTCGTCCTTGGAATTATCCTAAAGGTACCTATGGAGTTGGTTATAGAATTTTTGAAGTAAAAAACACTAAAATGGCCGTTTTAAATTTCCTTGGCAGAACATTTATGAACCCTGTTGATTCTCCTTGGGAAATAATACAAAACGAAATTGAAAAAATAAAACAAGAAGCACCGATTGTAATAGTAGATTTTCATGCAGAAGCAACTGCTGAAAAAATCTGTTTTGGTAAATTTTGTTGTGACCATAAAATAAGCGCTGTTTTAGGCACACACACACATGTTCAAACAGCTGATGAAAAAATCATCAATGATTACACAGCATATATATCAGATGCAGGATTTTGTGGAGCACATAATTCAGTTATTGGTATGGCATATGAATCTTCTCTAAAAAGACTCATAACCAGCATTCCTGAAAGATTTGACATAGATGAAAACCCTGTTTTAGAACTTAACGCAGTGGCAATGAGCTTTGATGCCGTTTCTGGGCAAGCACAAAGCATTAAAAGAATTCAATTTATAAAAAATATTAGTGAGGTAAATACATGATGAAAGGATAGAAAGGTGAAAGTCGATTTACACATTCACACAATCTATTCGGATGGCGTTTTCAGCCCCGAAAAGATTGTGGATACTGCTATTGATGCAGGGCTGGATGCTATCGCGATTACTGATCACGATAACGTTTTAGCCTACCCGATTGCTGTTGAATATGCAAACAGACACGCAAAAGAAACCAGTCAAAAACCACTTGAAATTCTTCCGGGTGTTGAAATCAATACGATTTATAAAAACAACGAAATTCACATTCTTGGATATTTTATGAATCGAAATGACAGCGATTTTCAAGAAATGCTTAAATCACAACAAAAAGCACGTATTGAACAAACTGAAGAAATCATACATCTTTTAAACAAAAAAGAAGGTATCCATATTACATTTGATAAAATAAAAAGCCTAGTTGCTGATGGCGGTAGCATAGGTCGTCCACATATTGCTAAAGCAATAACTCTTGTAGGTGGCACAAACAGTGTTATGGAAGCCTACAATAAATATATAAACAATGACTCAGATGTTTATGTACAAAGAAAAACAATCTCACCACATGAAGCAATAGAAATTATCTATGATGCAGGTGGCATACCTGTTTTTGCTCATCCTTTTGACGTTGAAGACGCAGAAAATCTTATCAAAGAATTTATGCACTATGGACTAAGAGGTGTTGAAGCTTATCATAGAAAACACTCACCAGCAATGGTTGAATATTATTCATCTATTGCAGAAAAAAATGGACTAATAATAACAGGTGGTTCAGATTTTCATGCACCAAACCCTAACAACGGTCAAATTATCCTTGGCAAAAATTTCATACCAGAATGGATATACGACAAATTAATAAAAGAAAAAAAACAACTTGATTTGGCAAGATAATATGAACAAAAAACTCAAAGCATTTAATATGGTAGAAATAATGATTGTGGTCTGTCTTCTTATGACCACAGTCACTTTATGCATCCCAACAATTTTCAACAACTCTAAACAAGCACGTATTATTTCAGGTTGGAAAAAACTTTATGGAGAAATGCAATCTAATTACGAAGTATATAACGTAAGTGATGCAGCAACAGTTGATAAAATATGCAAAAGCAACGTACCAGAAAAAGAACCAGAAATTTTTAGAATTATAAGTCCATATCTAAACGTTGATTTATCCAAAAACCCTAACAATTTAAAAAGCTATCATTATAAATTTAAAAATGGTGCTCAAGTTCCAATGCAATCACTTGTTTTTACAAGATTTTTCTCTTATCAGGAAAATGGCAACATTGTAGGATTTAAATGGTTAGGTTGCAAATGCAGCCAAACAAAACCCTGTGCAACAGTTATTTTCGATATGAATGGAATCGAAAAGCCTAACAGAATAGGAAAAGATATCTTTGGTGTATACATATACAAAAATTCAATAGAAGCATTTGGCTCTGAACTAACAAACCAAGAACTCGAAAAAGACTGCAATAGCCACTCTAGCGGATTAAGCTGCTCAGAATATTACCTAAGAGGCGGGCAATTCTAAAATAAAATTCTATTGATCAGATTCTTTGTCGTGCTTAATAAGCTTTTCAAAATCAGAAGGTTTTATCGTTTGGATAAAATCTCTAAACTCTTTTGCTTCTTCTTCATCTTTTGCTGTATCACAAGACACTGAACCATTCGCTAAAACATTTGCAGTAACGAAAATAGGTGCATCAACACGAATCGCAACAGCAATAGCATCAGATGGTCTTGAATCAATTTCTAAAACCTTACCCTCATCATTTACAAGATAAATGATTGCGTAATATGTCTCTTTCTCAACATCATTAATCTCAACACGATCAACAGAGTATCCTGTTTTTTCAACAATTTCAGCAATAAGGTCGTGAGTCATAGGACGACTTACTGCAATATTCTCAATTCTTCTTATAATAGCACTAGCCTCAGCAGATCCAATCCATATAGGCAAAGCCTTTCTGTTGTCTTTGTCGTGCAATACAACAATCGGTGAACCCGTTCTTGTATCAAGTGCTATTCCCATTACCTTCATTTCTATCATAACTACATTATAATCCAAAATTAAAATTAGACAAAACACTTTGAAACATGATAAGTTATTTATATGAAAATATTAGTTATAAATGGTCCGAATATTAATCTTTTAGGAACAAGAGAACCTGAAATCTATGGAACCTTGACTCTAGATAAGATTAATGAAGAGATTAAAAAACTGGGTAATGAACTTGGCGTTGAAATAATAACATTTCAAAGCAACATTGAAGGTGAAATTGTAAATGCTATACAAAAAGCAAAATCACCTGACTGGAACTGCGACGGTATTGTAGTCAATCCCGCGGCATATACACATACAAGTGTAGCTATTCGTGATGCAATTTCAGCAGTCGCTATTCCAACAGTTGAAATCCATATTTCAAATATACACGCTAGAGAAGAATTCAGAAAAAATTCACTAACTGCTCCCGTATGTATAGGTCAAATATGTGGATTTGGGCTAGACAGCTACAAACTCGGCTTAAGAGGTCTTGTTAATTATTTGCAATTGTAAACCTAATGTAAATTTTAGGCTTGAAAAATTAATATTTTTGTTGCTACAATAATAACAACCATTTGCCGTATACATTAATTTAAAATACTGGATTTTTACATCAATGAATCATCGAACTGGAATGAAGATTTTATTATATTTTTGCATCTCTCTCATAATATTTTTCACAGCTAATACTGTATCTTTTGCATCAGATTATCAATATAAAATTTTAGATCCTAAGTATAATCCTCAAGCAGAAGAAATAATGAAGGGTAATATTCCACCCATTGAAGAAGTGAAATTGCCTGAAGAGAACAAAGGGTTTGATTTTAAATTATTATTTTCAATATTTGTACTCGTAACTTTCCCAATCGTCATAGTTACGCTAGCAGCTAAATCTTATAAAAAAATATTTGATGAAGTGCCTGGACGAGAACCAATTGAAGAAAAACAAGTCATTGGAAATATAAAAATCCCTGAAAAAGATAAACAAATAGAAAAACAAGAACAAAAAGAAATAAAAAAAATTAGTGAAACAAAAATCAACAATATTCAAAAAACAGTTTACAAAGCTGAACTAAAATCATCAAAACCCAGAATTACCCCTGAAAAAAAGATTCCACAAACAACAGGAAAATCTATAAATAAATATTTTTCATCACCAATTGAAAAAGTAAAAAACCCTATGCTATTAAACACTTCTGTTTTATCTAGCAATAAAGGTATTTGTCTTGTTGAATATAATAAAAAATATTCTTTAATTGGATATATAAACAATGAAATTTTTATGCTAAACCAGTTTAATGCAATAAATGGCACAGAAATAAGAGCAAGACTATCTGAAACATTGGCTGGTAAAGACAGATACATCGTTAGACTAGGCGATTTCAAGGCTCTCGTTGAAGTTTCTGATAAAAACATGAAAATGCTTCTTGAGCTATAATTAAAAAATGAAAAAAATTGCTTTTATGATTTCGATTTTACTCATTTTATGTTTTTTGTTTTTCTTTGTTTTTAAAAAGCCAAAAGAAACAAAAACTATTGTTAAATTTTCAAGTTGGGGTTCCCAATCAGAAACAGAACTATTAAAACCGTTATTAAAAGAATTTGAAAAACAAAATTCTGATATAAAAATAGAATTCATTCATATTCCACAAAACTATTTTCAAAAACTTCATCTTTTATTCGCATCAAATCTTGCTCCTGATGTTGTATTCATAAATAACTATTATGCTCCTAAATATATACAATCAGGATTGTTAGAAGATTTAACTCCATTTTTTAATAAAAATGAATACTTCAAAAAATCTTATGAAGGTTTTTGTTTTAACAACAAGATTTATGCAATACCACGAGATGTTTCAAATCTAGTTGTTTATTACAACAAAGATTTATTTAAAAAATATGATGTGCCTTACCCATCAAACAATTGGTCAATTGAAGATTATATAAAAACAGCTAAACTGCTAACAAAAGATACAAATAATGACAAAAAAACAGACATTTGGGGAACAAGTTTTGAAAAAGATGTCATTTTTTGGCTACCATATCTTTTTAGCAATAATGCATCTATTTTAAGTGATGACGGAAGCACAATTCTAATAAATAAAAAAGAATCAATTGATTCTCTAGATTTATACAGCGACCTTGTGAACAAATACAAAGTTGCACCATCAAAAGCTGACAACGCTAGTCTTACATTGGCACAACTATTTTTGCAACAAAAACTAGCAATGCAAGTTTCAGGGAGATGGCTTGTACCTAAATATAGATCTGAAGCAAATTTTGACTGGGATATTGCACCATTTCCGCAAGGTACAAATGGCTCTGTTGTTAATATCGATGCATCAGGTTACGCAATTTCAAAATCCTCAAAACATAAAAAAGAAGCTTTGAAATTTGTAAAATTTATAAGCTCAAATGAAGCGCTTGAAAAGCTTGTTGAAAGCGGACTTATTGTTCCAGCTAGAAAAGATACAGCTTTTTCTGAGAAATTCCTTGAAAAAAACAAAAAACCCCAAAATGCTGCAGTTTTTCTCAGAGCAATAGAAAATGGAAAAACAACTCCTGTTAATAAAAACTATCAAAAACTCACAGATAGATTGAATATTATTCTTGAACCAGTTTTTCTTGGACAGAAAAAAGCCCGAGAGGTATTAACTCCCGAGCAAGTAATAATCTTAAATAGATTTTAAGTAGATATTAAATTCCTAGCATATATCGATTCAAAGAAGATAACTGACTTGCGCCTGAAAAATAACTGATACTGTTTTGTTTAGAGCTGTTATACTCTGATTCAACCTGATCTTTCAAAGCCTCATAGTATTCTTTTTCTTCATCAGTATATGCCATACCTATTTCATAATCGAGTTTATCAATAGTATTGTCATAATCTTCGTCAAGATCACCAGATACAGTAAGATTCAACGTGTTCATTATGTCTTCAAAAGGTATAGATTGTTTTGAATTGGAAGCACTTTGAGATTCCATCATCTCTTGAATACGTTCAGCAGTTTCTAATCTTGCTTTATCTGTATCTTTATCCCCTGTAACAGTTAGTCCCATAGCCATAAGTTCTTGCTTAATAAGCTCATATTCATAGTCCTTTTCTTCAGCAGAAGATGATGACGCAGTGCTTGCGACATACATAGACATCATTGAGGCTGATATAGGACTTATAGACATGATAAACAGACCACTCGTTATACCTTATACCATGTTAATACCCTTAAATAGGATTTTTTAAACTTTAATATTTTACTATAATGAACTTTTCTGCAATCATATATATAAGGTTTTTCACGAGGAGCAAATATGGCAATTAAAGCTATTAATACACTATCAAGAAACAATTTTTTAATGCAAAATTTTAAATCCAACAAAATTGAAAAAGCAGAAAACAATCAAAATCAAAAAAACAAAAAAACTAACAAAATAAACTACACACCTTTTCTTTTAACAACATTTACTGGCGCCCTTATAGGTAGTGGCATCTACTGTGACACAATAGATAAACAAACACTAAAAGAAAATGAAAAAACAATGCAACAAAAAATCATAAAAGTTGATACAACAAAAATCAAAAATTTGAAAATCGATAATGATTTTGACATTTTCATAAATAAAAAAGATGGAACTATTGTTGCGATAGATTTTTTTGTTCCACAATCCCCAAAGCAAAAATAATCAACAATTATCATTTTACAAATGAAATCATTTATCTATGATAAGATTCGTTATTTATTATTTTAAACGCTCTATAAATTTGCTCGTAAAGAAAAACTCTAATGAGCTGGTGTGTAAATGTCATTTTTGAAAAACTTAATTTAAAATTAGCTCTTTCACTTACCTTAGAAGCTAAACCATTTGCGCCTCCAATAACAAAGACAATTTCATTATGTCCTTCATTTGCTAAACTTTTAATTTTTTCAGCAAACACCTCTGAAGAGAGCATTTTACCTAGTATTTCTAAGGTTATTACATAAGAATCTTGTTTAATGTGATTGAGTATTTTTTCGGCTTCTATTTCCATATATTTTTGAGCCAAATTGTCATCTTTTATTTCCTGTGCAGGAACTTCTATTAAAGATAAACTGCAATAAGCACTTAGCCGTTTTGCAAATTCATCAATAGCCTCTTTTGTATATTTTTCCTTGATTTTCCCTACTGCAATAATTTTAATATTCATAACATCAAAATATCACAACATCCCTATAAAAATAACATTTATTATCAAAAGCAGATTCTTGAACTAAAAAAACAATAGCTCTTATACTCTTCCATACATATCTTCAAAACGAACAATATCATTTTCATCTAAAATATCACCTTGTTGCACCTCTAGAATTTTTAAAGGCTCATCAAAAGGATTTTGCAAAGAGTGTTTTTCTTCGACTTCAATATCAACACTTTCACCGTTTTGCAGCTCAAAAAGTTCTTCGCCTTTTAACACCATAGCTTTACCTTCTACGACAACCCAATGTTCACTTCGATGATGATGCAATTGAACACTAAGCTTTGCGCCTGGGTTCACATAAATGCACTTAGTCAAAAATCCATTACCCTCTGTCAAAACAGTGTAATAGCCCCAAGGTCTATAAACGGTCTTGTGAGTTAACTGAACTTCATCCCCACGTTCTTTCAAATGGCTCACTATTTTTTTTACGTCATTAGAATTTTCTCTATCACAAACCAATAAAGCATCTTCTGTTTCAACAACAACAGTATCTTCGAGTCCGATTGACGTAATCAGCTTTGAAGTAGAATAGATCATTGAATTTTTGCTGCCCAAATCTACAACATTTCCCATTAAATAGTTGCCATTTTCATCTTTCTCAGAAATTTCGTAAATTGCATCCCAAGAACCTACATCTTTCCACTCACAATCTAATGGAACCATAGCCAATTTTTTAGTGGCTTCCATAACTGCATAATCAATAGATATATCAGGCATTTTTTCAAAATCAGTATAAGCTATAGTTGGTGTTTGTGAAGAAATTTCAGATTTTTTCAAAATATCAACTATTTCTGGTTCATATTTTTTAAGCTCTGCCATCATAACAGAAGCTTTGAAAACATATATTCCACTATTCCAATAATACTTTTTAGAATCAACAAACTCTTGAGCTGATTCTTTATCAGGTTTTTCAATAAAATATTCAACCTTCAACGCATCCATTGAAATATCTTTAATCTTTTTATTACGTTTGGTTTTAATATAACCTAGACCGGCATCAGCCCTTTCAGGTTTTACGCCTAATGCAACTATATAATTTTCTTTCGCCAGTTTAACTGCTTCATTAATTGCTTCAGAGAATTTTTCCTCATCACCAATCAAAGAATCAGAAGGAACAGAAATAATTATAGGGTCATCTTTAGGACAATTTCCTAATGCAGCATCTTGCATTTTTTCTACAAATTTAATACCTAATGCAATAGCTGGAGCTGTATTTTTACTCTCCGGCTCTGTAACCACTCTGTAACTAGAATTTCGACAAAACTTTTCTTGAAGCTCCTTCAATTGAGTTCTAACTTGAGTTTCCAGCTTAACATTTGTGATACTCAAAATGTTTTTATCATCAACGCAGTTTACTAAACGAATAAAAGCAGCTTGAAAAAGAGTATAATCCCCTTCGATTTTCATCAATTGCTTAGGATGAAGCTCTCGACTCAACGGCCACAACCTGCTTCCAGATCCACCTGCAAGAATTAATGCGTATAAACTGCCTGCCATAATAAAAACTCCTTAAAAATATATAATATTATATAAAAATATTATGAATCTTTCAAATGTTTGAAATGTTTGTACAAATACGCAATTCCCAAAATCACGCATGCTATAATTATTAAAATGTCGAATTTGTGCCAAATATGTTTAAAAGCTTCCATATTTTGACCCATTTTCACACCAACATAAACTAAAAAATAACTCCAAACTAAAGAACCCAAGAATGTAAAAGTGAAAAAGAATCTTTTTTTAGCTCTTAAAATCCCAGCCGGCAAAGAAATAAAGGTTCTAACAACGGGTAACATTCTACATAGGAAAAATGCCCAATCCCCATATTTTTCTACCCATTTATCAGCATCTTCGAGGTCTTTTTTACTTACTAAAAACCACTTTCCATATTTTTCAACAAATTTTCTACCACCAAAATACCCAATATAATAAGATGGCACAGAACCTAAAACACATCCAAATGCACCAGCAAAAGCCGCAACGTGAATACTAAACACACCTTTTGAAACTAAATATCCTGCAAATGGCAAAATAGCTTCACTTGGCAATGGAATATTACAAGACTCAATTGCCATCAACAGCATGATGCCCCACGCACCTGTTGCTGTAATTACTGATTCTATAAAACTTATCAAATGACCTAAAATTAAATCCAACATGAAACTCTATCCCTTAATAACTCACATGAAAATTCTAACAAAAACACAAACTTGTATTAATATAAATTCTACTAATTTAAAAGCCTCTCTTAAAAAGAGAGGCTTTTAATCATTAAAATTAAACTTTTAGCTCCGTAAAAATTTAACTTACATAGCACCTTTAACAATTTGAGCGAAGCTGTCAGCTTTCAAGCTAGCACCGCCGACCAAAGCACCATCAATATCAGATTGAGCCATTTGTTCAGCAATTGTAGCAGGTTTTACACTACCACCATAAAGAATTCTGATAGCATCAGCAGCTTGAGCACCAGCAACTTCTTTAACAACATTTCTAATCATAGCGATTACTCTGTTAGCTTCAACAGAATCACAAGTTTTACCTGTTCCGATAGCCCAGATTGGTTCGTAAGCAATGATTGATTTAGCAACTTCTTCTGCAGTCATACCTTCTAAAGCAGCTTTGATTTGAGAAGCAATATGAGAGTCTGTAACACCAGCTTCTCTTTGCTCTAAAGACTCACCGCAGCAGATTATAGGAACAAGGCCTTCTGCTAAGATTTTTTTAGCTTTTTTGTTAACCATTTCATCAGTTTCACCAAAATATTGTCTTCTTTCTGAGTGACCAATAATAATATATTCACAACCTGCATCTTTAGCCATTTCTACTGAAACCTCTCCAGTGAAAGCACCTTGAGTTTCAAAATAGCAGTTTTGACAAGCAAGTCTAACTTTGCCACAACCACAATCTGTCATAGCTTTATTTACTGCATACAATGAAGTAAATACAGGAGCAACAACAACCTCAGGCATTGTAGCTTTGTCCAAATCTTTTAATTCAGCCATCAAACCGTTGATTAATTCAACAGATTCAGCTTGTAAATTGTGCATTTTCCAGTTACCAGCGATTACAGGTCTTCTTGACATAATAAAGTCTCCTTATTTTGTACTAATTCACAATTGAATAGTAGACAAAACAAGGAGATTTATCAAGAAAGATTTAAATACAAAATAAAGAAAGTAAAAAAAAGCAATTTTTCAACAAAAAAAATACTTTAATAATGTATAAAGTATTAGGAAGGACAACTATGTCTATGCAAATCTGTAGCAGCTATGCTTATGCTTATTCAGGGAACACACCCAAAGTAAAAAGAATACAAGGTTTTGACCCATCAAAAATCTCCAGTCTAAAAATCAATCAAAAAGACATGGAAGACTATGGAATCAAAGAGTCTGACTGGTCAAAAGTAGATTCTGATGCGGATGGTTACATTACATCCTCAGAATTTCTCAAAAGTGGAATAAACTTCACATCTATATTCAACGCGTTTAAAGAACTTGCTTCACCAATTGAAGGAGCATACCAAGTTGATGAAAGCAAAAATGCAAATGGAAGTGAAGAAACAAACAATGATAAATTTACTCAAAATAATAATCAATTGTCACCATTTGCTACACAACATATAAAGCATAATGCAAGACCCTTACCCCAACACTTGGGTCAACATGCTGATTTTATAGCATAACTATAGTCCTTGTGTTAAAAGACTCAAAAGTCTGATTGATTCATTATTTTCTCTTTCTAGCCAAGTTTGGCTTCTGTTTCTAGAAAGCTCTTCATTAACTTCTTTGACTAAAACAGCAAAGTTTATGTCAATAAAGTTTATGTTTTTCACAAGTTCAACGTGAAAATGCTCAGAACCACAATTAGGACAATATTTTGTCTCTGGCATAATCGTACCGAATTTTATTATGCTTTTTCTTTTTACATTACAACAATTACAACGTGTTAAATACCACTTGTTTTCAATATATTTGCCACAATCAGGACAATAACAAGAATCCTTATCTGGTGTAACTCTTGAGTGAGTACATTCTTTTTTTCTTTGAAAAAACAATATATTTACCTCAACAAAACCTTTTACAAAATCTTTTTAATTATTTTTCTTACAATGTCAATTATTAAATAAACTTAACAATACAAGGCTAAATAGTAAAGAGATCTCAAACTTAAACCGATAAAACAAACATATAGGAAAAAGCAGTAAGGAAGATATATGACAGATTCAGTTAATTTAAATCCATTTATCAAGTCCCTATCACCAATCGAATATAAAGAAATTGCTGAAAGCAATAATTCAAATAATACAAAAGAAACCTCCAAAGAAGCATATGTATCAGAAGATGAAGAGTATGGATTAATTGAAGATGGAACTTTTACTGGCAACTCTGATTTTGCAACAAGCCTGGAAAATTGCATAGAAAACTTGATTAAATCATTTGAAATAGATGCAAATTTAAAAATAGGACAACAAGCAGCAAATATATCAAATATAAATTGGGATTCAGACAATCAAATCTTAGGATTACAAAACGAGCTTTCTAACGCAAAAAATGAATACAGCAAGCTTATTGAAAAATACAAAGCTGAATTTATAGAACAGTACACAGGCGATGGAAAAAATTTAGAAACAGAATTTATATCATTTTTAACGTCAAAAGATGATTATAAAGCCTTGACCCAAAAGTACGACCAAACACAACAATATAAAGAACTTAACAACAAACAAAATGAATATGATCAACTTAATGCAGAACTAGAATCACTAAGAAAAAGTGGTAAAAATGACAGGGAAACACAAGCAAGAATAAGCTATCTAGAAGTACAAATTCAAAATCTTTCCACAATAATTGACTCAGCACATAAAAGCATAGAATACCAAAATGCATCTATTGGTAGCCCTAACCAAACGACAAATGCAAACGATTCAAACCCAAATAAGACAAATATAAACTTTAATGACTTTTGGAACAGTTTGTTGACAAAGAATGAATCTGAACAGACGCCTAATACAACTTACTCAACAAATGTAGATGACATTATTAAAGAAATGCTATCAGAAAAAGAATTAAGTTTGCTAAATTCATCGAACTACAAAAGCTCTTTAAAGTATCAAGAAATAATAGAAATAGTAGAAGGAATGAATGGTTCCTCAAACAAAGAATATGAAATGGCTTCAATAGAAAGCTTGATAAAAGAAATACTAGAAGAAATAAACAAAGAAAATAAACAATAAATATAACTACAATTATCAGATAAAAAAAGCCAAAATTATCGACCTAATTTTGGCTTTTTTATGTATTATACCATGGGTTTTGCTTGACAAATTAGAATGAGCATATAAGATTGTATAATGGTAAGGCATATTATGCCTTCTCTGCTAACTCGTTAGCAGCAACTATTTGAAATACAATAGAAAAAGTAGTAGATAACTTAGAACAAAAGGAGATTACTCTAATGGCACGCGAAAAGTATGAACGTACGAAACCGCACGTTAACATTGGTACAGTAGGCCACGTTGACCACGGTAAAACTACATTGACAGCAGCAATTACTTCTGTATTAGCAGCAGCTGGTCAAGCACAAGCTAAAAAATTCGATGAAATCGATGCTGCTCCAGAAGAAAAAGCAAGAGGTATCACTATCTCTACTGCTCACGTAGAATACGAAACAGAAACAAGACACTATGCTCACGTTGACTGCCCAGGCCACGCTGACTATGTTAAAAACATGATCACAGGTGCAGCTCAAATGGACGGTGGTATCCTTGTTATCGCAGCAACAGATGGTCCTATGCCACAAACTAGAGAACACATCTTGCTTGCAAGACAAGTTGGTGTACCTAAATTGGTTGTATTCTTGAACAAATGCGACATGGTTGACGATGAAGAATTGCTTGACCTTGTTGAAATGGAAACAAGAGAATTGTTATCTTCATACGAATTCGATGGTGACAATATTCCTATAATCAAAGGTTCTGCTTTGAAAGCTTTAGAAGCTGTACAAGCTAACCCTTCAATCAAAAGAGGCGAAGACAAATGGGTTGACAAAATCTGGGAACTTATGGATGCTGTTGACTCTTACATTCCAACTCCAGAACGTGATTTAGATAAACCATTCTTGATGCCTGTTGAAGACGTATTCTCTATCACTGGTCGTGGTACAGTTGCTACTGGCCGTGTTGAAAGAGGACGTGTTAAAGTTGGTCAAGAAGTTGAAATCGTTGGTTTCGGTGAAACTAAGAAAACAACTGTTACTGGTGTTGAAATGTTCAGAAAATTGTTAGACGAAGGTCTAGCTGGTGACAACATCGGTGCTTTACTTCGTGGTGTTGATAAAACTGAAATCCAACGTGGTCAAGTATTGGCTGCTCCTGGTTCAATCACACCTCACACTAAATTCACAGCTAACGTTTACGTATTGACAAAAGAAGAAGGTGGACGTCACACTCCATTCTTCCCTGGTTACAGACCACAGTTCTACATCAGAACTACAGACGTAACTGGTTCAATCAAATTCAATGGCGAAATGGTTATGCCTGGTGACAACGTTGTTATGGACGTTGAATTGATCGCTCCTGTAGCTATCGAACAAGGTATGAGATTCGCTATTCGTGAAGGCGGACGTACAGTTGGTGCTGGTGTTGTTGACAAAATCGTTGAATAGTCACAATACTAACAACATAAATTTAAAAACAGCTTCGAATTATTTTGGAGCTGTTTTTTATATTAAGTTGATTAGTTATTCTAACTTCAAAATAAAAAGACCGCCTTGATTGCGGTCTTTTTAAAAAACTTTTTAAATTCAAAACAAAAACTATTTGTTTTCGTATCTTTTTTTGAATCTTTCAACTCTACCTTCAGTATCCATGATTTTTTGATTACCAGTGTAGAATGGGTGACATTTGTTGCAAATTTCAACTGTAATATTTTCTTCAATTGAACCAGTTTCGATTTCGTTGCCACAAACACATTTGATTTTCATTTTTTTATATTCTGGATGAATATCTTTTTTCATTGTTTTCATTCCCTTCTTTAAAGTTTATTTAGTACTACAATTTTAGACTGCTGAAAAATTATTATCAAGAGTTTTTATAATTATATTAAAGTCTATGAAGAATTAATTTCCTAAAAGCCTTGCTTTTCATATATAAATTAAAAATCTATTTGCAAAATCATATTACGCAGAAACTAAGAATATTTTATCAATAAATAGCAGTTAGGATATTTCATCTAGATATTTTCATAGATATATAAAAATCAAGTTTGTTTTTTGTGATAACATTAAAGAAAATGTAATATAAGAGGATTTGACAATTATGAAAATGTCTAGATTGTTTGTACAAACACTAAGAGAATTTCCTTCAGATGCTGAAGTTATGAGCCACAAGCTTCTTGTTAGAGCTGGGTATATAAGAAAACTCGCACAAGGTGTTTATAACTATTTACCTTTGATGTGGAGAGTATTAAAAAAAGTTGAAAATATCGTAAGAGAAGAAATGGACGCAGCAGGCGCTCAAGAAATGCTTATGCCATTTGTTCAACCTGAAGAACTTTGGCAAGAATCAGGCAGATGGGAAGTATATGGCAAAGAATTAATGAGATTGAAAGACAGACACAACAGAGGAATGTGTCTTGGACCAACTCATGAAGAAGTTATCACAGCAGTAGCAAGAGAAGGCATCAAATCTTACAAACAATTGCCTGTTAACTTATACCAAATCCAATCAAAATTCCGTGATGAAGTCCGTCCAAGATACGGTCTTTTAAGAGGTCGTGAGTTTATCATGAAAGACGCATACAGCTTTGATTCTTCCCAAGAAGGTTTAGAAAAATCTTATGCTGATATGGCAGAAGCATATTACAAAATTTTTGAAAGATGTGGACTAGAGACAAAAGCAGTACAATCAGATTCTGGAGCAATCGGTGGTGCTGTTTCACACGAATACATGGTTTTAATTGATGACACAGAAAACAATGCAGGCGAAAATGATGTATTCTTCTGCAAAAACAAAAACTGTGGCTATGCAGCTAATGCAAACCACGCGGTATCAGTATTAGAACCAGCAGAAACTGATGGTTCAAAATATTTTGCAAACTTTGAAAAAGTAGATACTCCAAACACAACTACAATTGAAGAATTAGCAGAATTTTTAAAAATTCCTCAAACGGTAATTCTAAAATCTATGATTTATGTTGCTGACAACAAAATAGTTATGGCATTAATCAGAGCAGATAAAACGTTTGAAGAAACAAAAGTTATGAACGCTGTTAGCGCAAATGATATAAGAAGTGCAGCACCTGCTGAACTAGAAGCAATTTTTGGAGCAAGCAAAGGCTTCGTTGGTCCTAAAGAAATTGAACAAGTGAAAATTCCTGAAGAATATGATGGAGAAAAAATCACCGTTGTTGCAGATTTAACAGCACAAGAAATGAAAAACTTTGTAATTGGCGCTAACGAAACAGACAAGCACTTTGTTGGTGTTAACTGGTCTGATTTAAATACACCAATATTTGCTGATATTAGATTAGTTGAAAAAGGTGAAAAATGCCCTGATTGCGGAGAGCCTTTGTATGTAACAAAAGGTATTGAAGTAGGTAACATTTTCCAACTTGGTACAAAATATTCAAAAGCAATGAACGCAGTATACCTCGATGAAAACGGAAAAACTCAACCATTTATAATGGGATGTTATGGTATAGGCATTTCTAGAACAGCCGCTGCTGCTGTTGAAAGACATCATGATGAATGGGGTATTAAATGGCCTATCTCAATTGCTCCATATCATGTTGATATTGTGCCTGTAAACATCCAAGACGAACTACAAATGAAAGTCGCAAATGAATTATATGACAAATTGAACAAAGCTGGTGTTGAAACAGTTTTCGATGACAGAGATGAAAGAGCTGGAGTTAAATTCAAAGATGCTGACCTAATTGGCTTCCCATTTAGAATCACTGTTGGTAAAACTATTAACGAAGGTTTAGTTGAATTCAAAGTCAGAGAAACAGGCGAAGTATTCAAAGTAAAACCAGACGAAGCAGCTGAAAAAATAATTGAATATGTAAAACTATATATCAAATAAATGTTACAAAGTCTTTATAAGAAAAGGTGATTATGGCAAGTAATCACCTTTTTGGTTTTTGTAATATTGCAATAAAAAAGGAAAAATCATGATAGATAAAATTACATCACCTGTTTTTAACCGTGTCACTAAGAATTTAAACACACCATCTCAACCCCAAACACCCATCGAAAATAATCAACAATCAAATAAAGACCCTTTTAAATGTGTTGCATTTTATGGCAAAGATCTTGTGCAAACACAACAAAAATCAAATGCTGATTTGAGCGTTGTATTCAAAAAACTCGAAGGTCTTGAGGGAGATGAATTTGCAAAAACTGCATACAAAGAGCTTGTAAAACACATGGGCCTTGAAGATGTAGCACCTAAAGAACTTTCTTTTGAACCTAAAGAAGGTCGTCCAATAGCCAGTGACTATAAATGGTATGAAAACAAAGTTGTAGTGTACAGAGATTATTTTGACAAAGCATCAAAAGCCGAAAAACTAGGCTTCATTGCACACGAACTAATGCATTGTAAACAGACAACAAATATTTTAAAAACAGATTCACCCAATATTGTTCAACAATATGCATTTGCTATTGCAACTTCCGATTTTAGAGCAGCAATGGTCAACGATATTCAGACAAAATTAGGCTTCATAAAAGCTAATCAAATGGGTAAAGCTAATGAATATGCACAGGCAATGATATACAGGCAAGCTGCAGCAACTTATAAAGAGCTTACTACAATTTTTGCAGATGTATTAAAACAACCAAAACACCCTCTAAATTCTGCAAATGGTCAAAAAGCACTACACGACATTAAGGCTCAATCTGTATATAACGGAGCCAATGCAAATGGCTGGGCAAATTGTCCTCTCGAAGCAGAAGCAATGGGATTTGAAAAATCTGTTGTAAATGCATATTTAACAAAGTAGCATTGGTCAAAATGTAATAATTTCTTTACTTAATCTTTTTTTATCTCCATGAAAAATTCTTTTTTATGGTAGAGTTGTTGTGTGTGCCTTTTTTAAGATAAACACACAACAGCTGACAGGATAGTGAAAGGAATTAAGATGAGTAAATTCAATTTGTTAGCATACATTCTGCCTCCTGAGGAGAAAGTTTTTTATACACTTTTTGAAGAAAGTGCTCAAGTTTGTCATGATGTCGCAGAACTTTATAAAGATATCGTCACAACATCACTAACAGAAGATCACGTTATAAACGCAAAAAGGCTAAAACACAAAAGCAATGATTTACTCAAAGAAACTCTTCATCAACTCAATGTAACATTAATCACACCAATTGATAGAGAAGACATTCAATGTATCGCTTCATTATTAAATAAAATTACAAAAAGAATTGTAAAAGCATCATTGAACCTTAAAGTATACAGACTTGAAAATTTCACTGAAAACATGAAAAAACAAGCACAAACTCTTTATCAAGCAACAGAAGAGTTGAAAATCATTATTCATAACTTTAAAAAATCTAGTTCAATAAAAGAAATGACAGAAACAAACCTCAAAATGAAAGAAATTGAATCTCATGGGGACGAAATTCACTATCATGCAATTGATGAATTGTTCTCTGGAAAATATGATGCATTGACAGTTATAAAATTAAGAGACATTCATAAAGATATCGAAAACGCATTAGACAGCTGCTTCTCAGTATCAGACCAAGTAGTAAATGTTGTTTTAAAACAGAGCTAAATTTTTTGTTGGAATAGTTGAGGGAAAGAAAATTATATGACAGTTTCAATAGTATTGTTAGTTTTGGTAGTTGTAGGAGCTCTTGTATTCGAATACATTAACGGATTCCACGATGCAGCGAATGCAATTGCAACAGTAGTTTCAACAAAAGTATTAACACCAAGACAAGCAGTTATATATGGTGCAACACTAGAATTCACTGGTGCACTAACTGGTACACACGTAGCTAAAACAATTGGGGCAGGTATCGTAGACCCTTCTACAATAACATTGCATGTTATATTTTGTGCACTTTGCGCAGCAATAATTTGGAATTTAATCACTTGGTTTTTTGGACTTCCATCCAGCTCATCTCATGCTTTGATAGGTGGTCTTATAGGCGCATCTGTCGTTAATGCCGGTTGGGGATGTGTAAGATTTATGGAATTAGCTGACAAAGTTATTGAACCTATGTTTTTAGCACCAATCATTGGCTTTGGAACAGGTTTTATAGTAATGGCAATTTTGCTTAGAATCTTTTATAAAGCTAATCCTGATAAAGTTAACAGACGTTTTAGAAGATGTCAGATTTTCTCAGCAGGGCTAATGGCACTAAGCCATGGTTCAAACGATGCTCAAAAAACTATGGGTATCATCACTCTTGCGCTACTAGCAGGAGGAATCGTTAAACACAATGCAGCTGGTAGCTTTGATATCCCAATTTATGTAATTCTATCTTGTGCAACAGTAATGAGTTTGGGTGTTATGTCAGGTGGTTGGAAAATCATCAGAACAATGGGAAGTAAAATTATAAAACTTAAACCTATCAATGGATTTGCTGCTGAAACATCAGCCGCATCAATTATCCTTGCAGCATCACATTTTGGTGTTCCATTAAGTACAACTCACGTAATTTCAACAGCAATCATGGGTGTAGGAACAACTTATAAAGCTCATGCTGTAAAATGGGGTGTAATTGGAAACATCGTTTGGGCTTGGGTTTTAACTATTCCAATTTGTGTAATAATTTCAGGTGTAATTTTCTTCTTATACAAATTGTTAATCATAGGTTAAAAATAAAAAGGTCATTGAAAACTCAATGACCTTTTTTAATAAAAATATAAAACGGAGTAGCTCATAAGCCGGGTTCTGTTTCAAGATAATTATCTGTCTCGACTTACAGTTGCCTGCAAGCTCAAGCGGTTTGTCAAAAGATGGCGGGACACCTTAACCTTTTATTCAACCTTGCACCCAACCGGGGTTTACCTGGCCAAGACCTCTCAGCCTTGCCGGTGAGCTCTTACCTCGCCGTTGCACCATCGCCTGTTTTCACTGATAAATCAGGAATCATCGGCAGTCTTCATTTCTGTGGCACTATCCTCACGGTCGCCCGCACCTGACGTTATCAGGCGGTCTGCCCTAGGGTGCCCGGACTTTCCTCACAGAATTTTTCATCTGCGCAATTATCCGACTACTCCATTACTTAATTTATCATACATTCCTACTAATTCAAATCCCGTATGCCTCTTTGATTAAGTAATACTAATAAATTATTTTTTTTAGAATTTCAAAGCCCTTTTGCAACAAGGATTTTGAGTGAAATATTAACCACATGGTCTAGATTCAAAGATATAGTGAAATCGCTTATTATTTCAATCCAATAGTCGATGAGGCTCTACTCTATTTAGGGGTAATATACATGGTGTAAATAATATAAGTACACGATTAAAAATTTATAAAGAAAAATCTTGGGGGGAGTAGATGAGAAGAGGTCTTGAATTTAAGAAGAAAGCAAGAATCATTATTGTCGATGACAACTATGATCATTTGTCAGGGATCAAAGAATTGATTGAAATTGAAAGCGATTTCGATGTAGTGGCAACAGCTACAAGTGCAAGTGTTGCAATCAGTCTTATTAAGAAGTATCGTCCTGAAATCGTTTTAATGGATATCAACATGCCTGAAAAAGATGGTTTAACCGCAATTGCGGAAATTGAAAAATTAGATTTGGGAGTGCGTACCATCGCTTTAACAGGTTATGATGATCCTGATTTGATCTTCAGAGCAATGAAAATCGGAGCTAAAGGCTACATCTTAAAAACAATGGCCTCTGCTCAACTCATCTATGCAATTGACGAAGTTGCATCAGGAAAAATCTATCTTCCTGCAACTTTGTCCTCAAGATTCTTCGAATACTTCCAAAAATCATTCAAAGAAGAAACACAAACTGTTAATGACGAAGAAAACCTTTTGAACTACCTAACACAAAGAGAAGAAGAAGTCCTAGACCTTCTAACTCAAGGTATCACATACAAAGGCGTAGCTCAAAAATTGTTCATCTCAGAAACAACTGTAAAAACACACGTTAACAATATATTCCAAAAACTACAAGTCAATGATAGAACACAAGCTGTTTTATATGCATTGAATAACGGTTTTTTGAACAGAAGAAAAGTCAAAATCGCTATATAGTTGATTCCTTGCAAGATTGAGTTAATAACTAAGTCAAGCAAAAGGTTTAAGAGAATAAATTAAGGTAAGATTAAAGTAATGGGCGGAGCAAACTTCAGACAAAAAAATCTTTTAAAAGATTTAATATATCTTGGTCAAACTAGGCCAATAAACAAACAAACAATCAAAGGATTGTTTCGCTTCGCCCTAGAACCGCTTTTGGAAGCACAATCACAAAAAGCGGTTGCTATGATTAGACTTTTTGATACAAAAGAACTCGATGGAGTATTAAAAAGATTAGAATTTACAAATGCAGAAGTTTATTCTTTTGATGACACAACTAAAGGTGAAAATTTAACAAAAGATGATATTTGGGGAAATACAGAATTTTTAGTGATACTTTCTCCAAGATACTCTGTATGTCTTTTATGGGATTATTCAACAGAAACCGTAAAAGACACTTCTTGTGTTTATCATCTTTTGAACTCAAAAGACGTAAATCACGTTATAAGAATCATCTCAGAAAACTCTAAAATTGATTTGATGAGATACACGCAAGAATACACACCAGAAAGAAGAAGCAATGAACTTTTAAACAAAGCTGTTCATAAATTCATTAACTTTGCTGATTCATTTGTTGAAGAAGCCTCAATGACTCAAGCTGAAGCAGGTCTTTTAGGTGAAAATGATGACATCATAAAAAAATATGAATACATATCAACAAAAGCAAAAGTTATATCTCATGACATAAAAAATCATCTTTCTGTGATTGATTTGTACTCAAAAATAATGGAAAAAAGACTTGAGTTTGTTTCAAACAAAGAACTTCAAGACTCAATGACAAATGCAATTAACAGTATAAAAAAATCAAAAGATTCAATAGCAACACTTTTGACTGAACTGAGAACTATACAAAGTGCAAAACTTGTCACAATTAACTTCTCAAAAGTTCTTGAAACAGCAATCAGTCTAGTTCAAGCAAAAGCGCAGGAAACAGACTCTAAATTTGAAGTTTCTAACCAATTTACAGGCAATATTTTGGCAGATGAAAACAAACTTTTGAATGTTATGATCAACCTGTTTTATAACGCTTTAGATGCAATCCAATGTAAAAAGGAAAGCGGAAAAATCAAAATTAAAACAGAAGAAACAAATGACAACATGCTAAAAATATCTGTTTCAGACAACGGCTGTGGAATTGATGCTGATCAGCAAGAAAAAATCTTTGAAGATGGATACACATCAAAAATGACAGGTTCAGGACTTGGACTTTATATTTCAAAAGAAGCAATGAAAGAGCAATATGGAGACTTAAACCTTGCTCATTCAGACGCAAACGGAACAACTTTTGAAATCCTGATACCCAAATTATAGAAAGGAGGAAAGCATATGGATTTGTTTAACGTAAGAGCAATTGAAGTTTCTAAACTAGCTATGGACGGCTTGGTTAAAAGACAATCTGCTATCGCTTCTAATACAGCCAATGCAATGACTCCTGACTACCAAAGAAAAATGGTAGCATTCGAAGACCAGCTTCAAGAAATCATTGAAAAAGATGATATAAGAAGAGACTTGAGGATGAAAAACAGCCTTGCTTATGAAAATGACCACTCATATAAAACTGGCTATTCTCACGATTATAATCCAATGACTAAAAACATTGCACAAAAACTTCCTCAAGAACAAATGATTTACATCCAACAAACACAAGCAGACACAAATGCTTATTCTCCTGAAGTTATAAGAGATGAACGTTGGATAGACTACGGCAACGGCAACAACGTCAACCTTGAAGAAGAAATGATGGATATGGCAAAAGCCGGAACACAATATAATGTACTAGCAACAGTAGAAGGAAGATTTATGACAAATCTTCTAGATGTGGTAAAAGGAGGGTCATAATAAATGAGTTTTAGCGCATTTGATATTTCAGGCTCAGGAATGTATGCCCAAAGAACAATGATGGATAATATCGCATCAAATATGGCAAACGTAAATACAACAAGAAATCCTGACGGAACTCCTGGTGTTTACGTCAAAAAAAATGTAACATTCAAAGCTGTCTATGCTGATAAATTAGGTTCAACAGCACCAGCATTTCCAGATGGGCAGCATCACGCATACTACAGCCCATCTAATGGAACGGTAGCTCTCAAAGGCGGCATATCTTACGATGAAAAACAAATTTCTCAAGGTGTTGAAGTTGCAGAAATTACGCCATCAGCAGACCCTTATAAAACAATATATGATCCGTCTAACCCTGAAGCAGACGCTGATGGGTTTGTAACTTTACCTAACATAAATATCGTAGAAGAAATGGTGAACATGGTTTCTGCCTCACGTGCTTACGAAGCCAATGCAACAACAGCAGAAACAACTAAAGGAATGATTTCTGCGGCTTTAAGAATTTAAAGTCTTAAAAAAGGAGTATAAAATTGCAATTTAATCAAATAGCAAATAATTCAATATCAAACTATAACAAAATATTTTCAAAAGAAATGGAATCCTTCAACATAAGCTCTGACAAAAATGGGATGACAGCTTTTGATAATGTTTTAAATCAACAAATAGATAATATGGCTCATACACCCCAAGGTCCAATTATAAACACAGGAATTCAAATGAATGTTGGACTAGAAAATATGGGTTTATCACCACTTGAAAGAATAGACAATGCCCAAGGTGTTCAAGAAACACAAAAAAGAAGCAAATCTGCTGTAGAAAATATGGCGAATGATTTTGGGAAAGCCTTTTCAAACGGATTAAACTCTGTTAATGATTCACAAAATGCAGCATATGAAGCAGCTGAAACTTTTGCAGCCGGTGGTGACATAAGCGTTCACGAAGTTATGCTTGCTTCTCAAAAAGCAAACCTTACTATGCAAATGGCGATTCAAATGAGAAACAGACTCGTCAATGCATATAACGAAATAAACAATGTACGAGTATAGATTTACTTTCATAAACTGTTATTTCTAGACTAAAAAGGGGAATATTCCCTAATAAATCCCGTTATATGTTGACAAACGGATGATTAGCAATCTAAAATAGCGTAATAGATTAAAAAAGGAGAACATACCATTAGTAGAGATTTTTCAAACGGCAAAGACACACCACTTATTAACAGAAACATTAGGTGTAAAGAAGTTAGATTAATAGGAAGCGAAGGAGAAAACTTCGGCGTAATTCCTACAATAGAAGCCCAAAAAATGGCTGATGAGAAAGACCTCGATTTGGTAGTTGTATCTCCAAACCAAAATCCGCCAGTAGCAAAGATTATGAACTACGGCAAATACAAATATGAACTCGATAAAAAAGCTAAAGAAGCTAAGAAAAAACAACATACTATCGAAATAAAAGAAATTAAAATCAGATATAAAATTGACGTTCACGATTATAACGTTAGAATTAAAAACATCAAAAAATTTATTGCTTCAGGTGACAAAGTTAAAATTGTTATCATGTTGAGAGGTCGTGAAATGCAACATACAGAACTTGCTTTCGATCTTGCAAACAGATTCATTGCTGACCTAGAAGGTGAACCAATAAACATTGAAAAGAAACCTTCAATGGAAGGTAGAAACCTTATTATTATTTTGGCACCATCTAATTAGATTTTTTCCAAAAAGGTTTAAAATTTTTGATATTTTCAATGGCATCAGTGTAGTTACCATTGAATTTTATGCACCTATCATCAAGTTGAACAAAAGCAGGCTTTTTTTCTTTTGTCACATAGTCTATATAAGAAGAAAGAGAATTCTCCTCTATCCATTTTTGAACAAGTTTTTCAGGACGACTCGAAAATATCACAACTTTATAGTTTTTACTTAGGATTTCTAAAAACTCTTTTGCATGTTCTCTCAAAGCAGGAATAAAATCTTCTTTGTAGTCACCACAATATTCATTTAATACACCATCTAAATCTACTAATACTGTTTTCATTTTTCACCTTTTAAAATTAAACCTTGGTTATTGCGAATCGGCAATAAAATTAGATTAATTATATACAATAATTGCAAATATGCAATACAATGAAAAATTAGCAAATTATTTAAAATTCATACGAAAGCAAAAATACATAAAGCTTAACTCTTTTGCATACAAAAATGGGATTGAACCCTCAACACTTAGTCGCATTGAAAACAATCTTTTGGAGATAAAAATTTCTGTTTTAGAAAAAATAGCAAAAGGTTACGGGAAAACCCCATCTCAATTATTAAAAGATTTTGAAGAATCAGAATTTATATAATTTTTTGAATCTCACCATGTGAGTCAGAGCCACCCGTCATTATAACGCCATATTTTTTTGCTATGCGTTTTACAGCTTCTGCTGTGTGGAATTTTATTATTCCCCTATGACGTCTGTACAGATAATAAGATTCAACTCCATCAAGACCTATGTCTATTAAAGTCTTTATAAAATGATCCAAATTAATAGCCCAATAACATGCCGGATGCGCCAAAACAGCTAACCCCTGAGCTTTATGAATTGCATCAATTACATGTTTAGGATGTCTGTGATTAAAAAGTCGCACTAAATCAGCTTCTGTTTCTTTTTTAGTTTTTGCACAAATTTCTAAAAGCTCAGAACAATTAATATCAACTCCATAACCTAAAATATGGACAAGCACACCTTTATACCAACAATCAAATTCAATAGCTGGAATAACCAATCCACTTTCTAGCACATTTGTTTTTTTATAGCCCTCAACTGTATTATGATCTGCTATTGCAATTAATCTATACCCTTTTTTTTTCGCATCTTCAACTAATTCCTCAGGTGAAAGTTTTCCATCAGAAAAACAAGAATGCATATGCAAATCAACATTGTTCTCAAAATCAACCTGAGTTAAAGAAGCTAGTATTTCTTTTATATTTTTGTTTTGCTCATCCATAATTACATGTTAATATAAACATAATTAGAAAGCGTTATTCGGGTGAAATTACAGTGGCAAAAAATGATTCAACATTTGTAAGTGTTATGAAAATATTTTTTAATGGGATTAAACTGTATTTTTTGAATTTTGAAAAATTCTTCAAATATATGGCTTTTCCTATATTCGGACAAATTGTTGGAATTTCATTAATATTTTTTGCATCATATATTTTTACTATCCATATCTCAGCTTTCACAACAAAAAGTCCAGTATTTGATAATATTCCATTAGTATTTCTTGTGTTGATTCTTTTAACACTACCTGGATTTTTTATTTTTTGCAAAGCTTTTTGGGATTATATGATAGCAATCGCAGCTCTTAACTCTATGGCAAGCACGCTTTTAGAAGGCGGCTCGCTTGAAGACACAGGAATGCACGCTGAATTAATCAAAAGAAGAAGCGGCTCGTATATTTTGCTTTTATTACTTTTGACGATAATTTATCTCATATTATCTGTACCAATTTTATGGGGACTGCTTGTCATTGCATTTGTATATCTTTCATTGAGTTTTCAGGTATTTGCCCTAGAAGAAGAAAAAGGCGCTTTTGAAGCAATAAAAACTGGCATAAATCTTGTTAAATTCAATTTCATTAAAACCTCGTTACTTTTAATATTGCTTGGAATTTTGACATACTGGCTTTTGCCAGGACTCATCAGCTGGGGCTTTGACAAAGGAGATTTGGTCGGATTTTTCTCGTATCCTGTTGAACAATACGTAAGACTTTTACCTCTTGATGATTTAAACAATATGCTACACAGCTTTCATATGCCTATAACAATAAAAAGCTACGACATTGCAAAAGCAGTTGTTCTATCTTGTGTATCATTCGTAGTAACAGGATTCACATTACCAATAAGAAGCCTTTGCTGCACAAACCTTTATAAAGAGATATACAAAAAGAACTATGCAGGTAAAATTGCAGCTGAAAAACTAGCTTCTAGAGCACAAATCAAAAAAACATCTAAAAGAAAAAATATAGAGGATGAAGAAGAATAATGTTCGTCTGTAAAAACTGTAAATCAGTTGATAAATTTGAGTTGATGTTTGCACCAAATTACAAAGGGTCCAAAAATTTCAAATGGGAATACAATAACAATAATGATATTGTCATTACTGTTGATGGATATACATTTGTGCCCGATTTGGGATTCATGAATCAACACGCAGTTTGCAGATATTGTGGACAAATTTACATGTGGGATTATAGCCAAGAAGATAAAAATTAAATCATATTCATTTTTTAATACTAGATTTAATTTTAAACCTTTTCCCTAAAACGGTAACAATTTTATATTTAACTGTTTTATCCTTTGAATATTCATTTTTCACAGAAAAAACTTTTTGGAAAAATGTAGGATTTTTAGCCCAACTGTTATTCCACCAGTGAACTGCATAAGTGTTTTCTGTTATACAATCTTCTTTAAATTCATCACCTAAATAAAACGGATAAAAATATTCACAAGGATAAACTTTATAGTCATTGCCTTTGTAGTTTTTCAAAACTTTTTCAAAAACATCAGGTATAATTAATGGTCCACCATTTAAATTTTTATCATTGTAAAAATCTAACATTTCTTTTAACAACTGATGATTTTTTACTGAACCTATTACACCAACACCAGCTCTTTTAGGTAATTCTTCACCAACAAAAAATTCGTTTTTTAACAAAGGTGTAAAATCTTTTTCTACTGTCACATCAGTATCTAAATAAATTCCACCATAATCATACAAAACTTTACAACGAATATAATCACTAACAAAAGCCCATTCCTTATTGTCATACCTGTTTTTAAAATATTCACAGTTTTTATACTCGTATTCAAAGTCAAAATAAGGTGAGCCTTCATTTATTT
Organism: Candidatus Gastranaerophilales bacterium; assembly: GCA_944322545.1. GTDB lineage: Bacteria > Cyanobacteriota > Vampirovibrionia > Gastranaerophilales > Gastranaerophilaceae > Limenecus. The sequence continues at coordinate 114,627 of CALUPF010000033.1, forward strand.
CTATTATTTCATAATCTTTAAGTTTTTGTTTCCAATTGTGAAGACAAACATTTGCTAATGGTGATTTCAATCCACCAAGCCAAACATAAAAAATTCTTTTAGGAATATTTAATAATTCTTCAATATTATCAGTCATTAGCTTTTATTAAATATAATACTACTGTTTAAGAAAATATTTTCTATTTTAATGATTCTTACAGTTCAAACCCATAAGGCAACAGTTCTTCAATAGTAAACACTGCACATTTAGAATCTTCACTTTCCAAGACAATTTGAAGCTCTTTATCTTTTTTAAACTCTGCCATCCATTGTCTACAAGCACCACAAGGCATACAATTTGTTCTATTGTTTGAATATATTGCTATTTTTACAAGCTTGCCCTTTTCGCCAGCAACTATCGCATTTGACATTGCATTTCTTTCTGCGCATAAAGAAAGACCATAACTAGCATTTTCAACATTACAACCAAGATAATAATTGCCAGAATCATAAAGTGCACAAGCTCCAACATTAAAATTAGAATATGGAGCATAAGCTTTTTCGCAAGCTTCTTTTGCTAGGTTTAACATTTCTAAATTATTAAGCATAGTCTGCATACCCGATTACCATTTTGTATATCCTAAGTTCCATAATTTTACAACATTTCATAGATTTATTAAATACAAACAACTAAAAATACTATATTTAAGGGATATAAATTGAATAAAAAATGAACGATAATTAAAGAAAATAATAGGGATAATTATGACTTGGGATAATATGAAAAGATTTGTAATTTGTGCGTTTATAGTTATATCAGCATTTTTCAATGCTTGTGAAAGCATTGCAGCACCCAGAAAAATTCCAACTGTCGCAGTTATAAGTGATACTAGTCAAAGAAACGGGACAACATATCTTGTTTGTGGAGCTGCATCTGATATCATTGCCACTGATATAATCAATAGACTAAACCAAACTGGACGTATTAAAGCACCTTTGCTTGGTGAAAGTATGTCAAAAATCACACAAAAAAATCTATCCCTATATTATGTCACTTTTTTTAGAGAATACAAATATAACTACAACGTTGATTTTGTGAATCTTAAAAGACTCACAAAAAATATCAATGCCGACTATATTCTTATGATAACAAGTGGGCTTGATACTCAAACAGAATTTTTCAAAGAAACTTGGTGGAGCAAATGGGGCATCTCAAGCTCTGAACCAATCAGACCAAATTTCAAATTAGCAACTTTAATTACACTAATCGACAAAAAAACATATTCTATTGTTTGGCAAGATCTCTACCAAAGAGAAATTAGAGCAAAAGATATGGATTTGAGCTTAATCCAATTTTCGCCTAGCTATTCTCAACTTGCAAAAATCAAAAAATATTCAAAAAACATGTCCGAATATGTTGTAAATATTGTTGATAAACAAGTAAATCCTTGGATAGTTCCGCCAGAAGAACCTAAAGCTATCGAAATGAAAAGCAGATTCATAAATGAAGGAACTAAAGTTTATTACCCAACAGTCAATGGAGAAGTTGTAAAAGAAAACATAACAGATTTTAAAGAAAACACACAACGCAAAATTGACAACTACAAAAAAGAACGTGAAATAAAAAAACAAAAACATATTGAAAATGTAAACTATCAGAAAAAGCAAGAAGCTGAAAGAAAAGCTACTATGCAAAAAATAAAACAACTTGAAGAACAAACTCAAGCTACACACCAAATGCAAAAAACACAAAAATCACAACCAAAAAAAGAAGAAAGATTGTTTGATTCAATAAGAAACAATATCGACGATATGTCTAATTCTTTGCCACCACAAAAAGAAATGACAGAAGATGATTATATAAAACCAGCAGTCCAAATCGAACCAAAACAAGAAAAAACAGAAAGGCCTGCTCAAACTGAAATCAAACAAACAGAAAATAAAAAGCCGACAGTTCAAAAAGAAGAGCCTAAGTTAATCAATCCAGTTATGAATAAACCTGTAAAACAGGCACAACCAAAATCTTCTCAAACAATAAAAAAAGAAACAAAACCTATAGACAATACCCAAAAACAAGAAAGTGCAAAACCACAAGAAAAATTGCCATCATATGATTGGAATTTACAAAATATTTACCTACAAAAAATAGGCAATGAAAAGCCTGAACAGAATAATAAGCCTGTTATCGAAAAGAAATATAAAAGAACAGCTCAAAAAAATGCTTTAATCAAAGCGGAAACAGAATAAATCGTAATATAATTTACATTATTTGAATTATTTGAGACAAAATTTGTTGGTTATATTATGATTATAGAAGAGAAAAATTCGGAGGATAACATTGGCTGAGAAACTTAAAATTGTAGGAGGAAATGCACTACACGGTGAAGTATCAATTAGTGGTGCAAAAAATGCTGTTTTAAAACTAATGGCAGCTGCAATCTTAGCCAAAGGTGAAACAATCATACACAATGTCCCTGAATTAACGGACGTCCAAATTATGCTTCGAGTAATTGAAGGTCTTGGCGTTAAAACAAAGTATAACAAAGCAAATAAAACTGTTGCAATAGATGCTACAAATCTAACAAGTATCACAGCAAAATATGAATTAGTTAGTAAAATGAGAGCTTCTTTCATCGTTTTAGGTGCACTTGTTTCAAGATGCAAAGAAGCAATTGTAGCTCTTCCTGGCGGTTGTGCAATAGGTGAAAGAAGAGTTGATTTCCATATCAAAGGGCTTGAAGCTTTAGGAGCAGAAATAAAAATCGAAAATGGTTATGTTCACGCTAAAGCACAAAATCTAAAAGGCACAGATATCTACTTAGACATTCCATCAGTAGGTGCGACCGAAAACCTTATGTTAGCTGCAATTTTAGCGGATGGCGCAACTAGAATCCAAAATGCAGCACAAGAACCTGAAATTGTAGACCTTGCTAACTTCTTAAACTCAATGGGTGCTGACATTTCAGGAGCAGGAACATCAGAAATTGTGATCAATGGTGTAAAACAAGAAGACCTACATCCTATTGAATACACAACAATTCCTGACAGAATCGAAGCTGGAACATACATGGCTGCAATTATTGCAACAAAAGGAAAAGGCATCATAAAAAATGTTTTTCCTTCACACCTAACTTTTTACAACTCAAAATTGATTAAAATGGGTGCAAATATAAAACTCATTGAACCGACTGTTATTGAAGTTAGTTGTAATCAAAGATTAAATGCAGTAAATATTGTTACTCAGCCATATCCAGGATTCCCAACAGACTTGCAATCATTAGCTATGGCTATGCTAACAACTGCAGATGGAGTCAGCATAATAACAGAAAGTCTGTATGAAAACAGATTCATGCAAGTTCCTGAATTAAGAAGAATGGGAGCTGACATTCACCAAGAAAGAAATCATGCTTTAGTCAGAGGGGTTAAATCTCTAAATGGAGCAAATGTAAAAGCCAGCGATTTAAGAGCAGGAGCATCTTTGATCATTGCAGCCCTTATGGCAGAAGGCGAAAGCGAAATTGAAGCACTTCATCATATCGACAGAGGTTATGAACTTTTTGAAACAAAATTTGCCAACATGGGGGCAAACATAGTAAGATACAATGATGATAGTGAAACTGTGGAAATAAAAAAGGGAAACGTTAATGCCTCAATATAAAAGATGGTACGATCATGACCCGGTTTTAATGGAAGTCGTTGAATTACTGAGAAATTATCAAGATGAATTGAGAGCTCAGGCAGAGATTTTTTTGGCAAAAATAGAAGAAAAAGTGTCTAAAGAAACTATTGATAAATTCTATGATATGGTGAAGCCTATTAATGGGAATCGCTGGTATGACAAAGATCCTGTTATTTCAAAAACTGTTGAACTATTAAGAGTTGTTCCACCTGAAATACAAAAATCAGCAGCTGAAAATTTCATCAAATCATTAGAAGAATTAGGCGTAGATAGAAAAGCTAAAACTGAAAACAATTAAAAAAACTATCTTTTTCTGAAGATTTGTGGTGCTTGTTTTTCAGTTACTTCTTTTCCACTGATAAAAAGTCTGTCATTTGGCGAAATTGAAATTTCTTCAAAAAAGTCCAACAACTTTTTTAAAGAGTTAACAACATCGGGCTTTTCTTGATTTGAACGCCACTCTAGCAACCTTAAAGTCCAAGTGTCATCAGCTTTTGAATATTTAAAATCAACTTCTCCGCCTTGCTTTGTAATCGTTTGAAACCAAGATAAATTTGAACACTTTTTTTGCAACATTTTTTTCATACATAAAAAGTTTTTAACTGATTTTTTTGCAAATTCTGTTTTTTTAGATCCAACTATCAAAGCGCTGTCAACTTGGGGAAATGAATCCTTTATAAAATCCACATACTTTTTAAACAAACTCGATTCTTCACAATCCCAAAGATGAAAGCCCAAAGCAGTTAACTCATTTTTTGAGCTCAAGCCCCCACCAGTACAAGTTCTTACGTTAACAGTACTAAAAGTATCAGATTTTAAAATATTAGCATTTGATGCATCAGAAAAATAATGAATATACTTACCTTTTGGAATTTTATCAAAGGCTTTCATTCCTACAATATTTATTCTTGACTTAAAAGAAACATTAGAAAAATCTTGCATAACAAGATAAAATATGAACATAAAAATTTTTGCTTACATTTTGAATCTTTATAAAATATTAATCTCAAACTACTTCCCAAAAACAGTTTTTTGAAATAGAATCTTATAATAATTTAATTAGACAATTCGAGGATTAGATAATATGTGTGGAATAGTAGGATATGTTGGTTCAAAATCTGTTGTTGATATTTTGCTAAATGGATTAAGCAAACTAGAATACAGAGGCTACGATTCAGCAGGTGTTGCAATAAATTCTGAAGGAAAAATTAAGGTATATAAAGCAGAAGGCAAACTCCAAAACCTTAAAGAACTTCTTGAAAAACACAATTCTGAAATAATTGAAACAACAGCAGGAATTGGACATATCCGTTGGGCAACACACGGTCTTCCTAACACTATTAATGCTCATCCACACACTTGTAACTGTGGAAAATTAGCAATCGTCCATAACGGAATCGTTGAAAACTACAAAGAATTAAAAGCTGAATTAGTTAATGAAGGTTGTATTTTTAAATCAGAAACAGATACAGAAGTAGTCGCTCATTTAATTGCTCATGAATACGGAAAATTAAATGACCTACCTAAAGCAGTAAGAGCTGCAGCAAAAAGACTCAAAGGGGCATATGCTTTATGTGTTATGCACCAAGACGAACCAAATATCTTAGTTGGAACAAGAAAAAACGCCCCACTAATTGTTGCATTAGGTCAAGGTGAAAACTACCTAGCGAGTGACTCACCAGCCATTATCCAATATACTAAAAGAGTTATTTACCTAGACGACGACCAAGTTGCTGTTTTAACACCATCTAGTGTCTTAATTACGGATATAGATGGAAAGCAAATTGATAAAAAAGAAGAAATTCTTCCTTGGGAACCAATTGCTATGAGCAAAATGGGATATAAACACTTCATGCTTAAAGAAATCCATGAGCAACCTGATGTAATCAGAAACGTTTTATCAGGAAAACTTCCAGATATTAACAAACCAATTGTTCTTGATGAAGTAAAACTTACAAAAGACGAAATTAAAAACCTAAAAAGAATTGAGATTATTGCCTGTGGAACCTCATTGCATGCAGCAATGGTCGCAAAATATATCTTAGAAGCATTCACAAACATTCCTGTTGATGTTGAAGCTTCTAGTGAATACATCTACAGAAAAACTGTTACTGACGCTAACACATTGGTAATAGGTATCTCACAATCAGGTGAAACTTCTGATACAATAACTGCTATAAGACAAGCAAAATCAGTCGGCTCACATGTTTTGATTATCACAAACAGACCAGACTCTATTATGGCAAGAGAAGCTCACAGCTTAATTCCTGTAAACGCAGGCATAGAAGTTAGTGTTGCAGCTACAAAATCTTTCAATGCTCAATTAATAGCACTTTATCTTTTCGCAATGTATATTGCAGAAATCAAAGGAACTTTTGATTTAGATAAAATCAAATCATTGAAACATGAAATGTTATTGCTTCCACAAAAAATTGAAACAGTTCTTTCACACAAAGATGATGTTATTAAATGTGCAAGAGCATTTGCTTCATACAAAAACTTTATTTATATAGCTAGAGGAATCAACTTCCCAACAGCATTAGAAGGAGCTTTGAAATTAAAAGAAATCAGCTATATTAACGCAACAGGATATCCAGCTGGAGAACTCAAACATGGCCCTATCGCAATGCTTGATGAAACAATGCCTGTATTAGCAATTCTTATGCCAGGTAGCATAGTTTATGAAAAAGTTCTTTCAAATGCAGAAGAAGCAAAAGCAAGAAACGCAAGAATGATAGCGCTTACATCAGCAGAAGATAAACACTTAGAAGATGTATTTGAATACATTCTAAAAGTACCTGCTGTTGATGAATACTTATCACCAGTTATTGCATCAGTTCCATTGCAACTACTTGCGTACTATATTGCAGAATTTCTAGGTAAAGATGTAGATCAACCAAGAAACCTTGCTAAATCTGTTACGGTAGAATAATGATTCTCACAGAAAATTTTAAAATAGAGAAATGTGACAATATAACAAGCCAATACATAGAATCAAAACTCAAAAATATTGGTATTGTTCCTTTGAGATGGGCTATTGTTGATGAAGAAAAAGACTTTTGGGTAATTTCTGTGTCATACGAAAAAGTATAATTGTGACATTCTTTTAACAATTCTAAAAGAGATAGCAAAAATTTTTTTTCACGAGCTTTTTATCTCATACAAGTTTTGAAAGGAAATAAAAATGGCACCAAAAATTCAGCCCAAAGTTATTATTGAAAGAACATTTAACAAAGACGGAAGCATTCTTAGAAAATATGCTCACACAACTGGAGATGTAACATACACTCTTAGCAACAAGATTCCCGGAGTAGGATATTTTGGAAGAGCTCTAAGATGCGACAAGTTTGAAACACCTATAAAAGCTATTATAAGTGAACCTAATAAGCCAGTTGAATCATACATGAAAGCTCCAGATGGAAGCACAATCAAAAAAGTTGGTGACAAAATGATTCAACTTAAAAATGTTGTTTTTTACAACTTCTGTGAAAAATTTTTAAAATAAAAAGCCTTCGTCAGTCCAACAAAGGCATTAATAAATTAGGATATTTTTATAACAACTGGTAGGCTCTTAATTATGAGCTTATCAGTTGTAGTACTTCTTGTAAAAGCTGTTTGTTTGTTTGAATCAGTTTGTTTGATACATCAAGCTGCATTTTTGCTTGTTGATAATAAGAAATATTCGCTTTAAAGTCACAGTTTGACATTTCTAACAAACCGCCTCTAACTTCACCACGGCCAATTACCGGACGTCCTGATTCTTCAGTTTCAATAAATTCGCCTTGTTTAGTTTCATAAAGGCCTTCAGGGTTATGGAAATTCATAATAGCTAATTTGTATAATGGCACTACATTTTTTCCGCCATCTGATTTACCATATAAAATTCCATCGCCTTTGAATTCAAATTCATCATATTTTCCAAGATATTTACCATTATTAGGGTCAATCCATAGCTTGATATTTGTAGTTGGGATATTCACAGCACCACCTTTGATACCGGTTTCAGCATAAATATCAGCATCAATAGGCTTAGTACCTTGCATAATTTCACCCTTATCGTTCAAAATATAACCTTGAACAGTATATCCGCTTGGGTTTTTATATACACCTTCTTTATCAAAAGTAAATTCACCTAACCTTGAATAGACAATTTGCCCATCTGAACGACGCAAAGTAAAATATCCTTCACCTTCTAAAAAGACGTTTTCATTAGATGTACCAGGAGTAGATTTACCCTGTCCAACATTCTTGTTAAATCCATCAATTATCGCTGTGTTTAAAAAAGTTTTAAAACTTGCTTGAGTTTCTCTATACCCAGGAGTATAGATGTTTGTAAGGTTTTCTGAAATTGCATCCATCCAATCGGATGTAGCTTTTTGTGTATTTAGAGCGTTTACAAATGAATCATTCATTTTTACTCTCCTTTATCTTTTCTTTGTTGTTGTCTTTCACGATTTTGATTGTTTTGATTTGATTGCCTGTAAAACAAGTCATTGTATGGCAAATTTTGATCATCAAATCTTTGTTTAAGATATCCTATATTGTTTCTTAAATAAGCTTCTACTGCCTTATCTCCAGGAATAAACTCAGCAGAAACCTTACCTTTTGTATCTACTTTCAGAATAACTGAGACATTATTATCGAAGTCTATTCTTACCGGCTTTTGATCAGTATAAGCTTTGTTGATAAGATCTGTGAGAACCTTGGATGTTTGCTGAGCTTTGTATGTTGGCCCAACTTCATCAGCAAATTTGATCAAGTTTGTTTTGTCGCCGTTTTGTTGAACTGCAAACTGTTTATTTTCAACAAGATCAGCAAAAAACTTTGCATCTTCTTTTGAAATTTTTAAAGAATCATAATTGTACATTGATTTCAAATTTTTGAGACTAGAAACTGTATCAAAACCGAATTTATTTATATAGTCCTCATTCAGCATGTTCATATTTTGTTGATTTTGAACAGGCTGTTCGATGCTGACTTTATCAGTACTTTTAGGTTCTTCTAACAATTTTTGGAATTCTCCTTTGTTTTCACCTTCATTTGTATCTTTTTTTTCTTCTGTTTTAGATGAAGATGAAACTTTTTCAGAATTTTTTATATTATTTTTTTCACTAACTTGCGTTGTTTGTTGTGTTTCTGTTGCTGTTGGAGTCTGGGTAGTTGAAATATTCATTTATATCAGTTCCTTCACTGTACTGGGAATTTTTTAATTGTTCAGCGAGTTCTTCTTCTTGCTGTGCTTTTGTTTTTGCAAAATATTTTTGAATAGCAACTTCAGAAAGTCTTTTTAGTTCTAATTGTTTTTCTTCTTCTAAATATGCTTCACGACTTCTTTCTTTATGCTTTTCTAGAACTTTAACGGCTTTTTCTAATTCACGAAGTTTGTCTTTTTCTATTTCTAATGCTTTTAAAGCTTCTTGCTTATCCGCTTCTAGTTGTTCTCCTTTAACATACAAATGTTTTAGAAAATTGTCATAAGCCTCATACATCGTAAAATCTGCCTGTCGCATATTTATTCTTGTTGTTGCAATTTCTTTGTTATTTCGGTCAATTAATCCTTCTATTTTCAACACCAAAGCCTGTGCATTACGTACATTTTGAAGTTGTTCTTCTTTTTTTCTGATTCTGAAATCCAGAATTTTTTGTAATCTATAACGAAAAGGCATGGGGCTTGCTAATTATAACTACACTAACTAATTATTGAAGATTACCCTTCTGTTTACTACATCTGTTTGTATGATTATGTTTTAATAATTTATGTTAAAAAGTCAATTGATTTATTAACAAATAACAGCATTCAAATTATTACAAATTGTAAAAAAGAATTTTATATTCAAAATCCTGTGGTAGACTAGTTTTAGGATATCTATTCAAAAATTTGTGTGTTTTCAATAGCAAAAATTTTTTTGAGGAACCTTTAAATAGTAGGACTATACATGCGATTCAAGGGGAACTATGGTTACTGTGTCAAAAAATCTAGTGAATTACGTAAATAATCCTGCCGCAATCGGCTCATTTTCTGCATCTTCAACTAGCACAAAATCTTATATAGACAAAAATTTAAAAGAAAAAGAAGCTAAAAAAGAGAATAATCATATCTATAAAAAAGATACTCTTTTAGATGACACTATCTCTGAAAAAATGAGAGTAAATTGGGAAAAAACTAAAGACATTCCCCTCAAACATTTCCCAAGAGGATTAGGCGGAGCGCAAGATTATACATTTTTTGAATTTTTACAAACAGCTAAATTCCCTTATTACGTTGGTGGTCCTATTCTTGCAGCCTTATTTTATGCTGGTGTAAATAAAAACAATTTCCAAGCAGCTAAAGCTGCAAAAACAGTTGCTAAACATATGGCTTTAGGAGTTGCTTTGTATTATGTTGGAGCAGCAATTGCAAAAGGAATAGTAAACAAAACCGTAAAATGGACAAGAGGTATCGATTTAAATCAACCTTATGCTCGAGCTATACCTACTTCAACAAACCAAACAGGTGTATTTAGAAAAGATACGGAATATCATAAAGTTTTCGAAAGTGCTGATTTCACTAGATGGGATTTACTATACAACCACGATGGTAAAACTCCTGCTGAAATCAATGAAAGATACAGCAAAATTGCAAAAAGATATGGCATAAAAGAAGATGCAAGTGATGTTGATTCAACAGTAAAACCACTAATCAAAAAAACTATAATAATGGCAAGAGCATGGCAATATGCACTAACAGCATGTTATGTTGCTTTAGGAATTGGTCTTGCAAATCAAAATCCTTGGAACAAAGAATCACTCGCAGGATTTAAACGTACTGTGAAAGATGGTATTTTCGGCAAAGGATATAATATAAAAGATCGTTTACACAATGCAAAAATTGCAGTTTATGACTATGCACTAAAACCACTAGGCAGAAGTTTTGAAAGCTTCTGGAAGGGTCATAACAAAGCTTCATCAATAGCAGGCAAAACTGTTATTGGTTTAACAGGATTGGCTACTTTAACTGCAATATCTCTTCTTATCGGAAAAACATCTGGAAGAGGACACAAAATTGTAAACAAAGATGGACAGAATAATGAGGTGCAAAAATAGATGGGCAATTTAATTAATACTATTCCTGTTTACAAACCTCAAACTACACAAACAACAGCAACAAATAGTGTTTCTGTAAAAGCGCCTGCTCATGCAATTGAAACACAATTCCCCCAATATCAAAATTTTTCATACTTACCAGCCGAACCATTAAGCCCAGCAAGAACTACTCCTAAAGGAATGAAACCACACAGCCCTAATGGTTATCTTGTAAAAGAAAATATTTTCCAATCAGCTGCCAGCACTGTTAAATCATATGCTGATTACGTTAAATATTTCTACAATGCAGCCTTCAAAGGAGAAGGTACAGACTATTCAGTAGGTAAAATCAATGACCTTGCTATTAGAACTGGATCTTTAGGAATTGCTGCTGTTTTGGCAACATCTAAACTTTTCCCATTTGCTAAAGGAATGGAATTCGTAGGTCTTGCAACTTGGTTCGCTTCTATGGCAGTTTGGCCTAGAGTAATTGGCACACCAATAAAAATGGCAACTGGTGTTGATATAAACCAAAAATATGTAGATTCATATGGTAGAAGAAAGAATTTCTTTGAAGATCCACAATACTTAGCTTGGGATTTATACAGACACATAGATAAAAATGGAAACTTCAACAAACAAGCTCCTGATTACGAAAAATTAGATGCAATTGGAGATAAATTAGGTATTCCAAGAGATATCAAAAACAGAAGAGAAGCAATCCAAGATAAGATGAAACAAATTGCTATTCAAGGAAATGCTCTTTGGATGCTAACAGCAGGCGTGATGACACCTGTAATCTCATCTATCGTTGCTGACAGTCTTCAAAAACCTCTTCAAGATTCAATTGAAAAATACAGAACAAATGCAAGCTCTAAAAAAGCTGTAGAGCTAACACAAAAAGTTGATAGTTTAATTAGTAATAACGTAAATGATTACCCAACTATAATGAAATCATTAGGAATAACAGTTGATCCTAAAGTTAAAACTAAATTTGAAGCATTATTAGGTGGAGAATCAAACAGAATTAATCCAGATACATTCAAAGACCTTGAAAAATTCATTTCTGAAAGATATTTTGCTACCGGCATAGAATCAGCTATCACAAAAGAAATGAAAGACGTTATGGACGCAGCTGAACCATATGTAAACATCACAAACAACTTCAAAAATGATTTAAGACAATTAACAGCTGACGCGATTCAGGAAGTTGTTCAAATGGTTCCTGAAGAAAAAAGAGGAATGATACCAAAAAGATTCCTTGATTATAAAGGCTTAAAAATAGAAGAAATATCAAAAGCTCTTGAAGAATCAGGCGTAAGATTTGGCGAAGAAGAAATTGGACTTGTAAAACAAGGTTCTGTTAAAAACCTTCTAGCAAGAAAAGTTATCTGGACAGTAAACGAAGAACAAAATGTTGACAAAAGTTTACTCGAAGCTCTCAGAAGCCATATCAACAAGAAAACTGAAAGCTATTTTGAACAAGTAAGATTCAACAAAGTCGATACTGAAAAGATGAAAAAAATCTTCGACTTTGCAGAAACAAATTTGAGTTTGAAACAACAACTTGAAGAAATCCAAAAAGCTACAATTATGAATATTTCTGAATCGACCACTGCTATTAACTGGACAAAAGTTCCTAAGAAATATTTACAAGCTTTAGGCTTATCAAAAGTTGAAATGCAAGAAATTGCAAATACAGATTCTCGTCATGCAGGCAAGATTATTTCTAGAAAATTTGAAGAAATTGCTGCTAACAGCGAAAGATACGGAAAAGTATTAAATCAAATGTCTAAATATGCAGCTGAAGCAGTAAGTAAAGAAGAAAAAGCTGTAATACAATTGCTTGGAACTGCTGACAACCCAGGCTTAATGGCTAAAATTCAAGAATTGATGACTCGTTCAGCATCTCGCAATTTCTCTCAATTAATGACTGACAATATTGAAAATCAATACACAATGAATATTAGATCAGTCTACCAAAAATTAACAAATACAATAGATTCTTTCACTAGACCAATCAAAGCATTAGACACATTCAAAGATATCGAAAACATAGCCGATAAAATCCTAGGTTCTAATGTAGATCAGTTTAGAGAAAATCTCAAAAACAAACCAATATATTACATGTTTTTGACTCCTAACAAAGAAAATAAACCGGAAGCAGAATTCTTAAGTCAAGAATATTCAAGAGCAAGAACAGCTTTAAAAGCATACATAAAAGATATCGTTCTACAAAAAAATGATATCAATGACTGGTCAACAAAAATGGAAGCAATTCTTCCTGGTTATAAAAAAGGTATCAACCACAGCAAAACAATGCTATGGAATATAGCTAACGAAGTTAACGGTTCTATTTCAGAAGATACTGTTGCTGCAATTATGAAAGAATGCAAAGCTGAAAACGAAAAAAATATCATACAACGCTTCATCAAAATTGCAGATAAAAGCACAGAAAGAATGAAGTTCCACTTCATGGGCATACACAATAAAATATGGCCTCATGCAAATGAAACTAATATTAATCGTGGACTAGTTGAAAAAGTATTTAAACAAAAAGACTTTGGCGAAGCTTACGAAAAAGTAATCAGCTTACTAAAAGACAGAGTTCATGACCTAGGAAGAAAAGAAACATTCAAATGTCTTCAAATGGTTTATGATTTCAAAGACAAATATAAAGATGCTAAAAATTACAATGTAGACCCAGCAATTGATTATATAGTAAGCAAATTAAATTACTCAATCGCAAATAAACCACTTGCTCAAAGATCTGGAAAAAATATTACAGATTTTGTTATAAGTGCATCAGAAAATGCTTGTGCAAGAAACAAATGGTCAAAATTAGCAATTGGTCTTTTAGTCGGAACTGGAGCATTGACACTTGGAACAATAGCTCTTATGGGTAGAAAAAATTACTTCAACAAAGATCAATATGAACCACTAAACCCTAAAACCCCTGAAGGAGTAACTAAATGATAAACAATTTGAACTACACAACTCCACTAAAACAAAATTTCAAAGCATCACTATTAACGATGATGCAACAGCCTCAAGCTGCACAAGCAAAAGCAGTTCAAATTGAAACACAAGGTCAAATGTTACCTTCTTCAAATCCTGCTTATATGCCAGTTTCAACACCCATTGCTGATAAATACGCTAAACAAGCAGCAGGCAGCAGCCTTTTGAATTCAATGATGAACAAAATTGCTGCTAAACCAACAACAAACACAGTTCCAGTTCAAAGCATCAAACCAGCAGAATCTGAACCTTTAACAGGATATAAAAACAATCTTCGTTCAATGTTCCAAAACAACCAAGCAGTAATATATGCAATGATACCTAGAACATTCAACGCTAAAGATACAGATGGAAACGGTCTTATTGAAAATGGTGAAGAACCTGGATACTTCACAAATATGGTTGAAAGACTTGATGAATTAAAATCATATGGAATTAATACACTTCACTGGCTTCCTATAAATCCTCCTGGAAAAATTGCAGCTAAAGGAAGTGCTGGTTCTGTTTATGCACCTTTAGATTATCTTTCAATAGACCCTAAACTTGATGATCCAAGAAACCCAAAATCAGTTTATGAAGAAGCCAAAGACGCAATCAAAGAATGCCATAAAAAAGGTATAAGAGTAATGGTTGACTTACCAAGCTGTATGTCTGTTGATCTTTATGACGCAAGACCAGATTTAAGAGCAACTGATGCTCAAGGCAATCCAAAAACTCCTGAAGGTTGGGAAGATATCAGAATGTTCAACCCTTGGGAAGACTCTGATAAAAGAACACTAAACCAAAATCTTATTGATTATCATAAAAAATTCGTAGATATGTGCCTAGATTTAGGAATTGATGGCATAAGAGCTGACGTAGGTAGAGCTAAGCCACCTGAATTTTGGGACATCATAACTTCATACGCAAGAAGCAAAGATCCTGAATTTGCATTTTTAGCAGAATGCTATACATATGAAGACGCGTCTCCAATGAAAAACATGCCAGCTGACCGCCCAGAAGAAGCTTTAGATGCTGGATTTGATTCATACTATGGACAATACCACATTTTCAACATTTGGAAAGCGAAAGACTTCCATCAATTTGTAAAAGATAACCTTCAAATGTCACACAGCCATAATAAAGGTAAATCTTTGATTGGATCTTTTGCAACACATGATGACAAAAGCCCAATGTCAAATGGTGGTCCTGACTACTGCAAAATGACAAACGTTGTTCAAACAACATTACCAATGACAAACCCTTACATTGTTACAGGTTATGAGTCTGGTGACAGATATATTTACCCATATGACAAAAAATATGTAAATAAAACATTCAAAGAATTGTTAGAAAATCCTGTTTACAAAGACACTGTAAATGACTTGTTGCATACAACAAAATTCGCTGACAGAGAAAACTTACAAAAACTTTTAAACAGCCCTGATGCTGACAAAAAGATTGCTGAAATCGCAGATAAACCTGAATATAAAGGCATATTTGATTTCTTCAAAGAATTTTCTTTAACTAAAGATAACATCATTCATTATACACACACTGAATTCGTTGATATCTTCAATGAATCAAGAAAACCAGGTGGAGAAAACCCAGATATTGGTGAACATTTTGGTTATATGATGAATGTTGTAAGACCTAAATATGGCGAAGTTATAACTAAAGGTAGCTACATTGAACTTCCTGTAAAAGGCAACAGCCGTGATGAAGTTATAGCTTATGCTAGACACAAAGATGGAAAGACTTTAGTTACAATCGCTAACCACGATGTAAACTCTAAACAAAAAGTTAAAGTTGTAGTTCCTGGACTAAAACAAACACAAGAACTTAAAGACCTATCTCCTAAATATGGTACAGGCAGTGTTTGGAAATCTAAAAATGATGAAATCGAAATTGAACTAGGACCTGCACAAGCTCACATTTTTGAAGTTGATACGCCAAACATTGAAAATGCATTCAAACACCAAGTTTACAAACAAAATGTATAAAAATTAAAATAAAAAAAGACCTTCGCTTTAAAAGGCGAAGGTCTTTTTATGTTCAATTCATTTAGTGTGGTGCGTGGATCAAAAATCTGAAATAAATATACAACGAGCTTAAAACAAGAGAAACAAAAGTTATAAGCACACCATATTTTAAATATTTCATAAACGAAATTGGTTTTCCGTGTGCAGCAGCTGTTTCTGAAACTATAACGTTAGCTGCAGCACCAATTATCGTCATATTTCCACCTAAACAAGCACCTAAAGACAAACACCACCACAAAGGATGTGCATATTGAGCACCTTCTACCAGTTGGATTTGATAAATTAACGGAGCCATAGTTGCCGTATATGGAATATTATCAACAATACCTGATAATATGCCTGAAGCCCACAAAATCAACATTGCCATTGCTGATTCATTTCCTTTTGTCACATCTAAAATCCACTGAGCCATCATTGTAATACCACCAGCAGCTTCAAAACCACCAATGATTATAAATAATCCGATAAAGAAAAATATTGTATTCCACTCAATTCCATTTAAAACTCTTTTAGGATTTTCAAAAATCAAAAGAAAACTTGCACCAGTCATCGCAATTACATAAGACTCAAGATGCAAAACATCATGCAATACGAAACCTAAAATAACCAACAACAAAACTATTGAAGATCTAATAGCTAAAGGCATATCAGTTATTGTTTGACTGTTATCTAAAAGAGCAACCTCTTCCATTTTTTCTTTTGTAGCAACAAGCTGTTTTCTAAAACATAGCCACATAATGAACATTGTGACAGCAAAAATCAGACAAACAATATCTGTCAACTCTAGTAAAAAAGTCATAAAAGTAAATCCGGCCTTGCTTCCGATAATAATATTTGGAGGATCTCCAATCAAAGTAGCAGTACCACCAATGTTTGAAGATAAAATTTCTGTAATAAGGTAAGGAATCGGATTTATATCTAACTTTTTAGCTGCCAAAAATGTCACAGGTACAACTAAAATCACAGTAGTTACATTATCTAAAAAAGCTGATGCAACAGCAGTAAAAACCCCTAATGCAATAAGTATTTTTATAGGATGCCCTTTCGTCTTTTTCAAAAGCGCATTAGCAATCCACGTAAACACTCCGCTTTTGCTAGCAATACTAACTATAATCATCATACTGATTAAAAGAAAAATTACGTTGAAATCCACAAAATTTATAAAATAATGAGGATCAATGCCATCGTGTCCTTTAGATTGCGCCAAAAGCCCTAAAATAATTGTTAACGATGCACCTATCATCGCAACTGTAACTTTTGAAATTTTCTCCCAAGCAATAAATACATAAGCCAGTATCAAAATTGAAGAAGAAATAATCAAAGCATGTGATTGAACAAAATTTGTTATTACACTCATAAAATCCTCTATGTTGACTAATATTCATACAATTTTAACTTGCATTTATCAAGTTGTAAACAATATTAAAACGGAAATTGTAATCATCATATGTTTTTGGGATAATTCTCTTAATTATCGTTTAATAGAGAGTTGGAAAAAATGGGATTATTAGAATTTTTTAAAGAGCCACCTTTGGCAGAACCAATTAAAGATGAAGAACAAATTAAAAAAACATATTCTCATTTCAGATTGAGAATGTTTTATTCTTGTTTTATCGGCTATGCAATGTTTTATCTTTGTAAAAAGAATATAGCTGCTGCATTGCCTTCTATGAGTAAAGAGCTTGGATATTCAAACCTTGAATTAGGGGTAATAGGAAGCTCACTATATTTAACCTATGCAATAGGTAAATTCGTAAATGGTATGATTGCTGACCGTTCAGACGTAAGAAAATTCTTACCTACCGGCTTGATTCTTGCAGGTTTAGCAAACATCTGCTTTGCGTTAAGCTTTTTTGTTTTCACTCCTGGTAAATTCACATTTTTTGGATTACCATCAGCAACAATCCTTTTATGGGTGTTAGCTTTCTTTTGGGGATGTAACGGATGGGTTCAATCTATGGGCTTCCCTCCAGTTGCTAAAAGTTTGACATACTGGTTCTCAAACTCTGAAAGAGCTACAAAATGGGCAATGTGGTCTACATCACACCAAACAGGTACATTTTTAGCAGTAATTCTTTCTGGTTTTGCGATTGCAAAATTTGGTTGGCAAGCTGCATTTTATATCCCTGGTACATTAGCAATTATAATTGCTTTGTGGATGTTCAACAGACTAAGAGATAAACCTCAAACAATTGGACTTCCTGATATTGAAGAATACAGAGAACCAGAACGTGCAAAAGAAGCTGCTAAAACAGAATCTGAAGATGATGGATTGTCTTATATACAAATTCTTGTTAAAAATGTTTTAACAAACAAAGCTATCTGGGCTTTAGCTATGGCATATGTTTTTGTATATGTAATCAGATTCGGAACAGAAGACTGGATTATTAAATACTTAGTAGAAGCTAAAAAAAACACTCTAGAACTTGCTTCAATGAAATTAGCTTGTTTACCATTGTTCGGATTTTTCGGAACAATTTCGGCAGGCGTAATTTCAGATAAAATTTTCAAAGGAGCAAGAGCTCCAATCAACGTAATTTTCCTAGTTGGTGTAATTTTCTGTATGTTAGGTTTGTATTTCAACGGAACAGGCACAAACTTCATCGATAGCGCATTTTTCGCTATAACAGGAAAATCAATGGTTGATGTATTAAAAATCAACGGCTCTGGTGTAATTGATATTTTACTAATTGGTTTCTCAGGATTCTTCACTTACGGACCACAAATGTTAATTGGTGGCGTTTGTGCAATTGAATCAAGCTCTAAAAAAGTTGCTTCTGCCGTAACTGGTTTCACTGGAACATTCGGATACGTTGGAGCAATGCTATCAGGTCTTGGAACTGGGCTTGTGGTTGACCATTTCGGCTGGAATGGAGCGTTAGCATTTTGGGGATTGTCTGCTTTAATTTGTGCAGCAATTTGTTTGCCAATGTGCTTTAAAAAGAAATCAGCGTAATAAAAAAAACTTAAATAAAAAGACCGCTTTAAATTTTTAAAAGCTGTCTTTTTTCTTTATTTTTGAGTGTTAGTTATTTACATGATATAATCACACTCATTGACAGTAAAAGAAGGGAAAAACTATGCTGGATATGAGATATTGTGAACTTAGCAAAGACGGCTTTGGCTGTTGCATGACTGTAAAAGAAACACTTTTCAGTGGTCAATCAGAATTTCAAAAAGTTGATATTTTTGATACAGAATCTATGGGAAGAGTCCTCACTTTAGATGGTCTTATGATGACAACTGAACGTGATGAATTTTATTACCACGAAATGATTTCACATATACCTATGATGAACCACAAAAATCCTGAATCAGTTCTCGTAATTGGTGGTGGTGATGGCGGCACAATTAGAGAAGTTTTAAAACATGAAACTGTAAAAAAAGTTGTGCTTTGTGAAATCGATGGAATGGTTGTTGATGCTTGTAAAAAATATCTTCCTACTATCGGTTGTGAACTAGATAACCCAAAAGTTGAAGTTAGAATTGAAGACGCTATTGAATTCATCAAAGACAAAAAAGCTGAATATGATGTTATTTTAATTGACTCTACAGACCCAATGGGACCAGGAGAAGGTCTGTTCACAGAAGAATTCTACACTAATGTAAAAGAAGCACTAAAAGAAGGCGGTATAATGGCAGCACAGTCTGAATCTCCATTTATTAATCAGGCTGAAATGAAAAAGATGTATCCATTATTGAGAAAAGTATTTCCTATCGTTGATACATTTACAGGTCCAATCCCTTCTTATCCTGGTGGCTATTGGAGCTGGTGTTTCTGTTCTGAAACAGTTAAACCACTTTCTTACATTGATGAAAAAAGAGCTGAAAAAATCGAAAAACAATGCAAGATTTACAACAAAGACTACCACCTTGCAAGATTTGCTCTTCCAAATTTCGTCAAAGAACTTGTTAAATAAACAAAAGCCTCTTTTAAAAGAGGCTTTTTTAATACTTTTAGTACACTCCAAACATCGTAGATAATCCCTTGCGACATATAATTGCGCACATTTTTAGGACTTCTTTAATTTGTTCAAGAAATTTTTCCATAATGCAGCCTTCCTGACAATTCAAAATTTGCTCACACCATGGATAATGCCCAAATTTCTAATTCAATAAACACTAGTATATAACTAAGAATGATTTTAGTTTTCTAGCATTTTTATCCTTATCAGAAACAATTTCTAGATTTTTATAATCAGGATTTTTGGTACCTTTAAAGTTTAAAGAAGTTGAGCCACCGCCGTCAAAATTCATTGCTTTTTCTAATCCCAAATCACGACAAACATCAGACAATTCAGGCAATGTCAATTTGTGTTTTGTCGTTGCAATTACTATATAAAGGTCATCACCTTTTATACCTATTGCAGTTCTTGCACATTTTTTCAATGCAGAAATGGAATCACGAACAACAGCCCCATCTTTTTTTGAAACAAAATATTCTTCTTCAAGTCTTAAATCTGGGTACAACAATGGACCGGCTTGAATTGAATGAACCAACTCACATTTAAAAGGAATCCTTGTTTTATGAGATGTAATATCAAATTTTGTCTTACCATTACAATCCATTATTCTAAATTCTGTTCTGTTCAAAATTTTAGACATATAAGGTTCTAATGCTTTGTTGTTCATAAGGTTTTCATTCTCTGTTGGATCTAATACAACATCTTTGTTTATAACGACATAAGAAGAAGTCCCATGGTTTTTAGGGTCAAAATATCCGGCATTTATAACAAGTTCAGCATTAGTGCTTTTAAAAACATCTTTATTGGTGGTCAAAAGCTTTGTAATGTAAGGTTCAATTCTAGAATTTCTAGCGGCAGGTATGTGAATAACATACAAACCTTTGTCATTAGAAATTTCAATATTACTGCAAGCATTACAAACCAGATTTGCAAACGCCTTATCACAACAAAAAACAATTGCTAAAAGCAAAACCATTACAGAAACTATTTTTTTCATTTTGCACCTTCTTACAAATCTTTTATCTTTTTAAATATGAAAATTGCGATAAATATAGCTATTGGCTGTATTGATGAGGTCAAATATGGACTTAAAATCCCTTTTTCTGCACACATGTCAAAAAATGGCAGTGTTATGTAATACCCAAATACAATACCTATACCGATTACAAAGTTCACTAGTTTTTGTTCTCTTGGTTTGCTAAAGCCTAACAAACAGCCAAGAACGGCAAATAAAACACATATAGCTGAATGGAAATACCTTTGCAGGTATTTATTCAACATAAACCTATATTCGTCTTTCAGCCCTTCTTCATGTAACATCTTAATATAATCTGTAATTTCAGTATTATTCAATTCGCGATCTCGCTTAGTCGAATAAGCCATGAGCTTATACGCAACATTGGCTTTTTCCCCACTTAAGATCTGTTCAGATTTTTCATTTGTAATACTTTTAAATACACCATCTTCAGCCACATCGTATTTTTTAACATTATGAACAACCCAACTGTCTTTTGTGTAAACAGCATAATCAGCCTGTAAGATACTATCTAAAACACTAGTATTCATATATTGACTTGAATCAAAATTCAAAATCAAAGGTTTGCTGATTTGATCATCGTGATAAGAAGGCACAATGATAATCTTTTTTAAAGTATCTTTATCAACACGTTCTGTGAAAACAAAATGTGTTTGATAACGTTCATTTTTTAAATCATTAATTCTTTTTTCACTGTATGGAATCAAAGTGTTATATAAAGAAAAACATAAAACTGACACAAATACACTTAAAACTACAATAGGATAAACTATTCTCCAAAAAGAAAGCCCAATGCCTCTTAAAACAGTTAGTTCAGAATCTTTAGTCAGCTTGTCAAAAGTAAAAAGTGTTCCTAAAAGCAAACCAACAGGCAACGCTTTTCCAACAATTTTAGGCACTTCATAAACTAAAAGCTGTATCGCAACCCAAGGAGTATAAACACCAGCCAACGTTCTTTTGATAACTTTCAAAAGAGTTTCAGGAGCAATCCAAATTACTACAAATAGGAAAATACAAACTAACGTAGCAGCAAAAACCTGCTTAGTAATATATCCATCAAAAATTTTAAAAGGTAACTCAATCTTTGGGATTTTCATTACAGTGTAAAATCCTTTCCTAAGTAGAACTGTTTAGCAACAGGGTCATTTGCAACTTCCACACTTTTACCCTGAATTTTAATTTTTCCATCAAAAATTACGTAAGCTCTATCTGTAATAGACAATGTAGCTTTAGGGTTATGGTCAGTAATTAAAACTCCTAAGCCTTTTTCTTCTGAAAGTTTTCTGATATTGTCTTTAATCTCTCCAATGGCAATAGGGTCAATACCTGTGAATGGTTCATCTAGCAAGATAAACTCAGGACTAGCAGCCAACGCTCTAGCTAACTCAACCCTTCTTCTTTCACCACCTGATAATGATATAGCGGAGAATTTTCTTTTTTTCTCCATACCAAACTCATTCAATAAGTCTTCTAGTTTTTGTTTTTTCTCTTCTTCATTCAATTTATCATTCATTTGCAAAACGAGTTTTATATTATCCTCAACAGACAATTTTCTAAAAATAGAAGCCTCTTGAGGAAGATATCCAATACCCTCTTTAGCACGAATGTTCATAGGCACATCAGTTAAGTCCTTATCACCTAAAAAAACCTTACCACCATTCGCCTTAACAAGTCCCACAACCATATAAAAAGTCGTAGTTTTACCTGCTCCATTTGGACCTAAAAGCCCAACAACTTCACCTTTGTTAACTTCAAAACTTATGTCATTAACAACAGTTCTGTCACCATATACTTTAACAAGATTTTTTGCCGTAATTTTCATAGATTAATTCCACCTTTTATCTATAAAGAATACCACAAAAATCTAAGCTTGTTTATCAATATTTTGAGGTTTATTTTCTGCAGCAGCTTTTGGAGCTTCCATATGCAAAGCTTTCATAACCGGATGCAAGATCAAATGACTCAATTCAGGAGCAAGCAAAGTTAAGCCTACAACTGAACCGACAATTGAGCTCATCTCAATTCCACCTTTGCCTATGAAAAATTGTCTGAAAAAGTCATTTTCTCTATCACTATTAAGTAGCTTTTGAATAAATGCTTCTTTACTTCCATATTCTTTTTTAACTAAGTCCCAATTTGTATTTTTCTCAATTGAAGTTAAAAGCTTTTGGGCCAAATCATTGGTCTTGTCTTGTCTTTTCGCAGGACTTAAGTGGCTTAAATTATGCAAAGCAACCAGGCTTTTTTCATTTTTAAAAATATCTATTGAACATTTTTCAATTCCAGGCAATTTATCAGTTTTAGTTATAGACTTAAGAAATTCTGGGTGCTTATTAAGTTTGTTACAAAGTTTTTTAAATATCGCAAAACCACCTTTTTTAAAAGTAACTGGAATAACAGCAAGATAAATACCCAAACATAATGTTTGATATAAAAGTTCTTTTACTGCTGAATATTTTCTAGTTTCTTTATCTACATGTGTGTCAGCCAAAGTGAAAGCCGGACGACCCACAGCCTTCAAACCTGTTTCAATTGACACCTGTGCAGTTGTATTTTGAATGAGGTTTTGGAATCCATTTTTTGATATCAAATGTACAAAAGTATTAGTAATCATCTACACCCCAACTTTCATATTGCCGCCATTATATGGGGTATATTTATTTTGTAAAACTTGTAAAAGACTGTTTGGACCTTTAATTGAAGACAAATTAGAAACTTGTTGACTTACCTGAGGTTTAGATAGTTCAGGTACAACATTTTCTTTGATATCTAATTTATTATCTGTTTGTTTTTTCTTGCCAGTGATTTTCGCTACACCCTTCATAATAGGATTTAGCAACAAATTACAAGCTAAAGGTATCAAAAACACAGCACTGACACATACGCCTAAAAACTCAACACCATGAGTAATTTTGCCTAATGAACCACCAGATTTCTTTTGCAAATATTTAGATACAGGATTAACAAGAAGCTTATTTGTCAAAATATACGTAGAAGCAGCAACTACCTCAGTTAAGCCTTCTCTAAATGCAGCATACTTTTTAACTTGAGGATCAGATTCTTTATCCATCATTGTAAAAAGTGGTCTATTAATACCTTTAAAAATAGCTATTGCAAGCACTGCATTTAAAGGATCGTTGTGATCCCCCAAATTATATGCGGCTTTCGCTATTTTTTTCAGTATAGGATTTAAATTTCCTGATCCCATTGGTTTTAACAACTTTCTTATAAAATAAGCTACGCTTCACACTTTATAAATTCACTCAAATACATGAAGTTCGAACATATAAAAAAATGCTAATTGATGGCTGTGTTCTTAATATTTTTTCACAAAAACTAATAAAAACCAATATTTAGATGTATATTGCTTAAAACTTGTTAAAACTAAGACTTTATGCTTAAATTATACTGTGTGCAACTTAAAATAGTGCACTTTAGCTGCTTTTAAAGCAATTTTAGAATACTGGAGGACATTAATGGACAGAACATGTGTTGCAATCAAGCCAGATGGCGTAAAAAGAGGTTTAATCGGAAACATTATCAGAAGAATTGAGCACAAAGGCTACAAAATTGTTGCTATGAAAATGTTACAACCGACTCTTGAAATTGCAGAAAAACATTACGCTGAACACAAAGGCAAATCCTTCTATCAAGATTTGATTGCTTACATTACATCAGGTCCTATTGTCGCAATGGTAGTAGAAGGTAAAAACGTAATCGAAGGAATGCGTCATATGATGGGTTCAACCGTTCCTAATGATGCACAAGTTGGTACAATCAGAGCTGATTTTGCACAAACAAAAGAATGTAACACAATCCACGGTTCAGACTGTTGTGAAAGTGCTGAAAGAGAAATTGGCATCTATTTCAAACCAGAAGAACTATGCAGAGACTGGAAATGTATGATGGATTACGTTTGGGAAGATATGAAATAATGAAAAGTGATTTTTTCAGCTACGAATTATTAAATGAAGATAAAAAGACCGGAGCAAGAGCCGGTCTTTTGCATACCCCTCATGGCGATATTGAAACTCCAATATTCATGCCAGTAGGCACTAATTCAGCTGTAAAAATGATGACCAATGACCACTTAAAAGACACTGGTGCTCAAATTATTTTAGGCAATTCTTATCATCTTTCATTAAGACCAGGAAATAAATTGATTAAAGAGTTTGGTGGTTTGCATAAGTGGATGAACTGGGACAAACCGATTCTAACTGATTCTGGTGGTTTCCAGGTTTTTAGTCTTGCTGATTTGAGAAACATCACAGAAGAAGGTGTAAAATTCAAAGACGCAAAAACAGGAACTGAATATTTCATTAATCCTGAAATTTCAATGGAAATCCAACAAGATTTGGGCTCAGATATAGCTATGGCTTTTGATGAATGTGCACCATATCCTTGCACATATGAAGAAGCCAAAACAGCAATGGAAAGAACTCACCGTTGGCTTGAAAGATGTTTCAAAGCGCACACTAGAGATGATCAAGCGCTATTTCCTATTGTCCAAGGTGCATTTTATGATGACCTAAGAAAAGAAAGTGCACGTGTAATTTCTACTTTTGATGCAGTAGGTTATGCAATAGGTGGCGTAAGTGTTGGAGAGCCTGCTGACGTTAAAAACCATTTTGTTGAATTAACTGCGCCATTATTACCACGTCTCAAACCAAGATATCTAATGGGTGTTGGAACACCTGAAGACCTATTAGACGGTATTTTAAGAGGCGTTGACATGTTCGATTGCGTTTTACCAACAAGAAACGCTCGTCACGGCTCATTTTTCACGCATGATGGTCGAAAAATCATCAAAAATAAGGAATTTGAAAAAGACCCAAGCCCACTTGATCCAGAATGTAACTGTTACGCTTGCAAAAACCATACAAAAGCGTACATAAGACATCTTTTTAGATCAGGAGAAGCTACTGCAGCAATTTTAATGAGCATACACAATATTCAATTCCTAATTGATCTTGTTAAAGAAGCACGAAAAGCTATTTTAGAAGACAGATATGAAGAATTCTATACTGAAAGAATGAACAGACTTTTCCCTAAAAAATAATTAAAAACTAGCTGGAATTTCTATAATAAATTCAGTACCTTTATTTTTTTCCGACTCAAAATAGATTTTTCCATTATGTTTTTCAACGATTTTCTTTGATATAGCTAATCCTAAACCTGTTCCAATACCAACTTGTTTAGTTGTGGTACCTGCTGAAAATATTTTATCCTTAATTTTTTCGTCTATACCCTCACCAGTATCTTTAATTTTCACAATCAATGTTTCATTTTCAAAATCAGTTGAAATTGTTATTGTTCCACCGTTTGTCATACTTTGACATGCATTAATTAAAATATTCATAAAGACCTGATTTAACATATTTGGATAGCATTTAATCGTCGGAATTTTTGAATAATTTTTAACAATTTCAATTTTATTTTTAGTTTCGTGTTTTATAAGCTCTAGAGTCAAATCTAGCTCATTGTTTATATCAGCTAATTGCAAATCTGCTTCATCCAACCTTACAAATTTCTTCAAACTTTTCACTATACCGCTGATTCTTTTTATCGCTTCTTTATCGATTTTGTTTATATCTTCAAAAATTTCAAGATTTGAAGTATCCTCAGGCATTTTTTTTATGAGTTTTTCTAAAATATCATTATTTGCATTGATTGAAGCTAGAGGTGTATTAATTTCATGGGCAACCCCAGCTACCAACTGACCTAATGATGCCATTTTCTCTGAATTTATTAATTGAATTTGAGTTTCTTTCAACTCCGTAAGTGTTTTTTCCAGTTCTTCATTTTTTTGTTTAACCTGTGAAAATAAAGAAGCCTGAACAATTGCTGATGCTAATTGAGAAGCAATAGATTGCAGTACATCATTTTGTGACTCATCTATATATTTTTGATTAGTATAAATTATCAAAACACCTAAAATATCATGCAACTTATAAACAGGGATTATTATTCTCGTTAACTGAGCGGGGAAAGTCAGGTTGCTATTTAAATAGTCTTTGATACATGATGAAACTTTAATTTTTTTCGCCCATATAGATTTTCTTGTGTCTTGAGAAAACTCGGCTTTCTCGCCAATAACACTTTTATATTGATTTGGGTGAACTTGCTCTATAAAAAAACTATTTTCCTTCACGCCTGCATAATAAACCTTTACAGCCCCAAAAAGGTTAAAAAGCTCCTTTAATGCAGAATTTAGAATTTTATTTAAATCCATAGATTCACGAATTACATTAGAAATTCTATGCATTAATGCAAGTTTAACAGTTTGAGTTTGCGCCTTTTGTTGTAAATCAGCAAATTTACGATTTTCTTCAACCAGGTTCAAATATTGCTGTCTAATAAATGAATATTTTTTTTCTGATTCTTCAAAAAGCATATCATTTGTAATGTTTTTGAAAAATATAATTTTATAATCACCTGAATAAAAAGAATTAATCAAATAATAATAAGTTTTTTCTTTCGCTTGATAAAGTGCATTCGCAGTAAAATTCTCTTTTGACTCAATAGCAAAACTTACAGGATTTGAACTTAAAATGTCATCTGAATCAAGAATACAAACATCAAAAGAAAAATAATTAGAAAATTTATCTAGATTTTTTATATTTCCAAAATTTTTAATGAAATACAGATTTTTAAAAACAATTTTTGAACTGCTATCTAAAACCAACACAGCAGTTGAAAAATTGTTGTATAAACTAAAATCATTACTCAACATAAAACTATTTTATCATCTTATTGAAGAATCAAAAAATGTATTACATAAGAAACAACTATACCAACAACAGCACCCATAAAAACTTCTAAAGGTGTGTGACCTAAAAGCTCCTTAAGTTTTTCACCGGCTGCAGAAGGTCTATGAGCATAAAACTCTTCCATGACTCTATTCATTGTAGCCGCAATTTTACCGGCTGAACGTCTTATTCCAGCTGCGTCATACATAACAACAAATGCATAACCTAAAGCTAAAGCGAACATTACAGAATTCATGCCTTCAATATATCCGATTGTAAATGAAAGAGACATAACTCCAGCGCTATGAGAACTAGGCATTCCACCCGTAGTTGTGAAAATTTTGAAGTTTATTTTTTTATGTAAAATCAAAAAATAAATCATTTTCAAAACTTGTGCAATAAATGCAGCTATTAAAGCATTTCCAAGTACTTCTATTGCTGTACCCATTTGGTAGATCACTATTTAACCCTTTCATCAATACTGTTTACGATAGCTATTAAAATATCAGATTTAATATTATTCTTTTCTAATATACCACAAGCCTGCTCACAAAGTGAATGCAATTGTTTTTTGGACTCTTCTAGTCCGTAAAAGCGCACGTAAGTAGCTTTTCCTTCTTCTTCGTCCTTGCCTGGAGTTTTACCAAGCTCTTCTAAAGTTGATGTCACATCTAAAATGTCATCCATGATTTGGAAAGCCAAACCAAATTTCTCAGCAAACTCAGTAACAGCTTTTATTTTATCTTCATCAGCACCAGCTAAAATAGCACCCATTCTCATTGCAAGCTTGAATAAAGCACCTGTTTTGTTTTCATGGATATATTTTAAGGTTTCTTTAGAAATTTCTTTTCCTTCAGATTCTATATCAACAACTTGTCCGCCAATAAGCTTTGAAGCACCGGCATTTATAAGAAATTCTTCTAGAACTCTTAA
Source organism: Candidatus Gastranaerophilales bacterium (assembly GCA_944322545.1). Classification (GTDB taxonomy): domain Bacteria; phylum Cyanobacteriota; class Vampirovibrionia; order Gastranaerophilales; family Gastranaerophilaceae; genus Limenecus. Next base: position 143,069 of record CALUPF010000033.1, read on the forward strand.
AAGTCTAGTTTCACTAACTGTTTTCGGTGTATTTTGAAGTATCACCTGTGGCGCGAAAGATAACAATGCATCCCCAGCTAACACAGCTATTGCCTCTCCAAAAACTTTGTGATTAGTGAGTTTTCCTCTTCTATAATCATCATTGTCCATACAAGGCAAATCATCATGTATTAAACTTTGAGAATGCAACATCTCAATTGCACAAGCTGCAGGAATAGCCTGTTCAAAAGTGCCTGATAAAACACGACAAGTTTCTAAAACCAAAATTGGTCTCAATCTTTTACCACCTGCCAAAACTGAATATCTCATAGATTCCCAAATTTTTTCAGGATATTCAACAGGAATAAATTTATCTAAATTTTCTTCAACGAGTTTTATATAATCGTTCATTTTTTGTTTAATTTCAGGATTCATCTATATTTCCTTATCTATATTTTGATTTGTCTTTTTTCGTGAAATTTGTCGTTTTTTGCTGCTAATTTTTGTAATTTGTTTGTTATGAACAAACTTTGCTCGAGTTTCAGTTTTTTTACCACCATAAGTGACTTGTTTTTTATACTCTTTCGCTTCTTTTACAAATTGAAGATAGCTCGAATACCTCGTTTCATCAATTTTATCAATGTTAGCTAAAACATTGCAACCAGTCTCTTGCTCATGAAGACAATCTGAAAACTTGCAATCATCTTCTAATGGAGCAATTTCTCTAAACAAACCACCAACTTCAGCAGGCATCAAAAAATCAAACCTTAACTGACTAAACCCAGGAGTGTCAACAATTTGTGCGTTATCTTCAAGCTTGATAATCTCACAATGTCTTGTAGTATGAGTTCCTCTTTCAGTTTTTTCAGAAACCTGTTTTGTTTTTAAGTTTAAATTAGGACAAATCGCATTAACCAAAGAAGATTTTCCAACACCTGATGAACCGCACAAAACGGTAATTTTGTCCTTCAAGTATGCTTTAAATTCATTTATACCATTACCTTCTATAGCTGAGGTAAAAATTATATCGTAACCTAAAGGCTCATAAATAGATTTTATTTTAGAGATAATCTCTTCTTCACCTTCTAAATCATTTTTGTTAAAACACAAAACCGGATGCAAATTGTAATATTCACAAAAACAAAGGTATCTGTTTAGCTGTTCGAAATCCAAATCAGGCTCTTTGATAGCAGAAACTATAATAACTCTATCAATATTCGCAACTTTAGGACGAGGGATATAATTTTTTCTTTTTAAAACTTTTGAAATAAAAGCCTGTTTAGAATCAAAATTGAGCTGTTCTAACTCAACATAATCACCAACAAAAATCTGTTCTTTTTGTTTTTTCAAAATCTCTCTGATTTTACACTCAAATATACCCTCTTCGGTATTAACATAATAAAAATCAGAATGTATTTTAAAAATGTGTCCCTTCATTTTATTAATTATAACTTAATAGGTTCAAATGTGTATGTAAAAATTTTTTGATGATAAAATAGAAATTAAAGAAGCAATAAAATAAAGGAATTAAGAATGTTAGAAAACAACCCAACACTTAATGCAATCAGAAATACAAGAATTCAAAAACTTACAGAGCTTGCTGATAAAGGGATCAATCCATATCCATATTCATATGATAAAAACGCATCAGCAAAAATGCTTCAAGAAAAATATAAAGATCTTCCAGCAGGTGAAGAAACAAATGATGAATATTTTGTAGCTGGTAGAGTTATGGCAATGAGAAATACAGGAATGTTCATTGACCTTATGGACTCATCAGGCAAAATCCAAATTTTCTCACATAAAGAAAATATGGATGTCGAAAAAATCAAAGCAATGAAATTAATTGATATCGGAGATATCGTAGGATTCCAAGGAACAATCAGAAGAACTCCTAGAGGAGAACTTTCAATCAAAGCTACTGATTACAAACTTTTATCAAAAGCTTTGCTACCACTTCCTGAAAAATTCCATGGCTTAACTGACGTTGAAACACGATACAGACAAAGATATGTTGATATGATTATGAACGAAGATGTTCGTGATACATTCAGAAAAAGAAGCTTGATTATCCAAAAAATCAGAGAATACTTGGCTAAACAAGGCTTCTTAGAAGTTGAAACTCCTATACTTCAAACAACAGCATCAGGAGCTAATGCTCGTCCATTTACAACTCACCACAACGCACTTGATATGGACTTAACTTTAAGAATCGCTCTTGAATTATACCTAAAAAGACTTATTGTTGGTGGGGTTTCAGAACGTGTTTATGAAATCGGCAGATGTTTCAGAAACGAAGGTATCGACACTCGTCATAACCCTGAATTCACAATGATTGAGCTTTACCAATCATACGCTGATTATAACGATATGATGACTTTAACTGAAAACATGGTTGCATACGTTGCACAAGAGGTACTTGGCACATTAAAAATCAAATATGGTGAAAACGAAATAGATTTAACACCACCTTGGGATAGAAAAACAATGCTAGGTTCTATCAAAGAAGCAACTGGTGTTGATTTTATGGAAATTTATGATGCAAAACAAGCAATTGAAGCAGCTAAAAAACTTCACGTTCCTGTTGATGATGAAATGAACTGGGGTCAAGTTGTTGAAGCTGTGTTCGAAGAAAAAATTGAACCATCTTTAATTCAACCTTGTCACATCATTGATTATCCTCGTGAAATTTCACCTTTGGCTAAAGTTCACAGAGACAATTCAAGACTTACTGAACGTTTTGAAACGAGAATCAATGGTTGGGAACTTGCAAACGCATTTTCTGAACTTACTGATCCAATCGATCAAAGAAGCAGATTTGAAGCTCAAGCTCTTGCTAAAGCTAATGGCGATGAAGAAGCTATGGAATTAGATGAAGACTTCATTACGGCTTTAGAATATGGTATGCCTCCAACTGGTGGTATGGGTATGGGCATAGACAGATTGGTTATGCTTTTAACTAACTCGCAAACAATTAGAGACGTAATTGCATTCCCTACAATGAGACCACTTGATAACAAGTAAAAATTAAAAAATATTCACAAAATTGCCAAAAACATGTATTTGAGAAATAATTTTTATATGAAAATTAATTTGAAAAATACATGTTTTTTGTTAGCTTCAACGCTATTATTTAACAACCTATCAGCCGATGCACTTGAAGTTGTTTATCCTAAAGCACCAAATACTGAAATGAGTGCTACTTCAACATTTTTCATAGGCAATACAAAGCCAGGATCTAGACTCACAATAAATGACAAAGAAGTCAAAGTCTATGAAAATGGCTCATTCGTAGAAGTTGTTCAACTCAAAGACGGCTTTAACAGAATCAAAATCGATTCTCAAAATGAAACAGAACACGATATTTTAACTTATATAATCAAAAAAGTTCCTAAAAACAATCTTATGAAACAGGAACCCCAAACTGAAAACTTCCCAGAAAATGAGTATATTTACGCATCAACTATAAAAAACAATGTGCCATTAAGAACAGAACCAAATGAAAATGCTCAAAGAATAACTAATTTGAACAGCGACATTATGTTGTTATTAAATGGCAAAAAAGGTGGATACTATAGAGTTGCATTAAGTCCAACGCTAAATGCTTGGGTAAAAGCCGAAAATGTAGTTAATTATTCTACAATAAATGGTCAGATGCTTGCTTCTGCTAGTGATGTAACATTAACAGAAGACAAACTATATTACTATGTGAAAACTCCTCTGTCTTTCAAAACACCTTATAAAATAACAGAAACAGACAATGGACTGACTCTTGAGATTTTTAATATCAAAGAACACCTAGGAGAAACAAAAACATTCAAACAAACTGGTGACATAAAATCACTAGTTGTAAATATGTTATCAACAGATTCTGTTTCAACATATTTTATAGAATTAAATAATCAACTTTGGGGATACAACGTTTACTATGAAGACAATACACTTGTTTTAAAAATAAGAAAAACCCCAAATATAGATCCCCAAAACCCGCTTAAAGATATAACAATAACAATAGATGCGGGCCACGGTGGAGAAGACTATGGTGCAATTGGTCCAACAGGGGTAAAGGAAAAAGAAATAAATCTTGATATTGCTCAAAAACTACAAAAAATATTAGAAGCTAAAGGTGCAAAAGTTGTCATGACAAGAACTGACGACTCCAGTGTTGAATTGTATAAAAGACCTAAAATTGCACAAGAAAGCGATTCTTTGATAATGATCAGCTTGCATGCTAATGCACTAGCTGATGGAGCAAACCCTTATGAAAAACATGGCACATCTGTATACTATTACAACAAAGAATCAAAAGATTTAGCTCAAACAATAAAAGAAACAATGCTAAAAGAACTACAAACACAAGATGATGGTACGTATAATTGCAGTTTTGTTTTAACAAGACCAACCATGCCTTTATCTGTATTAGTTGAAGTTGCATATATGATACATCCTGATGAATATAGCTTACTTTTAGATGAACAGTTTAGAGAAAAAGCTGCAAACTCAATAGAGAAAGCTATTGAAGCATATTTACTAAAATCATTAAAAACTTTAACAATTACCCAACAATAGTGTTGACACTTTAAATACGCAGTGATACAATGGAAAAAATTTATGTTGAAGCTTTTATAAAGCAGGTGCAAAACCCTGCACAGCGTAGGTTTTAACTCTATTTTTTAAACACTTTAAGAAGAGTAATTATATTTCCACAGATCAAAAAAGGGAAGACTGAATGCCAATTTCTGTAATTAATAAAACAGAATCTAGTAACCTAAGCATACCTACATCAACATTGATAGGCGGGGCTGCTGGTTTAGCAATGCGCCAGTTTTTCCCAATATATAAAGATGAACTAGATTATGTTTTATTTGGACAAGCTAATGAAATGAAAAAAGCTAGCCTTGTATCAGCCAAAGACTCTTTTATTAGTTCAGCAAAATCAGCTTTATCTAAAAACAAAAACAACCAAGCTATGAAACTTTTCATAAAAAGAGTTGAAGCTAAAACATTAACTGAAGCAAAAGCTGCAAAAGAAAAAATTAAAAATTCTCCTGATGCAGTAAAAACAGAATTCAAAAAACTTATGGGCCAGTTTCTGAAGAATATGAAAGCATCAAAACAGCTTTCAGAAGAAACTATCAAGGCTTACGTTAAGCAAAAAAGACCTTATGGTCCTTACGTTCTTCCAGGACTAGCTTTTGGTGCAGCAATAGCCTACGTTTATAACGTAGTTGGAAAAATTAGTGAAACTTAAATTCACCTTTTAGTTATTCAAGCTGTGAATAGGAGCCGGAATTCTTCCACCTCTTCTAACAAAATCTTTAGAAGAAAGTTTGTTAATGCTCATTATCGGAGCTTCGCCTAAAAGCCCACCAAATACAACTTTGTCACCTTCTTTTTTATTAGGAGCCGGTATAACTCTGACAGCAGTGGTCTTTTTGTTAATCATACCAATTGCCATTTCATCAGCAATTATTCCTGAAATTGTGTCAGCAGAAGTATCACCTGGAATAGCAATCATATCAAGACCTACTGAACAAACAGATGTCATTGCTTCTAGCTTATCAAAAGTCAAACAGCCTCTAGTTGCAGCTTCAATCATACCAGCATCTTCAGATACTGGAATAAAAGCTCCAGACAATCCGCCAACATGAGAACTAGCCATGATACCACCTTTTTTAACAGCATCATTTAACATAGCTAAAGCAGCAGTAGTTCCATGAGCGCCAGCATGTTCTAGCCCCATAGCTTGGAATATACCAGCAACGCTATCACCAACCTCTGGAGTTGGTGCAAGAGAAAGATCAATGATACCAAAAGGGATACCAATTTTTTGTGCCATTTCGCGACCAACTAATTCACCGGTTGATGTAATTTTATATGCAATCTGTTTTATCTTATTTGCCATATCTCCAAAAGTCGTATCTTTAGGCAACGATTCTATTGCAGCTCTCACAACCCCAGGGCCTGACACACCAACATTTAAAGCACATTCTGGTTCGCCATAGCCATGGAAAGCACCTGCCATAAAAGGATTATCAGAAGGCACATTACAAAAACACACAAGTTTTGCAGCGCCTATGCCATCCTTATCGGCTGTTAATTCTGCTGCTTTTTTTATAGTTTTACCCATTTTTAAAACAGCATTCATATTGATACCTGCTTTTGAGCTTGCGACATTAATAGAAGAACAGATTCTTTCTGTTTGAGCTAATGCTTCAGGAATACTTTCAATCAATGCTTCATCGCCTCTCGTGCAACCTTTTTCAACTAAAGCACCAAACCCGCCTATAAAATTGACTCCAACTTCAGCTGCAGCTTTGTCTAAAACTTTTGCCAAATAGACATAATCATAATTATCACAAGACTCGCCAACCAAAGAAATAGGAGTAACCGCAATACGTTTGTTTATTATTGGTATTGAATAGTCCTCTTCAATTTCTTGAGCCATAGAACATAGATTTTTAGCATATTTAATAATCTTGTTATAAATTTTTTCACCAACAACTTTAACATCTTTGTCACAACAATCACGCAAACTCAATGCCAAAGTAACTGTTCTAATGTCCAAGTGATGGACACGAATCATATCTATTGTTTCTAATATAGAATCTGTGTTTATTGAAGTCATTTTAAATCCTTTTTATATGTTGTGCATTTTATCAAATATCTGTTTTTTCTGAATCCAGATTTCCATGCCCATTTCTTCACCGGCTTTTGAAACTGCTTCTTTTATTTCTTTAAAAGATTTGTCAGATTTAGAAATATCACCTAAAAGAAACATAACAAAATAATCTTGCATAATTGATTGTTTTATATCTTCGATATTAACTTTATACTCTGCTAAAACAGTTGTAACTTTAGAAACAATCCCAATTCTATCTACACCAGAGATTGTTATTATGATTTTGTTTTCAGATCTGTTATCTTGCATAATCTATCCTTAATTAAGTAACTAGATTATTTTACATTAATCATAAAATTAAGTCACCTGAATAAATAGTTGAAACTATTCCATTTTTATCTTCCACAACAAGATTACCATTATCATCAATTGTTAAAGCTTTATATTGAATCTTTTCTACTCCATCTTTTTGTCTTATAAAAATTTGTTTGTTCAAAAAATCAATGTTATCTAAATAATCTTGCTTTATAAATGAAAAACCATCTTTTTGAATATCATCATAATGTTCGAAAAATTCATCAACTAACTTATATAAAAACTCATCTCTATCGATATTCTTACTTAAAACAAGATTTAATGACACAGCAGGCTGAGAAATTTCATCAATAATTTCTTGAGGCATATTTATATTAACCCCAACACCTAATACAACACCCAAAGTCTTATTTTTTTCCCTAAAAGCTTCACATAAAATTCCTGATAATTTCTTGCCGTCCACTAATACATCATTCGGCCACTTGATTTGACCTTTAACTCCATAACTTTGAATAACTTTTAAAATCACCAAGCTCATATACTGAGTAAAATTAGCTAAATAATCTAGGTTTTTAGGCTTTAAAATAAAAGTAGCGCATATATTTTTACAATCACCAGAAATCCATTTTCTTTCAAAACGTCCCCTCGCAGCTGTTTGAGAATCAGCGTATACAACTGTACAATCGTCGAGCTCTTTAAAATGCTCAAGAGCCCAATTGTTAGTTGAATCAACGCTTTTTAATTTAACAAATTTCATAACAGACTATTCAGCAGACTTTCTAAGCATTAAGACATTGCCCTTACCGTCATAACAAGCATCATCCACCCAATGTCCCATTAGTTTTTTTTCTGCATCATATAAATACTGCTCATTTTTTGAAACAACAAACGTTGCATTTTTAAAAACACCATATTTGCTATAAGCAACAGATCTATGCGGATAAACATAATATGGTTTGTTTAATACATCTACCTTGAATAAAGACCCATCACTTTGATAGTAATAATTATGATATGGGTCATTCAAATATCTAACACCATAAGTTCCATCTGAAAATAAAGATAACTGTCTGTTTGCAACTCTTGTAGTTCCATTTGAAACAGCAGAATAATTCGCAATATAGTTAGGATCAGTCCAATATTCTCTAAATTCATTCGGACCTAAAGCATAATTTATGTTATTAAATGTTTCTTCTCTAGCAGCTTCATCATTAAATTGAGCATTGCCTTGCAAAACTAATGCTGATACAGGCAAGGCTAAAAATAATGACAAAACGATAAGCAATAATTTCTTCATAATTTAATAATATAATAAAAATGCCCCAAAGGTCATAAACTTTCAGGGCATTTTGTTAAAAATTATAAACAGAATTTATTATGCTTTAGCTTTAGCTGTTTCTACTACTACTGAAAAAGCTTCAGGTTCGTTAACTGCCATTTCAGCAAGCATCTTTCTGTTAACTTGGATATCAGCTTTTTTCAATGCGTTCATGAATTTAGAATAGCTCAAGCCATGTTGTCTAACAGCAGCATTGATTCTAACAATCCACAAACGACGCATAGTTCTTTTTTTGTTGCGTCTGTCTCTGTATTGATATTTAAGTTTTTTCATTACAGCAGTATTAGCAACTTTGAAGATTCTGCTTCTTGCACCAATAAAGCCTTTAGCAAGTTTTAATATTTTTTTATGTCTTTTTCTTAAGACGTTTCCGCGTTTTACTCTCATTGTCTAACCTCTTCCTATCTTGAATACTTCTTGTAAGGTAACTCTTTTGAAATTAATTTCAAATTAGTTTCAGCAACTTCAGTCATACCAGCAAGTTTTCTTTTTCTGCTTACTGATTTGTGTTGAAGTAAGTGTTTTGTACCAGCAGATAGTCTCATGATTTTACCTGAGGCAGTCACTTTGTAGCGTTTTGCAGCTGCGCGGTGTGTTTTCATCTTTGGCATAGTTTCTTCTCCTTTTTAATTTGGTTTAGTTAAAGATATCTGTGACATGCCGTCCACAAAATATCTATCGTATATCAATTTTAAAACAAAAAGAAAACCATGCAAGGTTTCATAAAGTTTCATTAATAAAACTAAAAAGGCAAAGTTGAATTGTCATTGCTAAATTCAAGAGGTAGTGTAAACCAAAAAGTAGAACCTTCTTTGAATTTTGTTCTAAAATTTATTTCACCGTGATGAAGATTTATAATTTTTTTGCACAAAGATAAACCAACGCCTGTTCCTGTAGGGCTATCAAATTTGTTTCGATTAAGGTGTGAAAAAAACTCAAATATTTTATATTGTTCTTGCAAAGGAATCCCTTCCCCTGTGTCACGTACCTCAAAATAAAAGCTTTTATCTTTTTTGATTGTCTTAACCTCAACCTCTCCTTCATTTTGAGTATATTTATAAGCATTACTAACAAGGTTAAAAATCAATTGCTTAAATCTTCGTTTGTCTGCAACTATTTCAACATCACAAAGATTGATTATTAATTTAATATTTTTAGCAATTCTTTTTTCATCTAAAATATCCAAAACCTCTTTTATAATAGGATTCGGATTAAATTTCTCGTAATACAATTTCAAATTGTCAGTTTCTGCCCTAGCCATTTCCATCGTATATTCAACAACCTGCAAAAGATGTTTTCCAGCCCGTAAAATATTCTCACAAAATTTTATATGCTTTTCCTTACTTACATCAGGAGTATTCAACAAAGATGCAAAACCAATAATTGCATTCAATGGAGTCTTAAACTCATGTGCTAGATGAGCGAGAAATTCTAATTTTCTATCATTACTCATTTTCATCTTGTGAAAAAGATGTGAATTAACTAATGCCATCGAGATATTATCCGTGGCCATATCAAGAACTTTCATATGCTCTTGAGTAATAGCTTTGTCACTTTTATAAATAAACAACATACCAAATATCTTTAAATTGTTCATCAAAGGAATAGCTCTGTAACTATCGTCAAGATTGTTATTTAAAATTTTTGTCACCGTTTCTTTGTCCATGCAAGTGTTATTTTCAAGACAAAAATTTTCAGACAAAAAAGAATTTATGTATTTCACATAATCAGAGGAATCTGTTGAATTCAAAATATATTTTCCACATATGTCATCGAACGTCGCAACCACACACAAATCAACATCAAGTAGCTTCGCTAATTCTTTGTTTATGAAATGGAAAATATCCTCTGTTGTTAAGGTAGAATTAATGTTTTTATTTATGTAATTTACAGCAGCCCATCTTTGTTCATTTTCAAGAAATTTATTTATGTATATTTTCAGTTCTTCTTCTTTTTGAAGCAACTGCTCCTCTTTTTTTAAAAGGATTTTTTTTAGTCTGTTATTTTTTAATTTTAAACAAACTAAAAGTTTCGATAAATCAGCTAGTGTTTTATAGTTTTTACAAATTTGTCTTTTAAGCATACTTCTTGTCAAAAAGGCTAACAAGGAACCAACTTATCATTTTTTGTAAAAATTTGTTTAATATATTTTCCGTTTCAGTTAATTTTATTCAAATAGTGTTTTTTTTATTTATGTCTAAGGTATAATTTCTAACAATATGGAACAGAAAAAAGGAAAATTGTTTGTTATATCAGGTTCATCAGGAGTGGGCAAAGGAACACTTCTAAAGAAGCTGATTGAAAAAAATCCAAAACTTGAAGTTTCAATTTCTGCAACAACAAGACAACCACGACCTGGTGAAATTGACGGAGTAAACTACTTTTTCACTGATAAAGATGAATTTTTAAAAGAAGTTGAAAACGGTGATTTTCTTGAATGGGCAGAGTTTAATGGAAATTATTATGGAACTAAACAAGCTTGGGTTGAAAGAAATTTAAACAAAGGACGCAATCTTATCCTTGAAATAGAAACAAAAGGAGCATTGCAAATTAAAAACAAAATGCCTGATTCTGTTTTAATTTTCATAATGCCACCATCAATCGAAGAGCTCGAACATCGTCTAAGAGGTAGAAATACAGAAGATGAAGAAACTATCCAAGGACGTTTGCACGAAGTTAGAAGAGAAATTGAATGTTCAAAAAATTATGACTACACAATAGTCAACGATGATTTAGAAAAAGCATTAGTCGAATTAGAAAAAGTCATTAACTCTGTTATTCATTAAAAACCCATTTTTTACGGATTTTCCACTGAACAATAGTCAACAAAAGAATTATCAAAAACAGGATATATGCCCCTGCTGATGCTTCTCCAATATTGAAAAATTCAAACGCATTTTTATAAATCCAATAAACTAAAACATTAGTAGAATCCATAGGACCACCTTGGGTCATAAGATAAATCAAGTCAAAAACTTGAAATGAAGATATCGTCGTTATTATCAAAACAAAAAATATTGTAGGACTTAAAAGAGGCAAAGTTATCCTGAAAAAAGTTTGAATAGGATTAGCTCCATCAATTTTGGCTGATTCATAAACGCTTTGATTTATTGAAGAAAATCCTGAAAGCAAAATCACCATATTATAACCAATCATTTTCCAGGAAGAAACAATAATCAACGCCAACATAGCAAAATTAGCATCATACAACCAGTTAATATGAAGCTTCAAGATATAATTTAAAAGTCCAAAATTAGGATCAAAAATCCACTCCCATATAATTGCAGCAACAATCATAGGCGTAATAAAAGGAAGAAAATAAGCGGTTTTAAAAAACTCCGTTCCACGAATTTTATTGTTTAGCGCAGCAGCCAAAATAAGTGGAATAATTATTGAAATAACAGCGGTTGAAATTGCAAAAACAAAAGTATTTTTCAAAATCAAACCAAATTGTGGTGTTTTAAAAAGTTCTATGTAATTGCTTAATCCAACAAATTTGATATCTGAAAGCAAATCCCAATTGCAAAAACTTAAATAAAAAGAAAAAATTACAGGAATAACAATAAACAAACTTGTACCTAACAAAGCAGGTAAAATAAATAATTTAGCTGAATTATTTTCGTCTATAAGTTTTTTCATAAACCAATTATATCAGATAGATTTTACCTTTATCACTTTTTATGGAATAATGAATTTAAATAAAAAAATTGAGAGGCGTATATGAGCAAAACACTTGACTTTAGAGCATTCGGTAAAAATGATATAAGAGGCATTTACGGAGAAGATGTAACAGAAGAAATTTTCTATCTGGCTGGTAGAGGCTATGTAAAATTTGTTGTAGAAAATTTAAACAAAAATGCAAATCTTGACGAAAAAATAGAACCTAAAACACTATGGTTTACTGTTACCATGGATGCTAGAACACATTCTCCATCTTTAACTGAAGCTTTAATAAAAGGTGTAACATCAACAGGCGCAAATGTTTTGAATCTTGGAATGGCACCAACACCTTTAGGATATTATTCCGAATTTGCACAAATTCCTGAAACTATTATCGGAAGCGGAAAAGTTAATGGAGCTTTGATTGTTACAGCAAGCCATAACCCAAGTGAATATAACGGTCTTAAAATGACATTTAACAAAGCTTCTTTAACTGAAGAACAAATTAAAGAAGTAAAACAATTCGCAATGGACGAATTAAACGCAAGAGAAACATTTGGAAGACATGGATTAATAAAAAGCTATAATATAATCGAACAATATTCTGAGAATATAGTAAATAAATTTGCTTCAATAGGTAGAGGAATAAAAGTTGTAACTGACTGTGGAAACGCAACAGCTGGTGTTGTAGCTCCACAGTTATATAGAGATTTGGGATGTGAAGTTGTTGAACTATTCACAGAGCCTGACGGAACATTCCCTAATCACCATCCAAACCCAAGTGATGAAAAAACACTTGATGCATTAAAAAAAGCAGTTGTTGAACAAAAAGCAGACATTGGTATTGCTTTTGATGGGGATTCTGACAGAGTTGGTATAGTTGACTCTCAAGGAAGAAGTATGACAGGGGACAAACTTCTTTTAATCTACGCAACAGATATCGTAGAACCGCTTGCAAAACGAGGTGAAAAACCTGCTGTTGTTTCAGAAGTAAAATGCTCACAAGTATTGTATGACACAATAAACAAAATGGGCGGAAATGCAATTATGACCAAAACAGGTCACGGTTACATAAAATCAAAAATGAAAGAAGAAAATGCAATTCTTGCAGGTGAAATGTCTGGTCATACATTCTTTAAAGACAGATACTACGGATTCGATGATGCAATATACGCTGGATGTAGAATCATTGAAATCATCGCAAAACAAAAAATTAACAACCCTAACTTTAAAATAGAAGATATGCTTGAACCATTTAATGGGGTATGCACATCTCAAGAGGTTAGATTCCGTTGTCCTAATGAATTCAAAAAATCTGTTTTAGAAGATATGGAAAAAGAAGTAGAAAAAAATCCGGATTTATTTGGCACAAAAATAAAAGATATAATTACTTTAGATGGAATGAGAATAATTCTTGAAGATGGCTTTGCAATGATTAGACAAAGCAACACTGAACCGGTGTTCACACTAAGGTTTGAAGCTAAATCTGAAGAAAACTGCAAAAAATATCAAGACACTTTTGTGAACCTACTCGATAAAACAGTTAAAAAATACTGCTAAATATAAAATTAATTAAGACATTACATTCAGGACAATTTTTAAAAGTAAGAAATTACAAAAAATTGTCCTGAAGTATTATTAACCCAAAACAGACATAGCCTAAAAAAAATAGCATCATTAACAATTAGTATTATTTATTGGGTATTATTTTTTTCTAATAATGCCTAATTTAAGGTGAATGTTACATACGAAAAAAGATTTTAAGTTTGAAATGGATAAAACTTTAAGGTCTTTTTTTATGGAAAATTTTTCAGGAATTATAAAAAAAATTATTTTGATTTTCTCAGGTTGTCTAATTTTATCAGGTATGGTTTTAGCAGCAGACCCTAATAAAGTAAAACTTAGTGAAATAGAACAAAACTATTATGGCTATACTTACGAAAACGATAGCAATGCCTCGAGGATTGCACGTCTTGAAAAATCAGTATATGGAATGAACTACACCAAGCCAGAAAAAGACAGAATACAAAAGCTATATAATGATTTGAATATATCAAAAGAAACAAAACAAACTCCTCAAAAGCCTAAAACTGATATTGGGTCAAAGGCAGAATCAGGCATAAAATATCCTATCGTAGATAAACTTGAACAAAAAACCTTCAAAAAAAGCTATCCAAATGATGACATTTACCTAAGACTTTCTAGACTCGAAAAACAAGTTTTCAAAAAAGAAAGCACCGCCTCTTTAAATGAAAGAGTCGATGCATTACGCAGCAAACTTTTGGGAGGGATTCAAACTGCTGCTGAAGAAATTGATCCTTTAACTGAAGAAATTGTTCTTGAAAATGGAGAAAAGTATTACGGAAATGGTTATGAAAATGAAAAATCAAATTACAACTATTACAGCTATGAAAATTCAAAAAACCATATACAAGAAATAGCTCCAGAACAAATAGCTAATGAAAATTACGATTCTGCAGATATTCAGAGCTATTCAGGGCAAAACTATGATTTAGATGTTTTAGAAAAAAACATTTTCGGTAAACGCTATTCAACTGAAAACACATCTAAACGCCTTTCTAGATTGGAATCACAAGTTTTCCATAGAACTTTTTCAGACTCTCAAGAAGCTCGAATTCAAAGGCTGCTTGCAGTCACCACCGCACAAAAAACATCTCAAGAATATGACTCAAACAAATGGGCAAGACGTTTAAATACAGGTATGCAAATAGGCAGCATTCTGTTAATGGTTTTAGCTATGATTCTTTAAAAAACAACAAAAGCAGGTGCAAACATTGGACCGTACAAACCTGTTGCAGGAGCTAAAAGTTTTTTGTAAAAAATCTCATCCTTTGTTTTACCACAATTCACGCAAGGTTTAACTATTTCTGTTTTTTCTTGAGGTTTTACAATTTCTTTAATCGGAGCCGCTGCCCCAGTTACTTTCCCATTGTTATTCATAGAGCAAGCTGTACCATTTGATTTCAATGAACAGACGCCCAAAACAGCAGGGCTAGAAAACAAAGTGATTACTATGGCAAAAGCCATTAAATTAAATATCTTTTTCATACAAATTTCTCCTTTTAAAAAGAAATGATCAACAAACATTTCTTATTCTTTATTGTTACATTTTTGAAAATGTTTACATTAGACAAACGCACTAAGTAAATTTATAGCCAAGAATAATTACAATTTGATGAAAATCACCAAAAATATGATATAATCATATAAATTTATGAGAGCACGACACACTAATCGGAGCAAAATTATGGTAAATAAAAACGAATCTAAGAAAAACACAATTTACTTTGTTGACGTAACAAATAGAGATGGAGTTCAAACATCAAGACTTGGCCTTGCTAAATTACAAAAAACCATAATTAATATTATGCTCGATGATATGGGAATAACTCAATCCGAATTCGGCTTTCCAACTACTAAACACGAATTAAACTACCTAAATGGAAACCTAGAACTAGTTGATAGAGGAGTTATCACTAAAACAAAACTTTCTGGCTGGATGAGAGCGATTGCAAAGGATGTTGTCGAATCATTTAGAAATGTTCCGAGATTAAAATACGTAAACCTTTCACAATCTACATCTGACCAAATGATAAATGGTAAATATGGTGGCAAAAAAACAAAAGAAGATATCTTAGCCCAAACTTGTGAAGCTATAGATGCAGCAGTAACTTGCGGAGCTGAAATAATTGGCGTCAATGCTGAAGACGCTTCTAGAAGTTCCTTAGACTATCTAATTGAATATGCAAAAGAATGTAAAAAACATGGTGCTTCTCGATTCAGATATTGCGATACATTGGGATATGAAGATCCTCATACTGCTTATGAAAGAATTTATACAATAGCCAAAGAAGCTCAAATTGACATGGAAATGCACTTCCATAATGACTTAGGAATGGCAACTGGTTGTTCTGTTTTAGGAGCAAAAGCAGCTATTGATGCAGGGGTTGATGCATATATTAACACAGCAATTAATGGAATGGGAGAAAGAGCAGGCAATGCAGACCTAATTTCTTGTCTTTTAGCTGTAATGAAATCAAGCGGTTTCGCAGGAAAGTATCAAATTGATCCTAATATAGATTTGTCTAAAGCTTGGAAATTAGCTAAATACACTTCTCATGCGTTTGGAGTTCCGATACCAGCTAACCAACCTGCTGTAGGGGGCAATGCTTTTGCCCACGAATCAGGAATACACGCTGACGGTGCACTAAAAGATAGAAGAAATTATGAACTTTATGATTTTGAAGAGCTAGGCAGAGGTGAGCCTGAAATCGTAGAAACAGGAAGAATGATCACTGTTGGAGAATATGGTGGAATCAAAGGATTCAGAAATGTTTATAAAAATCTCGAACTAGAATTCCACGATGAAGATGAAGCAAGAAACATTCTTGAATTAGCTCGTTATGCAAACGTTCACACTCAACTTCCTTTAACAGATAGTGAACTTCGCTTCATATATTACTATCCTGATATTGCAGCTAAAATCATGACTGTTACTCCTTACTACATTCCAACAGGAGAATTGAAAAAACGTATGGAAGCCCAAAACGGTATGATATCAGCTTCAATTGTATAATTTTATGCTATAATGCCTTTAGGGAGAAGGAATTATGTCATTAAAAGCAAGAATAGAAGCAGTTTTATTTATCACAGCACAAGCACTTGAAGTAAAAGACATTGCAGAGATCTTGAAAGAAGATGAAGCAATAGTTGAAGAAGCTTTGCTTGAATTGATTATGGACTATTCAGCAAGAGAAGGTGCTCTTGAAATAGATGATGAAAATGGCTACATCCTTCAGGTCAAACAAGATTACATGGACATAGTTGAACAACTTTGTCCTGTGGAATTAAAGCCACCTGTTTTAAAAACACTTACTATTATTGCTCTTAAAGAGCCAATTAGACAATCTTACCTTAAAGAATTACGTTCAAATGCATACGAACATGTTCAAGAACTTCTAAAAATGGGGCTTATTTCAAGACACAAAGATAAAAACGGTCGTTCATTTAACCTTAAAACGACCCCAAAATTTAAAGAATATTTTAAACTAAAGGGTGATGCTAAAACTCTAGCTAAAATTATGGATTTGGAAAAACAAGCAAAAGAGAATGGCGATGAAGATTTTGAAGAAAATCTTGATTTGTCTGAATTTGTAGAAGAGAATTAGCAAACAGGTTTATAAGTTTATTTTGACTCTTCATCCGTAGATTCTATCTTAAATATCACAGGTCTCAAGCCATCGTTACAGCTGCAAATAGCAACTCCAGGTATTTTTATCCAATCGTTATAATAAAACAATTCTTTTTCAGCGCCATGAGATAATGCAAAAACGTACTGATAAATAGCTTTCCAAGCTTCATCACAAAAACCCTCCGGTTTTGCATAATCTGCATAAAAAACCTGTCCAACCTGTAACATAGGACAAGGACCTAAATTTTCAACCCCATACTCTTGAGCCAGATCTTTATCGAAAGTTGTTTTTAAAACTGTAATTTTACATCTTTTCAATGTTTATTATCCTTTTATATTTTAAACGCAGGTTTTCTTGTTATCTCAGAAAAAGCCATCGCTGGTTTTGTATATCTTTCATCTTCTTGAATACGTTTATAATAGTCTTTTACTAGCACTATCTGGTTTTTAACATTCTTAAAACCATTATCACTCAAATATTTTTCTGTTTTAGTACCAGAAACTTGATATTTTTTATTTCTAAAATATAAATTAAAATGTTTTTTCCTCATAAGAATCTGACTTATTGCAAAATTAATAACATCACAAAGATAATTATCAAAAGCACTAACTAAATCAACATTCAAAATAAAGTTTTCATTGTCTTCAGTTTGTATTGAAAAATAACCTTTTATTGAATGTTTAGAGCGGTCTTCTAAAACATATCTAAAAAATGAAGTTTTTTGCAAACCAGAGCACAAAACATTTTCAAACTCTTGAGGCATTTTCGCTAACGAATACCTAAAATGAGGAAAAATCAACTCATTATAAATACTTGCTGCCACTGAAGCATCTGAATTTTTGAAAGGTCTAAAAAAACCTTTATCCAAAGACGAAGATGAGAGTTTTACTTCTTCCATTTTCCACAATTGTTCCGAAGCACAAACCCTAAAACCACAACCTTTAGAAAATAATTCTAAAAGCTCTTCATGGTTTTCATCAACTTTCACAGTAAATGTGTTCGCTCCCATTGCTCCATATCTTGCAATAACAAAACTTACTAGCTGTCTTCCTATATCATATCCATTTTCATCTAAAACTAACTTTGTTATTCTCCAGTTCAAAGGATTTCTTTCTTGGGATTTGATAGTAATTAAACCACAAATTTTACCATCCTCAATTGCCACATAAGAATCTTGAGCAAATTTGAATCTTAAAGGCAAAAATCTATTTATCAAATTCAAAGGAAAAGGAACGTATGACTTATAACCAAAAGCCACATCAGCTCCGTTCAAATTTGATATTAACGAAATCATTTTTTTAAGCTTTGGAATATCTGTCAAAGCCAAACTTCTAATCTTTGCCATGTTTGTATTATAGCATTTTTAAATAAAGTTATAAACAAAAAGCTCTCAAAAATTTGAGAGCTTTTTGTTTAGTATTCGTTTACTATTACCATTCGATAATCAATGCACCATTCGCACCGTATCCGCCTTTGCTTTGAACATCCGGAGTTTCACTTCCGCTGCCGCCGCCACCACCGGCACCATAGTGTTCTTGGTTATGTTGGTTACCATTACCTGCATCAGTACATGTTGCTGGTCCTGGAGGTACTTCTTTACATACTTTTTCAGTACCAACTTGAATTTGTTGATGAGCTGTACAACCTTTTTTGTAAGTTTTTCCATCAGTCACTTTATAGCAACCATCACTCGTTTTGGTCAAACTAGAAAATGATGAAGGAAATACAGTTCCAGCTTCTAGTTCAGTCAATAACAGCGTCCAAATTTCGTCTTCTGTTTTACCAGTAATAGTAACATCACCTTCAAAATCTTCTTTTTCAGGAGATTTAACAACATCTGCTAAGTCATCATATAAAGGATATGAATCATAATCTTGACTTATATCCCCATTAGCTTCGACTGCTTCTGAGCATTGATATTCCAGACAACCACCTTCTTGAAATTTAGGAACATCTTCACATACATTCTGTGGTATATCCTGTCTTGGCCTACAAGAACCAGCTTTACCACCGCCATCACCGGTCCAAACTGAATTTTCACCTTTTTCAGCCGCTGAAATGGTCTCACTTCTGCCACCACCAGCACCACCTGTGCCAACAATTCTTCTTTGAGCTTGGCTTAAACCTGTACCTACAGTTGACTTAAATTCAACTATTGTAGAACCACCAGCTGTACCACTGCCTCCATTTGAAGTACTTGGTACACCACCTTTACCTATAGTGATTTCCAATTTTGCTTTTTCAATAGAAGGCACAAACAAAGTCACAGGATTTGCAGCTTTACCAGCAATACCATGATATTTTTTAGACATAGATAAAATTAATTTACCAGGATGTCCATCCTCTGGATTATTTGTTCCATTATTGAAAACCGGACCACCAGGATAAAGATATTGCCATTCGGTATCACCACTAACACCAAAACCTCTATATCCATATCTACAGCCGCCAAAGCCGCCACGACCAGCGCCATAATTTGTAAAAGCACGATAATAGTTAGCATTTGGTGCAATTCCAGCCCTTTTATTAACAGCTGCTTGTCCAGCTTGTTGAGTAGGAACACCTCTTGCACCTCTAGCATTTATGACAGCGCCACCAGAGCCAACAGCACCACCCCATTGACGTTTTCTATAACCACCATTGTGTGTCTGACCACCTTGACCGCCTGAAACTTCAAAGTTTACGTTATTACCGGCATCTCTGAAATACGATGTACCGCCAGAACCAGCTCTTTTTGATTTGCTTCTATATTCACCATAGACTTTAGCTCCGCCACCACCGACTTTCCAGTCGTAAGTCGAACCTTTTGTTAAATAAATAACACCAACAATTCTAGCGCCAGAACCACCAGCACCACCACACATAGGTTGGTATCTATTTTTATGAGAATATGTACCGCTGGCACCTCCGCCACCGCCTGATACTATGTCTATATCATAGTAATCAGTAATTTCTGGAGAAAAAGTTCCAGAAGCAGCAGAAGTGCTATTGATATATTCAGTATAAGAAGACAAGGCATTTCCACCGGCTCCACCACCACCTATTACAGTGAATGCAAAGTTTCTGGCTTTTGGAGGAGGTGTAAATCTACATTTATCAACATATGTCCACTGATCCGTATTTTGAGAATAACGTTCTTTATGTCTATATGTTGGTTTAAGAGTGCCATTACTTTGCTGTTCAAAAATAGTATCTATTGTACACTCATATTTGCCATGCTCACTATTTGTAATGTCACGGCGTTTTTTTGAGAGAACAGGGATTGAAGCTAATGTAATCAAACAAACGATAAGCAGTGTGATTAATGCTTCTGCAAGAGAAAATCCCATTTGCCTTTTTTGCCAAATCTTTTTCATGATTAAACCTCATATTTTGCATGTTGACACTTATAATGATAATGCCACAATACATAATTTTTTATAAAGGGTCAAACATAGTATTTTTTATCCCTAAAAAACAAAAATATAAAAAAACAATCACAGCAAGAGTTGTAAACGTGTTGGTGTTATTAAAACTTGGTTACATTTGTTAACAAAAATCTTTTTCATTAACAAATTAAATTATCATAGGTTTTAACCCAATATACAAAAAATTTAAAAAGGTGGAATATATGATAAATAAAGTAAACTTTGGATCGACATATCAAATTCCATTAACAGAAAGAGGTATCAATCCTGCTAAGAAAGAACGAATTAAAGAATATGCCGAAACCTTTGAGAACAAACGCATTTCAAGTTCAAACAGCGGTTCTGTTAAAGTGTCTATTCCATTAGAACTTGATAAAAAATTTGAAGAAACTATAAAAAGAATGGGCTTTTCAGTTTTTAAAAAAATTGATAAACACAATGTCCCTTCAGAAAAAATAGAATCAGTCATTGCTGAATCAATTAAAAACAATGATTTTCAACAATTTGGAAAAAACAAACAATCTGTTAAAAAAAGCAAATAATTTCTGCTCATAAAATTTGCATGATAAAATATAATATTAAAGGAGTATATTTTAACACATAGGAGTAGAATTATGGCAGCAGAACCAAAGTTGATAGCAACTATACCTAGAAGTGCAACTGAACAACTTCAAATCTCAATCAACGAATACAAAGGTAAAAGCTATTTAGATTTAAGAATTTATTACACAACTGATGATGGAATTAACTGGCTACCTACCAAAAAAGGCGTAACAGTATCTCCTGACAATCTTGAACTTCTTAAAGATGCTGTGGATGAAGCAATGAAAGAGCTTATGACAATTGAGGATGCTGAATAGTTAATGTCAGAAAGCTTTGACAAAAATATAGATGAATTACAGGGCATGTTGAATAAATATGCCCTAGTTCTTACATGCGTAAAAGGATTAGGGGTTAAAACTTTTAGTTATTTAATCCCTGAAGAATTAAAGCCCAAAATAAGAATAGGACATCCTGTCCTTGTCCCATTTGGACGAATGGGATTAATAAATGCCTATGTTGTAGGATTTTCTAATTATCTTGAAGAAGGTATAAAAGCAAAATCCATCTCAAAAATCCTAGATGAAACCCCTATTTTTGACCTAAAATATTTAAAATTTTTGGAATGGGTAGCCGACTATTACTTTTGTCCAATACAATCAGTTCTTCAATGCGCAGTGCCATTGAAATTTTTAAATGGAGCACAAAAGGAACAATACGAAAAATATATAGAATTTAAAACATATCAAAATGCAACGAAAAGACAAACTGAAATTCTAAAAATTTTAGAGACAAAAGGAAAAGTTGAGCTCATTGCTTTTGAAAAAGAAATAAAAACAACAAGAGCTACTATCAAAAAACTCGAAGAACTTGGCTGCATATCAATTACAGAAGAAAACATCTATCGAAATCCACTTGAAATATTCAAACAACAAAAGCTTGAAAGCTTCCCAGATTTAACAGAAGAACAAAAAAAAGTTTATGAAGAAATAAAAAAACGTCTTCACTCCCATTGTGAAATTTTAATACACGGTGTAACCTCGTCAGGAAAAACTGAAGTCTATTTTAAAGCAATAAAAAAAGTAATAGATGAAGGGAAAAATGTACTTTTCCTAGCACCTGAAATTGCGTTGGCATCTATTTTGACAAAAAGACTTTCAAAAAGATTTGGAATAGAAAAAACCGCAATTTGGCACTCAAGCATCTCAGAAGGTGAAAAATTCGACGTATGGCAAAAAATTAAAAACAATGAAATCAGAATCCTAGCTGGTGCCCGTTCAGCAGTTTTCGCCCCATTAAAAAATATAGGGCTAATTATAATAGACGAAGAACACGACAGCTCATATAAACAAACAATGCCAGCTCCTAGATATGACGCAAAAAAGGTGGCTCAAAAATTAGCAGAGTTAAATAATATACCTATTATTTACGGAAGTGCAACCCCTGATGTTAATACGTACTATCATGCAGTCAATACTGGTAACCTTTTGGAAATGAAAAAAAGATACAATGACTATCCATTTGCAAAGGTCAGGGTTATTGATATGAAAGAAGAGCATTTTCGATCAAATCATGGAATCTTTTCTAGAGCGCTAGTAAATGCCATAGAAGAAAATCTTAAAAATAAAAAACAAACTATACTTTTAATGAACCGACGAGGTTTTTCAACCTACACACAATGTTTAGCATGTGGAGAGGTTATACAATGTCCTAAGTGTGCAATACCTTTAATTTTCCATTCACAAACACAAACTCTAAAATGTCATTATTGTGAACATGAACAGCCAATGATTACAAACTGTCCTAAATGCGGTAGTGATGCTTTAAGAAACTGTGGAACAGGTGTTCAAAAAGTAGAAATCATTGCACAAAAGCTTTTCCCAGATTGCAGAATTGAACGTTTAGACAGTGACTCATTACAAAAGAAAAACCGACATATAGAAATCCTCGATGACTTCTCAAAAGGGAAAATAGATATTTTAATAGGAACTCAAATACTAGCTAAAGGCTTAGACAACCCTAATGTGACACTAGTTGGAGTAATTAACGCCGATAATAGTTTCAACTTACCAGATTTTCGTTCTTGTGAAAGAGGATTTCAACTACTAACACAAGTGGCTGGTCGAGCAGGAAGAGGCGACAATCCAGGGCAAGTAATTTTTCAAACATATAATCCTCAATTTTTTGCCTTAGAATCAGCAAAAGAACAAGATTATGATAGTTTTTACAAAACAGAAATTGAAGCAAGAGAAAACTTTGACTACCCACCATTTAGTCAAATTATAAGAATTATTCTTTCTTCAAAAAACCAATATCGAGCAGAAAGAAGTGCTCAAGAAATTGCTATGAGACTAAATGATATTGTTGATAAACAAGGCATTTCAGAACCTTTAGCAATATTAGGGCCTTGTTCTTGTGTAATTGAAAGACTTCAAGAATATTATCGCTTCCAAATTTTAATAAAAAACAAACTTAATGAAAAAGGTCATAGATTCATACTAAGCTTTTTGAATAAAATCAAACTTCCTGAAGATATAAAACTAACAGTGGATGTTGATCCAATTGATATCCTATAAATATTAAGTTTTGTAATAAAAACAAACAAAACAGGAAATTTTTATTATTGAGCACTCTTATAAAATCGGAAGTGTGAAATTTTAATATTAAAACTTATTTAAACTCCATAAACTCTATAACCTAACTACCAAAATTACTAACCGAATCAACGCCTTTGATGCTATGTCAAAGGCTTTTTATTTTGCCTAATAGCGTTTTTTTATCGTATAATTTAATTGTAAAAAGTACAGTCGGCTTGAAAAAGGTGGAGTTATGCTGCAAACGTTAAATAAAATTAATTCGATTTGTGATCTCGCAAAAGAAGTTCTTCAAATAGAAGCAGATTCTGTTTTAAAGCTAAAAGATAGAATTAATGAAGATTTCGAAAAAGCAATTGATATTCTATACTCTTGCAAAGGTCGTATAATCGTTACAGGAATGGGCAAATCAGGACATATTGGAAGAAAAATTGCAGCAACTCTTTCATCAACTGGAACCCCATCTTATTTTCTTCATCCTGCAGAAAGTACTCACGGCGATTCAGGAATAATAACAAGAGAAGATGTCGTTATTGCAATATCAAATAGTGGAGAAACTGCTGAATTAATGAATCTTTTGCCACTCATTGAGAGATTTGGTGTCAAAATGATTGCAATGACAGGGAAAAAAGATTCTACTCTTGGAAAAAAATCAGATGTTGTGTTAGATATATCAGTAGAAAAAGAAGCTTGTCCTTTAGGAAAAGCACCTACGGCGAGTACAACAGCAACTTTGGCAATGGGAGATGCAGTTGCTATTTGTCTTTTGAAAAAAAGAGGTTTCACAGAAGAAGATTTCCTCATGTTCCATCCTTCAGGAGCTTTGGGAAGAGGCGTTTTATACCATGTATCTGATTTAATGATTACAGGAGAAAGAATTCCTATTGTAAATGAAAACAATAGCTTCCATGACACAATTCAATTAATTTCTGCAAAAAAATTAGGTTGTGCAATCATTACTGATGACAATGGAATTATGACAGGAATCCTAACAGATGGGGATATCAGAAGAACACTTTTAAAATATGAAAACACTTCAAGCTTAAGCGCAAAAGAAGTTATGACAAAAAATCCAAAAGTTATCTTAATTAATGATCTTGCAGCAAAAGCCTTGCACATTATGGAAAAGCATTCTATTACATCACTTGCAGTTTGTGATGAATCAGGCAAACCAGTTGGACTTATACATATTCATGATTTGCTGAAAGCGGGTGTAGCATAATGACAAATCTAGATTTAAAATATAAAGCGTCAAAAATAAAAGCTGTAGTTTTCGACGTAGATGGGGTTTTAACAGACGGTTCTTTGGTTTTTGATGAAAATGGAGTGGAATATAAAACCTTCAATGCAAAAGACGGTCAAGGAATTGTTATGTTGAACAAAACTGGCTTTGTAACCGCAATAATCACAGCCAGAGAAAATGGAACAGTTCGTCACAGAGCTAAAAATCTAGGAATTACAAAGCTTTTTGAAGGGTGTAAAAATAAAATTGCTGCACTCAAAGAGTTAATGCAAGAATACAATTTAAAATATGAAGAAATTGCATATATGGGCGATGATTTGCCAGACATATGCGTTTTAAAACAAGTAGGACTACCTTGCTCACCAGCAGATGCAGTAGAAGAAACTATGAAACATGCTGAATTTGTTACTACCAAAAATGGAGGAAGAGGAGCAGTTAGAGAAATGTGTGATTTCATATTAAAATCAACAGGGAAATACGAAGAAATTGTTTCATCTATTGTAAATAAGGAATAAAATGACAAAGCAAATTGCAGTTTTATCTTCTCAAAAAACACCCATAATTCAGGCACTATCAGATTATTTTAAAGATAAAGAGATAAAAATATTTCAAACAGAGAATATACTTGAAGCATGCGAAGCTGATTTATGCATCATAGATGAATATAAAGGCTATGTTAACGAAAAAGTGCTTGATTGTACTCAATTCATAAGTATTCACAATTCTTTATTGCCTGCTTTTGACTGCGAAAACCCAGAAGAGAAAGCTTTTGAAATGGGCGTAAAGGTCTCCGGAGTAACCATATATTATACAGACTCAAAAAAAATTATTGCACAATACCCTGTTTTTATAGATTTAATGACTACCATGAATGAATTTAAACAAGAAATACAAAGCGTAAAAAACAAATTATGCCCTTTTGTTGCAGAAAGTGTTATAGAAGATAAGTTATTTAGTTTTGACATGCTTTTAAAGCCTGACAAATGTAGCGGAAACTGTTCTCAAAATTGCAGCTGCCAATAATCCGAAAATTTAATTGTCATTAGTACACTTTTTCCATGAACAAAATTTCTGCATTTTATAGTAAAAAAATAGGGCTAATTAGTTAAAAAGCCCTAGCTGTCTGGAATTAAGAATAGTTGGAAGTATGAAAAAGATTTAATTATATATAACCTTAATTTTCAATTTTTTACAATTAGCCGGTCGGGTTATATAAAAATAATTCTTCTTATTTTTATTTCGGATATAAAAAAGCCCCAAAATTACAGATTAAGTGTACAAAATGCACTTTTTCAAAAACCCTGTGTTTCCAATGGTTTTCAGAAGATATTAAGATTTATTCAAGAGGGGTTGACAAAGAAAACTTTATGATACATAATAAAAATGTACTAAATAGTGTAACTAAAACACTTAATTCAATTCACAACAAAGGACAAAAAAAATGAAAGTAAATGGAATAAATACATTTAACTATTCAAATATAAATAGAGTAAATAATAATCATAAACAATATGCAACAAGACCTGTATTTAAACAAAATACAAGTGTCGCACACCAAGCTATTGTTGATCAGTTCATTGAATCAGCTAATGAAAAGCAACAAGCAAAAAATCCTTTATATCTTTTAAAAGATATTCTTTTCTCATCTGAAACAACAAGAAGAGCAAAAGAATTAAAGGAAACAATTGACAGCTTTAATTATGATTCATCAGATAACATATTATACAAAATATAATATGTTATTAGCCAAAACATTATAACACTTTTCCCCCGTTAAAAATTAATAATTTGAATAGATGCAGTAACTCAGGTAGACACAGCCTGAGCTTTTTTTTGACAAAGCGAACAGCTGAGCTAGAGCGAAGCTCGTGAGCCTGTCTACGAAACGAAGTGAAGTAAAAAGCGAACAGCTGAGCTAGAGCGAAGCTTGTGAGCCTGTCCACGAAACGGAAGTGTAGTAAAAAGCGAACAGCTG
>CALUPF010000034.1 GCA_944322545.1 Candidatus Gastranaerophilales bacterium
AAGTAATATAAAAATATTTCTCTAGCTATAGATTCTGACAATCTACAATGATGTGCTGAAGAAATCAAAAAACTAAAAGCCATTGATTCGGTAGTAATAAAAGGGAAATTCAACTCTTCGCAAGAAATTTTAGAAGGTATTGAGCTTGTTGAAAAAATTCTTGCAAAACCTAAAGTCTTCAAAAATCAAAAACTACCTTTTAAACATGTACGAAAAAGTATCTATCAAACAAACCATTTTTCAGGAGAAATGATTTGCGCACAAGGTGCAGATTTCAAATTTTCTAGAAACATTCAAAAATTTGAATGGGAAAATCGTTGTCCAAGGCTCAAAAAAGATTTTGATTATTCATCGATTCAAGATTCTTTGCCTAGAATTAACCTTAGATTGTCATCTATTTCACAGTTGGACAACTTAAAAAAATTCATAGCGAAACTTGGATTTAACCCTATTGATAGCATAGAATATGGTGAAATTTTAAGCACTGCTGACTTAGCAAAAAGCAGCTTCAACCAAATAATTACAAAGGTTAAAAAATTCTGCTTCAACTATGGAATAAAACTCCAACTAAGCACTCCAAGAATCCTGATTGAAAGAGATTTCGACAGAGTTTATGAATATGTAAAAAATCTATGTCTTACAGAGCCTGTTCCTTCTTCTATAATAATCAACAACATTGGATATCTTTGGGCTTTGATTAATGACGATGATTTACACAGAATTCCCGTCGAAATTGGTCAGGGCATAAACCTTTTAAACAGTATGTCAATCAAATGTTTGAACAACTTACACCCAATTGATACAGTTGATTTCAGCACATTTGAAAACATTACAAACACTAAAAACTGCATAAAAAAAATTAAAAATTTAATACCGAACAAAAAAATCACAATTGCTGGAAACGTAAGAGTTCCATCATTAGGACTTTGTCCATTAAACAATGACTCAGCAATTGTTTCCAGACTTTCTTGCAAAGCTCCTTGTCATAATGGAAACTACGCGCTAAAAGACCCCTCGTTGAAAAAAGTCATTCCTTTTGTTGTTGACGGTTTTTGTAGAATGCACATGTTCCAAGACTACATTTTGCACTTATATGAATATGTACCTAAGCTTGAAAAAATTGGAATAAATGAGTTTGTCATAGACCTGTCAGATCTTCCTGCAAAGTATGTTTCAATATTACTCACACATTTTTTAAATACAATGGCAGGTTTTGAAAAGCCTTGTGAAACACAAATAGATGAATACTGCATTACAAGCTTAAAATAAACAATGAAAGAAGACCCTCTAGAACCTAATCTAAAGGGTCACAGCACAACATTCACAAGGAATATTAATTCGTTCTGTGCTGTTTTACACTTCTTTCATTGTAGGACAGCCTGCTCCGGTATAAACAGAAATCAACGTAATACCACTTAGTATCATATTAACTCCGATTAAAATACCTATTGTGAACAAAGCACTAGAGGGCATACCAAACAAGATGATAAACGCCAGAGCAAATTGAGCAAGCCCTGCAAAAATTCCAACCCACCAGTGCTTTAGGACACCTTTTGTTTCAAAAGCCATAATCATAGAATTTATGCCTTCGAGCACAAAATAGACACCAACAATCATTGTTAGTATAAGCAAGCTAAACAAAGGTCTGACTGTGAGATAAGTCCCTGTTACAATCATCAAAACAGAAATTAACACACTCAACCAAGATTTTTCAATTTCATCACGTCTTATTATTGAGCTTATAAATTTATATATCCCAGCCAATATTAACGCAACGCTAATCATCAAACTCAAAGCAAGTGTAGAAATTTGAGGAAGAAGCAATAACATCGCACCTACAATCATGACAAACAGACCTTCGACCAAAAACGTATTGCAAAATCTTTTTACCATATCAGCCATAATAAACTCCTATTCAGCTAAATTCCTTTACGCTACATAATAAGTTTATTTACTTTTCAGACACTTTTCATTCACTTTTAAGGCTATGTTTGTATATTGCATAAAATAATTAAATTATACCCCTTGGGATACAAGAAAATGTGTTATAAATAAAATTGTAAGAGGTTAATCAAAAACAAAATTGCATCAGCCTACCTTACAAAAAAGGGCTTTCTATGCCCATTTTTTAATATATACTTCAAAATTTAAGGAGAGAGGAAATTGAAATTTTTCTGCTGCGGAGTCGTTTACAGCACCGACGACCCTGAAACTTTTTGGTGCATTGAAAAGTACAACTTAAAAACCCCCGAAAAGGCATTTGTGGAGAACAAAAAAGTGTTCAAAGAAGTTGTTTATTCACTTTTTTGCAAGAAAAATGACTGTACAAAAATTGAAATCCAAAGGTTTGTCAAACAAAACGGACAAATTATTCTTGCAGAAAAACAACAACTGAGTGGAAAAAAAGCGAGAAACTATTTAGAAAGGACAAAAAGCGTGAGAATCAAACAGCCCCAATGTTGTCCGTTAAAATCTGTTGCATATGCAAAAAAAATCCCTTGGGTTTATGGAAAATCAATTGACGGACAGACTCAAATTCCTAGATATATGGATGAATCAGGAAATCGAGACGTCTTTAAAAATAATATGTGGCAAAAAGACATAATCAAATCTGAAATGACTACATACATTTACAAATAATTGATAAAAAAATTAGAAAAGAAAGGTCAATATATGATTAATGATATTTTTAACAAACAACACGAAATAAAAATCAACGATAAAACATTAAAAATCGAGTTTGATAACGCTGCTTACGCAAAAGCTGAACAATTGACAAATCAGGGATTGTTTAGTTTGTACAATGAACTGATCGTTAAAAACAATTTAAGCTACTCAAAATGTGTCGATGTGCTTTGTTGTGGACTTATGAAACATAACGATCAAAATGAAATTTTGGAAGTTAAAAAGCAGCTTGAAGAAAAAAAGTTTTTGCTTATGCAAAATATTGGAGTGTTGTTTTTTGCTTTTGCCGAACCGCTTATGCCTCCTGAAATTATTGAAAAAACTAAAAAAAAAGGCAAACTGAAAAAACAGACCAAGACTTCGATTGGCTAACAATTTACACAACCTCAAGACTAATTTTAGGCTGGAGTGATGAAGAATTTTGGAATTCAACTCCTAAAAAATATTTTGCTGTGTTATATAAATATTCCGAGCTAAAAGGGCTTTTAACTGAAACATCAAAACAAACTCCTCTTTTTGGAAAAGATGCATTAAAAGCTCTTTCTTATATTGCTTCACATGTGTAAGCACATCACTGCATTCTTGTAACTACAAAAAACAATTGAGAAGTATGGTTAAAAATGCTTAAAAGGAAAGGAATAAGCTATGGATTATCCAACATTTGATATACCTTATAAAGAAGCATATACAAGCGTAATTGAATTTAAAACCACCATAAACGAAAAAATGAAAGGACGAGAACAACGATATCCAGTTTGGACTTATCCAAAAAGAACTTTCACTTTAAAATTTGATAAAAACAAAACGGGCCGACAAAAGCTCGAAGATTTTTTTATTGAAGTTATGGGTAGATCAGGAAAATTCTATTTCGTTTGGGAAACCTCTAAAGGAGGTAACGGGAAAAAATATCTTTGCAATTTTGACGCTGATTCTTTTGAACAAAGCCTCAAAGATTTCGGATTCAGCGAATGTGAGCTAGATATTGTAACAATAGACGACTCTCAAATAGAACAAGTCGAACAGCTTGATTTTTATTACAATGCAGAATGTAATTTCACCATCGAGTTTTACACTATTGTAGATAAAATCTTCACAGCAAGAAATGAAAGAAAAAGCTGGTGGGATTCTCCAAAACGCAGTTGGACTTTGACTTTTGAAAAAAATGCAAAAGTAAGAAAACAACTCGAAAACTTTTTTATCGCAAAAAGAGGAAAATTCCGCTCCTTCAAATGGGTCTGGAAAAAAGAATTAGGTGGAGACGGAAAAACTTACAATGTAAGGTTTGACACAGACAGTCTTAAATCTCAAATTGACACCTTCGGATTTGGAAAACTGGAGCTAAAAATAAAAGAAGTTTTTCCTAATGAAAACCCTATGAGCGAGGTTGAAAAAGACGAAATTATCCCGAGAAAACTTTTAAAAATAGAACTAAAAGGCGGTTCAATTTATATCCTCGATAACGAAACCTTAGAAACTCTAAGATACAACGGAGAAGACTACATAGGCGCGCCTCTTAGTTTTGGGGAAATCACAAAAGACGATTCGACAAGTGTTTCAAAGCTCAATTTACAACTCTCAAACGTAGGACTCGCAATATCCGGAATAATAGGTCAACGAGGTGATGTAATCACAAATGCACCTGCAATTTTAACCTTGGTTTTTCTTGATTTGAACACAAATACTCTTATCCCTGATATCAAACAGGTGCTTTATGCGGGCAGATGCAACAATTTAAAGCTTGACTATGAAAACGCAACAATGGATATCGAGACAACGCTTGGCGGATACGAAATTATGGCACCTGCAATGAAGTACAGAACAACTTGTCAGGTCAGACGCTTCAAAGATTGCAGATGCGGATATACAGGAGAAGAGACCTCATGTGACAGAACTTTTGAAAGATGCAAGGAGCTAGATAATCACGCAAATTTCAGAGGTTTCCCTCAAATGTATAACGAGCTTGTTATCAAAGTATAACAATCAATTATAGGAGAATAAAATGTTTACAACTTTTGACATCAAAAACACAAAATATGACTCAGATACAATTCAACGCTTTTCTGATTATGATGAATACAGAAATCTTTATGACGGCGATTTCAACAAGGCTTTCAGCTCAACTGTTTTAAAAATAAGAAAACGCTACCCTTTAGATAACACAACTGCTCAGTCTTTAATCAACATAAATCTTTTTTGGGCTTTGACAGACTTTTTCAAAGGCTTTTTAACAAATCAGGGAATCACTGTAAACGTTGACGATGAGGTGCAAGCTAACTGGGACGAAATCGCAAAAAACAACAATTTTATCTCGGTTTTAAAAGAGGTTTATATCGACAATTCTCGTTTCGGAAACGGCATTTTTAAAGTTGCACTAGATAATAACAAAGCTAAAATTTTCTCGATTTGTCCTGATTGCTGGATTCCAGTTTTCAAAAACGGAAACCTTAATGAAATAGAAGGTCACATTCTTTTATATCCGCTTGAAGCCATTGTTGACGGGGTAAAAAAGGAGTACAAAAAAGTAGAAAAACACAAAAAAGGCTACGTTGAAAATGAAATTTGGGAATGTAAAAACGGCGTTTTCTCAAGACTTCTTGATGAAGAAGAAATGGCTTTATTTAACGTAAACAAAATTGATGATTTTTCTGATATATGGAATGATTTCATTGTTTTCCCAACAAAAAACAGTACAGAATCTGACAAATATTTTGGTGAAAGTGATTACAAACGCTGCAAATCTTTAGTTGAAGAGATTATGCTCACAATAAGTCAAAACTCTAAAATCATTAACAGACATGCAAACCCTAAAATGTCAGGAAGTGAGCAAAATCTTGAATTTGACCCTACTACAGGCACAAGAATTTTACCGGACACAGACTTTTTAAAAGTCGGCACAGATGGAGTAAAACCTGAATATATAACAGCAGATCTTCAAGCTGACGCAATTCAAAAACATATAGATACGCTTTTGAAATTCTTTTACATACTCACAAAAACACCACCTCAAGCTTATGGATTAGATATTTCAGGCACAATGTCTGGTGAAAGTTTAAGAAAAATCTTCATCGCAGCATTAGCAAAAGTTGATGATATAAAACAAGTCTCATTCACTTCAACAATTCAAAATGTTGTAAAATGTGCAATGGCTTTCAATTCAACTCCGACAGAGAATGTGAATATTGCTTGGGGAGAGCCGATTCCTAGTGATTACAGCGAAATGGTCAACATTGAAAACAGCAGAGTCGCAGCAGGAACTCAAAGCAAACTTACAACTATAATGACTCTAGACAATGTTTCTGAAGCAGACGCAAAAACCGAATTAGAAAGAATTTCTATAGAAAATTCTAATCAAAATATTTCAAAAACAACAGAAACAAAAACAGATACTAATGAAGATAAAAACATTGATGAAAAAACTGATTCCAATTCATAGTTATCCTATTTTCACTAATCTTTAAGGCAATTGAAAACATCAAAATCCGAATTTAACATGCAAAAATGAGGCATTTAAAAATACACTTGAATATAATACTTTCAATTTTTTTAGCCGTAATTTTAATGTCAGCAGGCTTGTTTTGCACTGTCAGTGCAAAAATTGAAAATTTCGTCATTGTCTCATCAGCCAGTTGTGACTCTGCTGCATCAAAAGAGTTATGGAGGTTTATTCTTTCTGAAACAAAGCTTTCAGCTGAAAATGCAAATCTGCATAAAATATACGCTTCAGATTGCAGAGCCGTTTTTTATGACTTAGATGATGATGGTGTGGATGAAATTATCGGCACTCACTACGCGACAGGTCCAAAATCACTCGGATATAACATAATGTATATTCTTAAAAGAAAAGAAAACAACAACTATGAAAAAATAAGCTTTCGAGTTTATTTTACACCTAATAACCCTGTTTTTATTTTAAAAAGCAAAACAAAAGAATTTCACGATCTAAAATGCTACAACGGAAAAACAGAAAAAGATACAACCGTCGTTTATAGCAAAAGCATCAACAAATATGTTGACGAATCAAAGCAAAAAGCCCTAGAGCGTGAATTCAAAGAAATGTATTACTAAAAATCAAACTAAATAAAAACTGAGTCTTAAAACTTGATTTTAAGACTCAAAATTTTTTGCATAAATTTTTCTAGCTTACACAAACCAAAAAGGATGAAAACCATCCCTAAAAAAAGAAAGGAGTTCCTATGTCAGGTACACAGGACGAATCTTTTGATGTGCAAAATTCAGAACAAAATGAACAAAACACATCACAAAATCTTCAGTCAGGAACTGAAGTAACACAAAAAGAACTGCAGCAAGAAAAGCTTACTCCAGCACAAAAAATGGATAGGCTTCTTCGTAGTTCAAATACAAACTCTATGAAAAAGGAAATTGAAAAACTTCGAAAAGAATCAGCAAAATATCGTACAGCCTCGAAACAAGAAGCTGAACAAAGAGCTGTTTTAGAAGAAAAGACAAAAGAAATTCAAAAAGAGCTAGATGCCCTAAAAATTTCTCACCGCTCACTAAAAATCATGCGAGCACTAGATAAAGCAGGATGCATAAAAAGTGAGCTTGTGGCAAAAGATATTCCTCAAGATTGTGAAGATCTCGAACAGTTCATTGAGGAATACAAAGTGCAAAATGACTTCCTTTTCAAAGAGAAAAAACAAAGCTATGGCGGTTCATTTAAGCCTGCCGCAGCAAAAAACCTAACCCCCTCACAGCAGATGGATGCTTACATCCGTGCTGCTCTTGGAAGATAAATGTTAAAAGAAAGGATTTACTAAAATGGCAGAAACAGCTAAATTTATTTCACGTACTAACGCAGAAGCTTTGATTCCTGTTGAGACATCTTCTGAAATCATCAAAAACATTCCTGCTGCTTCAGCAGCTTTGTCTTTGTTCAAACAGCTTCCTAATATGAGTGCAAAACAAAAAACTTTGCCTATTTCTCAAACTTTGCCTACTGCTTATTTCTTAAATGGTGATATCGATAAGAAAAAGACAACTAACGCAGAATGGGATAAATTAACACTAACAGCAGAAGAAATCGCTGTAATTATTCCTATTCCTGAAGCTGTCTTTGATGATGCTCAATATAGCCTATGGGATGAATTAAAACCTCAAATCGTTGAAGCATTCGGTCTTGCAATCGATCAGGCTGTGTTTTTCGGAACAAACAAACCAGCTTCTTACCCAGAAGCCATTGTTACACAAGCTATTGCAAAAGGTAATGTTGTAAACCTTGGCACAAATGAAGATGTAGCTGGTGACATAATTGGTGAAAACGGTGTTATGGCAAAAGTTGAAGCAGCCGGTTTCAAAGTTACTGGATTTTATGCTGATGGAACACTAGAAGCTAAGTTCAGAAACTTAAGAGATAAAAACAATCAGCTTTTATACACACCTGGTCTAACATCTGAAACACCAGTAAGTCTTGTTGGAAGACCTTTAAGATACGACGAAATCGGTGGTGTTTTTGATACAGAACAAGCTTTATTAATCGCAGGTGATTTCACAAAAGCAGTTTACTCTATCCGTCAAGATTTGACATACAAAGTATTAGATCAAGCTATCATCCAAAACCCAGACGGAACTATCGCTTACAACCTTGCTCAACAAGATATGGTCGCTTTACGTTGTGTTATGAGACTCGGCGTTCAAGTGGCTAGTCCTGCAAGCAGAAAAGGCGGCGAAAACAGATATCCGTTTGCTATACTTGCTCCTTCTGTATAGTCATATGCCTCCTCTTTTCTAATATGGCGACGGCACAATTTTATGTGCCGTTCGCTGTTTTATTTGAATTTATATAAAATTTGTACTTGTTTCAAAAAGAAACTATTGATTTATTTCAATTGTTATAACTCACCTTAGAAAGGAAAAAAATGACTATCATTTTATATGAGAATTCCTTCATTTCTTTAGAAGATGCGAATGTTTATTTTGATGAAAGATATGATTCTGAAAGCTGGATTTCATTAGATGATGAACAAAAAGAAAAACTTTTGATTACAGCAACAAAAAAAATAAACAAATTCGATTTTTGCGGACAAAAAGCCGATGAATCCCAAAAACTCGAATTTCCAAGAGATTTTGGAACTCCTCAAGATATAAAAGATGCGGTTTGTGAAGAAGCTATATCACTAGCTATGACACAAAATAATCTTCATCGCACAAACCAGCAAAATAATATTTCCTCAATCAGTCTTGGGGTCGGTTCTGTTTCTTATAACACATCGAAAAAGCTCAATGAAGAGAATCTGCTTTTATCTGAAACAGCTTTATATTTGGTAAAAAAATGGACTAAAAAAGGTTACAAAATAGGTTAACCTTTTAAAAGCCATAAAGAAAGGATAAAAATGAGCTATTATAAAGATTTGCTCACAGACAGTGTTGTTTTAAAAACAACATCAGGCTTTGACAGCAATGACGAGCCTAAAATCATTGCACAAGAAGAAATAAGCTGCAAAATAGAATTCAAAAACACTTTGACAATTAGTTCATCAGGTCAACAACTAAACTCATCAGGCAGACTTTTTACTGAATCAGTAGTTAAAGTTGATGACATTATCACGTTAAAAGACAAAGATTACAAAGTTATAAATGTAAACCCCTATTATCCTATTGATAGTTCAATTCTTGTGATAAACGAGGTTTATTTTGCATAAATTACTCACTCAAAGGAGCAGCAATGATTCTTGATGACATAAAAAATTTCATAGTAGAAAATTTTCTTGCACAAGAAGATGAAATCAAGTTTGATTACGATTCATCAAAGGGGGACAATGTTTTAGTTTTGACACTATACGACAGTCTTCCTTGTGATTTATCAAGAAAATCTTCAATCAAAATTACAATAAAAAACTCTGATCTCAAACTTTCAAGAGACACCTGTTTCGAGCTGCATGATCTTTTATTTCCTGAAGATTGTTTTCAAAAATCAATTTTAATTAACCAAAAAAGAATGCATGCAAAGCTTAACAAAGGACCTTATTACCTTGAAAAAGACACGTCAAAAAGGCACTGCTATGTGCTTGATATCACACTAATACACAATAGATAAGGAGAAAAAAATGGCACTTAAAACAGTAACCAAACTATTCGGTGTTGATGACGCAAAACTGTTTCCTATCACAGAAGACTCCGAAAATGCTTTTACTTGTGCAGAAGGGATTGACCTTCCAGGTGTAAGACAAATCTCTTTGACTTACGAAATGGAAGAAAAATCACTCACTGGCGATGAAAAAGTTCTTGAAATTTCAAACAAAATTAAATCAGTAACCTTCAATATGGAATATGCAAAGCTTTCTTTAGAAGTTTTAGCGCAATTAACAGGCGGTAAATTGACAACATCAGGAGAAGGGGATAACGAAACTGGTCTATTCTCTTTCGGTAGTGGTAATTTACCGGGGTATTTCCAACTAAAAGCTCAGATTTTAGACACAAACAACGAAGGTGGAGATATTCATTTTTGCGTTTACAAAGCCAAAGCGACTGCTATACCGATAAATGGTGTTCAAGATGATTTCGCAACACTGACTTTTGATGGCAAAGGTGTTTATACAGAACACGAATTTGGCACAGAAGAAAAACAAACTAAGCTTTTAGACATTGAAATCCACGCAAAATCAAAACCACTTGAAGCAACAGTTGAAAATGCTGCTGCATAAAAATTTCTCTTGCAGCCCCAGCTTAACCCGAAATGCACAATTGTTGCGTTTCGGGTTTTAGGGGTGAAAGGACAATTATGAAAAAATTATCAAAAACAAACATCAAAAAACTCGAAAAAGAATGTATTGAAGCAATAAAAAACAATAATATAACCTTCATTGATGAAATTTTTATTTTCATTGATGTAGAGCCTTCAAAATTTTATGAAGCCAAATTAGACGAATCACAAGTAATAAAAGATGCCATTGAAATAAACAGGGCAAAACTCAAACACGACCTGCGCAGCAAATGGTTTGAAAGTACAAATGCTACATTGAATGCAGCTTTATACAAACTAATTTGTACAGAAGATGAAAAACGCTCGCTTTCAAGCACTGGTTCATCTAAACAAGTTCAAAACAATGATTTATGCACACAAGAGGAGTATTTAAAAAGTCTGAAAGAAATGGGAGAAGGACTAGAAGTCTCTTCTTCGGAGACAAAGGAGATAATATAAAGTGCCGATAGATTGGACAAAATCAAAATACAGCAAAAAACACAGGTTGTTTTTAAGTCTAAAACCTGAAAAAATGAAGTTTTTCACGCTATGCGATGGGGCAGTTCGTTCAGCAAAGACACTTTCAATCATCTATAAAATTCCACAGATTTTTAATTTTGTCGGAAATGAATATTTAAAAGTTTTTTCAGGATATTCAAAAAACACAGTCAGAAATAATGTTTTAGTCGAGCTTTTGCCTTATTTAAAAAATTACCACGGTGCACAAATAAAATTCAATTCAGCCAGTGGTGAGCTCGACATCAAACTTTGGGGAAAATTATACAACTGTCTTGTCGTTGGTGGTGGAAAATCTGACAGTGATTCAAATATTCAAGGTGCAACTTGGGATTTTTGGTATGCAAATGAATTGCCTAAGCATCATTACGGATTTTATAACATGGCGTTATCAAGACTAACACCAGAAAACGCTAGAGCTATTGCTGACAGCAACCCTGAGAGTTCAAATCATTGGCTTTACACTGAAAGGATAAAGCCATATCTTGAAAACGATCCTAACATAAGAAGCATTTTCGATTATCATCATTTCACTATGGAAGACAATGCAAACCTGTCAAAAGCTTTCATTGAAAATCAAAAAAAATTATACAAAGGCGTTTTTGAAGCTAGAAAAATCAAAGGGCTTTGGGTTGTAGCAGAAGGGCTTGTCTATGACACTTTTTCAACACAAAAGCACACTTGCACACATAAAAAAATTCTTGAAAAAATCCAAAATGCTGATTTCATAGATTTTTTCTTAGGGCTCGATTGGGGCTGGCGACATCCGCTTTGTTGCGGTTTATACGGTTTTACAAAAGACAGAAAATACTACAAAATCGATGAGCTTTATGGTTCAAAACTTGATGAAAATGACGTATGTAACTGGGTTTTGAAAAAACAAAATGAATATGGGCGTTATTTCAGATTCATCAACGCTGACAATGCAAGACCTGAGCAGAATCACAAGTTAAGACAAAAGCTAAAAAATATTACAATCCACGAAGAAAAGCCCAAAATCGTTGACAGCATTGCAACAGTTCGTTCAATTATAAACTTTGACAGGCTAATTATTAACAAAGAACGCTGCAAAAACACGCTGAGAGAATTTGGGGTTTACAGATATCCAAATGAAGATGAGAGAGAAACGAAATCAGCCGATTTAGATTTGCCGTTAAAAGAAAATGACGATGCAATGGATGAGACAAGATATGCATTGAATTTTTACGAAACGCATTATTGTTTATAAAACTTTTTTTGAGGAGATATTATGCAAAATCCTAAGACCTATCACATATTGAGTCTGTCAGGAGGAAAAGACTCGACCGCGCTTGCTTTTTTTATGAAAGAAAACATGCCTGATATTTTTGAGAAATTAGAGCTTGTTTTTTGCGACACAGAATGTGAAATCCCTGAAACGTATGATTATTTGAATAAGATTGAAGTATTTTTGAACAAGAAAATTACAGTTTTGAAACCTGAAAAAAGTTTTGATCATCTTTACGACACAAGAAAATACATCCCTTCTATTGTAAATCGTTGGTGTACAGTAGATTTAAAAATAAAAGTTTATCAAAACTACGTGAAAAGGAATTATTTGAAAGATAACAATGATGTAATTGTTTATTCATATGTTGGCATAAGAATAGACGAATTAGGACGAGGAATAGAAAATAACAATAAAAACATTATTGTTAAATATCCGTTTCAAGAATTTTGTATAAATTATGACGATGTTCATAAAATCCTAGATAAATATGGAGTAGGAATACCTGATTACTACAAATGGAGAAAACGTTCAGGGTGTTATTTTTGTTTTTATCAATCTCCAAATGATTGGTTAAATTTGTATAAACATCATCCTGATTTGTTTTTTAAAGCAATGAAATATGAAAAATTTAATAAAAACAGTTCAAAAATATATGGTTGGAATATAAAAATGTCTTTAAAAGAAATGATTGAACCGCAAAATATAAAAAAGATTGAAGAAAAATACAAAAAAAACAAAAAAGAAAACACAGAAACTTGCTGTAATGTTTTAATCAAGCAATTATAAATATTTAAAGGATTTTTATGAAAAAACGTCAAACCTATCACATATTGAGTCTATCAGGAGGAAAAGACTCGACTGCGCTTGCTTTTTTTATGAAAGAAAACATGCCTGATGTTTTTGAGCAATTAGAACTTGTTTTTTGCGACACAGAATGTGAAATTCCTGAAACGTATGATTATTTAAACAAGATTGAAGTGTTTTTGAATAAGAGTATAACTAAACTAAAGCCAAAAAGAAGCTTTGAAGATATTCTTGCAACGACTAATTTCCTACCCTCACATAAACACAGATGGTGTACTGGACTTTTAAAAACACAGTCTTTAGAAAATTATGTCAAAAAGCTAAAAGCTATGTACAATTTTTCAAATTTGAATTTGTACATAGGAATAAGAAGTGATGAAATTTTCAGGACAAAAGCAGCAGGACAAAACCCAATTTTAACAGAAGTTTTCCCCTTTGTTGATAACAATATCTATAAAAATGATGTTGAAGATATTTTGAATAAAATAGGTATAGGACTGTCAAACTATTATAAATGGAGAAAACGTTCAGGGTGTTATTTTTGCTTTTATCAATCTCCAAATGACTGGTTAAATTTATATGAAAACCACCCTGATTTATATAAAAAAGCAATGGAATATGAATATGTCGATTGTGAAAAAATAAAAAACGGGCGAATGGGTTTTAATATGGAATATTCTCTAAAAGATATGATAAAGCCTGAAAATATAACTAAAATAAAAAACAAATATTTGAATAACAAAAAAATTAAAAAAGAAAATCAGGATATAAATTTATTTAGAGACTTCGGTTCTACAACACTTTAGACAATCTTCATCATCGCAATCTGTTTTACCGTCATGATCATTGTCTAATCCATCAAAACAGGAATATTTTGAATCAGCACCTTCCGGTTTTGGATTTTCTGTTAAGTATTTGTCAGGAATATTTTTCCAGAGTTTTTCAAATCGTTTTCTTGCTTTTATAGCTATTTCTTTATTTTCTATCAAAAGGCTATTTTCATCATTTTGATAATGAGCTCCACTGGTAAAATTCATTGACCCAATTAATAAATACTTATCATCAATAATCAATGATTTATCGTGCATTTTGCCTCCCCAATTTTCAACTTTGACAGGTATACTAGCAAGTCTCAAAATGCCATGTTTTGAATATCCAGTCCTTGCAGATGTAGCGTCAACAATTACTTTTATTTTAACTCCTCTATTATTTGAGTTTTATCGTCTAATTGGACATATTTGTTGTTTTTATTGATTATCTTTTCATTATGATATTTACCATTAAACATTTGCTCAAAATCTTCTGTAAATATATTAGATAATTCAGCTGAATTTACTGCGACACTAGAATTTGAATTATATGTTGCACAAGTATCACTTATATTCATAGAGCCAGTCCATACAATTTTTTTATCAATTATAAAATATTTATTATGCATTATTTTATCGTTATAGTCTTTGATTCCTTCATTAACAAATGAAGCTTGTACTATCTTACCGTCAATATTGTATGTAACTTTTTGAACGTAATCTTCTTTAGTATTTTTAAAACTCAATAAATCTTTATAGTCCGTCTTTACGTATTTTAATTTGTTTAACAATAAAAAGGTGTCTTTATATGGATTTTTGTTACTATTATCCATATCAACTACTCCCCTTACAATAACACCTCTTTTTTCTGCATTTAACAATGCCTGTATAATTTCATCCTCATTACTAATTCCATAGATTGCAAAATCAATGCTTTTTTGAGCACTATTAATCAATTTCAATAGAAAAAATATTGATTCACTATTATTTTTTCTATCAGGTCCTTTTTTATTTATCGGATTAACAAAAAAAATTTGAATATTATTTTTATCCCAAACATCAATTATATTAACCTGTTTAGCCCAAACTGTCTGACTGGAAGTTTTTGTAAAAACAAATAACATCAAAACTATGAATATAAAAACCGGTATAAAAATCTTTTTCATTGGCTTAATTATACGTCATAACATTAATTTCTCAAAATCGTACCCTATGGGATACAGCAAAATGTGGTATAAATAAATAGGTAAGAGGTTTTAAAAAGCAAAACACTTCAAAAGCCCACCTTACACAAGGCTTTTGGGTTATGTCTGTTTATTAAAAATTTTATATACTTCACTGAAACTCTACTCATTACTCTAGACTATCCATGATCTTATTTGGGGAGCATCTTTTCCCTCTTTTTGAAATGCAGATTTCATTGCTCCCCTTTTTTTTGGGAATATTCATTAACAGGAACATACAGACCTAAAAGCTATTTTCTTGTCATAACCAGTTCGCCTTTTTCGTTGTAGCAGTTATTTCCTATCCAGTGGGCAGATAACTTACCTTTATTGTCAAACATATATTGCTCATTTCCAGGTAAAGCCAACACAACAGAATCCAAATTACCTTTATTGTCATAACTGACTTGTTTAGTTTTGTCTTTAGTCATAAAATCAATTTTTTTTAAATGACCTGACGAGTCATAATAATACGCTCTTTCTGAATCCTTTTTATACCTCACAGCATAGGAGCCATTGGAAAATCTTGTAGTTATTCTGTATGGTGCAAATATATTTAAAAGACCTAGTTTCTTTTCAGTATTTTTTTCAAAAACAAAATACTTCTTATATTCATTAATATCTATTTTTGATGAAACATCTTGAAACGCAATTTTTCTTATTTCATCTACAGTATACGAAACTCCGCCTGTCAATGTTTGAGCAAAACTTGATGAGATTATAAAATTCAATACAAACAAACATATTATAACTAATTTTCTCATATGAAAATTATATAACAAGAAAGGAAAATAAATGACAAATACAGGTTATAACAAAGTAAACATCAAAGACAACAACAAACTTCAAAAAGCACTGAACGAGTTTATTGAATCTTTGAAAAAAAGCAACAAAGAATTTGCTGAGACATAAGCTATTCTCTTGTCAGAATAAGTTCGCCTTTTTCGTTATAACAATTATTTCCTATCCAATGAGAAGAAAGACTTTTATCTTTATTGAAAACGTACTGTTCATTATTTTCAAGCCACAAGCATATTGAATCTAAATTTCCTTTTGCATCATACATTACAGACTTTTGTGGATAAGATGTTTTTAGTTTAAAATCAATTCCAATTAATTTTCCGGAACTATCATAATAGAAGTCTTCATTTTTTTTGTCTCGATAAGAAACACTATATGCGCCATCTGAAAATAGCGTTAGATATCTATTTTTGTATTTCTTCTTTTTTTTTCTCAGTGCAAGATTATTTTCTTCAAAATTTCTATCTGTCATATGCTCAACATAATTTGTCATGTCGATTT
>CALUPF010000035.1 GCA_944322545.1 Candidatus Gastranaerophilales bacterium
CGTCGAATCTTTTTTGATTCCTCGTGTGTGTAGTAAGTAAGTGTAAGTGTAGGTTAGTGTGGTAGGTCAGTGTGTATGTATGTTAATAAAAAATTGATTCTCTCTTTAATTTCTCTTTTGTATCTCTTGTATATATATAAAGTATTTACATAAGAAATAATTGCCTTTTTTGTTTTGATTTTGCTTAATGTTTCTTAATAAATATCCAAGATTCTTATATTATCAGTGTTTTACAGATTTATCCTGGGTAATCTGAAACATCTTCTTCTATAATTGGCAATTCATGTTTTTTCCAACATTTAAAACCACCAGAAAGAATCATTACAGGGTAGCCTTTGTCAGCAATAACGTACGCACAATGAGTTGCAAGGTGACAGGACATGTTGTAGTAGTATAAAATATTTATTTTCTCTTTAGAAAATTTCATTAGTTGTTCTTCGATTTGTTCAGATGGCATATGTGTTGCATAAGGGATATGTCCTTTGATGTAGTCTTCATATTTTCGCACATCAAAAAGGTTGAAATCTTCAAGATTGTGTTCAATCATTTTGTGTAGATTGCTAGGTCCTATTGTATATGCCATTTCATTTAAAAAATATTCTTTAGCTTTATTTGTATCTTTTGTTCTTTCTAAAAATTCTTTCATAGTCATCTCCTTTTAGATTGTTCAAAATGAACTATGACTTAAAAATTTAAAATAAACATTAACCAAATTAACTAAATAAAACAATATGCGGTATAATTTTTTTATGCTTGATATGAAAAATAATGATAGTAAATTTTTGCCGGAGACACTTGAATTTAAAGGTGTTTGGCGTTCTTATCAAAAAGCTTTCTTAGATGATATTTCAATTCATTTATCTGATAAAAAACTCAACGTAGTAGCTGCTCCTGGAGCAGGGAAAACAACATTGGGCATAGAGATAATAAAAAGATTGAATAGGCCTGCATTGATTCTTGCTCCTACAATAACAATTAAAAATCAATGGAAACAAAGAATTACAGATGGTTTTCTTTCAAAAGATGAAGATAGTAGCTGGATTAGCACTAATATAAAAGATATTAAAACAATCACGTCTACTACATATCAAGCTTTGCATACTGTTTTGAAAGATGACAAAATAAAATGTGCATTTA
This sequence comes from Candidatus Gastranaerophilales bacterium, assembly GCA_944322545.1. Taxonomy (GTDB): domain Bacteria; phylum Cyanobacteriota; class Vampirovibrionia; order Gastranaerophilales; family Gastranaerophilaceae; genus Limenecus. Next base: position 1,138 of record CALUPF010000035.1, read on the forward strand.
TTGAAAAGTTGAAACAAGAAGGAATAAAAACGCTTGTTTTAGATGAATCGCACCATTTAAGAACAGAATGGTATTATTCTTTGGAATATTTATGTAAACAACTTGCTAGTAGTGATTTTAGAGTTGTTTCTTTGACTGCAACACCCCCTTATGATGTTTCTATGAGCGAATGGAATAATTATTATTCTCTTTGCGGGCCTGTTGATGCAGAAATATCTATTCCTGAGCTTGTTAAAAATGGTGATTTATGTTTTCATCAGGATTTAATTTGGTTTTCTGATTTGACTGAAGAAGAGAAAAATGTAATTTTTGATTTTGAGGAAAACAGAAAACAATTTTTTGATTACATAAATAAAGAATCAGATTTTTCTTATTCAATAAAAACTTCTGTTTTTGTAAGTGACTATGAAAATAACATTGAGCTTATTTATGATGATACGGATTTTACTATATCTTTGATTTCTTATCTTTTTTCAATAGACGATATGAGCGTTGAAGCTAGAATTTTGACTGAGTTCTTGGCTTTAAATGTCGAGCATATACCTGTTTTTGACTATGACACTGCTGAAGTTTTATTTAATGGAATATTAGGCAAGTATAAAAAACATTTTAAAAATGTTCCTTTGCTGAAGTCTAAAATTAAGGATTTTGGGCTTTTAAAGTCTTCTACTTGTGTTGATTTTAAAGGTGAAGTAGATTTTAAAAAGTTGTATGCAAGAAGTATAAACAAGCTAGAGTCTATTAAAAATATTACTCAATTAGAAGCAGATATTTTAAAAGAAGAATTGAGAGAGGTTGTTTTATTAGACTATATTGGGGGCAAAAATGTTTTCGGATTGAGTGTTTTGAATGTTTTTGATTCAATCAATGAGCTATTTTCAAAAAAATCTTTGAAAGTTGGTATTTTAACAGGTTCGTTGATTGTAATTCCTCAAACAGCCCAAAATGAATTATATAGCTTGCTGGAAAAATATGGAATAAAAAAAGAAAATGTTTTGACTTCAGATTTCAAAAATGGATATTTAAGAGTTGAAACATATGGAAATACAAATCTTGTTCCTATAATTACACAACTTTTTGAAGATGGTTTTATAAATGTTTTAACTGGTACTCAAGCACTGTTAGGTGAAGGTTGGGATGCACCTTGTGTTAATACTTTGATTATTGCTAGTTCGGTCGGCTCTTTTATGCTTTCTAATCAAATTAGAGGTCGAGCTTTAAGAGCGTATAAAAAATGTCCTCAAAAAACAGCTAATATATGGCATCTTGTTTCTTTAACCGGTAATGAAAATAGTTTTGATATGGACATAATTCAAAAGCGTTTTAATACTTTTGAGGGGATAAGCTACATTGATGATAAGATTCAAAATGGTTTTTCAAGATTAGGATATGATTTAGATTCTATAAACAAAGCTGAATGTGAGAAGCTTAATTCATATTCAAAACAAAAAGCTCATAATAGGAATTGTTTGAAAAACTTATGGTCTCAGGCTTTTGATGAATCCTCTGTTTCATCCACCAAGCTTAGACCTCAGGTATATGAAGCGGTTCAACTTTCTAATATAAAAATGCCTGCAATTTTTTATATTGATAAACCAAATAGGATTTTTAAATTCTTTAAAAATTTTATAGGTAAGTTTTATGTTCAGTGTAATAAAAAACAGGTATATGACATAGCAAAAGCTCTTTTAAAAACAATGTGTGATACAAATATTATTTTGTCTTCTTTTGAGGAAATAGAGGTTATTAATAAAATTAGTTTTGATAACTCAAAAAGGCTAACAAATAATTTTTTAACAATTTCCAATTGTTCAAATTATGAAAGAAATCTTTTTGTTAAAACTTTAAAAGAACTTTTTGACAAACCTGAAAAACAAAGATATATTTTGAAAAAATATGATAGCAAAACTAAAAAAGATAAGTATATTGCTGTGCCGGAAATTCTTGGAACCAAAAAGGATAAAGTCAAAGTTTTAAAAAAGAATTTAGAGCCTGTAATCGGATATTTGGATATTTTATTTACAAGAAATCCTGAAGGTAGAAAAGAATTGTTAAAAGCAAGATTTGATGCAATGGAATTTCAAAAAACGGAAAAAAGTAAAGTTTGGTTTTAGAATTTTTCTTTTGATCTTTTATTAACGTACGAATTTACTCCACTTGTGATTATTAAATCGGGTTCAGTGTCAGCAAATTCTTGAAGTTTTGCTAGGCCTTGTTGTGTTTTTCCTTGTTCCATAAGAATCATTCCAACCATGATAAGTGATAAAGGATTTTTAGAAGAATCTTTTTGATAGTATTTTAATTTTTGTGGAAGAATTCCTAGTCTTTTATATACAACAGCGAGATCTTCATAGTATGTAAGATTCATTGGGTTTAGTTTTACAGCTCTTTGTAGAGTGTCTTGTGCTAGGGCTGGATATCCGATTTTCATATAGCAATTTGCAAGGTTTGCATAATATACTGCACTTGCTTGTGAATCTGGGTTTAGCAAAACTGCGAGTTGAAATTCTTTGATTGCTGGAGCGTAATATCTGTCTTGCATATATACGACACCAAGGTTGTTGTGCTTTATAGCATTTCTTTCTGCATCTATTGTCAAAACATCCATTTTTGCTTGACAAGTTTGGGGAATTAATATTAAACACAATAGACAAAGTAATTTTTTCAAAACATTTTACTCCGTTAAAGAATTACAATTTCCTGACCTTCTTTAGGGAAGAAACAGTTCTTACAATTATCAGTATAATGTTTTTCTATATTAAGTAAAAATTCGTCTGTATAATTAGGATCATAATGGAAAAATGCTAATGATTTTGCTTTAGCTTGAGAAAATGCCTCTAAAGCCATATCAAAAGTTGAGTGGCCATAGCCTTGTTTTGAGAAATATGAATTCAAATATTCTTCTGTTGTATATTGTGCGTCGTGTATTAGCAAATCTGTATCTCTAGCAAAAAGAACTAGCTTTTTATTTGCTCCAACAAAGCCTTCAGTGTCCGTCGCATAGACAATAGATTTGTCTTTATATGCTATTTTATAAATCATTACACCATCTTTCGGATGAGAATTTGATTTTAAACATGTAATAATAACGTCGTCACCTTCTGGCTCTACGTCATCATCAGATTCAACTTTTATCATTTCAGGTGAGTCACTATCTTCTGAAAGAATGAGTGCATAGTTATCATTTATGTCATAAAAACTTAATTTAGCATTTAGGTCATTTAAATTTAGCGGGAAAGATTTTTCAAAACAAAGCTGTGAAATTACGCTATCAAGACCTTCTTCGTATTCTGAAAAACCAACAATGTTTATTTTAGAGGTGTTTAAATGAATTGGCTTGAAAAAAGGAAGTCCTTCAATGTGATCATTGTGTACGTGACTTAAAAGAATTGTTGTCGTTATCGGTTCTTTATGGAATTGAGAAGCGTAGTCTTTCATTAGTTCTGTTCCACATTTTATTATTCCTGTTCCCGCATCTAGGATAATTAAATGACCATTGACATTCACTTCAATACAAGCAGTATTTCCACCATACTCAAGAAAATTAAAGTCAGGAGTCGTATGGCTGCCTCTTACTCCACGAAATTTTACGATGAATTTATCTTTTGATTCTCTCATTTGAAAGCTCCTAAATTAACACAATAATACGTTATTTAAAACTATTTGTCTAGAACGACGACTGTATTTTGGTCAGATTCTTCGCCCTTATAAGTGCTAGATGAGAAAGTCATTATTTTAGCTTTTTTTTGTACGTCTTTTAAGTTTGTTTCTTTTAAGCTGATATCAAATACAACTTTGTCTTTTTTGTTGTCAATTTTTATTATTCTAAATGCGCAAGGATATGTTACAAGAGATGGTGTACTAACATGAAGTATATGTCCTTCTTTGTACACTCTTGTTGCGTGATAATGTCCTGTGAATATTGCCATAGGAATTTTATGACTATCTAATACATCTTTGAATTCTTTTGCATTAATAATTCTGTGATGGAAGCTAGGAAATGGCTCATGCAATGGATGATGAAGAAAAATCAATGGTAGCTGATTTGCTTTTTCCGCTTCAGTTAATTGGCTGTCTAGCCATTTTAGTTGCTCTTGTGGTAATTCTCCGTTTGAAGTGATTTTGGTATCAACAGTTGCGTCTAGCACTATTACTCTGAAGCCTTGTTTTGGTATAAAAGAGTAATAAGGCTTTTCAAAGTTCATGTTTTTATTGTGTTTTTGGATGAAATCAAAATATTTGTCTTTTTTGAATTCTGAACCAACGGCAGCATCGTGATTACCAAATGCGAAATACCAAGGATATTTCAACTGATTTAATTGTTCACAAGCATAATCTAAAAGCTTCTTTTTGGGTTTGTCTAAAAGATCACCAGTTTCTATTACAAAGTCTAGCCCTTTTTGCTTATTAATTTGTGATATTACATCTTCAAAAAGTGGTTTTGAAGATGATAAAACTTTATAGCTAGTATCAATTGTTTTGTTAGAAAGATGTACGTCTGATATTTGTGCAAATTTTAGTGTATTTGCATATGAAAGGGAATTTGCTCCAAAAAATACAAAAGCAATCAATATTAATAGGACTATAAAATTGCCTAAAAAACTTTTTTTATTTTTTTTCATCATTATCTCCTAAAATGAATTTTCGTTGGCTTCATTTACGATTTCATCTATTATATCTTTGTTGAATTCTGTTTTTTTATTAACCAATTGTACAAGATATTCTATATTTCCAGCAGGCCCTTTAATAGGTGAATAGGTTAGTTGATTTGGAAAAAGTCCTAACGTTTCTGCATAATTGATTACATCTTCTATTACTTTTTTATGGGTGGATTTTTCTCTTACCACCCCGTTTTTTCCGACAAGATCTTTTCCTGCTTCAAATTGTGGTTTTATTAGTGATACGATTTCAATGCTTTGTTTGTCCATTAATTTAATTATATTTTCGAGAACTTTTGTAATAGAGATGAAAGACAAATCCATAGCGCAAAAATCAGGAAGCATATCATTTTCATCATAGATTTCAGAGGGTTCACAATTTTTGATGTTTGTTCTTTCTACGACTTTAACTTTATCGTTATTTCTTAGCTTCCATGCAATTTGACCATATCCTACATCTACTGCATAAACTTTTTTAGCATTGTTTTGTAACATACAATCAGTAAATCCGCCTGTCGAGGCGCCAGCATCTAAACAGATTCTATCTGCTAAATCAATGTTAAATGCTTTAACTGCTTTATCTAGTTTTAAACCGCCTCTTGAAACAAATGGTAGTGATTTTATCTCAATTCTTGTGTTTTCTTTAAGCTCGAGTTGATATCCGGCCTTTGTGATAACTTCGTCATTGATTTTTACATCACCTGCCATTATTGCACCCTGAGCTTTGCTTTTTGTTTCAAAAAAGCCTTTATCAACAAGTATTTTATCAAGTCTTTCTTTGTTTTTTGCCATAGGTTTATTATTGCATGAAAAAATCAATTACTATTATATTTTTAAAAGTTTTTTTGCGTTGTTAGTTGTAGTTTCGGCAACTTCTTCATAGCTAATATTTCGAAGATTTGCAATTTCTTGTGCAACATATTTTACATACGCTGGTTCGTTTTCTTTTCCTCTATATGGAACGGGCGCCATATAAGGAGCATCTGTTTCTAATAGAAGTCTATCTAAAGGTATGATTTTAGCTACTTCTTTGACTTTTTTTGCGTTTTTAAATGTGACAACACCACCTAGAGCAATATAAAAGCCTTCTTTTATACATTCCATTGCAAATTCAGGGCTCCCTGAAAAACAATGCATCACAACACCAATTTCATTAGCTTTTGTTCTTTTTAGTATTTCAAAAGAATCCTGATGAGCTTCTCTGTCATGTACTAGAACTGGTTTTTGAGCTTCTTTTGCAATAAGAATTTGTCTTTCAAATATTTCTTTTTGTTTTTCAATTTGTGATTTATCCCAGTAGTAGTCAAGCCCTATTTCTCCAACTGCAATGATTTTTGGGTTTTTGAGATATTTTTTTATTAATTCTTCAGCTTTTTCATTAAAGCTATTGACTTCTTCAGGGTGTACGCCAACTGCTCCATAAATGTTTTCATACTTTTCACAAATTTCTGATATCTTTTTGAAACCAGATGGTTCTACACCTGGAATTACAACTTTTTCTACATCGTTTTGTTTTGCATTTTTTAAAACTTCATCAAAACGTGGTTCAAAATTTTCCATATCAATATGTGAGTGTGTATCAATTAACATTTTTCACCCTAAAACATACTGTTAATAATAGCTTTTTTATTTTCGTCAGTTACTTTAGATAATATAGACTCTTTGCTTATATTATCTAATTTGTTAATTTGTTTTAATGCACTAACTGCTTCACAAATTAGAATTTCATTTTGTGAGTTTAATAAGGTTTTTATATTTTCTTCAGCAGTTGTTAGGTTATATTCACTAATAACTCTTAATGCACTAATTATTCTTCCCTCAGAAGTGTTATCTTCAGAGATTTCTAAAACAGCAAGTTTTTTTTGTGCATTCCAAAAATATTCTTGTTGTTTTTTTAGAATTTCATATATTTCAGAAATTTCTTGCTTTGTATTTTTATCTTCATCAAAAGTGTATTCATCATTTTCATTCAACATTTCAAATTTAGAAAGCGCTTTAAGTAAAACTACAGAAGCTTGAGGATTTTTGTTTTGAGCATTGTATGAAATCAGATATGATAAAACATCAAACATTTCAAAATAAAAAATTTGGTTCAAAGGAAGAATTTCACCAAGTCCTGAAAGAATGTTATCTATGCAAGTTAATGCAGATGTAATATCATCCTCTAAAAGCTCTAATAGGCTTTGTAGATATGGTATTTCACCTGCAATGTTTTCTGACATCGATGATTTTTCCATTGCTTTTAAAAGGGCTTTTACAGCACTTTTGTCTTCGTATGCAATAAGAAATTTCACTGCTTTTAAAACGGTAAATTCGTCATCGGAATTTAGCAGTTCTATTGCTTTGTCATAAGCTTCTTTTATTTTCATTGCACCCAATGCTTTAGCTGAGTTGAATGAAATAGCTTCATTATCACTAAATGCATAATTCGTTAAAATATCAGCAGCAATTGTGTCAGGAATATATGAAAAATATTTTGCACAATAAGCTTTTTCGTTGTCTGTTCCTTTTTCAAATAGTTCTAAAATTTCATCAGTTAAATCCTCATTTGCGTATTTTGCGAATGAACTGACAATCGTGTCTTCAAAGTCTGGTGAATATACGTTTAAGAATTTGAAAAGGTTTCTGTAATTGTTTTCATTTACTGCTTTTAAAAGACGTTTGTTAACATTGTTTTTAACAAAATCGAATAAAAAATCACTTTTTTGAGCAAGTAGTTGAAAGGCTTCAACATCTGCATTATTGATGATTTCTTGCGCAGCATGGAAAGCTTTTTGTTCATCTTTCGCTGTAAGATCTTTTACAAGCTGTTCTTTATTTGTCATAAAATACTTTCTAAATTATTCTCTGAAGCTTAATTCTGCAAATGATTTTTTCAAATTATTTCTAATAGAAGTCATTTGCTCTTCAACAGCTTCATCTGTTAGTGTTGCTTCTGAATCTTGCATTTTGATTCTAAATGCCATACTTTTGTATCCATCTTTTATGTGTTCACCTTGGTAGATATCAAAAAGCTCTTCTCCGTTAAACAGATTTGATTTTACAGACTTTTTAATTACTTTTGCAATATCTTCATGACTAACATTTTCAGGAACAATAAACGCTAAGTCTCGTTGTACTTCAGGGAACAATGATAGCTTTTTGTATTTTACTGTTGAATGATGTACTGATTTAAGTAGAGTTTCTAAATCAATTTCAAATACATAAACATTTTGTTGGAATTTTTGTTTGTCTTTTAGAATAGGATGAATTTCACCTAAAAAACCAACTTCAATAGGTTGTTTGCCGAGCATAACAAGTTTTGCGCATTTTCCAGGATGTAAAAATTCTTTTGTGCCTTTTTCGCAAGGTCTGAATTGAATTCTGTTTTCAAGACCTAACAAAGCAAGAAGATTTTGTATTATTCCTTTGGCTACAAAGAAATCAGGTTCACTGTGTTTTGATTTTAGTGTCCATTTTTCATTATCTATACAGCCTGTTAATGCACCTGCAACCATTCTTTTTTCTGTGACACCTGAATCTTGTTCATTAGACTCATGGTCTTTGAAATAAGTTCTTCCTATTTCATAAATCCATAGATTTTTTTGTCCATTTGCAATATTGTTTTTAACAACATTTAAAATGCTAGGTATAACAGATTGTCTTAGCATTGTATGTTCTTCACTTTGAGGATTGCAAACTTTTACAGCTTGGTTGTCGTCATAGTTAACTGAGAATTCTTTATATAAAGGCTCACCAACAAGAGACGAAGTCATTGCTTCTAAAAATCCGTTTCCTAAAAACATATTATGGATATTTTTTAAGATTTTATTTTCTTCTCTTATTTCAGGAGTTTGGTTATTTTTAGGCAATGTCGGAGAAATTTTATCAAATCCATATATCCTTGAAATTTCTTCAATTAAATCAATTTCTCTATATACGTCAACCATTCTAAAAGATGGAACTTTGAATTTAGCTGCTATTTCATTTTTACCTAACAATTCAAATCCTAGGTTTCCAAGAATTTCAATGCATTTTTCTGCAGGTATTTCAGTGCCTAAAATACGTTTAATTTGAGCAAATCTTAGAGTGATATCAATTTCAGGTAATTTATTATTACCAGTTTCAACAATGCCGTCAACTTTTGCTTCTGCTAAATCTACCATAAGCTGCATAGCGCGAAGCAATGCTGGTTTTACCATTTCAATATCAATGCCTCTTTCAAAACGTGCGCTAGCTTCACTTCTGTAACCTACACTTCTTGCTGAACGTCTGTTTTGAGCTGGAGTGAAATATGCTGCTTCTAGTGCAATATTTTTTGTATTATTATCAACTTCGCTATTTGCAGAACCAAAAACGCCACCTATACATACAGATTGTTCTTTTGTTGCAATTAAGACTGTATCGCTGTTTGTTTTACGTTCTACTTCATCTAAAGTTACAATTGTTTCACCTTCAAATGCTCTTCTAACGCAAAGATATCCATTTAGTTTGTCTTTGTCGAATGCGTGTAATGGACAACCATATTCAAGCAATACATAGTTTGTGATATCTACTACATTGTTGATTGCTCTTATGCCACAAGCTGTCAAACGTCTTTGCATCCAATCTGGAGATGGTTTAATTACAACATCTTTTAATAATCCTAAGCTGTAGTATTTACATCCTTCTTCATCAAGAATTTCAACTTTGAATTTGTCAGTAGATGTATCCTGTGTGCTTTGTAGTGGAGAGAATTTGAGTTTTTTGTTGAAGATTGCAGATAATTCTCTTGCTACACCAATAATTGACATTTCATCGCCTCTGTTTGCTGTTGGAGCAACATCAAAGACAATGTCTTCTTCAATATCAAGAACTTTTTCTAATTGTTCACCTAGTTTTAGGTCTTTATAAATTCTATTTAAAATCAAAATGCCATCTTCTTCTTGCATATTTTCAAGACCCAATTCGTCTTGAGAACATAACATGCCTTGAGATTCTACGCCTCTGATTTTTGCTGGTGTTAATTCAAATTGTTCACCTGTTTTTCTATCTAAAACTTTTGAACCAACAGAAGCATAAGGGATGATTTGACCTTCTTGTATGTTTTGTGCACCACAAACAACAGTTTTAGTTTCGTTGCCTAGATCAACAGTGACAAGATGAAGTTTATCAGCATTAGGATGTTGATCTATAAGTTTGATTTGAGCAACTTTTATATTTGAAAATTTCGGGCCGGTTTTTTCTATTTCTTCTACCTCTAAACCACTCATTGTTAATTCATGAGCTATTTGTTCAGGTGTAACATCTGTTAAATCTACATATTCATTAAGCCATTCCAGTGAAATTTTCATAATTCATCCTTCTTTTTTTATTTTTTCTTAAACCAATTTTATAATAAAAAGAGTCGAAAAAAAAGCGGTTATCAGAAATAAACCGCTTTTTGTAAATTTGTATTTTGGATTTTATCTATCTCTTAATTTTGCTAATAGGTTTAGTATTTCAATATATAACCAAACAAGTGTTACCATAAGCCCAAAAGCACCGTGCCATTCATAGTCTTTGGGTAATAGATTTTTTTGTCCTTTTTCAATAAAGTCAAAATCAAGAATTAAACAAAATGCTGCTATCAAAACAACAATTCCACTGTAAACTGTGCTCATAGGACCATACCCTGTTATAAATGGGATTTGAAAATTGAAAAAGCTACCAATGATACTTATTAAATATAAAATCATAATAGTAAATAAGGCAGTCATAATTGTAGATCTAAATTTTTCAGTAGCTCTGATTATTTTAGCTTTATATAGTGTTAACATTACTAAAAATGCAATAAATGTTCCAGCGACAGCCTGAACAGCAATACCTGGGAATTTGGCTTCAAAAAATAAAGAAAGACCAGCAAGTATAGCACCTTCTGCAAAAGCATATATAGGTGCAAGGTATTTAGACTTTTTAGGGAAAATTGCAGAAGCAAGTCCTGCGACAAGGCCTGCTATCAATGCAACAGTTAAAATCATCATTACTTTGTCGGAAAAGCCTCCAAGTATGGTTTGATATACTACTGCTCCACCAGATATAATTGCAATTAAAAGTAATACAAAAACTTTGGTGATGGTTCCAGACACTGTCATTGGTGGACCTTCAAGAACTTGGTCATTGCTTGTTAGTCTTGAAAGAACAGGGTTTGAGCTTCTAAACATTATATTCATCCTAAATTATATATTTTGTCAGTTTATTAATAGCACGTTTTTTCAAAAATATCAATCATTCTAGTTATTCAAAAAAGAATACAAGTTTTTTGTTAAAGGTTTCTTCAAATAGTTCCTTTTTCTTTTCTGCCATTTTTAAATTTGGTTTGAATCCTATTGTTTTTAGATATAGATTTATTTGGTTTTCTTCATTTTCTGCCCTCATTCTGAGAATCAAGTTTTTATGTGGCTTGTCCATACCGTCTGATATTCTTAAAATAGAAGATAGCTCTTTTACTAATTGTTGATCATTTTCTTGTAGCGATGCATAGTTTTTGTGTTTTTCTATATTAGGAAATGAGCCTCTATGATATCTTGCAATATTTGCTATTATTTGAGTCTCATATTCATTGTAACCATCAAGACCTTCTTCTAAAATAATGTTCATTGAATGTTTATGATGAGATTTTTTTTCAATGAAATATCCTATATCGTGTAGTCTAGATGCTTCTATTAAATATTTCTTTTCTTTTTCGCTGTGACAAAAAACAACATTATTCAATGCATCAAATAATTTTGTAGAATATTCTTCAATTTGTTTTGCATGTTCAATATTTGCGTTTTTTTCTTTTAAAAGTTCATTTGATGTTTTAGTCATATTTTAAAAGTTTTTCTATTGTGTCTAATAAATAATCTTGGTTAAAGTTTGATTTTTTGATGAATGCGTCAACATCTGGCATATCTTTTGCTAGATTTTCTGTTTCATAAGAAGATATAATAATTACTGGAATATTTTTGAATTTTTGGTGGGCTTTCAATTCTTTTACAAACATCCCCCCATCCATTTCAGGCATTTCCATATCTGAAAGAATTAAATCAAAATCTTCTTTATATAACTTTTCAAAGGCTTCTCTCGGGTTGTTTACCATTTCAAAGCTATATCCCCAGTGGACAAGAATGTTTTTTAACAATTCTCTTGTTGTCATTGAATCATCAACAATTAGAATTTTATAATCTTTATTTGGCTTTTTATTTAGTTGGTGTTTTGTTGGTGCTAAAAGTGGCTTTTCAACAGGGGTGTATGTGCTTTTATACAAATCTGTTAAATTTAATATAAGACAAATTTCACCATTTGCTAATGTTGTAATTCCCGATATATGTTTTATTCTCATAATAGGTGGTTCAAGCTTTTTCTGTAAAATGTCTTGATCGCCCAGTATCTTATCTACAATAAGTCCCATTAAAGAATTTTCTGTTTCGATAAGTACTACCGTATGTTTATCGCTATCTGGTGAATCTTCAGTTGGTAAATTCATTAGTTCACTTAAGTAAAATAAATTCACTGTTTTGCCATTTAGAATTAAAGATTTGGTGTCATTTCGATAATACACATCTTCTTTTTTTACCCACATAACAGTCTTTATTGATGTCATTGGCATAGCGAAAAGTTGTTTTGATGACTCAACTATAAATGCTTTTAATGTTGACATTGATATAGGTAATTCAATTGTTATTTTTGTACCTTGTTTGGGTACAGAGAAAACTTTTACTGTTCCATTTAGTTGGTTTATTTTTGTTTGTACGATATCTAAACCTACGCCGCGACCTGATATTTCAGTTACTACTTGTTCCGTTGAGAATCCAGGCCAAAAAATTATATTCATGATTTGTTCAGCTGAGAGATATTCAGCTTCTTTAGGTGTAATTAGATTTTTTTCTAATGCTCTATTTACTATTTTTTTTAGGTCTATACCTCTACCGTCATCATGAATTTCTATAATAATTTTGTTTTGCAAACTTTTTGCAATGAGGTAAATTTTTCCTTTTGGGGATTTTCCTAATGCAATTCTTTCTTGTGGGGTTTCAATTCCATGATCAATAGAATTTCTTATTATGTGCATTAAAGGAGCTTTTATTTCTTCAATAACTTTTTTATCTGCACTTGTTTCACTACCTGAAATTAAAAGCTCAATATCTTTGCCTGTATCTTTTGAAATATCACGAATCATTCTTGGGAACATATGAAATATAGTTGCAAGAGGCAAAACCCTGATATTTTTAATCATTCCTTCAAGCTGAGTTATTATTAGATTTTGTTTTGTGTCTTCTTCATCAATTGATTTTTGAAGATTTAAAATTCTATTGTTTAATTTAACTATTTTTGCTGAGTTTTCTTGGAATATTGAGAAAATTTGTTTGCTGAATAAAGATAATGTTGTATAGTCAATTTTTTCAGCACTGTTTAAATATTTTCGGTCGTAATATTTTATGAAACTTTGTGATTTGTGGTTGAAATTTCGCCATTCGATAAGATCTTGTAAGATTTTTTCTAGTTCAGAAATGTTTTTTTTGTGTTTTATTCTTCCTATTATTAATTCACCCATCTGATTTACAAGACGGTCAAGTTTTTTTGAGTCTACACGTAATGTTCTAATTGATGTTGTTTCAAAAGAATTAAAAAAGTCTTGAGCTTTTTTGACAGGCAATGAAGATTCGTCTAGCGTTGTACTAAGATTTAATAGTGGGTTAACTGAGCTATTTAAGTCAAGCATTTGTTTGATAATATCAAGACGCTGTATAACTAAAGATATATCTTCAGTGTCCTCTTTTTTTTCAAGAGTCATTTTTTCAACAGAATTTAAACTTTGTTTTAGTATCGTTATAATTTCTTTTTCTGGAAGAGTATTGCTGTTTTTGACAACTTCAAGTATTTCTTCAATTTTGTGAGAAATATCTATTGCTTCTTGGTTTTTCGAAAGTTCTATTATGATGTCTAAAGCATCATTTAATGCTGGAATTTGTGAAAGATTGTTTTCGAGTTTATTAAACCCATCTTTGACGAAATCTACTTTTTCTATGAAATCTTTTATGATTGATTCATTTTCTTTATTTGAACATTCTGATGCTTTTTCTTTTTCTTCTATTTCATTTTTGATTTTTTCTTCGACTGCTTTTTTGTAATCAAATTTTTCTATATTTAGTTCTGCGTAAACTTTATTTAGTGAATTGACTATATTTGTGAGTTTTGCATCAATTTCTTTTTGTTCTTCTTCTGTTAAAACATTTGAATTTTGTAAAACAAAATTCAGCTTTTCTTCGAGATTCCCAATCTCATTTTTTATGTCGTAATATTCTGTTTGTTCAAATTTTTCAGAAAGTTGTTTTATAAGATAGTAGAAGGTTTCAATGTATGTTTCACCACCTTCTTTGCCAATGTTAATTAGTAATAAGAATGCTTCAGAAATAAGAGCATTTATTGTTAATATGCTTTTTTTAAATTCTTTTGTTTTTTTAGAAATAATATGTGATATTTCATTTGTTTCTGGTTTTTTTTCTTCTTCTATATGTTCGGCTTTTTCTTCTTCATTGTCTGGAGCATATTTTTTTATAAGGTTATCTATATGATCTATTGCTTTTTGGATATCGTCTGTATAGTATTCTTTTTTTAGTTTGACAGATTCTTGTATTAGTTCATTTAAAAGATCAGTGGCTTGATATAGTGCATCTGAAATTTCTCTGTTGATTTCTATCTTTTTTTCTTTTGCTAAACCTAATACATCTTCAGCTTTATGAGCAAGACGTTGAATGTTGTTAAATCCAATCATTCTTGCTGCACCTTTTAAGGAATGGGCATCACGAAATAAGTAAACAATTAATTCTTCTTTATTTGGATTACTTTCCAGTTGAAGAAGATTGTTATTCATTTTTTGAATTATTTCTTCAGTTTCTCCCCTGAATATATTCAAGATTTCTTCAAATTCTTCGGGCTGAAAATCCATTTGTCTTCTTTCTAAAAGGCTTTTACAAGACTAATTGTTTTTTAGTTCATTTATATTGTCGATGTTTTGATTCATACTGCTTTGAATCTGTGATAAATCAGAAGTCACAGAGTGAAGGTTTTTAACAATTTCTGCAGAAAGTTTTTCTTGGTTTTCGGAGTTAAACGAAACATTTTCTATGAATTTCATTAAATTTGTAATTGCTTCATTTAGAACATTGAAATTTTGTTCAATATTTCCTGCTAATTTAACTCCTGATTCTATTTCTTTGCTTCCTTCTTCAGTTGCCATAACTGTTGAATTTGTTGTGTGTTGAATATCATTGATAAGTGAAGATATTTTTGTTGTTGCTTGTTTTGATTCATCAGCTAGCTTTCTGATTTCACCAGCTACAACAGCGAATCCTTTACCATGTTCACCCGCTCTAGCGGCTTCAACTGCAGCATTTAAAGCTAACATGTTTGTTTGCTCTGCTATATCTTCAACCAAGCCGATAATTGAACCAATTTGTTGAATGTATTCACTTAATTCTAGGATTAATTCTGCAATGATTTGTATTCTTTGTTTCAAAACAATCATTTTATCAATATTGGCTTGCACAGGTTTTTGTTCTAAATCTGTGTCTTTTAATGATTGAGCTACTTTATATAAAGCTTCTTTAGCATTTTGTTTTTGAGAAAAAGCTAATGACTTTATTTTTTCAATATTATCAGACGCTTGAGAAAAAGATGTTTCATACTTTTCAACAGCTGTTTTTTGGGTTACAGCTAAGTTTAAAATTTTTTCGGCAGATTGTTGTGTTAATTTACTTTTTGAAGATATATCTTGACGAAGCTCATTCAATAGCCATTCTCTTGTCCAGATATATTGACCAATATAACCAAGAAATAGTAACGAAATGAAGATAACAACGCCAGTTGACCAAAGATTTTTTATTGAAATTGCGATTATTAAGATTAAAACAGCAACGAGACCTATTACATCTAGGATAAATTTGATATCCGATTTTTTTCTGTAATCTAAAGATTTATCATCACTCATTGTGTAATTCCTCTATTAATTTAGCTAAAAATGCAATATAATTATTTTATAACAAATTTGCATTTGTGCCAATATATTGCGTAATATACAGGATATAGTGTAGTAAGAGTTTTTCGTTATATGAGTTTTAAAAAATCCCTTTTGACAATAGAAGATCCAAATAATTTGCACTTATGTTTTGAACTGGATGATAAAACATATGCTATAAACGCAAAAAATGTTTTAGAAGTAACTTCTTTGCCTTTAATAAATGAGCCACAAAAATTGCCTGAATGTATAGTTGGTATTTTGAATTACAATGATTTATTTATAAATGTTTTTGATATAAGAAAAGTCTTTAATTTGCCTCAAAAAAAGTATGAACTTAGTAACAATGTAATTATTGTAAAAGGCGAAGAGTCTTTGTTTGCTATGATAGTGGATAAAGTTTCAGAGTTTTTTACGGCTACTCCGGCTAATGTTCAAAGAGTTATGGGGGAAAACTTTAATAGTATTGTCAGGACCTTCTACAAAATAAATGAAAATATTATTAACATTATTGATGTTGAAAAGCTTGAAGATACTGTAAAAAAAGTTCATTTGGAAAAAAATACCACAAATTATTCTGATTTATTTCCAAAAGATGAAGAGTCCTTGTGTATAATGCAAAAAAGGAGCAAAGAAATTGCTAAGTCTCCTGTTTTAACTTTAGATGCTGATTTTTATGGGCGAAATCAATATATTATATTCACAATAAATGAGCACAAATATTGTATTTATTCATTGTTTGTAAAAGAGCTGATTACTCTGAAAAATTATCCAATAACTAGAATTCCTTTTACTCCTGATTTTATTGAAGGAATTGTAAACTTGAAAGGTAATTTTTATACAGTAATTGACTTAAAAAAATTCATTGGCTTAGATTCAGATGTTAACAAAGGTCTTAATTCAGAAAGCAAAATTATAGTTATAGAATCAACAGAGTTGAAAATAGCTTTTCTAGCTGATGAAATTAATGATATTATTAATATTTCGCCGGAAGTTATTACAAACAAAAACGATATGAATTTGGATAAATTGTACATACAGGCTGAGGCTTATGTTGACGATGAGGTTTATAATATTTTGAATATTGATAAGCTAATTAACGATGAACGTTTGTATGTAGATAACACTTCTCAATAAAAAGAAAAAGCCGCATTGGGCGGCCTTAAAGTAAACAGTTTACGAGTGAGAGTGGAATATGCACAGTTTTATAGTATAAAATTGTAAAACTTTCTTGAAGTAGCCACTTGTATAAATCTCTTTATCTATTAGGATATAATTTTAGAGAGGAGCTTTCATGTTTACTTTTGTGTCATTTATAAAATTCCTAATATCGTTTTTAATGATATTTATTTCGTCTTATTTTCTTTCAAGTGTTTTCTCACCTAAGGATGAAAAAGGGGTTTCTAAGTATGGCACTGGCTTTTTATACCTTTTATTATGTATGTTTGCTCAAATAGTTATCTCATTTGAGTTTTTATCTTTGTTTAAAGCTATTAATGAAATCAATGTCCTTTTATGTAATGTAGCTATTTTGTTTTTGTCTTTGATATTTTGGTTCAAACAAGGCAGACCAATTTATAGACCACAAATTTTTTCTACATTCTTGAGGATTTTTAAAGGTTTGAAAAAAGATAAAATCCTTATGATTATGGCGTTTGGGTTTTTATTTTTTATTGCAGTTACTGTAATCATGAATCTTTTTATGCCCGTATCTAGTTATGATGCTTTAACTTATCATCTTAATCGTTCTTCTTTTTGGCTTACTCAAGGCAGCTTGAATCATTTTATAACAGCTGATGATAGAAATCTTGTAATGCCAATAAATTCAGAGATCTTATATCTATGGGTTTTGTTGTTTTTAAAAAATGATATTGGTTTGAGCTTTTTTACATTTTTGGGATATATTGCTTCACTTTTTAGTGTTTATAATATTTTGACTTTGTTCAGGTTTAGTGAAAGAAAAAAGCTTTGGAGTCTTTTAATTCTTTCTTCTTTTGCTTCTGTTATAGCTGAAGTATCTAGTGTTGAAACCGATGTTTTGATTGCTGGTCTTGTATTGACTAGTATAACTTTGTTTTTAACTGCTTTAAAAGAAAGAAAATTGAGTTTAATATTCTTTTCTTCACTAGCTTATGCTTTAGCTATGGGAACAAAAACACCTTCAATAATTGCATTCCCAGGGGTGTTTTTGCTATTGAGCTTTTTTGCTTACAAAGATATGAAAAAAGAGTTCTATAAACCAATGTTGGCTTATTTAGGCTTTTTGTTTATTAATTTTTGTGTGTTTTCCGGATATAACTATGTTTTGAACTTTTTAAGCTTCGGAAGCTTTTTAGGTTCTGAATCAGCCAGAGAAATTCACGGTTTTAGAGGTGGTTTTAAAGCTATTATTGCTAACTATATAAGATACATTTTTATGATGTTTGATTTTTCTGGATTTAGATATAGTGATTATGTCGGAGAGCATATTAATAATGCTAAATTCGCAATTTTTGATTTGTTGAAAATTCCTCATGAACTTGGGGTTGAAATGTCAGATGAAAATGTAATCAATAATAGATTAATGGATGTGAAAATGGGAACTGGGCTTTTAGGTTTTCTCGTTTTTCTTCCATCTTTGATAACTTCATTTGTTATTGGATGTTTTAATAAAGCCAAAAAGAAGGCTTACGGTCTTTGGGCTTTTTCTGTTATGTTTTTTGTTAATTTGTTGTGTTTATCTTTTTCATTGGCATATATGGTGTTTAGTGTCAGATTTGTAACTTTTTTAATTGTGATTTCATCTCCTGTTTTAGCTATTTCTTATATGCGAACAAAAAATGTTTTGACATCTTTGATAAAACTTATGTTGTTGTTTTTTGTTATGTCTTATTTCTTAGTTATGAGTACAAACTTGGCTTCAAGACAATTTTCTGATGCTGTGAAAGTTGTTTTAAAAGAGAAAACTCTCAATGATGCTAGAGAAAAAATAAGATGTGCGTTATTTAATGGTTATGAAGGTAAAATGCCATTTTGTTATTTGAGAGACATAATAAGAACTACACCTAAGGGAACTTATTTTGGCATATTTCCTAGTGTTAATAGCAGACTTTATGTGATTAGTATGTTAAATAACGAGGGATACAAAATAGATGTTTTGTTGCCAGAAAATGCGCCAAATTATGATTTGAGTAAATACGATTATCTTGTTACAACAGATAAGGTTTTAACAAGTTCTGTGTTATTAAACAAAACTAAAGATACAAAAATAGAATATAAAATTAATGAAAATGGGGAAGCTTATTACAATAGCATTCGTCCATTTAGTTGCATATACGCTGATCATTATTCGCATCAGCCATATAACCCTGCTAAAAAAGGTCAGGTTATAGTTACTTCTAGTTGTTATTTAATGAATGACTTTTTCACTAATAAAGGATTTTCTTTTGTAAGAAGTTATGATTTTCAATCTGTTATATCGGAAAATTCTAATTATATGACGATATATAAAAATAACAACAAATAGGTTTGACATGATATTTTGTCAAAAGTAAAATCTACTAATAAGAGAGGAAATGAGGTTAGACTCCTCAGCTGAGCCGCAGCCGTATAGCCGGAATACTTTCTTGAGTTGAACAACTCGAAATAAAAACACCGCTGCTTCGAGCATTAGGCTGTGGGTTATAATTTTAAGCTTTTGCTTTGAGTATCCGTGTTTTTATGTTAGGTATTAAGAACAGGGATATTTTTTTATGACATCTTCGCTTTCAAGAGCAGGAAATACAAAAATAGGAACTTGTCCTCACGGGCTACCTTTAGGGGCTTGTCCTATTTGTAATGGAATGGGTGGAGGCGGAAGTGTTAAAAAAGATAACAAACCTAAAGAAATGAGCTGGAATGAATGTTATGCAATAGGACAGATGTTGAAAGCTCAAAAACTTGCACGTCAGCATACTCAACAAATGTTTGCTGCTCAAGATTTGCGTGTTCATCTTGAGAATTTGCAAACACAAATTAATGCACTAAAACTTGCCGCTATGAAAAATTTACCTGCTCCTTTAGCTCGAGCAATAGTAGTTCTTGCTGATGTGGTTATTATGCCTGTTGCAAAAGCTATGCAGGCGGTTACCAATACTGTTCAAAATATAGCAAATGCTATAAACAAGGCTGTTGAAAATATTAAACAAAAAGTTGCTGATATAATGGATAAACTGACAGCAGTATTTGGAGAAGCAAAAGCTGCCATTCAAAAAAAGATAGAAGAAAAGTTTAAAGATGTTAAAAAGAAAATTTTTAATCTGTTTGGAATAATGGAAACAGAAAATGAAGAAGATGAAGAACTGAAAAAAGTAGAAGAAGAAAAAAGACTTTTTGAGCTGAATACAGCGAAAGAAGCATTGTTTGAAACTTTTGAAAACCCCGAATTAAACCCCATTGAAGAAGAAAGTGAAGATATCTAATGAGCACAATTAACCCATATCAAGACTTGGAGACAAGAAGACAATATAGAAATCATACAAATACTCAGAAAAAAAATATTTCAGAGTTGAAGGAAGCAGTTGTTGTTAATTCTTTGATAAAAGATAAATCAGAATTGGTTGATTTTGATTCTCCTAACATAGAAAATATGTATGACAATCTTGTTATTCCTGATAAAACGGTTAAAACAGATAGTTTTAGTTATGAAGATAAAAAAACTCAAACAAAGTCTTTGCAGCGCTCACTTGCTCCTATTTTA
The DNA here is from genome assembly GCA_944322545.1 of Candidatus Gastranaerophilales bacterium. GTDB lineage: Bacteria > Cyanobacteriota > Vampirovibrionia > Gastranaerophilales > Gastranaerophilaceae > Limenecus. The sequence continues at coordinate 21,509 of CALUPF010000035.1, forward strand.
GCAACTACAGTTGGTGTTTTTGCTTTGCTTGCTGGTTCTATGTATGGCTTAAAAAAAGCTGCTAAGATTAAAACAGAATTAAAGCCATGGCAAACTCTTCAAGAAATAACAAAACACGTTTCTGTTAATGACGAGCCTCATTTAGCGATGTTGCTAATGATAAGAGATCCTAACTATCGTAACGTTATGGGTGCGTTAGGTGTGTTTGTTTTAAGTGCAATCGGATTTGTTGGTAAAAATTATATTGACGGCGTCAAAGAGGTTTGGGTTAGGAAAAAACAAGCAGATGTGCAAAAAGATTTGCAAGAAAAATTGATAGAAGTTGAGACAAAAAGCTTTTCCGGAAAAATGCAGATACTAAGAAATATGCTAGGTGAAAAAGCGAAAGAGCTTGATTCTGTTTTGCATAAAAATAATGTTGGAAATGGTAACGCGACTTTCAAAAAATTTATTTCTTTCAAAAATTCTGAGCCACAATCTCAAACAGCATCAAGTGAAAAGAAAAACAATATGCTGGCCGCATTAGGTATTGGCGTTAGTACTGTTTTAGTTGCATTTTTAGGCTTTTTGTCACTTAGAAATCTTCAAAAAGCTGCGAAGACCTGTGATGATTTTGCAATAAAAAAATTGAAAGAATTTGGTGATGAAGTTGCTGCTGTTGAAAATCCTTCAGTTTCTATGTTAGAAGGACTTAAAAATACAATAGTTTCTTTGAATTTGAAAAAGCAAGAAATTGAGGAGTTTTTTGAAAGAGCTAAAAATTTGCCAAAAGATAAATATACATCAGTAACTGGTAAAACTTACAATAGCTATAAAGAATATGTTGTAAGAGAAGTTGAAAAACTAACTGATGAAGGAGCTGAAGCAATTGCAGGTAAACCTTCGAATAAACCTGTATTGTTTTCTTATACCGGAGATTTGTGTTCTCATCTATATAACATGATTGTTAACCCGGAAAGTCCTTTGCTCAAAATGGTTTTTGCTGGTATGGCAGCAGTGACAGGTGTTGGATATGTTGGTGCTAAAACAGTAGAAGCTGTTAAAGAAGTGCAGGTTATTAAAGAGAATGCTAAAACAGAACTAGAACTTCAAAAAAGGCTTGTTAGTGTTGAATTGAAAAACTTTGAAACTAAGAAAAGAAGTGTTATTGAGCCCCTGATTGAAGAGTTTAGAGTTCAAGCAATGCAAGGCAAAGATAAAAATGAATTAAAAACGAGAGCTGAAAATATTCTTTATGAAATTAAAAACGGCCCACCGTTTGTATATTCATAGGAGTTTTATCATGTCAATATATCCAGTAGCATTCAGACAATTTAATACATACAAAATTCCAAATATAGTTTCTTCGCAAAGTAATGAACCTTGTGAGATGGTTTCAGCTTTTTGTAAAACTTTTAGTTTGCCTAATGATAATAGAAACTATTCGGATTTTGATGAAAATTTGGCTCAAAAAATCGCTTCATATAAAGAAAAATCAGTGAAACCTGTAATAGATATGCTTCAAAACGCAAGTGATGAAAAAAACATAACAGCAGGATTATTTCTATTAAATAGAATTATTGATGCTGGTGCTAAAAATGTTGCAGAGACATATCCTGTTATTTCTAAATTTAATTATAATGAATCACATAATGTTCAGGTAATGTTAGCAGGGATATATAGAAAAACTCAGGTTCCAGACGGCTTTGGTCCTTTAATGACAATGTTTTTGAAAAACGCTCAAAATCCTACCCAAAAGCCTTTTGATCCTAATGAAGAAATTGGTGGGGCTATTTTAGAGTATTTAAGAAACAAATCTGCTTTTAACATTTATTCAGATTTTATAAATAAATAGCAAAAAAATAATTTTTGATGTTTTAGACCTTTCATCTAAATTTAGAGAGGTTGTATATGATTAATAATGTTTCGAATGTTCAATATCAAAAAAAAGCTTCAAATTTATCTTTTAAAGGGGTATATTTTTTACCTAACATAACGTATATGAGTGAAGATAATAAGCTTAAAACAGAGGTGGCTGCAAAACTTATAAATAAGTATTTTCCTCAAACAGATGTGTTTTTGGGTGCGGATAATGAAAATGATTTAACAGTACTTGTGCAGAAAAAGAATAATTTAACATATCTATTAGATCCTGAAGTCATTTCTCATATGAAAATTTCTCCAACTGAATTGGTGTCATTGATTAATTTATCTACTTCGTTGAATGCTGTGCATGATGAGATTTGGGGTAAAAAAATTCCATCTACTCAAGAGAAAATTAAAGGTGTAGATAAAATGTCGCCTTTTAATATTTTTATGGAATTAAAAGACATTGTTCTTCATTTTAATGAAAAACATGAAGATCCTAAAAATTAAATTTTGTATAAAAAAGCCTCCCAAAAGGGAGGCTTTTTTATTATAGGCTTTTGTGTTTTTCAATGATTTGATTAGCTAATTCATCAATTTTTTCAAAATCAGCTTGTCTTGGTTGACCTTTTACAATTACATAATCAAGCTTTTCTGGTTTGATTATTGTGAACATTTTTTCGATAGTTCCTTCAAGGTTTCCACCCCAACCGTAAGAGCCGATTATAGAATAATATCTTAATTTCGGTCTTAATGCGTTAACTAAGTATGCAGCTGTAACAGCAGCAGGGTGAGGACCAGCAAGAACCATTGAAGAACCTAGTACAACTGTTGCACAGTCAACAAGTTCCATTGATAGTTCGCCTTCATCACAGTGAACAAGGTCAAACAATTTTACGTCAATGCCTGCTTGAGTAAGCTTTTCGTTCAATCTGTTAACAAGCATTGTTGTGCTTTCGTACATAGATACATAAGGAACAACAACTTTGTTTTCTACTCTGTCTGATGTCCAATCTGCGTATAAATCCAAAATCCATTCCGGTTTATCATAAATAGGACCGTGGCTTGGTAAAATAACATCTACATCCATTGCTTTCACTTTGTCTGTGTATTTTTTAGCAAAGTTTCTAAATGGCATTATGATTTCAGCGTAATATCTTTTTGCCGCTTCAACAAGGTCTTCTGTATAATCAGCAAAAAGTTCGTGTTTTGTGTAATGTGAACCTAAAAAGTCACAAGTGAATAACATTTTATCTTCTTTTAAGTAAGAAAACATTGTATCAGGCCAGTGAACAAAAGGTGCAATTATAAATTGAACAGTTTTGTCACCTAAAGAAAGTTCATCACCATCGTTGATTACGATAAATTTGTCTTCATCAACGTGAAGCATGTTTATAACATTTTCTTTAACTTTAGCGTTTGTAACCACTTTTGCTTCAGGAAACATTTCCAACAACATTGGGATTCCGCCTGAGTGATCTTGTTCAGCGTGGTTAGAGATAATGTAATCTACTTTAGTGATGTTGTTTTCTTGAAGTCTTTTTTTGTATTCATCAAGTTTTTTAGGGTAATCTGTGTCAACAATAGCTGTTTTTTCGCTACCTTTGATAAGATAAGAGTTGTATGTTGTTCCTTGAGGAAGTGGAACTAGTTGGTCAAACAGTTTTCTGTTTGCATCTTTAGAACCAATGTAAAAAACATTGTTTTTTATAGGTCTGATTTTTAGATCCATAATGATATCTCCTTATTTTCTAAGGGGATTTCACTGCCAAAAATCCTTTACTTGTATAATTTCGGATTACAATATCTGTGTAAATTCCTCTTTTGGGGCGTTACACAATGGACATAGCCAATCCGCAGGTAAATCATTAAAGGGGATATTGTTATTTTCTTCAGGGTCATAAATATAACTACAAACCTTACAAATGTATTTATCCATCGTTACTTGCTCCTTTTTGATTTTACCTGAGCAGTATAAAATATTATCTGACAAAAATGAATTGCCGTACAGGTTAGATTAAAGATTGTAAATTTGCAAAGCTTTCATATTCAACGTTATAATACATTTATGGAAAATTTGACACAAAATCAGTCTAATAAGGTTGCTGTTAAAAAGTATGTCTTAAAAAAACAGGAGACAAGTTCTCAATATAAAATAAATTATGATAAAGAACTTAACCCTGCTCAACTAGAGGCTGTAAAAAGCAAGGACGGGTCAATACTTGTTATTGCTGGAGCAGGTTCAGGCAAAACAAAGACACTTACTTATCGGGTTGCTAGACTTATTGAAAGTGGCGTAAAACCCGATAACATCTTGCTTTTGACTTTTACTAAAAAGGCTGCTGATGAGATGTTGAATCGTGCTGTTATGATTTTGGATTCTCGCTGTGAAAAAGTTGCTGGTGGGACTTTCCATTCTTTTTCTAATTTTATTTTAAGAAAATATTCGAATTATTTAGAACTTCAAAACAACTTTACTATTATTGATAGAGCTGATGCTGAGGATGTTGTTAATCATATAAGAAGCAAGATTATTGATAAGCAGGAAAAACGTTTTCCAAGAAAAAATACGATTTTGGATATCTATTCAAAAGCAATAAACAAAAATATGTCTGCTCAAGCTGTTATAGAATCTGAGTACAATCAGTTTGCACATTGTATTGATAAAATCAATGAAATTTCAAAAGAATACATAGCCTACAAAAGACAAAACAGTCTTTTGGATTATGACGATTTGCTTTTGTATTTGAAAACGCTTTTAAGCTCTAATGAAGAAATAAGAAAAAAACTTTCAAACCAGTATAAATACATAATGATTGATGAGTACCAAGATACCAATGCGCTGCAAGCAGAGATTATAAGACTTCTTGCTTCAGAACATAATAACGTTATGGCTGTCGGTGATGATTCTCAAAGTATTTATTCTTTTAGAGGTGCAAATTTTAGGAACATTCTTGATTTTCCTGCAATTTTCCCAAATACAAAAATAATTAAACTTGAACAAAATTATAGAAGTTCTCAAAACATACTTGCGCTGACGAATGAGATTATAAAAAAAGCCAAAGAAAAATACACAAAAAATTTGTTTTCTGAGATTGAATTTAATGAAAAACCTGCCATTATTTGCACAAATGATATGCAAACAGAAGCAGAATTTGTAGCCCAAAGAGTGCTTGAATTGCAAGAAGACGATATCTCTTTAAACGATATGGCAGTGCTTTGTCGTAGTGCAAGAATGACATATAACCTTGAAATTGAGCTTGCAAAAAGATCAATACCATACAGAAAGTTTGGAGGGTTAAAGTTTATTGAAACTGCTCATATAAAAGATGTTATAGCCCATCTTCGTTTTATATTGAATCCAAATGACATTATAAGCCTTAACAGAATATTATTGCTCATTAACGGAGTAGGCAATCAAACGGCAATGCGACTTTTGCCTATGCTTGCAAAACCAGACGTTCAAGCTGACAAGTTGATGCTTCCGGCAAAAAGTTCTGATAGTATAAAAAAACTTTTTAATACGGTTGAAAATCAAAGAAAATTGGTGTTAAAGCCATCTTTGATAGTTGAAAATGTTCTTGCCTATTATGAACCTATACTTATGGACAAATATGATGATTACCAAAAAAGATTAAAAGACTTGGAGCATTTTTTGTATTTGTCGCAACAGTATAGCAATCTTGAGGACTTTTTAAGTGATCTGGCCTTAGAACCGCCTGATTCTTCAGTTTCTGAAGTTGAAGACGGGGCTGTTAAAGATGAATATCTCACACTTTCGACCATACACAGTGCAAAAGGTTTGGAATGGAAAGTTGTATTTATAATTGGTGCCGTTGATGGAAGATTCCCTTCTGTATACTCATTCAACTCTGAAGAAGAATTGGACGAAGAATTAAGACTAATGTATGTTGCTGCAACAAGAGCAAAAAGTTATTTGTATATTACTTATCCTATTGATATGTTTGACCACGCTACAGGCATGGTTTTGTCTAAGCCTTCCAGATTTTTGGACGG
>CALUPF010000036.1 GCA_944322545.1 Candidatus Gastranaerophilales bacterium
AATATGGGTGAGGTGGGATTCGAACCCACGACCAATTGATTAAGAGTCAACTGCGCTACCACTGCGCCACTCACCCACAGAATATTAAAGTTTAAAAGCTTTACTAGACATTTACTAAATCTAATATTTAGGCAGCCTTGTTCTGTGTAGTGCCACTAATCTAGCTTTATAGACCAATATTACGCTCATGGTTATTTAAAGTCAACCTCTTTGAGTCTGAAATAGATATCAATTTTATACGCTTTATTTTCTAGCATCTCATAGTTAAAACCAAAATATTTATTGAAAATAGATCTATACAAATTTACCAAACTTCCAGTTTTTCTAAGACAATTAGCATCTTCGCTTTTAGGAAAATGAACAGCCATTAAAATATGCGTATCAAAAAGACTATGATCACTATGTAATATGATCAAAGAATTATCTTTTTTTCTTTCCAAAATTTCATCTATCAGACCTAAAATCTGCTTATCAACAAACTTTGCATAGGTAAAATAATTTGCATTATTATAATGTGCCCTTTTAGAAAACTCAACGCCATTTTCATTACACAAATAAGGCCAATGAGGTGCAAGTATATGCATATAACTAAAAGCAGGAGCTTTAGAATTTGAAATTCCCAATTTTTTAAATTGCTTTATTGGCTTGTATATTGTATCTTCAAGATTTTGGATCTTATTTGCAAATATCCCCCCAATAGAAGAAAACAACAAAAGCTTATTCAAATAATTTGACCTACCTGAGTCAATTGTAGAATCAGTATGTCTGCTCAACATTGCATAAAAATAAGAATCTATGAATAGATTAAACTTATATCCGAGTTTTTTTAATTTTGAAAATACTGCATTATTAGCATAATATGGATAAGTCAAATCTGGTGTATACCCATCATTTTTGGGAGTTATAAAGTTTTGTACGTAATCCATGTTCAACATAGAAGGCAATGAAACACTAGTAGTATTATAATTGCTTTGAAAATCCTTATATATGTAAAAACCACGTTTTTCAAGCTCACTTTTAAATTCATAATCCACATAATTTTCGTGAGAAAATCCAGGATGTGAATCTAAAAGAATATGATATATGTCAGGATAATCAGATTCTTTAGTTGTTAATTTATCAAAATTATTATCATCTAAATCAACATTTACTTTTGAATTAGAATATTTACTAAAAATATCACCTAAAACAAAAAGTGTAATAAAAAATGAAAAATAAAATAAAAGTTTAGAAAAAGCTAATAAGTTAACCTGTTTAAATACAAAGTATATTCCAGTACTTAACAACAAAGAACCAATAATATAAATAGCTAAAAATAAATATTTATAAAGCTTTTTTGATCTTTTATATTCAGAAAATAGCGCTATATAAAAATAATTAGCGTATAAAATTACATAAAAAACAAAACTGAAAATCAGACAAGATAAATGTATGTTTTTAACTAACAAATTGAGACCTAAAACCCCAGCTAAAACTATTAGCAAAATGCCAATTAGAGTTTTTACGTACTCACTCAATGAAATCTCACTTATATTTTGGGCATAATGACTATGCACCGGAAATAAACATAATAAAAAACTATATAAACTGTATATCAAAACCTTAAAACTCCACTAATCAATCGAATCCTCATAAACAATAAAATCGGTTATATTCGAATCATAAAATTTATCTTCTAATATTTCAAAATCCGTGCCAAAATACTTATTTAAAATGCACCTAAAAAAGTTAACCAAAGTTCCATTTTCAGGAAGAATGTTTTTTATTTGTTCATCAGGATAATGAACAGCCATCAAGATATTATGCCTGCTTTTCAATTCATGCAGCCCATGGTCACTATGTAAAATAATCAAGGAATTCTTTTTCATATTAGCTAAAATCTCATCAATCAGCTCTAAAATTTCTTTATCTATAAATTTGGTGTAAGGGAAATAATTTTTAACATTTAACATATCATTTTTATTTATTAAATTTCCATTTTCATCACAAAAAAAAGGAGTATGAGGAGCTAAAAAATGCATATATGCATATGTAGGCTTATCAGACTTGATAATCAACTTTTTCTTTAAAGTTTGTATAGGTATTTTTATCTCATTTCTGAAATTATCATTTGGTGTATCATAAAAAATAGCAAATAATGAAGAAAAAAACAAAATTTTTAAAAGTTCATTTTGAAATTTATAATTATAAATATAATCAGTTTTTTCAGAAAACTCTTTTTCGAATAATCTATTAAAAAATTTATTAGCAAAAATAGTGAATCTATACTTCTTCTCACGAAAAAATGAAAAAACAAAATTTTGCTTGTAAAAGCCTAAAATATCATCAGGAAAATATGCTTTTAATGGTTTTTCAACTATGTCATCTACATATTTCATGTTTAACATCGATGGAATTGAAAGATTTGTTCTTGTATAATTACTTTTAAAATTTTCATAAATACAAAAACCTCTTTGTTCCAATGCTTTTTTAAAATCATTATCACAAAATTCTGGAACAGCAAAACCTGGATGTGCATCTAAAATAATATGGTATATATCAGGTTTATTATTATCTTTTTGACCTGCAGTTTCCATTTTTAAATCTATATTTTTATAGAAAGATAAATATTTTTTGATAAGATCAACAATTACAAAAAAGCTAAAAAATGATGTGAAATAAAATAAAATTTTTGATAAAAAAAGCAAATTAAAATCTTTTAATAAAAAAAACACTAAAGAACCTGTCACCATACAAAAAAACAACATTGAAAAAACAAAAAGAATTTTATTTCTAAACTGTCTTTGTTTGTATTTTGAAAAAATTCCTATATAAAAATAATTTGCATTCAAAATCACAAAAAATATGATACTAAAAATCAAACAAGATAAATGTATGTTTTTAACTAGCAAATTAATGCCTAAAACCCCAGCTAAAACTATTAGCAAAATTCCAGTTAGAGTTTTTACGTACTCACTCAATGAAATCTCACTTATATTTTGGGCATAATGACTATGCACTGGAAATAAACACAACAATAATGGATAAATCAAATACATGACAATCCCCTCATCCTAAAACATATTCCAGGCTTCTTGGATTTTTTCACCCCAAGAACGCTCATATAATGGAGCATACTTAAACTTGTGTTTTGTATTCACAAATAAATCTTCGCAAAAATATTTTTCAATATAAAAATCGACATAAGCTGATATTAATACAACATCAGGTTTTAGTTCGTATATTTTTAAAGGAGATATCACATCACAACCTAACTCACTGTTATATACAGGTGAAGTAATATTCATAAATTTTTTATCAGATAAAGCAATTACATCAAAACAAGACAGATCATAATTTTCTTTCACATATTGATAAAATTGACCAGTTCCATAAAACACAACTTTTTTATTTTTATATTTTTTTGCAAGTTTTTGAAGTCTTTTTTCAAAATTTGAATTTTTCAAAGCCTCAGCAAAATCATTCATTAACCTTTTCTCCTCATAAGATATAAAATTCTTTTTGATGATTGAATATTTCGTTTCTCTAATATTTCATAATATTTGCTATAAACAGCTTCAAAACATTGTTCATTATATTCAGGAAAAATATCTTTTCTTGTACTCAAAAGAATTTGAACCTTAGAATCCTCTTTAGGAACAAATTCAATTATGAGATATTGAGCCAATTCACTAAAAAACTCTGCTGTATTATCAAAAGGCAAATTATTTGAAATAGAAAGGTGATGAATCAAAGCAAGCGCCATAACTGAATCTGACTTAAATCTGGAACTGAACGAAGCTCTTTCATCATTAGCAAAGCCAATAGCAGGACTAGGATTAGTCAAATCTTGCAATAGTGGCAAAATATCAAATTCCTTAAGTTTTTTCATTTGAAGATAATTCTCTTCTACTGCAACCTCATCTATGTCAAAAGCTAATGTTTGAATGCATTTATCAGAAGCAATTCTAGAAAAATCGCCCCTGTTTGCACCTAAATCACAAACTGTTTTTGGATTGATTTTTTCTATGTAATCAGAAATTATAGATTTTTTTTCTAAAAAAGACTGTTCTGTATAGTTAGTATTGCTGTAATATTCTCCCCACTCAGTTTTTATTTTAGGAAATTTTAGTCCTGATACCACATCTTTCAAATTTTCAATCAGCGCAATTAATGCATTTTTACTCATTTTCACTGGTTTTTCTAATGCTTTAACATTATTTTCATATTGCTTTTGACAATCAGAATGTAAAAATATATGAGTTAAAATACCAAAATTAAATTTTGCTCTTTTAGGTAAAAGTTTTTTAGCTAAATCTAGTGGAATTCCATCTATATTATTAATTAACAAACGATTTAACCTTACATCTGTATAAGACATCAAAGCCAATGGAGCTAAAAAATGTTTGCAAAATTGTCTGTAAGCTTGCCAAGGTGAACCATCTTCATATCTTTCAAAAGATAATGTATCAATAAATATAGGGCTACCATTAAAAAATTGCACATTATAAGCAGATGCATCTTTCAACGACATTGAATATTTTAAAGCTTCAAGTTGTATATTTAATGTCAAAACAGCCGCATCTTTTAATGCAGAAAAACACCATTCATAAGGATATGTAATATACTCGATTTGAAAAGGTTTAATGCATTTATAAAAATTCTTTTCATTTCCTATTACATCATTAACTTCTTCATGTTCTACTATAAAACCTTTTTCAATAAGATTTTTGTACAAACCTGAAGACATAAAAAATTCATAATCGTCACTACTAAATTTATTAATTTGCCTATATATTTCGCCATTACGCTTAAAAACAAAACCTGACGGATCTTTATAAGAAGTGTTATTCATTTACAGATTCACTCTTTGTCGTCTTATTTTTCGGCTTAAACAGATTTATAACAGAAATAAAAATCTTTTTGAAAAAATATAAAATGCTCAATATTCCACCAATAACAGTTTGGAAAATATAACTACCAGAACCTGGGTTTATATATGCTTTTGCTTCATCATTTGTGAAAAATACTGTCACGATAAAAACTATTACTAAAATATTCAAAAATTTTCTCATAAAAACCTCTTCTAAACTTACTCCAAGCCTAGCATACAAAGGCTTTTTTCACAAATTATACACAATTCTTAAAAATCATAATTTGTTTAAATAAAAATTTTTTGTCATAATAAAACAATGGAAAATAGCAAAAATCTAAAAATCAATATTGCTCATTTATACCCAAAACTTTTGAATATTTATGGAGATTGGGGAAACGTTTTAACAATCAAAAAACGCTGTGAATGGCGTAACATCGAAGTTGAAATAGATTCAATTGAAATAGGCGATGCAATAGATATAAAAAAATATGATTTTTATTTTTTAGGTGGTGGACAAGATCAACAACAAATTGAAGTTTCAAAAGAGCTACAAAAACACAAAAGTCCACTTCAAGAAGCAAGAGATGAAAATGCTGTATTTTTAGCAATATGTGGCGGCTATCAACTGCTAGGTCATTATTATCAACCACACAATGCTGAAAAACTTTTAGGCATAAGCCTTATAAACGCTCATACAGTAGCTGGAGAAAAAAGATTCATAGGAAATGTTACAGCAAATTGCAATTTTGTAACTCCACAATCTATTGTCGGATTTGAAAACCATAGTGGACTAACATATCTTGGAGAAGATGTTGAGCCATTAGCTATCGTTTCAACAGGAAATGGTAACAATGGACAGGATAAAACTGAAGGTGCAAAGTACAAAAATGTTTTTGGAACATATTTACATGGTTCGTTTTTGCCTAAAAATCCACAATTTGCTGATTATTTAATTTCTAAAGCACTCAAAAAACGCTATAAAGAAGAGATAGAATTACAAACCTTAGATGACTACTTTGAAATTTCTGCTCATAATTCTTTAGTAAATAAAAAATACTAATTCACATTAGTTGTTAAGGTTTGTATCAATTTTATATAAGTTTTATAACTTTTGAAGTATTTTCTCATACAAAAGTATAAAATGAGAATATGCGTATCATCAAAAATCTTAAAGACATGTCTTTAAACGAGGATGAAAGATTTTTTGCCGACCTTATAAAAGAAGAATTTGGTTGGAATACCTGTGTTGAAAAAATTAAAAACAAAGATTTCCTACAAAGACATGCAAAACCACTAAATGATTTCACAATCTACACAACTGCTCAACCTACGGCCGAAGGGATGAGAATGATAGCCTGGGAAAAAAGAAGTAATTCATCATATTAAAAAAACCGCCTCTTTAACAAGAAGCGGTTTTTATTTTATAAAGTTTACTAATCTAATGGAATAATTAAAGACTGCCCAATTGCTAACTGATTTGGATTAGACATTCCATTAGCCTGCATAATCTTAGAAATTTTAGAAGTATCATATCTTCCATAAAATCTAATTATAATACCTTCTAATGTGTCACCTGATTTAACTGTATATGTTTCAGGAGAAACTGTCTTTGTTTCTTCAACTGCTTGATCAGCAGGAATAATAGACAATTTAGCTTTTGCAGGTTTAACCCTTTTAACCAATTTAGGAGAATCAGGGTTATTTCTTTCATTCAATGCATTAGAACTGAAACTTAGCAATGCTGTCATTAAAAACATTGCTAAAGCACCAGCAATAAAACCTGTCACTAAATAAACCCCAGGAGATTTTTCTTCTTTTTGGTTTACTTTAAAATTTTGCCATAGAACATCAAGTTCTTTTTCTTTGGCTGGTCTAATGTAAACATCCGGAGCTGAGCCATCATGTGGTTTGTGACCAGATTTAGCTCTTAATTCTTCTAACAGAACCATTTTTTCTTTTGATAAATTAGATCTGTATAATGTTGAACTTTTCATGGGACCTCACTAATTCCTTCTAATATATATTAATTGGCTGATAAATTGAAAGTCAAGAAATCTTATCATATATATTACATTCCTCAATACTTTGTATATTTCAATATACCATTGCCTGATTTACGGATGTCTTATTGGAGTAAAACTTGAAAATAATTTTTTTTGCTAGTTTACAAAAAAACTGCCCTCTTTTATAAGGGCAGTTTTATTTATATCTCTAATTCTTATGCAGCAGCTTGACCTTTAATTTCAGAAATCAAATATTTAGCAACCCATTCAAAGTCTTTGTTGTTTTGAGCAACTTTTTTAAGACAATCAACTGAAGGTTCACCGATTCTGATTAATGACATAGCAACAACACCTCTTACAGCACCTTTAACTGTCTGCAATTGTTCAACTAAAACAGGAACGGCAGCTGATCCGATATTAACAAGCATGTTTTCAATTTCATTTTTGCTTTTGTTATCTGCTGTTTCTAATTGTGTCAAAAAATATTTAATAGAATCTGCGTGCATTTTTCTTCTCCATGTATTTTCTTATCGTTGTACACATTATAAAGCAAATTTTTACAGATTCTGGATTTCTTTATCTAATCTTTATATCCGTATAAAGATTGTCTTAATTACACCCGCCACCGGACTCTGAAAGCATTGTCCCTTTTGGGAAAAGAGGATTTGATGTTGTCTTAGGAGTCTTTTGAAAAATGTCTTTTTCTAATGGTTTAGGCATTTTTAAATGTTCCTTTTTAGGAGACTTTTTAACAATTTTCGTCGAAGTCTTTAGAATTTTTTTTGCGTAATCAATTGGATTAAAACTTTTATTCGGAGCAGAATAACCATTCACTTTTTGCATAGCAAAGCCTTTCACACTTACAATTGAATAAACGCATTAGCTGTGTATAATTTGACTATTTGTGACAAAAAATTTACAATTAATTTTGAAATGAAAAGTCTTTTTAAAAACTCGCCCAAAATCGCAATAATATTATCTATTCTGCTTCTTATCGCTGTTTTTGCATTTTTTGTAAAAAAAACGAATTTTTTAGGTTCTCAAATAACAGCGTTTTCAAAATTTGTTGCAGAAACTGAAGCAAAAACTTTTGATATTAGACAAAATACACTGTCAAAAAACAGACAACCAGTAAAAGACATAGTTATTATCGGAATAGACAATGTAAGTCATGAATACCTAACTTCATATTTTGGGTCATGGCCACTACCAAGAAAAGTTTATGCAGATTTTATAAAATACATTGAAGCACAAAACCCGGCTGCAATAGGTATCGATGTTCTTTTTGTTGGTTCGTGGCATAAAAACAAAGAAAATGATTTATTATTAGCTGAAACCTTCAAAAAATATGACAATGTTTTTGGTGCAATATATTTTGATGATTATTCACTAGCTGATAGAAAACCTTTAAAACTACCAAATTCTGCAGAAATTAAAATTAATTCAAAATCAAAAATTCATCCATATAATTATAAAAATTTAAGAGAGCTATATCCTGAATTTTTAGAATCAGCACAAAATCTTGGACACCTAAACCTTGAGCGTTCAAAAGACGGCGTGATAAGGACCTTGCCACTTTTCATAGAACATCAATCAAAATATTACCCAAACTTTGCATTAAAAATATTAGATAAATACAACAAAAACAATTCAAAAACATTCGAAATAGATAAAAACTACAACTTAATCGTATCGAATAAAAAAATACCTATTTTAAACACAACTGAGGCTGTTTTAAATTGGTATGAAATCAACCCGCTTGTAAGAGATTCATCTTTTGAATTTGTTTCCTTTAAAGACGTCTTTGAAAAAATGAATTCAAAACAAAAAAATCCAGACAAAAATCCTTTCAAAGACAAAATCGTCTTACTAGGATTCACTGCTGACAGCCTTTCAGACCTAAAAACAATCCCAACAACAAAACTAATCCCAGGTGTTGAAATTTATGCAACATTTATAAGCAATGCAATAGATAATTCAATCATCAAAAAAACAACAAAACCAACAGACTACACTATCACAATACTACTTGTGACTTTAACATTAGTTCTACTTTTCAAAATTAAAAACTCTTGGGTTAACCTTTTTACGACATTGGCAGTTTCAACCATTTACATCTGGTTGGCATTTTTCGTAATGAAATATTTTAACCTATGGATACCAATTGCAGTCCCAGTAATTGCGATTGTTTTGTCATATATTGCAACCCTTGCAATAAAATACTTCTTCAAATCAGAAGACTATGATTACATATATAAACTAGCAACAAATGACAGCCTAACAGGGCTATACAACCACAGATTTTTCCAAGATCAAATGAAAATCAATCTTGAATACTGCAAACGATACAACAGCACTTTTTCATTGATATTAATTGATATAGACAAATTTAAATTATTTAACGATAAATACGGGCACTTAATTGGAGATGAAGTTTTAAGACAAGTCTCACAACTTCTAAAATCTTCAATAAGAAAAGCAGACATAATTTGCCGCTATGGAGGAGAAGAAATCACAATCATTCTTCCACATACTTCTAATGACAATGCATATATATTAGCTAACAAATTATGTAAAATTATTGGTGAACATAAATTTGTCGTATCCAAAAATCTCACTGTTAACGTAACAATAAGTCTTGGTGTATCTAGTTACCCAGACTCAGCAACTGACGTTGCCAAACTAATTGAAATAGCTGATAAAATAATGTATAACGCAAAAGAAACAGGAAGAAATAAAGTTGGAAATCCTGATTGCATCAAAGATTCTGAAACCTAATACCCTGATAAGAATTTCTTTTTTCTAACTCATCATCAATTCTATTTAAAATTTCAAATTTTTTATTAAGCCATTTGGGCGCAATTTTTAAAGCCTGCAGTCCATTGCCACCTAGTCTGTGAATAGTTGTATCAGAAGGTAAAAGCTCAAGACAATCACATGCTATTTGGATATACTCATCTTCTTCAAGTAAAGTTATTTCGCCATTTTCGTACATGTCATAAAGCTTTGTATTAGGAAAAATACATAAGCAATGAAACTTAACTCCATCTACTCCTAGATCAGCAAGAGTTTTAATTGTCTCTAACATATCCTTTTTGGTTTCATTTGGAAGCCCCAAAATTACATGCACACCAACATTTATTCCACGCTCTTTTGTCAGTTTAAAAGCTTTTACAAACGTTTCAAAATCGTGCCCGCGATTGATAAACTTCAAAGTTTTATCGTGCATAGACTGAAGTCCATACTCAACCCAAGTTTCGTAATTAGGAACATAAGATGCAATCAAATCGAGTTTTTGCTCATCAACACAATCCGGTCTTGTAGCTATTGAAATCCCTACTATATCAGGATGACATAAAGCGCTATCATATATTTCTTTCAGCTCATCAACCGGTTTGTATGTGTTTGAATATGCCTGAAAATATGACATAAATTTTTGTGCTTTAAAACGACTTGAAAGATTTGAAACACCGACTTTTACTTGGTCAGGCACAGAAAGCGCTTTCGAATGAGCCTGAGAAAAACTTCCGCCATTATCACAGAAAATACACCCTCCCGAGGAAATAGTTCCATCACGATTAGGACAACTAAAGCCTGCATCAAGGGTGATTTTATAAACCTTTTTACCAAATTTATTTTTCAGATATTCACTAAACTGGTAATATCTTTTTTTTGTCTCTGGTCTTGGATAAAGCATCTTTTTAATTACTGTTCAGAAGATTCATCATCAGGTAGAACAGGATATAAATAATGTTCACCACATTTAGGACAAACAACTTCTTGTTGTTTTCCATCTTCCAAAATTGCTACTTCAAAAAGCTCACGACAGCTTGATTGTACACATCTTATTGCCCATGAAGGTCTAACTATTCTTGCCATAATTCAATCTCCGTTTTTCTATTAGTTTAAAAAGATTCTATCACAATTTAAAAACTTAGTCTATTTCGCCTTTAAAACTACATATATAGGGTTATATGTAAGCATGACCTTGTCAGAAACACTAAAAGATTTGCGATAAAAATCTTCAAATTCTTTCAATTTTTTGACCGTCCAATTCATAGCTTTTATACCGTTTGTACCTGAATATTTAATATGTTTTAAAACATCTAAAGGTGTACTAAAACAAAGTGTTTGAACATTCTCTTCAAAGCAAATAACGTCAAACAGTCTACTACATTTATCTTTAAGAGTTTCACCTTTTAAATAATTCAAAGAAACACCTGTCGTTTCTTTAATTTCTTTATAATTCTGCTCACCAAAAGTTGTAAAAGCAAAGTAACCGCCTTCATTTAAGTTTTTATGAATTTTTAAAAGTAATTCATCAACATCAAAAATCCATTGCATAACTGCATTTGATAACACCAAATCAAACTTTTCTTCAATTTTAATTTTTTCAATATCGCCAGCTAAAAACTTTGCATCATGGATTATATTTCTTATACAAAACTCTGACTCTTCTATAATGTCATTAGCGAAATATTCATCAAACTTTAT
Organism: Candidatus Gastranaerophilales bacterium; assembly: GCA_944322545.1. GTDB lineage: Bacteria > Cyanobacteriota > Vampirovibrionia > Gastranaerophilales > Gastranaerophilaceae > Limenecus. The sequence continues at coordinate 11,353 of CALUPF010000036.1, forward strand.
TTCACTCAAAATATTTTTGGATAAAAAACCCGTACCAACCCCAAACTCAAAAATTTTATGAAACTCTTTACCACAATTTGAAAGAATTTTATCTATCAAATTTATTGCCATTTCTTTTTGAATGACAGCAGAATTATCGTATGTATCAATACTTTTTTTAAATCTGAATTTTACTAAACTTTTATCTATCATAATATCTCATCAAAAGACTCAAAATTATAAAAAGGGAAATGACCTGTCTCAATTTTTATTATATTTTGATGATTTTGTTTATTCCAAAAGTTCAATTGATTTTTTGTAGGAACAACTTTGTCTAAAATCCCGACATAAACTTCATCAAAATCTCTTTTTAAAACAGGATATTTGGCAAAATAGCTTTTCATTCCAAGCAATTCATCTGTACAACTTTGTGCAGATCTATTAGGAAGATGATTTTCAAAAATATCAAAATGTTCTTTAGCCTTTTCTCCAGCAAAAAGTCTTTGTCTAAACTTAACAACAGTTTCTGAATTCATTTTTTCAGAAAGTTCAAACTTCTTTGCTGGCACGCCATAATCATCATCAACCGCAACTAATGTACCATTAATTGCTACACTCTTATCCACTTTAGGAAGTTTTGCAATTCCTGATGCATAAACCCCATAAGAAAAAGCTAAAAGTTTTATACTTTTATATTTCGAAAAATCATATTCGAAATCAGGAGTCGTATAATCATAAACAAATAATATATCTGAACTGCTTTTAAGGAGAGAGAATGGATTCTCATCCATTCCCCATCCACAAAAGAATATAATCAAATTTTCGCTGTTATTGTTTCTTAAATAACTTCTCATTACTTAACTGCGGCTTTAATTCTTTTAACTACTTTGTCTTTTCCTAAAAGAACCAATGTAGCAACCATATCAGCACCGTGAGTTCTACCTGTAACAGCTGCTCTGATTGCCCACATAGTTTCTTTAGGTTTGATACCTTGTTCTTTAAAGTATGTTCTTAAATCAGCAAGTTGGTCGTGGAGTTTTTCTTCATCATCAAAAGCCCATTTATCAAGCTCATTTTCAATGATGTAAGAAAGAACTTTCTTAGCAACTTCACCATCTAGAACTTTTTCTTGAACTTCTGGTTCAATTTCAACATCTTCACCAAAGAAATACTTAGTGTCATTTGTTAATTCAGACAAAATTGTTATTGGTTCTCTTGTTACTTCAACTATTTTTTGAAGTTGCTCTTCGGTATATTCACTAAGGTCATAGCAAGAAAGATAAGGTTTAACAAGTTCTGTTAATCTTGCCAAATCCATTTTCTTAATATACTGACCGTTCATCCAGTTTAATTTGTCATATTCAAAAATTGAGTTAGAAGATGAAACTTCACCGATTCTGAAATCTGCTGCAATTTCATCCAAAGTTTTAATTTCTTGTCCGTCTGATGGCGACCAACCTAAAAGTGCAACAAAGTTAACAAGTGCTTCTGTTAAATAACCTTTTTCAACAAATTCTGAAACAGCTGTAGCGCCGTGTCTTTTTGATAATTTACTTCTATCTGGAGCAAGAATCATACCCAAGTGACCAAACTTAGGAATTTCAGCACCCAAAGCATTGTATATCATAATTTGTTTTGCTGTGTTAGAGATGTGGTCTTCACCTCTTATGATATGAGAAATTTTCATTTCCATATCATCGATTACTACAGCAAAGTTGTAAGTCGGTGTTCCATTAGATTTCATGATAACAAAATCACCGATTAATGAGTTGTCAAAATGCAAATGACCTTTTACCATATCATCATAAGAAGTTTCACCTTCAGGAACATGGAATCTGATAGATGGTTTTCTACCTTCTGCTCTTAGTTTTTCTTTTTCTTCTTCTGTTAAATGTCTGCATTTTCCTGAATATTTATGAGGTTTTTTGTTTTTGATAGATTCTTCTTTTTCTGCATCTAATTCTTCTTGAGTGCAGAAGCATTCATATGCATAGCCCATTTCAACAAGTTTTTGAGCATATTTTGGATAAATATCAAATCTGTCAGATTGTTGATAAGGACCATAAGGACCACCAACATCAGGACCTTCATCCCAATTTAAGCCCAAAGCTTTTAAACTATCGTAAATATTATCGATATAAGCCTGACTTGAACGATCAAGGTCAGTATCTTCAATTCTTAATACATATTTCCCGTTGTTTTTCTTTGCAAACAAATAGTTAAACAAAGCTGTTCTTGCTGTACCTATGTGCAAATTACCACTTGGCGAAGGGGCAATTCTAACTCTAACTTCGTCCATTACATTCTCCATTTCTTAGTTATCATGTTTATAATTTTACCACTAACAAAATGTAACGATATGTAAATAAATCTTAATTTTTTTAGACATAACTCTAAAGTTCATTAAAAAGTAAGCCGATATCTATGAAGTGGAAACAAAATGAATTTAAACAGGAGAAGATAAGATGACAAATGAAATCAACAGAATTGGTATCAACACAGGTTCAGTTAATCCTTATGGCAATCAGCCTAAAGGCGGTGAAGCAAAACCGGAAGAAAGCAAACCGGAAAACACTGCTCCTCAACCTCAAGGTGCTCAGGTAAATCCTAACGATGTATTAAATTACATGGCACAACAGGCTGTTGTCGTAAATCCAAAAGTTTCAACACCAAAAACTTATGATGTAGCAAGATACGTTACACCTGAACAAGCAGCACGTATTGCTGGTTTTGTAACAAGCTTTGAAGATCAAGTTGCACAAGGCTTAATTGCTATCAATGAAGAATTTGGTGAAAATTCCTCTATCAGTGAAGCAACGAAGTATGAAATAGCCGCAAAAATGGTAGGCTAATCTATAAAAAAATTATCAAAACTTCTCCAACATTCATAGCATTGCCCTTAAAGCTAGTTTAAGGGCTTTTTATTATGTATAATTTTAATTATGTATATTATTGAATTAATAACAAAATTAATAAAAGAAAAAAACTTAAATAAAAAACAAGCACCAAACATGCCACTAGAAATTGATTATGAAGAAAAATGCAACCATACATTTTTCCCAATAGACAGCACAAATGAAACTCTAGCGTGCTCAAAATGTGGACTTATCATCAAAAGTAGCGAGTTAAACATTAAACCTAAAAATCCATTTAATTAACCCAAAAGATAACTTATTATTGCAAAAAATATATATTCTAAACCTATGTAAAGATGTTAGGTTTTCATGTTTTATTTACTAAGAGTTTAAAATATAATATCTAGTAATAAAAATTTTATATATATTTCAACATTTCAGAGGAAGGGTTAACCTTGGCTTCATCATTAAATCCCCAAAATGGGCAAAAAAAATTTCAAAATTTCTCCGTCGAAACAGTAAGAAATTTATTAAATGTAGATAACAAAGGCATTGCAAAACTTTGTGCTCAGGTTTCAATGATGCCGAAAAAAGATCAATATGGCAGAACTTATTTTTCAAAAGATGATGTTGAAATGCTCAGAAGAGTAAAAAGTCTTCAATCACAGACAAAACAAGAAAAACGTTCTCACGTGTCTGTCCCTGTTAAAGCAATTAGCCCAATAAATACTAACAAACCAATTGTGAATATGCCCATACAGACTTCATCTACAACAGCAGTAGACAAAATTTGCACTTCACTAGCATCTATGGAAGACAATTTGACTGAAAAAATGTCTAAATTGCTTGATGAAAAGCTAACAGAAAAGTTAGATGAAAAACTAGATGGAATGGATGAAGTTGTAGTTGAGCTTGTAAGATGCAAAACAGAAAATGAAACTTTAAGATATAAGATGAATGAACTCAACAAAGAAGTTTATAACCTTAAAAACGAGTTGAACAGATATAAGGCTTTGGGATTTGGATTGTACATCAAAAAATCTGGTGACTCATCTTTAATTTAACAAAAAACTTAATTGTATATATTTCTTCTTGTGAGAAAATAATCGTATGAATAACTATGTATACAAACTAGACGGAAAATTATACATCAATTTGACCAATCTTTGCACTAACGATTGTGTTTTTTGCATAAGGTCAATTAAAGATGATGTTGTTGGAGCAAATTTATTTCTTGATAGTGAAAAATTGGATGTTGAAGAAGTAAAACGCCAACTTGATGCAATCGAACCTGAGAAATATCAAGAGATTGTATTTTGCGGGTATGGTGAACCAATTTTAAAACTTGAAGAGCTAAAGGAAACTGCTAAATATATCAAAACAAAATATCCACATCTTAAAACAAGAATCAACACTAACGGACACGGAAATTTAATTTATAAAAGAAATATAGTTCCAGAATTAAAAGGCTTAATCGATAGCGTTTCTATAAGTTTCAACGGTGAAAACAAAGACATTTATGATAATATTTCATTGCCTAAAATTGAGAATGCATACGAAGGAATGAAAGAATTCATCAAAGAATGCGTAAAAGAAGGTATTGAAACAACTGCGACAATCGTTACCGGATACAAAAACTACAAAGTAGACTTAGACAGTTGTAAAAAACAAATAGAAGAACTAGGTGCAAACTTTAGAGAAAGACCTTGGTTAGATAACGGATATTAAAAACGAAAAGCTGGTTGATACAACCGGCTTTTTTTAATTAAACACATAAAGGTTTGAATAAATATTTTGTTCGTATGATAATTATAGAGGTGGATAAAAACTAATCGTGACTTTTGAAATTTAATTGTGAAAACAAATAAAACCCAAAAAGAAAGGTAAACACATGTTAAAAGAACAACTAGACAAAATTATGCGTCCAAAAGCTATTGCAGTTGTTGGTGCATCTACAAAGGACCACACTATTGGTTCTGACATCATGAAAAGATTAAAAGAATACAAATTCACAGGAAACATTTATCCTGTTAACCCTAAAGGTGGCGAAATCGAAGGTTTCAAAGCTTATACAAACGTTAAAGAAATCCCTGGCGAAGTTGACTTAGCAATCATCGTTATCGCTCAAAAATTTGTATTGCAAGCAATTGACGATTGCCATGAAAAAGGTATTAAAGGTATTTGTATCATCTCTGCAGGCTTTAAAGAAGCTGGTGAAGAAGGTGCAAAAGCTGAAAAAGAATTAGTTCAAAAATTAAAAGAATACGGTATGAGATGTGTTGGTCCAAACTGCTTAGGCGTTGTAAATACAGCTCCAGACATCAGAATGGACGGTTGTTTTGCTGAATCTCTTCCTGAGAGAGGAAACATCGGTTTCGTTTCTCAATCAGGTGCTTTAGGCGGCGGTATCTTGAACATATTGAAAGACCTTAACCTAGGTTTTGCTCAATTCATTTCAATCGGTAACCAAGCTGACGTTAACGCTGAAACAGCTATGGAATACTGGGAAAACGAAGACGATGTAAAACAAATCTTGTTATACATGGAATCTATCCAAAACCCTGCTAACTTCAGAAAATTAGCTACAAGAATCACTAAGAAAAAACCAATCCTTGCTTTAAAAGCAGGTCGTTCTGCAGCAGGTGCTTCAGCAGCATCTTCTCACACTGGTTCTTTGGCTGGTGCTGACAAAGCAGCTAACGCTTTATTAATGCAATCAGGTGTTATCAGAGAATACTCTTTGAAAAACTTGTTTGCTACAGCTAAAGTTTTTGCAACATCTCCAATTCCAAAAGGAGACAGAGTTGCTATCATTACTAACTCAGGTGGTCCTGGTATCATGGCTACAGACGCTGTTTGCGAATACGGTATGCAAATGGCTAAACTTTCTGATGCTACAAAAGAAAAATTAAGAAGCTTCTTACCGGCAGCAGCAAGTGTTAAAAACCCTGTAGATATGATTGCTTCAGCTCCTATCGAACACTATAAACAAACACTTGAAACAGTTATTGCTGACGAAAACGTTGATATGATTGGTGTTATCTACTTGCCATTCTTAGGCTTGAAAGATATCGACGTAGCTCAAGCTTTGATGGAAATTAAAGCTAAATATCCTGAAAAACCAATCATCGGTATTTTCATGACTAAGAGCGAATTCTTCACAAAACTTTCTAACATGGATGTTAATATGCCGTTCTTTATGTACGCTGAAGAAGCTGCTGACGGATTTAACAGACTTAACCAACAAAGAAAATGGATGGAAAGACCTGAAGGCAAAATGCCTGTTTATGATGTAGATAAAGCTAAAGCTGAAAAAATCATCAAAGCAGCTGTTGCTGACGGACGTGCTCAATTAACTACATTGGAATCAATCGATGTATTGGATGCTTATGGCATCAGAGCTTGCAAATACGGTCTTGCTACTAATGAAGAAGAAGTTGTTAACTTAGGTAATTCAATCGGATACCCAGTTGTTATGAAAATGACTTCTAAAACAACTTCTCACAAAACAGATGTTGGCGGTGTAAGAGTTAACATCCAATCAGAAGAACAATTAAGAGCAGAATACAAAGACTTAATTGCAAAATTAACAGAAAAAGGACTTATCGACGGTCTTGAAGGTGTAATCATTCAAGAAATGGTTAAAGGCAACCGTGAAATGGTTTGCGGTATTGCAACAGACCCACAATACGGTCCTATGATGATGTTCGGTTTGGGCGGCGTATTCATTGAAACAATGAAAGACGTTACTTTCAGAATCGCTCCATTAACAGATGTTGATGCTGATGAAATGATTAAATCAGTTGAAGCATACGAATTGTTAAAAGGTGCTAGAGGTACTAAACCTGCTGATATGGCTCAAATCCAAGAAACTCTATTGAGATTGTCTCAAATGGTTAATGACTTCAAATTCATTGATGAATTGGATATCAACCCATTGCTCATCTCTGAAAAAACAGGTGAAGGCATTGCTGTTGACGGACGTATCAAAGTTAGAGTTGAAGAAGTTAAAGAATACTTCGGATGCGGCAGCGAATGCTGTTCTTGCGGAAAATAGTTTTTTAAAACTATAAAAAAAGAGGTCAGATAATCTGGCCTCTTTTTATTTTTAATATTTTGCACCTTAAAGATATTTCTTGTAAAATTATTACAGACACAATTTTTACGGGGTATTGAGTTTGAAAAATTTGACATTAAAAGCGACAGCTGTCGGAAGCCTTCCACACAAAAATGCAAAAGATGCCATTACATTAGTTTTTGACACTTTCAAAGAAATTCCGTTTTGGCCTCAACTTGCTGGTGTTAACAAAAAAGAAGATATGACAGTGCAATACATTCAAGGAATACCCGGCATCAAATATGATGATGAAAATGAAAAATATATCTACGATGCACAATCAGATGAATTTTTTGAAGAACTAGAAGAATTTTTCATGGACTATGAAGCAATAGTAAATGAAAAAGACTTCACAAGCCTTGATAAATACGCAATAACAGCCCCATACACAAGCTCAATTCCTTTATACCTCGAAAAACTAAAAGAAGGCAATTTTGAATATGCAAAATGCCATATTATAGGTCCTTTCACTTGGGGCACAAGTTTATGCGACAGTGAAAATGTGTGTGCTTTTTATGATGAAACATATCGAGAAGTTTTAGTGAAAGGCTTAACATTAAAAGCTGTATGGCAAATTGAACAAATTAAAAAATACTCTCCAAACACAACACCAATAATGTTTATGGATGAGCCTGTAATGTCTCAATATGGAACATCAGCATTCATTACAGTACAAAAAAGTGATATCATAGACGCCCTTTCAGAAATATCTAACATCATTCAAGACTTTGGAGGATTAAGTGCAGTCCATTGCTGTGGCAAATCTGATTGGGATATTTTAATAGATTCAAAAATAAATATTTTAAACTTTGATGCTTACGCATACACAAAAAGCCTTGAGCCATATGCTAAAAGCATAGACAAATTTCTTCAAAATAATGGCTACATTGCTTGGGGGATTGTGCCAACACTAGACAAAGAAGCTCTTGAAAAAATCACACTAAAAGAACTCGAAGAAAAATTTGAAGAAGCAATAAATGATTTGACTAAAAAAGGCATAGATAAAAAACTTTTAATCAACCAAAGCTTTTTCACACCATCATGTGGAGCAGGCGGATTATCAATGGAATTAGCGAAAAAGGCGATGACTCTTGTCAATGACTTATCAAAAGATTTAAAAGTGAAACACGGGGTAAATTAATGACATTATCAATTGCAATCACAGGAAAAAGTGGAAGCGGCAAAACTACCATCACAAAAAACTTTATAAAAGTTTTAAAAGAAACATATCCCGAAAAATCAATATTACTTTTTGACAACGATTTATCCACAGAACTAGCTCATAGCTATGGAATGGATGTAAGAAACACGATTTACGGCATAAGAAGCGGTAAACACGAATATAAAACAGGCATTCCATCAAAAATGACAAAACAAGAATATATTGAATGGGCGCTAGAAGATATTATCGTTGAGGTAGAAGAGAATGTTGACTTAATTGTATCTTGGTTAGTCCCTTCAAAAGACTGTCGCTGTCCAATTACAGGACAAATTAGTTACGCAGTTGGTAAATTAATAAACCAATATGACATAGTTGTCTTTGACTGCGAGTTTGACTTAAAGTATCTTCATCAGCTTGTTGATATTCCTATGGATGTAACTTTAATAATCGCTAATGCAACTGAAGAATCAATTTTTCTTGCACAACGTATTGAAGAATTTTCTGCAAAATATGCAGCAGGCGGGCAAATGGCTCTTATATTAAATAACGTTGAAAATGAACAATACAATAAAATCCAAGAATATTTAAGCAAGTACAGCCTTGAGGTTTTAGGCATAATTCCTAAAGACAAAGAACTTTGCAATCACTCAATTGATAAAAATTCAAAAATTGTTGAAGATGCAATAAAATCATTGTATTTCAGATTGAACTTGCCACAAGCTATGAATTAAAGGAAAAATAATGACAAAAATTATAGACGGAAAACTTGTATCACAAAAAATATTGGAAAATATAGCGGATGAAATTTTATTTCTTGAAAAAAAACCGTCACTAGCTGTAATAATTGTTGGAGAAGATCCAGCGAGTAAAATTTATGTCAATCTTAAAAAGAAAAAAGCAACTGAACTAGGCATCAATTCAACTGTAATTGAAATGCATGAGACAACTACGGAAGAATCTCTTTTAAATAAAATTGAAGAGTTAAATAACGACGAAAAAACTAATGCAATTCTTGTACAGCTACCACTTCCAAAACATATAAACACAACTGCTGTTATTGAAAAAATTAACCCTAAAAAAGATGTTGACTGTTTTCATCCTTATAATGTGGGTAAAATTGCAACTAATAATAAACCATATGTATATCCTTGCACCCCCAAAGGCATATTAAGTCTTCTTGAATACTATGACATTAACCCTGAAGGGAAAAAGGTTGTTATCATAGGACGATCAAACATTGTTGGAAGACCGATTGCACTGATGTTGTTAAATAAAAATGCAACAGTTACAATTTGTCATAGCAAAACTAAGAACCTAGAAGAAATAACCCAAACAGCTGATATACTAATTGCAGCAGTTGGAAAAACAAAACTTGTTACAGAAAATATGGTTAAAACTGGTGCTGTTGTAATCGATGTTGGTATGAACAGAGATGAAAACGGAAAATTATGCGGAGATGTAGACTTTTCAAATGTCAAAGAAAAAGTCTCTTTTATAACACCTGTACCAGGTGGAGTTGGTCCTATGACAATATGTACGCTAATGCATAATACCCTTGAATTAGCAAAACAACAAAATGCTATAAATTAAATCAGCGTTGATATAAAAACAAAAATATAATATAATTTTTTATATAGTTTGAAGGTGAACAAATGGCAAAACACAACGATACAATTCCAATAGAAGTATGCATATTAACAGTAGATCACGACATTAAAGGAACTGTGCACGTTTCTAAATATACAAACACAAATCGTGAATTAACTGACTTGTTAAATGATAAAGAAAGAAGATTTTTGGCTGTAACTAACGTTGAGATTTATCCTCGCAACTCAAATCAGCCACCAAGACGTTATAACTTCCTTGAAATCCACATGGATTATGTTTTGATGGTTCATCCATCTTCTCAAGTTGTATTCAAAGAATCATCAAAAGCTCAAGAAGATATCGCAAGATTTAGAGAATTAAGAAATAAATTAAGCCAGACAAAACCATTTTAGGAAATTATGAAAACTCCAAAAAGAATATTAATGGTTAATTTTGGTGGAATTGGTGATGAAATTCTTTTTCTGCCTGCTATATCAAGTTTGAAAAAAGAGTTTCCACAAGCCAAAATTACACTTGCACTAGAACCAAGAAGTAAATCAGTCAAAGACCTTTCTAATTTGATTGATGACGTTATGTGCGTTGATATCAAAGGTAAAAACAAGTATTTTGAGCTTTTAAAATTCGTAATCAAAGCACGCTTGGGGAAATATGACATGGTATTTTCTTCAGGAGCAAATAATCTTATTCCTTTGTTATTATTTATGACAGGGATAACTTATAGATATGGCTTTGAAAGTGGAAAAGGACCTTTCAATTTAAGCAAAATTTTACTTACAAAAGCTGTAAAATTGGACAAAAACCGCTATGCATCTTTTATGTATCACGAACTAGTTACGCCTGTTACTGATATTAAAACAGAATATCCTGAAATTGATGCAGGCGAAGTTGAAAAAGAACCTAATTCAGTATTAGTTCATCCTGGCGTTAGCAAAATGAGTGTCGTAAGACATATGATAAAAACTTGGACACCTGAAATCTGGGCTGAATTAATCCAAAAAATACTTAATACCGGAAAAAAAGTCTATCTAATAGGTGGGCCTGATGATAAAGAATGTATAGAAAAAATTGTTGAAATTATTGGTTCAGCCCTTAATTTTGAAAATTTATATGGAACTACTAAAAACATCATGGATTTAGCAAGACTAACAAAAAAAGCTGAAGTTTTAGTTTGTTCAGATTCTGCACCAATGCATATAGGAGTTGGGGTTGGAACAAAAACTCTTGCACTTTTCGGACCAACTGATGAAAAAAAATTGATACCAAATAATGAAAAATATATAGCTATAAAAAACAATGTGGCTTGCCGTCCTTGCTTATGGGATAAACGACAAACCACATGTGAAAATTTAGAGTGTTTAAAAATTGATTTAGATGAAGTGGTTAAACTAATTTAGTTTTATTTTGCTTCTTCATTTTTTATAGCTTTATCAACTTCTTGTTTTGCAGCGGTAGCTTCTGCTTTTTCAAGGGCTTTTGCAGCTTTTTCTTCAGGAGTTTTCTTTATGAAAAAGCCTTTAGTACCTTCTGGAACAACTACTGTAAAGCCCAAAATGTTCTTTTTAAGTTCATAACCAGGCAAAAGCTTTCTTGTACCAGCACTGAAATTAAAGAAGCTATTACAAATTGTTTTTCCGCCAAATACAAATTTTGCGTTTTCTGGAAGCATTTTAGATTCATTAACAGCTTTAATTTGTTCATCTGTTAATCTGCTAAACATAAGTCTTATTCTGCTGATTTTAGGAGGTTCTGTTTTTGTTTCAACATTAGATTCTGGTTTTGAAATTTCAACAGTATCTTTTACTTCTTCAAATTTAACAGGAGCAGTTTCAATAGACTTAGGTGCATCATTTGATGTTTGAACTGGTGCAGGTGCCTGAGTCGTTGGCATAGGAATAGTTTGTACTAATTGCATATTCGACCTTTCATAGTTATGAACAGTACTTACACAAAACGTACAAAGAAAAATTTTTGTCAAATTTGCAACTTAATCATACCTGTTTTTAACATGATTTAACAAAAGACTTTTCTAGCCTGCTCACGATCATCAAAATGAATTGTTTTGTCTTTCAAAATTTGATAATCTTCATGCCCTTTTCCAGCAATGATTATAACATCATCCTCTTTTGCCACATTTTTCAACATAGAAATTGCAACACCTCTGTCAGGCTCGACAAAAACACGTTGAGTGTTAACTGATTTAATGCCAGCCAAAATATCTGAAATGATTAATTGAGGATCTTCACTTCTTGGATTATCAGATGTAACAAAAACTATATCAGCATTTTCATCTGCTATTTTACCCATTTTGGGACGTTTTGTTGCATCTCTGTCCCCTCCACAACCAAATAGACAAATAAGTCTGCTATTTTGAGGAGTTAATTCTCTAGCCGCTTTTAAAACATTTTCCAACCCATCTGGAGTGTGAGCATAATCAACTATCACAAGTGGTTTTTTAGCGACAATTTCAAATCGTCCATCAACACTTTTTGTTTCTTCTAAAGCTTTTATACAAACATCTACATCAAAGCCCATAGCAATACCTGCACTCAAAGCCGCTAAAGCATTGTATACACTAAACATTCCATTCATTTGAAGATTTACTTTTTTCATTTGTCCCAAAATTTCACAATCAAATTTTGCGCCATGAATAGAAAAATCAATGTTAGAAGCAGTTATATCAGCTTTGCTTTTTATACCGTATGTATAAATTTTTACACCATCTTTAACTACTGATTTAAATCTTTCAGCATATTCGTCATCATTATTAATAACGGCAAAACAGCCTTCTTTTAAACCCTTAAACAAAATTGCTTTTGCTTCAAAATAATTATTCATCGTAATGTGATAATCTAAATGATCCTGTGTAAGGTTTGTAAATACTGCACCATTAAAATCACATCCACCAACTCTGTTTTGTTCTAAAGCGTGTGAGCTAACCTCCATAGCAACATAATCAATGTTCTTTTCTCTTATCATTTCTAGTGTTTTTTGAAGTTCTGGCGCTTGAGGAGTTGTATGTTTTGCATCGTGATATGAATCTGAACCTGACAATTTATAGCCTAGAGTTCCAATCAAAGCACATTTTTTATTTGCATCCTCAACAATACGTTGAATTAAGTGTGTAACTGTAGTTTTCCCATTAGTTCCAGTAACACCAATTAGATTAATTTTTTTAGAAGGATAATCATAAAAATTAGCCGCCAAATCTGCAATTTGATGACGAGTAGACTCAACTATAATTTGTGGTGCATTTATCTCAGGCAATTCTTTTTCGCAATAAAAAGCGGCAGCACCATTTTCATAAGCCATTTTTGCGTATTCATGCCCGTCAGTGTGTTCACCAACTAAACAAACAAAAATTTCTCCTTTTTGAATTGTTTTAGAATTATAAGAAATTCCTGTAATCTCTATATCTGAAAGATTGTTTCCATTTACAATCTTTTTTATTTCTATGTTTTCCATTAATTTACTGAGTTTCATATTTTATGTCCTTTTTATTTTTTCAAAGATTTTTTATCAGGTGGAATGTTCATTATTCTAGCTGTTTGTAGTGCAACCTCTCTAAATACAGGAGCTGCAACTGTGCTACCCCACAACGCACCTTTAGAAGGTGAATCGATTACTACATAAATCAAAACTTGTGGATTATTTGCAGGGAAAAATCCCACAATAGAGGTCACAAGTTTATTTGTATACCCCTTAGCACCTGAAATTGATTTTCTTGCTGTACCTGTTTTAGCAGCAACATGATAGTCATCTAGATTAACAGGTGATTTTGATCTTCCAATACTACCAGCTAATAATCTTGCAACAGAATGTGCAGTTTCAGGTTTTATAGTCTGAATATGTTTTATTTTTTCAACTTCTTCTTCTGGAGAGTATTTTATCACGTGAGGAGTAACCCTTACGCCACTATTTGCAATGGCTGAAATAGCAGACACCATTTGAATTGCCGTAACAGAAATACTATAACCGTATCCAACTGAAGCGTGAGTTGATTTATGCCAATCTTTATAATCAGGAATCAAACCTCTTGATTCACCAGGTAGGTCTATTCCTGTTTTTTCACCAATACCAAATTTTTTCAAAGTATTATAATGTTCTTGTTTTGTCATCATTAAAGCAGCTTTTGCACTAGCAACATTGCTTGAGTGTTCAAACAAGTAGTATAAATCTATATTTCCAGGGAATGGTTTAACATTATAATCGTAGTTTTTGATAGTCCAATTATCTATGTCTAATTTACCTGTATCTAGAATTTTAGAATTTTCATGCAATCTGCCATTTTCAATAGCTGAAGCAATAGTAAGCACTTTAAATGTAGATCCTGGCTCAAATACGTCACTTAAAGTCCAATTTGTAAGTTGTGTTAAAGTAGCTTTTTTGTAGTTATTAGGGTTATAAGAAGGGTAAATTGCATATCCTAAAATTTCACCATTTTTAGGATTCATAACAATAACAGTACCTCTTACAGCACCTTTTTCTTTAACAACTTTATTGAGCTCTACCTCACAAACGTGTTGTATAGCGGAATCTATGGTCAATGTAATTGATTTTCCACGCAATGGAGAAGTTGTTGCAGCAGGATCAGTATTAACCTCATAAATAATATCTCCATCAGGAGTCTTTTCAAAGTTTACATCCTGTTCAACTTCTTCTAATTTATCTTTGGCGGTAAGCTCGATTCCTGCAGCCACATCAGCATCCGGATTATAATATCCGAGAATATGGGCGGCCATTGTACCCTGTGGATAGACACGCTCATTTTTTTTCCCGAGACTTATCTCACGAAGTCCCAATTTTCTTATTTTTTGTGCTGTTGTTCTTGAAACGTCTTTTTTCAGAACTATGATTTTTTGGTCTTTAGCCAGTTCTTTTGCCAATTTATTTTTATTCAAGCCCAATACTGGCGCAAGTATTGCGGCAAGCTCATTTGGAGTATGATCGAAATATTCTTTGTGTGCATAAACATCAAAAGATGTTTTATCAGATGCAAGTTTTATGCCATTTCTATCTAAAATAGCCCCTCTCATAACAAAGCTTTTTGCACTTCTTTGTCTTTTTGCCTGACCTCGATAGTTTTTGATATCAACAACCATTATCAAAAACAGGTATGCAATTAATATAAAACTAAAAATAATACAAGAAATTTGCCAAAATATGAGCTTTTTGTCAAACTCCTTGAATTTTTCTTTATCGCTTTTGTAATTTCTATAATTCCGTCCCATGAGAATAATTATACTATATCAAACAATTTGAGAGCATTAATTTATGTAAAAAAAGACCTTTTCAAATGAAAAGGTCTTTTTAAAATCCTAGCAATAAGAGATTAGCCTCTGATACCTAATGTTTTGATTAAATCTCTGTATTTTTCAAGGTTTTGTTTTTTAACGTAAGCTAAAAGTCTTTTTCTTTGACCTACCATCATCAAAAGACCACGTCTGCCTTGGAAATCTTTTTTGTTAGATTTCAAGTGTTCTGTTAATTCAGTAATTTTTTGGGTTAAAAGAGCAATTTGAACTTCAGCTGAACCTGAATCTTTTGCATCTTTACCGAATTTTTTGATGATTTCTGCTTTTTCTTCTTTTGCTAAATTTATTGCCATTTTCTTTTCCTTTTTCTAATTTTAATAAGTTTAAGTTGGTGGCGTAAACTCAATAAAATTATTTATCGTTCCTTAAGCATAACATCTCAAAAGCTTTAGTCAACCATGATTTGAGATATCTTAAGATTTACTAAATTAATGCTTTGATAAAATTTGTAAAAATATCCCACAAAAATTTTAGGAATGATATCATATTGTAAAAGACGTAAATAGGGGAAGAATATGGAAAATAATAAACCGGTAGTCAAACTGATTTCCAAACCGGAGAATATGTTAAAAACAATTTATACAGCTTGCAGAACTTGTTATAGTGCAGATTCACCTGTTAACATTTATGACAACGCAGTTGATGAAGAAAAAATGTTAAAACTGATTGAAAGAGTAATTTCTTCAGGTCACTATTCGACAATTGAACATATTCAGGTAAGTTTTGCTATCTCTAATGTTTCAAGAGCTTGCACTCACCAGTTTGTAAGACACAGACACGTATCTTTCTCTCAAAAATCACAACGTTACGTCAAAGAAAAAGGTCAATTTGATTATATTACACCACCTACATTGTCAAAAAATCCTGAACTTTTGAAAAAATACGAAGAATTTATGACAAAAGTTGCTGATTTTTACACAGAAATGACAGAAGCAGGCATTCCTGCTGAAGATGCGAGATTTGTTTTACCTAATGCTGCAGCTAGCTCAATAGTTGCTTCTTTAAATCTTAGAGAACTAATACATATTGCAAATATAAGACTTTGCACACGCGCTCAATATGAAATAAGAGTTATGGTCAAAATGATGTGCGAAGAACTATTGAAAGAAGAGCCATGGCTTGCTCCATATCTTGTTCCAAAATGTGAAAGACTAGGATATTGCGATGAAGACAAATGCTGTGGCAGAAAAATCAAAAAAGAAGAATTTTTAGCAAAATTATAAATATTTTAAGTCTTTTTCAGCATTATCAGAAATTTGTTTGAAATCAAATTTTTCTTTCAAAAATGTCATCATATTTGGTGTAATAACCTCAGATGTGCATTTTGGAAGATATATGTTTTTTACGCCTAGATATCTTAAATTGAACAAATGAGAAAGAGTATGCAAATTACAAGTCGTGATAAAAAGACTTATAGGAAAAGTTTCTAAATCCACATGTTCTTTTACATGCGCAAGAATTTTATATATTAATGAAGAATTAAAAAATGAGTCAATGAAAAACACATTTTCTTTTTTAGATTTCAGCATTGCTGAAATTATGTAGTAGTCATCCGGCAATTTTTCTATCATTTTTTCGAAATACTCAGAATGCATTTGAGAATGATTCAATAAGCCAACTATGATTAAATGTTTTATATCCTTGCTTTTGATTTTTTCAATTATTTCATCAACTTTATCCATTATAAAGTGCTCATCATAACCGACTTTTACATTAACTATTTTATGCGAATGTTCAAAGCCTTCTGAATTAATTGAACTGTCAATCAAAGGTTGAAAATTCCAATTCTCTATTTTTGTCATTCCTTTTCCTGCAAGAATATTTGTAGTAAAAAGTCTGCCCCTATATAATCTGTCTAAAAGATATTGGAAATTTCTCACAACCAAAACTGGTCCTTTAAAAGAAGCAAAGTCAAATTGCACGCTATCTAAAGACATTTGAAAATGGCCTTTAAGATGTGAATATTTCTGAAATTTAGGATATGCATGTGCAACAATTAACCCATCGTGAGTATAGACATTTATATCTTCATTTTTTGTTGCTTCTAGCATCATTTCAAAATCTTTTAAATTTTGTCCTGAGACTAAAATTGAATGTCCTGAATCAACACCTACTTCGACCTTATTTAAAGAAATTTTTCCATAATACTCCTCTTTTAAAACATGGAGTTTTTTATGTATTTGAAAGTTAATTTTAGCAAAATCATTAATCTTTTTTAGAAGTTTTTCTTCACTTATAGAGCTAAAATTTAAACTGTTAAAAAGTTTTAGAACTGCATCTTCTTCTGGGACATAATCATCTGTATAACACTTAATTTCAATCAATCTTATAGACGCACTTTTTATTAAATTAAGTACTATCTCATAAAGATTTTTTGTATCAGATTTTAAAACTTTATTCCTTAATATAGCCTGTTGTTCACCTTGATTAACCAAAGAAGAAATATCAAACTTTTCAAATTTTATATTTGATTTTAAAATTTGAAAATCTATTTTTTGTTTTTCACATGTTGAGACAAAAGATTCTTTAACAGCTTCTTTTTCGTGATGAATATCATTCAATATAGCTTCAAAATCCTCTCTTTTGAATTCATAGCCAACTAAAATTAAAGAGAGACAATTTATAATTTTGTCTTTAAGCTTTTTGTTCTCATAGCCAAGCTCTTGCATTTTGACGTAATAATATGTAATTTGTTTCAGTTCATATAAAAGAACTTCTAACAAAGAATGAACTATTGGATCCACACTGCAAAAGCCTTCTATCGTGCAATCGTTACCAGTGAATCCTTCATTAAAGTTTTGACCGAAATTTTGATTTGAAAATGAATTAAACATAACTGCATTTTAAATACACTTTTCACAAAAACCATTAGCTAAAAGGATAATTAAAATTACTCAAAATACTACTGTATAATCGTTTAAAAACCACTAAAAAAAGAAAACTAAGACACACGATTAGTTGTAAAATGGTCGTTGTATAGTATAATTTGTTATCAATATCGTAATTATAATTAAAAAAGAAAGAGCATAAAATGAAAAAATCTGCAATCATTATAGCCTTGTTTGTATTGTGTTTTGGGCAAATAGTTTTTGCTCAAGATTTTACTACATACAAACTAGATAACGGCCAAACAGTAATCATAAAGGAAGTTCATGATAATCCTATCGTAACAATAGACACCTGGATAAAAACAGGTTCAATAAATGAATGCGAGGAAAACAATGGTGTTGCACACTTTTTAGAGCACCTGTTTTTTAAAGGAACAACAAAGCATCCAACAGGCGAATTTGACAAAATTCTAGAATCAAAAGGAGCTTTAACTAACGCAGCTACAAGTAAGGATTTTACTCACTATTACATAACAATTCCTTCAAGCAATTTCAAAACTGCGATGGAATTACACGCTGATATGCTAATGAATCCTTTAATTCCTAGAAAAGAACTCGAAAAGGAAAGAAAAGTTGTCCTCGAAGAAATTGCAAAATCAAATGACGAACCAGAAACAAAATTATATGAAAATATGATAAAGCCCTTTTATACCAACCATCCTTATAAAAGGAAGGTTATAGGTCGTAAAGAAGTCATAGAAAATATAACTAGAGATGAAATTTTAAATTTTTACAACACTTGGTATAATCCATCAAATATGATTACAGTCGTAGTTGGTGACATTAATACACAAGAAGCTTTAGATATCATCAAAAACAATTTCAACAGACCTGAAGCAGCAAAATGCAAAACTCCAATATACAAAAAAGACAAACATATTGATAAACAAATTGAAATTGTTGATAAAGACAAAGTCAAAACTGGATATATGATGATTGGTTTTAGAGGTGTACCGCAAGAAAAAAGAGCTGATGGATATGCTTTAGATGTTTTATCAACAATATTAGGTGATGGACGTTCTTCAAAACTTTATCAATCAGTGAAAGAACAAAAACAACTCGCATATAGCATTTCTGCAGGACACGCTTCAATGAAAGATGACAGCATCTTTTTCATTAGAGCAAATTTTAGTCCAGAAAACCAAGAAAAACTCAAAAAAGCTATTTTTAGTGAAATAGAAAAACTAAGAAATGGCGTAATTGATGAACAAGATATTATTACAGCTAAAAATATAATAGAAAGAGACACATTCTATTCAAGAGAATCCACCTCAAACATAGCAAATGAATTAGGATATACAACTCTTGTCTATGGTGACACTAAATTTTACACAGATTACATATCAAACATACAAAAAGTAACAAAAGCCGATTTGCAAAAGGTCGCAAAAAAATATTTAAGCACTGATCGAGCTGTAATATCAATAATGCTTCCTCAAAACGCGCAAGAAGAAAATATTAAAAAGATAAACAACGTACAAAAAAAAGAGCCCGTTGTTGTTAAACAAGACAAAACTATAACTCAATATAAATTGGGAAATAATATAAACCTCATTATTAACCACAACAACTTAAATGACATTTTTGCAATGCAAATTTTCTCTAAAGGTGGTAATTTTATAGAAAAAAAATCAGGTGTTGCCTCTATTACAGCTGCAACTATGATGAAAGGAACAAAGAAATATTCTTCAATTGATCTTTCTCAAACAATGGAACAAAATGGGATAAAAATTGTTCCTTCAAGTGGTTCTGATATGTTTACAGTTTCTGTAAAATCAACAATCAAAGATTTACCACTCACTTTTGATTTACTCAATGAAATAGTAAACAACGCTTCATTAGATGAACAAGAAATACAAAGAATAAAATCAGAAAAAATCCACGCAATACAAAAAAATAGAGATAATCCAACAGGTGTAGTTTTTGAAGAGTTCAAAAATGCAATCTGGCAAAATTCACCATACGGAGTAACTGGAATTACGCTTGAAAAAACAATTCCAACAATCAATAAACAGGATGTAGAAAATTTTTACAACAATGTTTTTTATCCTGAAAACCTTGTAATATCAGTAAATGGCAATGTAAATGATAAAGAAATCATTGATAAAATATCAGAAATCTTCTGCAATAAACAAGGACAAACTGCTCAAAAATTTGAATACTCAAAATACAAAAAAGAATTTCATCCTTTAGCTCAAACAAAAAATATCAAAAAGGCTAAAGATACTGAAGCTTCTTGGATAGTTATAGGCTGGCTCACAGATGGGGTCAACGCAAAAAAAGATATTGCAACCCTAGAAGTAATAAACTCAATTCTTGGAACAGGTATGAGCTCAAGGTTATTCAACAATCTAAGAGGTGAACAAGGACTAGCATATCAAGTTGGTTCTACATTTTTAGAAAATGTGAATGAAGGCATCTTCGCTGTATACATCGGAACAAACCCTCAAACAGCTATGCACTCAAAAAATGAATTGCTAAAACAAGTAAATGTCTTAAAAAGAGAATTTGTTTCAGAAAAAGAATTAAAAGAAGCAAAAGACAAAATCCTAGGCAACTTCATACTTTCACAAGAAACAAACATGGAAAAAGCCTCAACACTTGGCTGGTTTGAACTATCAGGAAGAGGCATTGAATATATGAAAGAATTCCCACAACTAATTGAATCAGTCACACCAAGCGACATCATAAGAGTTGCTAATAAATACTTTGATGCTCCATACGTATTTACTATTGTTGCACCAGAAAAATATTTAAAGCAATTCTAAAATAACTAAATTCATAATACAAACAAAAACCGAATATTTCTACCAAAGAATTATTCGGTTTTTTGACATTTTACTATCTACAAATATCACCAATTTTCACAAACATTTTCACATATAACGGGGTGGTTAAAAAGCCTAAAGGTCCAAAAACTTGAAGCCCCTTCAAAGCTATCAATTTATTATCACCTGTTACAACAAGGATATTATTTTTTTCTTTTCTAACAATAGTCCCTGGTGTTGTAAATTTAGTTTTATTTTCAAAGATTTTATGAGATTTCACTTTCAAAAATGTCTTGCCATGGGGTAAATAAGCAGGCTGAAAAGGACTTAATGCTCTCAATTTTCTATCTAATTCAACAGATGACTTTCTAAAATCTAATAAGATATCTTTTTCACTTATTTGTGGATAATATGTAGCCTCTTTAGGATTTTGAGCAATAGGGATAATAATTTCATTATCCATAGATTGTAAAAGTTCACAAACAGCAGGTTTAGCAAGATTACAACACTTATTTTTCAATGTACCGCCTGTATCACCATCAAAACCTTGAAGAATCTCCAATTTTTTTTGCATCAATATTGGACCTGTATCAAGATTCTCATCCATTAAATGAAATGTGATTCCTGTTTCTTTTTCTCCATTCATAATAACTCTTATATATGGGTTAGGACCTCTGTATTTAGGTAAAATAGAAGGATGACAATTGATTGTACCAATTTTAGGCAAATCAATTATTGGCTTTTTGAATTTTTCACTCCAAGATCCAACAATTATTAAATCAGGTTCCAATTTTAAAAGTTCCTTTTTAAATTGTTTAGAATTGACACTACGTGCATCAATTTCATTTAAATTCAAGCTTTTTATAAATGAATAATCTTTAGAAGGTGCAAAAATATCTTTAAAAAACAATAAAAAAGGGTTATAAACCACTTTTTCATGTCTAAAAACACCAACAACTTTATGTCCTGAAGCTAAAACGCCAAGGACAAGATTGGAAAACATTTGATCGTAGCCTACAACAACAATTTTCATTTTTCATAAATAAATGACCGCAAAGGGTCATTTTTTTTTATATTTCATTTTGTAATTTTCTAGCACAAGAAGCACAAAGCATGTTTGTCTTATTAGCAATTGGAACAATATTTCCACATTTTGCACATTTTATTGTAACTTTTTGTCCAATTCTAACAAATTTTCCAGCATTAAATAATGACTCAAATTCATCTATTGATAAATCAAATCTGCTTAATATCGTATCAAGGGGTATTGTTTCTAGTGGACTCATCATAACATATGAATTGATCTCACTAACCATTTTATTTTGAATTTCAAAACATTTATCGCAAATATCTCTTTTAGAAGTTTGAAGAAACAATGCACCGCATTTTTTGCAATTAGCTACATTAGCCATAATTTTTTCCTTCTATCCTATTTAGTAAAATATTAGCTAAATAATAGGCAAAAAGCAAGTACAGTTTGAAAAAGACAGGAATTTTTAAGTTGACAAACGGTCAAAACAAGTAGTATAAGTGTATTGTATTGTAAAAAAAAATAGAAAAACTATACAAGTAAAACAAACTTTTTTATACAATATATATTGAGAGAAGAGAGATATCTTGAGCAACAATTTTAACAGTTTTGACAATTTAGAAACATCAATCAGAAAGTCCTCTGTAATACAGGAGAGGATTAATCTTGTTTCGACTCATATGTATAAACAATTTCTTGAATACCAACGTTCTTCGATGAATGCTCAAGAAACTTTTGTCAAAATTACTGATAATATGCAAGCTACCGTTGAATATCTCAAACAATCTTTCGGTGCAAGGGGTGTTGCAACAGATAACATATATTTTGAAGAAGATCCGTCAAAATCTGTTTTAATTTTAAATATACTTTGGCATACAATCAGCTTCACAACTCGTTGGAATAATCAGCCTCAAGCTTTATATAGAGGAGTTGAAGCTCCTATGATTTCAGGCAGAATAATTGCTATGAAAGGCAATTTTAATGAAATAGTCAAAAATGTCAAAGAATCTGAACAACTCCAAGCGGTTTTAGAACAAGAAGTTGCTTCATTATTTATCCCTGCAGAAAGAAGTCAAAACTGTATAATAAAAATTAACCACTTAGGAAATAGAGAATTCTATATTAATCATATGGATGCACCTAGAGAATTTCTTCTGAAAGTTATTGAAACTATTTGCGGTGGTGGAATTTATCACGAAGAACAAAGACAACAATAGGTTTATATCAAATTATGACAGACATACAATTAGCATTCAGCCTCCACAATGAAGGGAAATTTGAAGAAGCTGAAAAATTGTATAAGGAATTTCTAAATGAAAATCCTGAACAGCCTGATGTGTCTAACCTTTTGGGACTAATTTATTTACAAACAAAACAACTAGACAAAGCTGAAAAATATTTTGAAATTGCAATCAAAGGATTTCCTTGTGCTGAATTTTATCAAAACATTGGACTTGTATTTTTCAATCAAAAACTTTATGAAAAAGCAATGGATTGTTTTTCTAAAGCAATAGAATTCGAGCCAAATAATGTTGATTTCATAAGAAATTTTGCAAAAATGGCAAAAAAAACAGGCCAAACTCAAAAAGCTATTGAGTTTTATGAAAAAAGCCTAAAAATAGAGCCTCAAGACGAAGTAGGTTTGAACAATTTAGGCTTACTATATGAAAAATTACATGACTACAAAACAGCAAAAGTTTGTTACCAAAAATCATTAAAAGTGACAAAAAACTTTGAAGCACTTCACAATTTAGGAATTTTATACCGTACTGAAAGAAATTTTGATGAATCAATAAAATGTCTGACAGAAGCTTTAAAATTAAAACCACACAATCAAGAAACAATGATAAGTCTTGGTATATCACATCTTGCAAAAAAAGAAATAAAAAAAGGATATGAAATACTCTCAAAATGTCCAAATTCAATGTTTTCAAGAAAAACAAAAGATAAATACAAAAATTATTGGATTGATGGCGAAAAACATAATGAATCGACAATATTAGTATACTACAATGGTGGATATGGTGACATTATTATGTTTTCAAGGTATTTGCCGTTTTTAAAAGAATATTTTAAAACCGTAAAATTTTATCTACCATCTTCGTTAAGAGATTTGTTCACACAAAACTTTCCCCAAATCGAAATCGTTAGTTTTAACGACGAAAAACAAGATTATTGCGCCAATGTGATGGAACTAATTCATCTTTTAAATATGAACTTTGATAATATTCCATTCTCATCAGGATATTTGAAAGCAAATGAAGAATTAGTAAAAAGCTTTAAAGAAAAATATTTTCTAACAAATAAAAAGAAAATTGGTATTTTTTGGCAAGGAAACCAAGCAGTTCTACCAAACAGATCAATAAAACTTGAAGAAATGAAAAAACTCTTTGAACTGGAAAATTGTCAATTTTATAGCATTGAAAAAGAGGATAATAACCAATTACAAGATTTTAAAAATATCATAGATTTACAAAATGAATTATCCACATTTTCTCAAACAGCTGCAATTATTGAAAATTTAGATATTCTTATTACAATTGATTCTGCTGTTGCACATCTTGCAGGGGCAATGGGTAAAAAAACTTATCTAATGTTGCCATATGCAAGTGAATGGAGATGGTTCAAAGATGAAAAAAACACTCCTTGGTATGATAGCGTAGAAATTTTCAAACAAAAAGAACATTGGAATTGGGCAACTGTTGTTAATGAAATTTATAACATATTAAAAATTTCTGACTAACCCCTTGACACTTTAACATGTCCTTAATATTATAATCCTATGCCGAAGTGGCTCAATGGTAGAGCAACGGTTTTGTAAACCGTAGGTTGTAGGTTCGATTCCTATCTTCGGCATTTTCTCCTAAAAGGGGGTTTAAACCGAGAGCCTTTGTGGCGCAGGGGTAGCGCACTCCCTTGGTAAGGGAGAGGCCACGGGTTCAAATCCCGTCAAAGGCAAATTGTTTGAAAATCGAATATGGGTAGGTGCCCGAGTGGCTAAAGGGAGCAGACTGTAAATCTGCCGTCTAACGACTACGGTGGTTCGAATCCACCCCTGCCCACCACTTTAAAAGACTCCGTAAGGAGTCTTTTTTATTGGGCGGATTCGAAATTATATTTTTATACGGCACGGAGATACTCCGTATCTCTCTTTGCTGTATTTTAATGTCCGTTTTGGTCGGAAGGGGTAAATGAATTGAGCAGGTGGATTTGCCTAACAACACTATTACAGTATATTTATGTTACAATCATCTTATGAAACATTTCAGATTAATTTTATCATGTGTACTTTTATTGTTATTATTTAATACAACACCGGCTTACGCTGATGGCGGAATCCCTTTATGGATATATACTGCATCAAGTGCTGCATATTCCGCATTTACAATACAAGGGATCGGAAATTTTTCTTTTCTTCTAGGAACTGTTTTTTTGTTATTTGTTATTTTTGCAGAAGTTTTAATATTTAAATTTCTAGATATAAATAAACAATTCAAGTTAAAACAAATAATTTGCTCTGTAACTGTGGCAAATATTTTTTCCGTGATTGCAGGTATTATAATAACCATTCCAGTGTTGAGTATTGTTAAATCAGTAGATATGAATAATAATGCTATTATTGATCTTGGATTTTTAGTGCTGCCATTACATATAATTACTTTTATTATTTCTTACTATATAGAATTGTTTACTTACAAAAAGCTTTTTTTCAAAAATGCTGATTATTCTTTACTTAAAAAGATTGCATTATGGACTAATATAGGAACATACTTTGTTTTTAATATACTTACAATATTTGTTGTTTATATGCTAATTGTATTTTTAATCGGTTATGTTTCAAATGTATTAATAACAACTCCCAATAATAACCTAAGTTTGTTAAATTCACCAGTTGAGATTAATGGAGTAAAAATAATTTCACCTTATTTCAAACCCCAAAAAATTTCACATATAGCTTGTGCAAAATTAAAGAAAAAAGGTTATCCTATAAGCGATTGTAAATATGAATTAGATAAAGATGGCTATTGGATATGGGTAGATGCAGTAAGGCAATGTGAAGATATCAATGGAAGACTGCCGAACAATAAAGAGTTAGCACATATTGCAGAATATGTATATGAACAACCTTTTGATTCGTTCTCTCCTTTGCACGGAACAAGTTCTGTGAAATACAGTTCTTTTAATGCAACGAAAGCAAATCTCCCGAAAACCACCCCATATAGCTTATTATCAAGTGAATTTACAGGACCATATGGAATACCTGACTATAGACTGTATAGTAACATTTTCACTGCTGGTCATCCAAATTATATCGCAAAAACTAATGAAGATGTTTTTGCAATATGTGTTGCTAAATAAAATCTTCAAATCTACTGTTACATTTCCTCAAAACAGGTGTTAATTTACAGAGTTCTTCCTTTCCACCATTTAAAAGACTCCATTAGAGGTCTTTTTACTAGACAAATTTGAACTTATAGGAAAAAAATCTACCTAGTCAGTTAAAGAATTTTCACTTAACCACGCAGCAAATTGTTCATCTTTAGAATCAAGCTTCTCAACGATATAATCAAAATCATCTTTTGAGTACAAATTATATGCCTCTGTGATTTCATACGCAATTTGTTTTGAAGAAACACCTTGTTCCTGTCTTTTTAGTTGAGACAGAATATTTTCTCGTTCATTCTGATCTAAATTGAACTTTTCAATCAAATTGTCACATATCAAACTATTTTTTGCTGAATCAACAGCAATAGGAATAATAGCATCAACCAAGTTCTCATCTTCCTCCAACACCTGTAAAGTCTTAATCATCATAACTTTACTCATCAAAGCATTGTCAAATTTTTCAATTTCTTCTTCTGATAAGTTAATTCCTTCTATTGCACTTTCAATAAAAGAACAATATTGCTCATCTGTATCACAAGATGCACAAAAAACCTCAGGTGAAGCGTAATTATTATTTTTTAAAAATTGATTAACATTCTTTTTGAATTTTAAACTATCATTTTGAGATAATTCTAACTTTTTTGATATATCATCACAAAACGTTTTATCAAATTCACTAAGATCATTGTCATTACGACCTTTGAATGTCACCTGACTTCTTCCTAACATCTCCATAGGGTTTAATTTGTCATTATAATCGAGTTTTCTGCTTTCTTGATTGACAATAGGAGCATTGTTATTTTTAGGGATGTTATTTTGATAGCTAAAAAAATTTACTTTATTGATTTTCATATTCATATCAAAAGAAAACAAATTTTTTTTTGCTGCAAATAAAAATTATTGTTACAAATAGAAATATTATATCAATTAATAGCTTACCCCACTCCAAAAAACATTTGAAGCAAAATTAACAAAAAACGAAAATTTTTGAAAGATATAGTTGCATCACTCTTATAAACTAAGAAGCCTTAATCAAATCAAGTAGTCTATGCATAGAAGTTATTTCTCCAGCACTAGCAGATAAAGGGGAATCTTTTGGCAAACCTTTTCTAATTAAATTACCAACGAGATTTTCTCTCATAGCAGCACCTGCAGCAGGATTCGCAGCAGTTATTTCTGATAAAAGTTTTTCTATCTCTTGCGTAGAAGGACTTTTTTCTAACGCTAAACCAGGAGCAATGCTATAACCAAATAGTACGTTTTCTGTACTTCTTATATGATTACGAGTCAAATTTTCTATATCTTTTAATATTCTTGGCGAAGCCGGTTCATGTAAATAAATAGTAATTGGATCGTGTCGTTCGAGCCAACTAGCAGAATCAGACGGTGTTTTGTAATAGCCTTTTGCTTTTCCAGTGCCAAAGTATTCATCTAGTTTTACAATTAATTCTTTATCTGTATTCGCATTTACAGAGATTCTATCAATCGCTTTATCATTTCTAGACCAGCCAAATTCATGTCTTTTTTTAGCTATTCTATAATGCCAGCCGCTTTCTTCAGTAGCCATCACATAATTATTGCTTTTAGCTGTAATATCTGAGATTTTATGATTCCAAGCCCCAGTTATTGGATAATCAGCTTTTCTCAAATCGTTATATATCTGTTCTTGCAATTTAGAAAACATTTCTTTTTCACTAAATTTTCTGTCTCTAGCTTTTTGTGCAAAATCTTTATATATTTGAACTGAGGATACCATACCATCTTTGGCTCTTTGTTTTGCTAGTTTGTCATAGTATTTTGCAAGCTCTTCATACAAATCAATTTTGCCTATTTTGCCAGAAAATGGGTTAGTGGAAAAACTTGCTGCCTTTTTCTCGACAGAATTTATTATTGGCAATACATCATCTAACCTCATACCTTCTAATTTCATCAATTCATCGAATTGTTTTGTTCCAATAAAACTGTCAGGAATCGCTTCTAGAATATATGGATTTTTGAGACTAAAAACTTCATTTGGCTTTTGTATCGGTTGAAAATTCATATTTCTTCTACAGCCTTTTTCCAAAGCTGTTCTAATTTTTGAACCTAGATTTATATTTATTGCAACCACAAAAAGACCTTCTATCGCCTAACCTTATCTATATAAAAACATTTTATTGTCTAAAATTGCTCCAAATTCAATAAAATACAAGAATATAAAAATAAATATATCAGCAATAATTAGTTTAACTTACTCATGAAGCTCATATTTAAAAGGCTCCCTAAAAGGGAGCCTTTTTTATTATTAATTTCTATAAAACAAATACTCGCTTTTTAAAGTATCACCAAAAGACTTAAACGTTGGCATTTGTTCTACATCAATTGGTTTTAATACTGAGTTTTGTGTCAAAATTGAACTTTGTGTGCTAAGTCCTTTATCAAAACGATTGATAATTGTCTGATCCTCAAGCAATGTAACAGGACTTGGAACATCATTCCATGCGCTAGTTACTGGTTTTTGTTGAATATTCTTATCAAATCTTGACCAGCTTACTTTATAATGAGGATCTGTCACAATTGAATGAGAAATACGAGATTGTCCAGCTGGAGATTCCTGTACCAAAGTACGGCCAACAGTTAATCCTTTCGAATCAGAAGTTGAATAGAACATATGAGTTGTATTACCTTTGTGTCCCATAAATTCTGTATTCCAATTTAATTTTTCTTGTTTATATCCAGTACCCATCGTATGAGAATTACTAGAATATGCATTTATTTGGCGGGGCAGTACTTTACCCCTTTTTACAAAAGCATAAACTCTTTTATTACCATCTTGTAGTTTATATACCTCTTCTCCAGTTTTTTTCATAGAACCAGATAATTTTCTAAAACCATTTTTCAATAAATCAGCAGTACTACGGTATTGAGATACACTAATAGACATATTTATAACCAACCTTCCTATAAACCTTACTATTATATAAAGTATTTTGGTTAGAAAAAATTGCCTTACTAAAAAATAAGAGATAAATTTTTATTTTGTACGCTATATTCCTAGTTAATTAAAAACTACTCTATTGTCGGAATTGTCGCCGACTGTCTTGTAATTAAACCCCAAAAAAAGTAAGCTTCACATAAGACTACCACACGAACTACATCCTAGCTCAGTTATTCGCTTTTTATTCCACTTCACATAGCTACTTATTACTAATTTTTCATACAATTCATACTCATTATATATTTTTGTCAAAATCATCAATAACTGATTAATCTTCAATTATTGTGACTCTAACAAAATTTTTTTCATTGCATTATAGCTATTTGTATATAGTTGTCCATTTTGCTCTCTTGAGTCCACTCTTCCTATGAAATCTAGAAAAACATCTTCAGTAGTCTTTAATCCTGCCTTTTGCGCTGCTATTGTACATTTTTTTGTAAGTACCTTAGTAGCTGTCAGATAATCTTGTTTTTCAGCAGAATTCATCACATCATAAAATCTTTCAAAATTAGGAAAATCTATAAGCGGACATATTAAATCATATTTTGAGTTGATATGTTCGTCAGGAGCATACTTATAAGCATCAATTATAAATAAATTTTTGTTTTTTAAATCAATCATGTAATTATTCGGGTTAAAACTATCCGCTTTATAGCCTTTATCATCAAGCAATTTTAGTTTTCTAGCATATTCGTCAAAAGCTTCCTGAGGAAATTTTGCAATATCTTTAACATCTTTTAAAAAAGCCTTTGCATCTTGCTGTTCAATTGGCAAGCCTTGTCTTCTATGCTCTGACCAATTTTTTATAGAATGTGGTTTAGCTTCAATCTTCTTCAAAATTTGTATGTTGTCACCAATTTTCGCTATTGGTTGACCCATATTATAACCATAAAATTCATCCGGTATTTGTGTTAAAGCTGAAGATAAATTATCTTCATAATTATAATTTACATCAACTTTTATTACCCAATTGTCTAACAATTTGTTATTAAATCTATATACCTTTGAATTTTGACCTTTGCCAATAAGATTTGGTTCTATGCAATTTTTTAAAAAATCTTGTTGTGTTTTTACATTAGCTTCATTTAATCTTCCAGTTAATGCCGAAAAATTATAAAAAGCTTCATTGAATTGCTTAAATACATTTTTATTTTTTGTTTTTACAACATAAATAGCAGCACCTAAAACAGATAAACAAGCTAAAGAAGCCCAAAGATAATTAGTTTTATCATTTTTAATGTGTTGATTAGACTTAAAGTTTTTGGGATTTGTACTATCTATCCCAAAATAATTTTTTGTACCCTGAAAAACCAAATTATTTGGCTTTTGAGATATTTGAATAGAATGCATTTTATAACCTTTAATTAAATTAAATTCAATTCAATAATAACATAATGATCTAAAAAAGAATATTTATTTTACTTTTTTCTTCAAATCACAGTATCTTTTAAAGTCCGTTCCCCAGCCTGCCATAACATCTAATATTGGAGCCATGCTTAAACCAACATCTGTAAGGCTATATTCAACTTTAGGAGGCACTTGTGCAAAAACTTTTCTTGTAATCAACTCATCTTCTTCCATTTCACGAAGGTTGGCAGTTAAAACTTTTTGGGAACAACCTGTTGATTTTTTGATTTCTCCAAATCTTTTTGTACCAGCCAACAAATCCCTCATGATAAGAATTTTCCACTTACAGCCTATTAAATTTAGCACTGTTTCAATAGGACATTTGCTAATTATATCTTCTCTCATTTTTACTGAAATACTCCTTGTAACCCAATTATATCACAATAGTTTCCAAAAGGATATAAGTATCTAAATAAAAACATTAATATCCCTGCATCATCATGTTTCTCAAAGGATTTGTTCTATCCATATAAATCGAAGCAGGAGTGGTAGTATCACCTGTGCCTTTAAGCTGTTTTTGTCTCAATTCTTCAAGATCATCATTGAGCTTTGTTTCTCTTTCATCGATTCTTTCAAAACAATCTTGTTTTTTATCTTCAGGGAAATTTAAACATACCTGAATAAATTTATCAAACTTCATTTTTCTGTCATTCCAATATTCAACTGCTTTGTTGTAATTTTGGACTTGTTTTGGAATAGCAGGCAAAAATTTAACACGCTGCATTTGTTGATATTCCTCAGCTGTAACAACTTTGGCATTCAAGAACTTTTTAGGGCAATAATCTTCCCATACAGGAATTTTATAAACATCCTCAGCAATTGCAAATAAACCTAAACCTAATATCATCGTAGAAATTAATATTTTTTTCATGGATTTTATTTCCTTTTATACAAAACAAACCTAACACCATCGTCAACTGCCGCATATGGCTTATAGTTGTTTTTGATATAACCGCAAACTTTTTTTGCGTAATCACAAAAATCACCAACATTAAACGGTGAATATGGAACATTGTTCATAATAAAATAATCAGGTGGATTTTTTTTGAAGTCAAATATTATTTTTTCTTCACCAAAAACCTGAATATTAGCCGGTATCAAATAATAATATAAGTCATTAGACTTACGCTCTGACAAAAAGTTTATTATCGCACCTTCAGGCACTGAAACTATAACAGAGTCCTTTGACGTATATTGTTTTATAAAATGCACAAAATCATTTTGAGATTTGAACATATCCCTAACGTAAATTGTGCCACGTTGAGTAGAAACAGGGTATAACGGCTTTTCACCAATTCGCATAATGTTTGCTGAAAGATATGAAATCACAATCACAAAACACAAATTAATTATAGTTTTTTCGATAACAGTTTTGTTTGGGATATTGATATAGGAATAAAAGAAAACCACAAAAGGAATAAACAATGCAGCTAAAGAAAAAGTCCCATAACATTCCGTTGTAATCCCTGAAATGCCTTTAATTGAAACAGATATTGCAGAAATCAAAAGGAAAATAAACATTTTTTGATTATCACTAATAATTGAAAAATCGAATTTGTTTTTTATTAATTTGCAAACAAAAACTCCAAACAAAATAACTAAACAAATAACTCCACAAAGCCCTAACCAACAAAATAACCTTTCACTCATCGGCAAAAATCTGTCAAATGACTTTATGGAAACAAAAAACGTTAAAAGAAAAATAACAACATTCAAAAATACTTTTAAGAATTTGTTTTCAAAATATTTTTCATTGATAAAATTTAAAGCAAAAAAGATTAAAACATAAGGCAAAGCAACAAATAATAATCTGTAAAGATAATAAAATGAAAGCTTTATATAAAAAGGGTTAAAATAAAGACCATAAGCATTATAAAAATACTCAACAACAGGCGCATGCACGAGCTTGTTTATTAAATCTAACGCATTTAAAAAATCACCAACAGTCGCGCCCTGTAACAGTAATATCCCAAAAGAAATACAAGGAAAAATCATAAAAAAGCCAAATGCTTCAATATATTTTTTCCAATCTTTTTTTTCTTTTAAAACAAAAGGCAAACTAATGAACAATAAAATAAAATATGGAAGATTTTCAATCTTATTCGCAAAAGAAAATCCTGCAAACAAAAAACCTAAAAATAAATATCTTGTTTTTTGATTTTTTATATACAAAAGCATACTAAAAAGCGAAAGCAAAAATCCTGACAATGCATATATGGCAGAATATGAGTAAGCAAAAATAAAATTAAAAAATGTTCTTATATAAACACAAACTGAAATTGTCAAAAAAGTAATAGCAAGAGAAAGCTTTTTAGGAACAAAAAGCTTTGAAATGAAATATGTAGAAAAACATATAATCAGGGAATTTAAAAAGCCCATAAAATAGAGCGTATCAAGCTTTATACCTAAAATCATATAAGCTAAAGCATTAATCTGATAGCCTAAAGGACCATAGACATTAAAAATATCTTTATACAAAACCTTGCCACTTAACATTTGCCAAGGAATATAAGCTTCACGTCCCACATCAACTAAATAAGCATCTTGTTTTCCGAAAAATATAAAAAAACATAATAAAGAAAAAGCAAAAATAAAACCAAGCTCTTTCAAATCAAATTTTTTTGCAAACTCTATAAACTTTTCCATATAAATTGTGTTCTCCTGCTATTTTGATTATACTATGAATTGGAATAGCACGAGGTAAAAGAAGAATGATAAACAATAAAAAAGTCGTAGTAATCATGCCTGCATACAATGCAGAAAAAACGCTAGAACAAACCTATAATGAGCTTTATAGAGATATTGTTGATGAAATCATTCTTGTTGATGACAACTCATCAGATAAAACCAAAGAAGTTGCAAAAAAGCTTGGAATAACAACCATCGTGCATGATAAAAACAAAGGTTATGGCGGCAATCAAAAAACTTGTTATACAGCTGCTTTAAAAACCAATGCAGATATCGTAATTATGGTGCATCCAGATTATCAATACACACCAAAACTCGTTCCTGCAATGGCCACGATGCTTGCATTCGATGAATATGATGCTTGCATAGCCTCAAGATTCATCGGTAAAGGTGCGTTAGAAGGTGGAATGCCAAAATATAAATTCATCGCAAACAGATTTCTAACTTGGTTTCAAAACACACTATCAGGTGAAAGGTTGACTGAATATCACACAGGTTTTAGAGCTTTTTCAAAACAGGTATTAGAAACATTGCCATTAAAAGATTGCGATGACGATTTTATTTTTGACAATGAAATGCTAGCTCTAATTTTTTATAAAGGATACACAATTGGACAAATCAGCTGCCCTACAAAATACTTCCCTGATGCTTCTTCAATAAACTTTTTAAGAAGCTGCAAATACGGACTTGGAGTTATGAAAGTAAGTATTCTTTACGCTCTTGCTAAAGCAGGAATTTATAAATCCAAAATTTTTAAGAAAAACGCTAAAACTTTGGATAAAAATGAAGAATTACCTTATTTTCAAGGTTAATAGGTGTTTTTAATGATTAGCTTTTTAAAAAATCTTATACAAAAACCTGAAAAATTATTTCTTTTTATAGTAATTTTTTGGGGAGTATTATTAGTTTTTATAAACCCACCATTTCAAAATTTCGATGAGCCTGAGCATTTTTATAAGATTTATGCATTTTCTGATGGAACAATGAACTTTAAAAAAATTACGTCATACACTGATGGAATGTTTTATTTTGACACGCCCAAAACATTCTCAGCTCAGGTAGTTCCAATTAGTATTGTACAGCTTGTTGTACAAAGCAAAAGAATGAACCCATACTTTGATGAAAATAAAATTTATAATGAAGGCACAAAAACAAGCCTAAAAGAGATCCTAAACTCTTCACAAATAAAACTTGATAAACACCTAAAAACAATTATCATACATCCTATACCATCTTATACGATATTTTCTTACATTTTATCTGTGGCTGTAATGTTTTTATTGAAACTTTTGAATATCAACCCACTTTTTATGATGTATATAATGAGACTATGTTCTTTGTTTTTGTACACAGGATTAATATATTACGCAATAAAAATCATGCCTGTAAAAAAATACTTGCTTTTATTTATTGCAACAATGCCTGTTTGCTTGTACCTTTCAGGTGCTATTAACACAGACTATATGATAATAGGTCTTTGTTTTCTATTTACCGCCTATTGTTTAAAACTAGCATTTTCTGATAACACTCAACAAATTTCTAAAAAACAGATTCTATTTTTATACACACTAGCTTTGCTTATATGTATTAGCAAATTTGTATACTTACCAATAATATTTTTATTTTTCATAATTCCAAGCGAAAAATTCAAATCTCCAAAAATTAAAATTCTAAATTTTCTTGTATTATTTTTATTATCATCAATTACTATTTTGTCGATCATATCTTTCAACATGCATATTTTTAAAGATATATTTTCTTATTACAATCCTCAAAATGCAATGCAGTCGATATCTTATACACTAAAACATCCTTTTGCATTTATATCATCTCTTTGGAAAACAATTTGTTTTTATGGCACAACTTATTTAAAAAATTCAATATCAGACTTTGGTTTCTCTGATGTAAAAATACCATCACTAATTATTTACTTTTATCTGCTATTACTTACTTTGCTTGGATTAGAAAAAGAAAATAATCACAGCCAAATTGATATAAAAACTAAAATTTTATTTATTGTTATATTCCTAGTTAGCCTGCTCATAACATTTTTGGCTGATTATATAAATTTTGCGCTAGAACCAAACGGATATATTTCAGGTTTCAAAGGAAGATATTTAATCCCTGTTTATCCTTTGCTATTTTTGATTTTGTTTAATTCAAAAATATTATTTGAAAAAATCAAACCTATATGGCTAATTTGGGGATATCACACATTTTTCATGGTGATATTTATCTCATCAATTATATGCAGATATTATAATTTCTAGCATTTATTAGCTTTCATTTCATAATACTGATCGATTTTGCCATTTTTGTAGCTTTTATGGTTGTTAATTGCCATTACCGCAACTCCTGTAACTAAAGCGATTAGACCACTAGCTTTATAATGAGCTGGCACATTAGCAAATTTTGTTGCCATTTCTTTTAGATATTTTTTAAATGGCTTAAACAAAGCTTTGTCTCCAAACTTAAATTGAGAAAGAACGAAATTTTTACCTTTAGACAACCATTTTTTAACTGTTGAAACTACTCCATTCGATTTTTTAAAGGTTTTGCCTAAATGGTCTTTTAAATAAGTTTTAGTCCCTTCAACAGAATCTTTGATAAATTTATTAGTCTCAGGACAATTTCCTGTCATAAAATTAACAGCTTTAGTTAAATACTCTCCAGTTTTTTTAACTATTTTAGACTCCGGATGTTTCACAACATTATAAACACCAACAGCTCCAGCAGCTAATAATACAGTTGAAGCTGTATTGTGAATTGCTTTATTTTTAACTCTTGCTTTAAGCTTCGCTTTTTTATCATCAAAATTATTTTTTGAAGTACAAAAATCATAAAATTCAGGAGCCATAGCCATAGGACCAAAACCCATTGTCATAAATTTACCGCCTTCTATTCACTTTTTTAAATTGCACAATAAAACACTTACACTCATGTAAAAACGATTTGAAAAGAAATGTTGACTTTTTATAGACAAATGTCTATAATATAAATATGTTAAATCAAAACCTCAGTAATAAACAAAAAAACTTTTTTGATAACCTCAAAAAAGCATATGGAAAAGAGCCTCTTCCGAGTTTTGAAAAAATTGCATCAGACTTCGGCTTCAAACATAAAAACTCAGTTTGGCAGTATTTCAATAAACTCAAAGAACAGGATCTAATTAAAGAAAAAAACGGAAAATTCTTTATTAATCCTGAGTGCTTCGGTGCTATTCTTTTCACATCTTCTGTAAGAGCTGGTTTTGCAACAGTTGCAGAAGACTCTATTGAAAAAAGAATCTCACTTGATGAAAACTTTGATTTAGACAATCCATCAACTTTTGTCTTCAATGTTTCCGGAGATTCTATGGTAAATGCAGGAATTTTCGATGGAGATAAAGTAATAGTTAAAAAAACACCCTACGCAAAAAATGGTGATATAGTTTTAGCATTTATTGATAATGGCTATACATTAAAAACCTATCGACAAAAAGATGGAAAAGTATGGCTACAACCAGAAAATCCAGAATACCCGATTATAGAACCTAAAGAAGTTTTGACTATATTCGGTGTTGCTACTGGGATTGTAAGACAATTATGAAATATCCTTCCTAATAAAATAACAGCGGGACACTCATCTAAGTTTAAAATGCAGATCAGTTACAGGTACGTCCCGCTTTTCTTTTTCTCCATATAAATAAAAAGGTCAAATTATGTCAGAAATAGCGCTTGTAGATTGCAACAACTTTTTTGTTTCATGCGAACAATTAATGAATCCAACTCTTAAAAATCGTCCCGTATGTGTTTTAAGCAACAATGACGGATGTATAATTGCACGTTCAAATGAAGCTAAAGAAATTGGAATTCCAATGGGATATCCTCTTTTTAAAGCTAAAAAAGAATTTAAAAATGTAATTTATATCTCAAAAAATTTTGGGTTATATCATGACATATCAAATAGAATTATACAAAAACTCATGAGCTACACTCCAGATGTTGAACAATATTCAATAGATGAAGCTTTTTTGGATTTAACAGGATTAAAAAAATTATATAGACAACCCTATGAAGAAATTCTAAAAAAAATCAAAAATGAAATTATGGAAGATATTGGTATTCCTGTCTCAATAGGTCTTGCGCCGACAAAAACACTTGCAAAATTAGCTTGTGAAAAAGCTAAAAAAGATAAAAGTTTAAATAACATACTTAGAATAAAAAATAGAGATATTGATGAAATTCTAAAAAAAACTTATATAGAAAATATTTGGGGAATTGGTAAAAATACAACAGCGCTTTTTCATAAATATGGAATTTATAAATGTAGTGATATAGTCAAACAAAATGAATTCTGGCTAAAAAAAATATGGGGGAAAAGGGGTATAGAGCTAAAAATGGAATTAACAGGAATCAGTGCATATCCTGTAATAAGCAAAATTGAATTACCTAAGTCAATACAAAAAACAAGCGCATTTAGTCATTTTACAAATGATGCTAACTATATAAAAGACTCATTACATTATCATTCTCATCAGGTTTGTTCAAAACTAAGAAAACTAGGACTACAATCAGAAATAATTTATGTGATGTTGAGAACAAAAGACTTTAGAGTTTTTACAGAAAAAATGGTTCTTCCTGAAGCCTCAGACAGCGAATTTTTAATAAATCAGTACATAGACCAACTTTTCGAAAAACTTTATTGCCCTGATATTATTTATCGTTCCTCTGGAATATTTGCCGAAAAATTAGTTGAAAAAGCAAATTCTCAACTAACGCTTTTTGAAAACCCCAAAAACCAAAAAGCAGAAAAACTTGCTCAACTATGGGATAACTTTGAAAAAAAATATGGAAAAAACAGTTTCCAAATAGGTACGATAAAAGATCCTCAAGAAGAAAATAAAATACATGGACAAAACTTCTTCTCATAAAAAAGCGAGCCACTAATTATAATGACTCGCTTTAATACTTTAAATTTCGACTTCTTTTTAGAAAGCACACATTCTGTGTACACGAACAAAGTTAGTTCTACCTGTAATAAGTTTTGGAATAGAACCAATAATAATAACTCTGTCGTCTTTTTTGAATTCAGTTTTTTCTAATAACAATTTGTCGATTTTTTTCAATAATTCATCGTTCAAAACAACATCCCAATCTTTTTGATAAGGGTGCATATCCCAGAACAAATTCAATTTTCTGCAAGCTTTATCACTATCAGAAATAGCTAGTACAGGAACAGATGGTCTTAATTTAGAAAGTAATTTAACTGTATAACCTGTATGTGTAAATGCCAAAATTGCTTTTGCACCAAGATCGTGAGCCATTTTAACTGCTGCAGCTGCAACTGCTTGAGGAGTTGGTTCATAATCAGGATTCATTGGCAAGTCTAAATTATAGCTTACAAAATTGCTTTGTTCTACATCATGAGCAATCATTGCCATCATTTTAACAGCTTCAACAGGGTGTTTACCAGCAGCTGTTTCACCTGATAACATAACTGCATCAGCACCATCCAAAATTGCGTTTGCAACGTCTGATGCTTCAGCTCTTGTAGGAATTGGGTTTTCAATCATTGATTCAAGCATTTGAGTTGCTACGATACAAGTTTTTCTGTGAGCAAATGCAGCATCAACGATTTGTTTTTGTACCATAGGAACTTTTTCTGGAGCCAATTCGATACCCAAGTCACCACGAGCAACCATAACTGCATCAACAACATCAAGAATTGATTCAATATTTTTTACTGCTTCTGGTTTTTCGATTTTAGCAACTATAGGAATATCAGCACCAAAGTGACTTAAATATTTCTTAGCTAATAGAATATCATCTTTATCTCTTACAAATGAAAGAGCAAGATAATCAGCATCATTATCAACAGCAAATTTAATGAAATCAACGTCACGTTCAGTAATAGCTGAAAGACTTTTTGTTCCACCAGGGATATTGATACCTTTTCTTGGTTTCAACAATTCACCATCAATAACTTTTACACGAACTTTAGAACCTTCTTTTCCAATAACTTGGATTCTGATTTTACCATCATCTAAAAGTATATATTCACCTTCATGAACGTCATCAGCAACACCTTTGTAGTCAACTGGAACAATATTTGGATCTGTTTGTTCTAAACCATATTCTAAAACCAATTCTTTTCCTGGCTCAATAGGAATAGGTTCAATTAAGTTACCTACTCTGATTTTAGGACCTTGAAGGTCAACTAAAACAGGAATAAAAGTTTTTAATCTTTTTTCAACATTTCTAATTCTTTTAATAGTTTCCGCATGAGCTTCTGCAGTATTGTGAGAAGTGTTGATTCTGAACATTGTAGCACCAGCATTCACTAGTTCTTCAATGATGCTTTCTTCACAACTTGCAGGTCCAAGCGTAGCAACAATTTTAGTTTTGTTTTTTTTCATCATTTTTCCGCTTCCTTATTTCGTTTCGACTAAATAGTATCTATAAAAATCAAAGGGCAAACTGTATAGTTTGCCCCAAATATTAATGCTGTTCTTTTTGATAAGCGTATGTAGCTTCCATTTCATCAATCGATGCATAAACGGAGTGACATCCACAATCCACGTGAACAATCTCTCCAGTAACGCCAGAAGATAAATCAGAAACTAGATAAAGACCAGTTTTTCCAACATCTTCTAAAGAAACATTACGTTTCAAAGGTGCTTTTAAAATAGCAGCTTTTAGCATTCTATCAAAACCAGAAATACCTTTAGCAGCTAAAGTTTTTACTGCACCTGCTGATAAACAGTTAACTCTAACACCAATTTTACCTAGGTTATCTGCTAAGTATCTTGCTGAAGATTCTAAAGCTGCTTTAGCTACACCCATTACGTTGTAGTTAGCAACTACTTTTTCAGAACCAAGGTATGTTAATGCTAATATTGCACCACCTTCATTAAATAAAGGTTTAGCATTTCTAGCCAAAGTAACAAGTGAATATGCACTAACACCTAAAGCAGTATCCCAGCCAGCTTTTGAAGTATCAATGAAATCGCCCATCAAATCTTCTTTATTAGCAAAAGCTACTGCGTGAATAACGAAATCTAACTTTCCGTATATTTTTTCATATTCGGCAAAAACATTTTTAACCTGTTCTTCATTAGTTACATCACATTCAACTATCATTTTTGCATTCATTTCTTCTGCAAGAGGACGAACACGAGATTCCATAGCTTCATTTGCATATGTGAAAGCTATTTCTGCTCCTGCTTCATGAATCTGTTTAGCAATAGCGTATGCGATGCCTCTGGCGTTAGAAACACCAAAAATAATACCTTTTTTGCCTTCCATTAATTTCATAAATAGTCTCCTTAAATTTATATAACTGTATATTAGTATCAACATGTCCTTATGTCCATATTTTTATTAATTTTCACTAACTTTTTAGAAGTGTAATTGTAACAATTTCATTTTTTCTACTACAAGCGTATTGGCAAAATTAAAAAAAAAGTATATTATATTAAATAGGTCATCAAAATATTTAATGTGTTTATTAATTTACTAACCTAAATGAACTTTATCGTTCGTAGAAAGAGGTGTAGCTATGGGTAATATGTTTGGAAAAAATTTATTCAGAAAATCTTACACAGCAGATGTTAAAGAAACAGTCTGCAACAAGTTTAGAAAAAGCATCTCGGAAAGAATTGCTGCTCCTGTTAAAGAAAACTCCTTAGAGCGTACACCTGAAAGTGATAGTTTGTTTTTAGATAAATAAAAAAAGACCTCCAAAATGGAGGTCTTTTTAATATTCCAACTAATCTTTTACTTAATTTCTAAAATAAATCCGCCATTGTCAGCATTTTGAATAGCATTTTCATTCATTTTAGCTCTAAGATTTTTAATATATTTGTATACATAATCCCTTGGCAAATCTAATACTTGAGCTAATTCTTTTGCATAAACAATATTATTTTTATTATTTAAGAAATGCTCAAATACTGCCTGCTCACGAGGTGTTAGATTTTTCTTAAAAGTAATTTGAATTTCTTCATTTATATCTGATTTGATTTCTTGAGCTTTAGGAGCTTTTACTTCTTTTTTAACTTCTTTTACAACCGCTTCTGCTTTTTTAACTTCTTTAACAGCAGGCTTAACAGATTGTTTTTTAGCCTTAGCTTCTTTAGTTAATTCTCTCAAATCTCTTTTTACTGATAATTCTTTTTCTCTTTCAAAAGATTGTTGAGCTAAAGTGCTGATTCTTTCTGCTTTAAAATTAGTTTTTACCGGAGCTGGCTCATCAGCTGAAACATATCTAACCTCAGATGAATGTTTATAAAAAACATCTACCATATCATTTGTTTCTTTTTCTTCAGCAATAACTTTACCAAGTCTTTTTGCATATTCCTCTAGGGTAATTCTTTCCAAAGAACTTCTCCATTGTCTAATCTCTTCTTTGGTCAAATAATCCGGCATATTAATAAATCTCCTTGACTAAAATTTTACTTTCCAATCCCTTTGCCCCTACGTTAATGTAAGACCACTCCTAACACGTTTTAATAAACTGTATTTTATTATCATACTTACCAATGGGGTTTCAAGTTATGTATAATTTAGCATGAAATTCTAAAAAAAATCTCAAAATATGTAGCAATATTTACAAACTAAATTTTTGTTAAATTTTGAACAGAAAGTCTTGTAATTCTATCTGTTTCAAATATTTCATCCAACGAAGGATTCAAAATATTACTATGCTGTTCCATCATTTTTTTAGTAATCTCATAAATTTCCCACAACGAAATTTTTTGATTTAAAAATGCAAATACAGCTTCTTCATTAGCTGCATTCATAACAACAGGAAGAGTTCCTCCTTGTTTTCCTGCTTCAAAAGCTAATTTCAAACAAGGGAACTTTTCTAAATCAGGTTCATCAAAATCTAAACGACCTGCTTTTACAAAATCAAAACTTCTTGTCTCAATACCTTCAAATCTGTAAGGATAAGTTAATGTATACTGAATTGGAATATGCATAGATGGGAAACCTAATTGTGCAATAACACTTCCATCTACATACTCAACAGCACTATGAACTATGCTTTGCGGATGCACAACTACCTGTATTTTTTCATAAGGCATATCAAATAAATGATGTGCTTCTATAACTTCTAAACCTTTATTCATAAGTGTTGCAGAATCTATTGTAATTTTTTTACCCATATTCCATCTTGGATGATGCAACGTTTCTTCAACAGAGGCATTTTTTATATCTTCAATAGTTTTATTTCTAAAAGGTCCACCTGACGCAGTAATAATAAGCTTTTCTACTTCATCTCTGTTTTTTAAGCATTGATGAATAGCGCCATGTTCTGAATCAACAGGTAAAATCTTAACACCTTTTTCTTTAGCTCGTTTCATTACAATGTCACCAGCCATAACTAGCGTCTCTTTATTAGCAAGTGCAACATCAATATTTTTTTCAATAGCAGCCAAAGTTGGTTTCAATCCGGTTTTGCCTGAAACAGAAACTAGAATTCTTTCATTTGTTGTGTCAGATGCAACATCAACTAGTCCTTGCTCACCGTATAAAACATTAATTTTAGGAAATTCTTTTTGCAGTTTTAAGGCATTTTCTTCAGACTTTACAGAAACATTTTTAGGATTAACAAGTTTGATTTGTTCTTTTAACAAATCAATATTATCTCCACCACATAAAGATACAACTTCAAAATAATCAGGCATTTTTTGAATAACTTCTATTGCCTGTCTACCAATTGAACCTGTTGAACCTAAAATTGAAATTTTCACTTTATCATCCTCTAAAACCAATTATAGAATTATAATAAGTCAAATATTTTATTTATTATATAATTTATTTATAAATATAAATTTTACGAGGGTGAATGATGAAAGAAACATTGGAAAAAATCCACGCTTCAGCTCTTGAAGCAATTGAAAAAATTCAATCTACTTCTGACATTGAAGAAGTGAAAAATACATATTTAAGCAGAAAAAGCCAACTAAATGAAATCAAAAAAAATCTTAAAGACATGTCTAACGAAGACAAAAGAATCGTTGGTTC
Source organism: Candidatus Gastranaerophilales bacterium (assembly GCA_944322545.1). Classification (GTDB taxonomy): domain Bacteria; phylum Cyanobacteriota; class Vampirovibrionia; order Gastranaerophilales; family Gastranaerophilaceae; genus Limenecus. The sequence continues at coordinate 54,540 of CALUPF010000036.1, forward strand.
TATGTCAAATCAGATTACAAAAGATATTGAAGAAAAATTAAACGAAAAATATCAATTCTTCTATCAAAAAGAATTAAATGAAAAACTCGAAAAAGAAAGAATTGATATAACTCTCCCTGGTTCGTATACTCCTTATGGGAAAGTTCACCCTCTTACGCAAACAATTGACGAAATTGTAGAAATTTTCCAAGGAATGGGATTTTCTCTTGTGCACAATGAAAATTCACCTGAAGTAGAAACTGAATATTTCAACTTTGATATGTTGAATATTCCTAAAGATCACCCAGCAAGAGATATGCAAGATACTTTTTACACAAAAGTTGCTCCAAACGTAATTTTAAGAAGCCAAACGTCAGGAGCTCAAATCCATGAAATGTTATCTAGCACACCTCCTATCAAAGTTATTGCACCAGGACGTGTATACAGATGTGAATCAGTTAGTGCAAGAAAAAACAATCTTTTCCACCAAATAGAAGGATTGCTAATAGACAAAGATATAACTTTTGCTGACTTAAAAGGCGTAATGAATGAATTTTTAAGATTATATTTCGGTTCAGCAAGACCAACAAGATTCAGAAACAGCTTTTTCCCATTCACTGAGCCTTCTGCGGAAATTGATGTTCAATGCATAATGTGTGAAGGCAAAGGTTGTAGAGTATGCTCAGGCACAGGCTGGTTAGAAATTTTAGGTTCTGGTATGGTTGATCCAAATGTCTTAAAAGGTGTTGGCATTGACCCTGAAGTGTACTCAGGATTCGCTTTCGGAATGGGTGTTGAAAGACTTGCAATGCTTAAATGGGGAATTGATGATATAAGACTATTCTTCAATAACGATGCAAGATTTTTAAAACAATTTTAAGGTGAAAAATGCTTGCTAAAAGAATTATACCTTGCCTTGATGTCAAAAATGGCGAAACAGTCAAAGGTGTCAACTTTGAAAACCTAAAATATGCAGGTGATCCTGCTGCTCTTGCTAAAAAATACAGTGAACAAAAAGCAGACGAACTGGTTTTTTTAGACATTACAGCAACAAATGAAGGTAGAAAAACAACCCTCAATATGGTTGAACAAGTCGCAAAACAGGTCTTTATTCCTTTTACTGTCGGAGGTGGTATAAAGACTATTGAAGATATGCGCTCAATTTTACTTGCTGGAGCTGATAAAGTTGCTATAAATTCTCAAGCAGTAAAAAATCCTCAATTAATAAAAGATTCTTCATCTTATTTCGGCTCACAATGCATAGTTGTAGCAGTGGACGGGAAAAAAGTAGATAACGACTTTTACGTTTTTATAAATGCAGGACAAAAAAATACAGGCATAAAACTTATTGACTGGGTAAAACAAGTCCAATCACTAGGTGCAGGCGAAATTCTTTTAACATCAATGGATGCTGATGGAACACAATCAGGGTTTGATTTAGAAATGACAAAACTTGTTGTTGAAAACACATCAATTCCTGTTATTGCATCAGGTGGCGCTGGAGCAAATGCACAACATTTTGTTGATGTATTTGAAAAAGCAAACGCTGATGCAGCATTAGCTGCATCCATCTTCCACTTTGGAACTCTTCCTGTTCCTCAATTAAAAAATGAATTACGTGCAAAGAATATCTGTGTAAGATAATTACTTTTCAACAGGTTCGCTTATATGTTTGCCAATTATTGGAGCAATTTTTTCAATATCATCTTTTAATGCTTTAAATTGCTCAGGATAAAGAGATTGAGCTCCATCACATAAAGCTGTATCCGGATCATAATGAACTTCAATTATCAAACCATCACAACCCGCAGCAACAGCGGCTCTAGACATTGGCGCAACTTTATCACGAAGACCTGTACCGTGGCTAGGGTCAATAATGATAGGTAAGTGACTTAATTTTTTAACAACAGGAATTGCACTCAAATCTAGTGTATTTCTTGTAATTCTTTCAAAAGTTCTTATACCTCTTTCGCAAAGAATAACCTCTCTATTACCACCTGACATTACATATTCAGCAGCCATAAGAAGCTCTTCAATTGTATTTGCCATACCTCTTTTAACCATAACAGGCTTATTTATGTATCCCAATTCACGAAGAAGATTGAAATTTTGCATATTTCTAGCACCAACCTGCAAAATATCAACATATTTCAAACACATTGGGATTTGTGAAATTTCCATAACCTCAGATGTAACTGCCATTCCATATTTGTCAGCAACATCTCTTATAATTTTTAAGCCTTCTTCACCCATTCCTTGAAAAGCATAAGGAGAGGTTCTAGGCTTAAAAGCACCACCTCTTAAAATTTTTATGCCCATTTCACTAAGTTTTTTAGCTGTTTCATCCATTTGTTCATAGCTTTCAACAGTACAAGGACCAGCTATCAAACCTATATTATCACCGCCAAATTTTACACCATTAACTTCAATAATAGTGTCCTCTGGTTTAAACATTCTTCCTGCTAATTTATAGCTAGAAGATATTCTTATAACCTCTTTAACACCATCTAAAAGTTCAATGTCTCTAGGGTCAACAATTTTACCACCAACTGCACCAATTACAGTTTGTACTTCACCTTTTGACACATGAGCATCAAAATTCTTTCTTTTTATATAACTTACAACATTTTGGATTTGTTCGTCAGTTGCTGAGGGGTTCATGATAATTAGCATATTTATTTTCCTTTAGTTATTAATGTCAAAATAGCAATTTTATTTTTTACGTGTTTTATAAAATTGTAAAATCATTATTTAATAATAATATAAATATATGTACCATAAAAATTATTTTTGTAGTAAATTGTTAATTACGTATAAATTTTTAATGGAGACTTTATGCTAAATGTTAAAAGCAAAGACAAAAACACGTAAATTCCGTAAAATTTCCGGCGATTTAAGAAGCGATGTCAAAGCACCGCTAGTAGAAGCTCTTGAAAATTTTTATAAAAATCCTATGATGCAATTCCACATCCCTGGCCACACTGGAGGAAGAGCTTCATATCAACCATTTAAAAAACTCGTTGGAAATCGTGCTTTGCTTTTAGATACAACTGACGAATTTGATAATTTAGGTACTCTACACCCAGCAACAGGGCCAATAAAAGAAGCTCAAGAACTTGCTGCGCAGGCATTTGGTTCACAAAGAACATTCTTCCTCGTGGGCGGTTCTACTATCGGAAACCTTACATTGGCAATGTGCCAATCTAAAAAAGGTAAAAAAGTTATTGTAAACAGAAACTGTCACCGTTCAATTTTGACAGGAATGATTATTTCTGGCGCAGAACCAGTATGGATATTACCTGAAAAACTAGATGAATGGTCACTATGGGGTGAAATTGAACCTAAATCTATAGAGAAAGCTTTAAAAGAAAATGATGATATTTCAATGGTATGGATTACAAACCCAACTTATGAAGGTGTTGTTTCAGATATAAAAGCGATTTCTGAAGTTTGTAAAAAATACAATGTACCATTGATCGTTGATGAAGCCCATGGATGTTTGTGGAATTTCAATAAAAATCTTCCAATGTCATCTATACATCTTGGTGCAGATGCAGTTGTACATTCATTGCATAAAACAGGCGGCAGTATGTCACAAAGCTCGATGTTGCACATCACTAAAGGTTCTAAATTTGATCCTGATGAAATTGAAAGAACTTTGCAACTTTTACAAACAACAAGCCCTTCAATGTTACTTATGGCAAGTCTTGATGCAGCAAGAGCAAACCTAGAATCTAAAAAGGGTAAAAGACAACTAAGCAGAGCTATACAATATGCAAAATTTGTAAGAAAAAAATTGCATAAAATAGAAGGTGTAAATGTTCTTGAAGCAACTGAGAACTTCAACCAAGACATAACGAAAATATTTGTAAGTGTTGACGGGCTTTCTGGAAAACGTCTTGAAAGTATTTTGGAAATTGATTTTGATATCGAAGTTGAATCAGCAAGTGATGTTGGTGTTTTACTTTTGATAAATATCGGCAACACAAAACAAGAAATTCAATATCTTGTTAATTCTATAGAAAAAATAGCTAGATCAAATTATTCAGATATTTATTACATAGAAAAAAGAAAACATATGCCTATGCTCACACCTAAAATTGTTATGAATCCTCGTGAAGCATACTACAGTGAAAAAGAAACAATACCAAAAGAACAAGCTGTTGGAAGGATTTCTGCTGAAGTAATTGCAGAATGCCCTCCTGGCATTTCTATTCTTTTACCTGGTGAGCTCATAACTGAAGAGCATATGCCATATTTAAATGAATATAAGTGCATAGAAGTTATTAAAAAATAAGTATTAATAACTTAAATCTCAACTTGATAAAAACATATTTTATGAAAAAATATAAATATGAGTAATATTTTGAAATGGAGTTTAAAAAATGCAATCATAGGACTGACAGGATTTTTCTGCGCAGTCGTTGTAGCATGCGCTTTTATAGCTCCTGTTTTTGCATACGCTAAAATTAATGTAGTTTCTGATTTTTTATATGATTTCTTACATAAATTATGTGTAGCACACAAAACTAATATATTTATGGTTTTAGGCTATCACATAGGAATTTGCGCAAGATGTATAGGATCTTATATTTCTGCAGCAATAACTCTGTATTCCTATTTACATAAATTTAAAATGCACAAAGTTGTTTATATAATTCTAGGTGCATTAAGTATAACTGAAATTTTGCTTGAACATTATCATTACATTTCAGTTAATGATTTCATAAGACTATTATCAGGTCTTTGTTTAGGAGCATTTTTAGGCACAACTTTAATAAAAATATTAGACTGGCTTGAAGGCAAAAAAGGCTGGTAAAAAATATAAAACTTTTGTATTACTACAAACATTTTTAATTACAATTTTATTAATATTTTGTAACAAAAATTCATGTGAATTTTAAAATAACAACTCTATTTTTTAAAAAACAATTTACATATTTTAGAGTAATTAAACATTAGAAGTATTCACAGAGTCAAAAAAAATGTTATAATAGAAAAACAGAGAAGAATAAGTGTTCTCTTTACCCTTTATAAAGATATGTAAAGAAATTGTTTACAAAAAGATAAAAAAAGTCAATTATTCATCAAAACATTTTTTTAAGTAAGTATGTAGGAAAAAGTGTTGAATGAATGTCGGAGGAAAGACAAGACATGACAATTAGTGTGAACTCAAGAAAAAAACAAGCAAAAAAATCGTTTGAAGAATTATTACGTGATTTACGTACTAGTAATTCTGAAAAAGTTAGATACAATGCGGCTAGAATTCTTGGAGAAATTGGTGATTCCCAAGCAGTTGAGCCGCTTATTGATGTTTTGAAAAACGATAAAAACGGATCTGTTCGTTTATATGCTGCTCGTGCTTTAGGTGAGTTGGGTGATGTTACAGCAACTATCCCTCTTATCGAATCATTGAGAGAAGACAGAAACGTTGACGTTAGAGTTCGTGCTGCTCGTGCTTTAGGACGTTTGGGCGGCAAAGAAGTTGTTGAGCCATTAGTTGAAGCTCTTAACGATGAAAACCCACAAGTTTGTATCACTGCTACTGATGCTTTAATTGAAATTGGTGATGTTGCTACTGATGCATTAATGGAATCATTAGATCATGAAAAGGTTAATGTAAGATGTGATGCAACAAGAGCATTAGGTGAAATTGGTAACCCAAAAGCAGTTGATAAAATTATCACTATGCTGAACGATGAATGGGTAAATGTTAGAATTTACGCTGTTACTTCTTTAGGCAAATTGGACGATAAAAAAGCTGTTCCTGCATTAATCGAAGTAATGCAAAATAAAAAAGAAAATGATTTAGTTAGAGCTGGTGCTGCTGCTGCTCTTGGTGTATTAAGAGATCAAAGAGCATTGATGCCATTAAGAGAACTTATTATGGCTGCAGAAGAACTTGGTGAACTCGAAGATACAGCTTTGAAATCATTCAAAAAAATCATGGCAGCTAACTGGCAAGCTATTCCAGGTGCAGCTCCTCAAAAGAAAACAGCTAATGTTTAATTAATAACATTAACCTAAGATTTTAAAACAGCTTCTTAAATAATAAGAAGCTGTTTTTTTGTTAAAAAAACATATTGACCATATGGTCAATATAGACTAAAAAAATTTAAACCATCGGGTTGATGAGAAAATACTTCATATAGAGTAATTTATACATGAGGCATAATAGGATTTAACTAGCCTCAAATGGTAAGAAAACTTGGGTAGGAAAATAAAATAGTGGAACTCAGTGGATTAGATATTACTCTAAGACGTATGCAGGCTATTGAAAGCAAATTCAATAGTTTAGCTAGTTTTGGCATTGATTCTGCTAGACCTAATCAAGATTTTCAAAAAATCCTAGATGCAAATATGTCTTCTGAGAAAACAAATTCTACACCATTTGCAAATAAAATTTTCTCAAGTGAACTAGCTTCTACTAATAGCGGTAATGCGGATATCGATGCACTTATCGAACAATATTCAGCAAAAAATGGATTAGATAGTGCATTTGTAAAAGCAGTTATAAAACAAGAATCAGGATTTCAACCTAAAGTTACATCTAGCTGCGGAGCAATGGGACTTATGCAATTAATGCCAGCTACTGCAAACTCTTTAGGAGTGAAAGATGCTTATGATCCTGAACAAAATATTGCAGGTGGAACAAAATATTTAAAAGGTTTGTTAGATAGATTTGGTGGAGATAAGTCATTAGCATTAGCAGCATACAATGCAGGACCAAATGCAGTTGCAAAATATAACGGAATTCCACCATACAAAGAAACACAAAATTACGTGAAAAATATTATGAGTATGTATCAAAAATATAACAAAGGAGGTCAATAATGATTTCCAGAGGTATAGATATCGCAGCTAAAGGAATGATGAGTCTAATAGATTTTCAAGACTCAACAGCGAACAACTTGGCTAACGTAAATACAAACGGATATAAAAAAGAAGGTCTTTCTTTCAGAAATATATACAATGCACTTGTTGAAGAACCAATTGAAAGAAATAATCCTAAAAACCAAGATGGAAGACTAGTTGGCGAAATTAGTATGGGTTCTGCAACTCATAAGCTTGTGCATGAATTTTCACAAGGAACACTTTCTCGTACTGGCGGAGCTTTAGATTTAGGCATTGAAGGCGATGGATTTTTCAAACTAAGAGCCCCTGATGGAACTATTACTTATACAAGAAATGGTGCATTTTGTATTAATTCACAAAATATTCTTACTGATATGCAGGGCAATCAAGTTTTGGATAACCAAAATAGACCTATTCGTTTAAATCTCACAGAATTAAATATTAACTCACCAGATGATTTAAGCATTAATGAAGAAGGTACCATTATTGCAAACAAAAAAGAAAATTCCCAAGCTTTACAAACAATAGGTGTATGGGATTTTGCAAACAAAGAGGATATGAGAGCGGCTGGCACATCTCAATACGTTCCAAAAGACATCACAACAAACCCAGAATTAAGAGCTCAAAAATTCTCAATTCAACAAGGAGCATTAGAACTTTCTAATGCAAACGTAATAAATGAAATGATTAACACAATCAAAGTTTCTAGAAACTACGAAACACTAAGTAGTTTCGTAAAAGAAAAATCATCACAACTATCAACTGCAATTCAACTAGGCAGATTGAATGCATAAAAACTAATCCGGAGGAGAAAATAAATGCTAAAAGCATTAACAACAGCAGCAACAGGTATGATAGCACAACAAAACAACTTAGACGTTGTTGCTAACAATATCGCAAACGTAAACACAACAGGCTTTAAAAAGTCGAGAGTAGAATTTCAAGATTTACTTTCAACTGCAATTAAAACTCCTGGTGCAATGATCACACAAGGCACATATCAACCTGTTGGTATTGAAATCGGCTTAGGTGTAAAAACTGCTGCAACAACAAAAGTTTTCTCAAGTGGTGTAATGCAAAGCACAGGCAATAACTACGATATGGCAATTGAAGGACAAGGCTTTTTCCAAATCGTAAGACCTGACGGAACACTCGCTTATACAAGAGACGGTTCTTTTAAACCTGATGCTGTTGGACAACTTTGTACAACAGATGGTTATCTTCTTCAACCACAAATCACTATTCCTCAAAACACAACTGAGGTAAATATTACGCCTGATGGTAACGTTTCAGTAAAAATCGGTAATGATAATACACAAACTATCGTAGGACAAATTCAATTGGTTAAATTCCAAAACCCAGCAGGTCTTTTATCAATAGGTCACAACTTATATGTTGAAACTCCTGCATCAGGAACACCAATTCCAGGAACTCCTGACCAAGACGGTTTTGGTTCAATTCAACAATCTTTCTTAGAAGGTTCAAACGTGCAAATTGTTGACGAAATGATTAACCTAATCAAAGCTGAAAGAGCTTTTGAATCAAACTCTAAAATTATCACATCAGCATCAGATATATTGAGAACAACTAACCAAATAGTAAGCTAATTATGAAAAAAATATTTAACATAGCATTAATATCACTTTTAATTTCATTTGGAGCAAATCAAACATTTGCTCAAGTGCTTACTGCTGATCAATTTAAATCTATCGTAGCTAAACAAGCTAAAAAAGATTTAGAACAATTTAATGTTGATGAATCAGAAATTACAGTAGGACATTTGCCTGTTAGTTCTTTTAATCTTCCTGATGGCAAAGTGAGTGTGAAAATTTTCTCAAACACAAACAGCTTAACTGCTAAAGAATATAAAAAAGTAAATATCAACGTCAACGGCAATTACGTAAGAACATATTACGTTCCAATTGAAACAAAAGCATATAAATATGCAGCAATTGCAAAAGAAGTAATTCAAAGAGATAAAATTATTCCATTACAAGCAGTCGAACTTAAAAAAGTCAACGTGGTAGGTAACTTAGATAACACTTTAAATTTAAATGACATATCAAAAGAAATCGTAGCAACAAAAGTATTTTATCCAGGTGATTTAATTACAAAAAGATATACAAAATCAAAACCAGATATAGTTAAAAATGCAATGGTAACAGTAAATTTTCGAACAGGTAGCAATTTGAATATCGCAGTTGAAGGAATTGCTTTAACACAAGGAAACATCGGAGACACAATTCAAGTTAAAAATAAAAGATTCAACAAAATATATACCGGAGAAGTAACAGGAATAAATCAAGTTCTTGTACAAATCTAAAAAATTCATACGGGGAGAGATAAAAAAATAATGGGTAAGATTAAAAAATCAAAAAAGAATATTGCAAAAAGTATAATCGCAATACTTGCACTTTTAACAGTAATGCAAGCAGCACAATCTGCTCAAGCTGAGTCATTATATGTATTAGGCACTTCTCAATCATTTTATGCAGAACCAAAATCTCTTTTCGGTGGAGTAAGAGCTCGTTCTGTTGGTGATGTAGTAACTATCATTTTAAGTGAAACAATAACATTCAATGATTCTTTAAACTATGCAGCAGATAGAAGCTCAAACACAGTTGATAACTTCACTAATTTAATAAACAAAATCTTGCCAGGCACTCCATTGAATAACCAGTTCAATAACTTTGGAGGAAGCAACACTGTAGCAAGTACAACATCAAATCAACGTTCATTAGGAATCAACGATTCTGTAACTGTACAGGTTGTTCAATTACTACCTAATGGAAATCTTATGGTTCAAGGTAAAAAAACTCTTGTAAATGGAACTGAAAGAGTTGATTTGCTAGTAAGTGGTGTTGTTGATCCTAGGTTCATAAACCAAAACGGACAAGTTAATTCAAGAAACGTTGCTAACTTCCAATTCGCCCTAGCTGGAAAAGGTGCAGTATCAAGAGCAGGCAACGAAGGTATCATAAACAGAGCAGTAAGATACTTGTTCTAATAATTAAAAACTCAAAGGAAAAAGAAATGAAACGAATTTTCAATTTAATTTTAATAACATTAATGATTACAGGAATGCTTACATCACAAGCAATGGCAACGATTGTAAGAATCAAAGACATTGCACACGTAAAAGGCGTAAGAAATAACCAACTCGTAGGTTATGGCGTTGTTGTTGGTCTTCCAGGAACAGGTGACAACTCTCGTTCAACACAAATTACAAACCAAATGTTATTACAAAATTTAGGTACTGTAATTGAACAATCAAACTACATTCAAAAAGGTTCAGCTGCAGCAGTTTTAGTTACTGCAACAGTTCCTCCATTCGCTAAAAACGGCGATCAAATTGATTTGACAGTTTCAACTTTAGCCGACGCAAAAAGCCTTGAAGGCGGTGTTTTGGTACAAACACAATTAAGAGCTCCAAACGGAGAAATCGTTGCAATTGGCCAAGGCCCTGTTTCAGTTGGTGGCATATCTAAAGATTCAAACGGTTCCAGCACAAGAACAGCAATCACAACAACAGGAAGAATCCCTGGCGGTGGTATTGTTGAAAGAGATATCAACACAACTATTGGAGATGAAAATACATTAACTCTTCTTTTAGACAAATCAGACTACACAATGGCAACAAGAATTGCAAACACAATTAACAGAAACGTGACTCCTGCAAAAGCCATTGATGGATCTAGCATTAGAGTTAATATTCCTGCAAAATTCAATGATGATAGAATCGCATTTCTTTCAATCCTAGAAAATATGACAGTAGATGCAACTAAAGACAAAGCAAGAGTTGTAGTAAATGAAAGAACTGGAACTGTTGTTATAGGCAGCGAAGTTAAATTATTGCCTGCCGCAGTTGCTCATGGAAACATCACTGTGACAGTTCAAACTACAAATCAAGTATCACAACCAGAACCGTTTGCAGGTGGTACAACAACGGCATTTGCTAATAGCTCTGTATCAGTTAACAAAGGCAGTGGAAGCCTTGTCACTATGCCGGCTAACAGCACATTGAATGATCTTGTTAGAGCGCTAAATGCAATTGGAGTTGCTCCAATTGACCTTATATCAATAATGCAAGCTTTAAGAGAAGCAGGCAGTTTACAAGCAGAAATACAAGTAATTTAAGGATAAAAAATGACTTCAATCCAATCATATAACAATTTAACACCAGAAGTTATAAATGGAGATGTTCAAACTTTAGACAGCATTAAAACAATAAAATCTCAAAAAGAACAGCTGAAAAAAGTTTCAACAGAATTCGAAGCTATTTTTGTTACTAAAATGCTTAACACAATGGATAAAACAGTCAGCATTGGAGATAAAGGGGGCTTATTCGGAGAAGACAATAAATATCTAGATAAATTTAAATCATTTATTTATGGAGAAGTCGGTCGTCAAATTGCAAAAAGCCCAACATCAACTGTTGGTTTTGCAAAACAAATCTATCAACAAATGGAAAAATCACTTCCAAAAGAAGATGCAAACACTATTTCAAAAACAGGTCAAGCATCAGCTACACAAGGGATAAAAAATAAAGTCGATAAGGAGATATAAAAAGTAATGGTAAGTCCGTTAAGTTCAAATGTAAGTGCAATACAACTTTTAAATGCCTCTCAAGCATTTAAAAACGCATCAAGACCAATATCACAAGAACCTAAAATCATGCCTGAAGTTTCAGATGGCATAGACATAAATGACAATAGCATTTTAAAATCACAAAATCTTGATGAAATTAAAGAATATGCAAAACTCGCAGGAGAAGAAAATCTTACTGATGACGATATTAAGTACGGACTAAGCTACGGTAGAAGCGTAATTGTAGAATATATGGCATAAAAGCGATAAGGAGCACCATATGACAACTATAAATATAGAAAAGCTAGAAAATATAATAGATTCTGAAATAAACGGCTATGAAAAAATCGAAAAACTTTATGCCGATAAAAAAGAATTGCTTATTAAAGGCAAAGCTAACGACTTGCATACAATTGATGAAAAAATTACAGATGAATATAAAAATATAACATCTTTTGCAGAACAAAGAAAAAAAATATCTGAAACAATGAATATGCCAACATTTTCAATGACAGATATTATAAACAACATAAAAAAAGAAGACGAAAAAGCAGCTTTGAAATTTGAAGAAAAAAAAGCAAAAGTTAATGAACTTGCAAAAAGAATCTTTGAACTAGAAAGAACAAATTTAGAATTACTAAAACATGGGATGCATGTAACAAACAAAACTCTAGAAATAATTATCAAAGGACTTCAGCCTATTACAAAAGAATATAATCAAAAAGGTGAAAACATTACAAAAAATCAATTAGAAATGTCCTCAATAATAGAAGAAGCTTAAAAAATAAAGGATAGACTATGGGATCAACATTAAATGGAATAATGAATATAGCACAACAGTCAATCAATAATAACCAGATTGCATTGAATGTTGTGAGTAATAACATAGCCAATATGAACACTACAAATTATACAAGACAACAAGTAGAATTTGCGGCTTTACCTGCTTATGATTGTTTCAACTGGTGTTCATCTAGCGGAAAGTTAAAAATCGGCCATGGTGCTGAAATTACCGGCATTACTAACAAAAGATCTCAATGGCTTGATAATTATTTCAGAGGTCAAAATGCTGCAAATGGTTATTATAACCAAATAGGCGGAATGACTAGTAACATTGAGAACCTTTTGAATAATGAATTAAGTTCAAACGGTTTAGAAAAAACTCTTTCAGACTTTTTTGCAGCTTCTCAAGCGTTAAGTGGTGATCCAACAAACAATGCATATAAAATTGCATTCGTAAATGCAGCTCAAAATGTATCTGATATGTTAAATAACATGTCCAAAACTTTAAACGGATACATTGAAACTTCTGTTGGTGAGTTTGGAGATCCTGATAGTTTTAATTCTTCTTTAATAAAAACAAGTGTAGACGGATTGGATGAAAAGCTTGCTCAATTAGCTGAATTAAATGGTCAAATATCAAGTAATCCTAATTCTGGTAGCGCATCTAATGATTTGAAAGATAAAAGAGACGCATTACTAGACGAAATTTCAGCAATCATTCCTTTAACTACAACCACAAACTCAAATGGAACAGTTAACGTTATCATTGATGGTCAAACTGTTGTCAAAGGCGGAGATAAAAAATTAACAATACAAGCTGTTCAAGGTGATGATGAAGATCACCCTGTAAAAATTCAGCTTGTCGATGATGAAGGTAATATCAAAAAAGACGATATATCAGATTCTCTTGATAATTGTGGACTAAGTGGTATTTTACAAGCTGGAAGCGGTGAATCCTTTGGATATAAATCTATCCTAAGCGATTTAGATAAAATTGCTAGCGCATTTGCTGAAGAAATGAATAGAATTCAAACTCAAGCTGATGCAAATGGAACACCTATGTATATAGGTCCTGACGGTACTTTAGTTGAGTCAACAACCCCAATGTTTGTAACAAAAGATGGTTCTGGCAATTTTACAGCAGGAAATATAACTATTAACCAAGCAATGATTGATGATCCTACTCTTGTAGCAACTGCAAGACTAGACCCCAATGCTGCGGATTTTGACGACAGAGCTGTTGGAAACACAGGCAACATGGATCAATTTAATAACCTTGCAAGCGGTAAATTAACTGCTTTAAGCATTACAGACCCACCTGGTGAGGGTATGTCTTTGACAGATTTTCTTTCCAGCTTAATTTCAAAAATCGGTTCTGAAATCGATTCAATCAACAATGCAGCAAATGCACAAGATTCTGTTATGCAACAAGCAACTTCTCAAAGAGATGCTCTTTATGGCGTTGATTTAAACGAAGAACTAGCAGATTTAATCAGATATCAAAGATCATATGAAGCTTCAGCTCGTGTATTTAATGCAGCTAATGAGTTAATGCAATTAATTACACAGCTAGGTCAATAACAAATAGAGGTAAATAAAAATGATGAGAGTAACAAGCTATACAACACAAACTATGCTGAATAATATGACCAATCAGCAAAACAAGTTGTATGAATTGTACAATAAAATCAATACAAATCAGAATATAACAAATATTTCAGACAACCCTTTGGATGCATCAACTATTATCAGATTAAATAAACAACTATCTCAAATTGGTGCTTATTCAAAAAATGTTGAAAATGCTAAAACTCAAATCAATGCACAAGATGAAGTTTTTTCTGAAATAGTTAAAAAAATGCAAAGAATAAATGAATTGGCAGTTCAAGCCTCTAACACTCCTACTGGTGAAGAAGGTTTTAAAGCTTGTTTACTTGAAATCAATCAATTAAAACAAAATATTGTAGACCTTGCAAATACTCAATATGACGGGAAATACATTTTTGCAGGTACTAACGTAACCACAAAACCTTTTGAATTAGCTGAAGATGGGACAATTACTTACCATGGAACTCCTTTTGATAATACAGCAGGATATGAAAGATCTATTGAAATTTCAGAAGGTGTAAAAATTGAATTAAACAGTTCTGGAGACACAATTTTTGGTACATATGATCCTAATGATCCAGCAAATAGCTCAGGATTATTTCAAGTTCTTGGTAATTTAGAAGCTACTTTAAACGCTGATCCAATGGATAATGAAGCTGTTAGCGCACAATTAGGTGATATTCAAGACGCAATCAAACATATATCAGAAATTCAAGCAACACATAGTGTTACTGTAAATAAACTTGATATGACAGCAGAACTTTTGGATAGCAATGAACTAAATTTAACATCTCAAAAGGCTGAAATATCAGAAGTTGATCTACCAACAGCTATAGCTCAGCTTGTTCAACAAAACTATGCTTTACAAGCTTCAATGCAAGCATATTCAATAATTTCTAACCAATCATTGTTGGATTATATCTAACCAACAATTAAAAAAGTTTAATCTTACCATTATTTATTTTGGGCGTTACTAGGGAAACAATAGGATGCCCTTTTTATTTTTATCTTATTTTGAAATTTCTTGCAATATCTCTGTCTATAGTTTTTTTAGTTATATCTTCTCGTTTGTCATATAACTGTTTACCTTTAGCAAGAGCTATTTCACATTTTGCCCAGCCATTTTCTAAAAAAATATTCAAAGGAACTATTGTATATTTTTCCTTTTTAACTTTTCCAGCCATTTTTAAAATTTCATTTTTATTTAAAAGAAGTTTTCTTTTTCTATCCGGATCAGGATTGAATCTGTTTCCTTGCTCATAAGGGCTAATATGAACGTTATACAACCAAGCTTCATTGTCTTCGATTTTTGCGAATCCATCTTTTAAATTTATCGCGCCTTTTCTTATAGACTTGATTTCAGTTCCAGTCAAAACCAAACCAGCATCATATTTCTCGACTATTGTGTAGTCGTGAAAAGCCTTTTTGTTATTTGCAATAATTTTTTTCGCCATAGGTTTATTTTAACATTAAAATTCAAAAAAATAGTTCTATAATTTGGCAGAGTTTCTTTTTTTTACTATAATTGACTTACAAATGTACATTTAATTATAGGTGGATAAACTGTGATAAAAGAACAATATTTTCCTCAGGAAATTGAAAAACACTGGCAAAAAGATTGGGAAGATAACAATTTTGGAAAAACTTACAATGATTCTGACAAACCACAATACTATGCGTTATCAATGTTCCCTTACCCATCAGGCAAATTACACATGGGACATGTTAGAAACTACACAATCACTGACGTAATTGCACGTTTTAAAAAAATGCACGGATTTAACGTGCTTCACCCAATAGGATGGGATAGCTTCGGCTTACCTGCAGAAAATGCAGCTATTCAACATGGAGAAAGCCCTGAAAAATGGACTGATGAAAATATTTCTTATATGAAAATGCAACTGAAAAAACTCGGTCTGATGTACGACTGGGACAGAGAAGTTGCAACATGCAAACCTGACTACTACAAATGGACTCAATGGTTGTTTTTGCAACTATACAAAAAAGGTCTTGCATATAAAAAAGAAGCAGCTGTTAACTGGTGCGATCAGTGTGCAACAGTTCTTGCAAATGAACAGGTAATCGACGGCAAATGTTGGAGATGCGACAGTGTTGTTGAAAAAAAATATTTGTCACAATGGTTCTTAAAAATCACTGATTATGCAGAACAACTTTTGCAAGATATTGATAAGCTCGAAGGCTGGCCTGACAGCGTAAAAATAATGCAAAAAAACTGGATTGGTAAATCAGAAGGTGCTATTTTCAGATTCAAGGTGAAAGAAATCGAAGGACTCGAAGTTCCTGTATACACAACAAGACCTGACACAGTTCACGGTATTACCTACCTTGTTGTAGCACCTGAATACAAAGATATTGAAAAATTAACAACTCCGGAAAATAAAGAAGCTGTTGAAGCATACAGAGCTAACGCTCGCAAAATGACAGAAATCGAAAGACTTTCTACAGACCGTGTAAAAACAGGTGTTCCTCTTGGTACACACTGTATCAATCCGTTCACAGGAGAAGAGTTCCCATTATGGACAGCAGATTATGCTCTTGTAGAATACGGAACAGGTGCTGTTATGGCTGTACCTACACACGATGAAAGAGATTTTGATTTTGCTAAAAAATACAATCTGCCGATGAAGGTTGTTATCCAAAACCCTGAAAATCCTTCAGATTGCAAAGATGCAGCTTATACAGAAGCGGGTGTTCTTATAAATTCTAACGAATTTAACGGAATGAAAAACGAAGAAGCTAAAAAAGCTATCACTCAAAAAGCTGTTGACGGTGGTTTTGGTGAGTTTAAAACTCAATACAGATTACGTGACTGGTTAATCTCAAGACAAAGATACTGGGGCGCACCTATTCCTATCGTTTATTGCGAAAAATGCGGCCCTCAGCCTGTTCCAGAAGACCAGTTACCTGTAAGACTTCCTGAAGACGTTGATTTTAGCGTAAAAGGCAAATCACCGATTTTGACATCAAAAACATTCTTAGAAACAACTTGCCCTTGCTGCGGCGGTAAAGCAACAAGAGAAACAGATACAATGGATACATTTATCTGCTCAAGCTGGTATTATTTAAGATACTCTGATGCAAAAAATGCAGATGCTCCGTTTAGCAAAGAATTTGTTAACAAATGGCTGCCTGTTGACCAATACGTTGGAGGTATTGAACACGCTATTTTGCACTTGTTGTATTCAAGATTCTTTACTAAAGCGTTAAAAGATTTGGGGCTTGTAGATTTTGATGAACCGTTTAAAAACCTTTTAACTCAAGGAATGGTATTAAAAGACGGTTCAAAAATGTCAAAATCAAAAGGCAACACTGTTGACCCTGATGAAATCTTTGAAAACTACGGAGCTGACACTGCAAGATTGTTTATTCTTTCAGATTCACCACCGGCAAGAGATTTCGACTGGTCTGATGCAGGTGTTGAAGGCTGCTACAAATTCTTAAACAGAGTTTGGAGATTGTATTCTTCAACGCAGGATAATATTGTTTTAGACTACAAATTACCTGAAGATGTGTCAACACTTTCAAAAGAAAATAATGATCTTGTAAGAACAACTCATATAGCTATAAAAGGAATAACTCAAGATATTTCTAACGAATTCCAATTCAACACTGTAATATCTAAATATCGTGAATTTGTTAATGCTATTTATGATTATGTTGGCAAGAAATCAGAATATTCTGATGAAGATAAAAGCGTTTTAAGCTTTGCTTTAATAACATTATTAAAACTAATGGCACCAACAACTGTTCATTTAACAGAAGAAATTTATCATCAACTAGGCGGTAAAGGTTCAATTCATGAAACACAATGGCCAGAATATGAAGATAAATTAGCAAAAACTTCTGCAATAACACTTGTTGTTCAAGTCAATGGCAAAGTTAAAGACAAAATCGAAGTTGATTCTGAATCTTCAAAAGAAGATTTAGAAAAACACGCACTAGACAGTGAAAAAATAAAACAAGCTATTGAAGGTAAACAAGTAGTAAAAACTATTGTCGTACCTGGTAGATTGGTGAACATTGTAGTTAAGTAATTTTTACGAAAACTTAATATTAAACAAAAAATCACGATTAATTGTTACAATCGTGATTTTTTATTAACAAAACAAAAACGCCGAAACTCAACTATGTTACGACAACTGTAGTTTTGTAGAATTTTCTATTTTTAAGTTTGTAAACATTCTATGATTTTTTGCAAAAAAACATGTCCAATTGTGTTTATATATATATAGAAAGTGAAGGTGTTCTTTAATGTATAGTCCAGAATTTATGAAGTTTTTAGTAGGTCGTGATGCAGATGATTTCATTAATAGCGAAAAAAAATCAGAAACAAAACAAACTGGGGATAATTTGATTTATCGTTATACAAAATTGGCAACAGTGCCTATTGAAATCAAAAAATAATTAAAATCAAAAATAATTTTTTATTCAAAAAAAATACTCCTTAAATAAAGGAGTATTTTTTTACTTAATTATATACTTTAAGGTTAATTATTTGCTTCAATCAAAGCATTAATTTCATCAACCATAACATCTGGGTCAACACCGTGTACTTTTGCACCAGCTTCTAGATTTTCAAATCTTGCAGCTGCACAGCCTATGCATCCTAGACCATATTTTGCAAAAACTTCTAATGCTTCAGGATAGTTTTGAACTATCTCTATTAGTCCCATGTCTTTTGTCACTTTTCCTGCCATAATATTTTTATCCTTTCACTAGCCAAAACATCTAAAATTGACTTATTTCAAAATTCCATTAATAAAATTATATCATCAAAAAACAATTTTCTGTGGGGTATGTAGTGACTTTTATTAAAAAATTTATGAAAAAAATTAAAGATATTTTTTGTATTCCACAAAGTCCTATTGGCCTGAAAGCTATGGGAATACAAGCAAATTATCTTAGCAAAGTTTATAAATCTAACTATAGTTTAAATCGATTTTACAGTAATATCATATCTCCTGTTGATAAACCTTTTTTCTTCCAAAAATAAAAAAAATCGGCTGTTATTTGCAAATGCAAAATTCAAGCCGAGATGGATAGAATTAGTATTACGGAGTTTATAGAGGAGTTTACACATGCATGAAATCTTAATATAAAAATTTTTGCTATTTTTGCACAAAATTATTAACAAATGTTAAGCCAAGTTTTTATGTTATTCTATATATTATGGAAAAATTATTATTTTGGCTTAACTGTACACGCGCATATTCACTTCCAATGTCAATAACAGCTTGGTTAATACCTTTTTCTTTAGGATTTTTTGACAAAGGAAATGTTGTATATGGAATCTTAGCTTTAATTGGAATAGTTTGTGTTCATCTAGGTGCAAATCTTTTCGATGACATAATTGATTATAAAAACTATATAAAAAATAACCAAACTGAGAAAAAAATTAATTTGAAAAAAGGAAAATGTCAGTACTTTTTAGAGAATAAATTATCTTTAATCCTTGCAATAAAGGCTGTTTTTATTCTTTTTACGATAGCAACAATTATTGGCTTTTATTTTATTGAAATATATAAATTGCCTATTGTTATAATTATGGCAATAACTGGTATTTTATGTCTTTTTTATCCAAAATCAGGATATTTTTGTCTTAGTGAAGTAATAATAGGTACAGTTTTTTCACCATTATTATTCACAGGTGTTTATTACGTCATGACAGGTCATTTTTCATTAAAACTTTTATGGCTGTCAATTTCATTTGCTTTAGTTGCTATTACACTTTTATATACTGATTTTTTCTTAGATTTTAATACTGATAAAGCAGAAGGAAAAAGAACTCTTTGTACAGTTTCAGGCAGTAAGCACAATGCTTATTATTTGTATATTTTCATTATTTTTCTTATTTATGCAAATTTATTTTTAGGAATACATTCACACATTTTTCCAGTAAAATATGGCATTATTTTCCTATCATTCTTTTTTGCATTGCAAACAATCGGGTAACTACAAAATTACATAGACAAAGAAATTAAAAATGAAAAAGAATTTATGACAGCAATGAACAATGTACAAAAATTCATTGCAATTTTTGCTGTTCTTTGTATTATAAGCTTTTTTTAATTTACCAAAGGCCCGTTATATTTTTGATACAAAGATATAACTTCATTATCAAATTTAACTCCTTTACGCAAGTATGTATAAACCTCAGCGACAAATTCTAAAGGAGAACTAGCAGCATAACTCGATACTCTATAAGGTATTTTTCGTTTTTCAGTATCATATGTAAAATCTTTTCTTATTTGTGTCATTTGACCACCAGCTTCTTTATAATTAGGATAAATAGATTGATGATGCATATGACCCATTTCATGAATAAATATGTCATCAAAAGCAAAATCCCGCATTTTGCAATCTTTTAGTCCAATATTTCTAGCTTCGGCTACACTTTTTGCACAAGCTATACCTTGATACAATTCCATTTTGTCTTTGAAAGATGAATTAGGATTAAACGCATTCAATTTTTCTATAAATTTATCCATTGCGGCTGACTGATAAGACAAATCAGACAAAACATATTTGCCATCTTTTATAGCAATAAAATTTGACAAACCTGTACCTGTACCTTTTTCAGCAAAAGCACTTTTTATAACTTCATCAAAACGAGCAAAAGTATCAGTATTAATTGCAAGAATTGTTTTATTTGTTTTAGGATCTAACTGATAACCCATAGGTGCTGTGATAGGCAATTCACCTTTTTTCAAAAAACGTATAATCTGAGGGATTTCTCCTGTGAGTTTTTTTTCGGCAAACAGCATTTCGTTAAGAGTATTTATCATATCCAAATTTGCCAAATCAGAATTTTCATAACGCTGTATTTTTAAACTTTTTTT
>CALUPF010000037.1 GCA_944322545.1 Candidatus Gastranaerophilales bacterium
ATTTTCAAACTTGCATATATATACGAAAGCTTATTTGAAAATGTTGACTATTTTTATATCCTGTTAGGTTAACAATAATTATAATGTTATTATTGACAAAAAGTTAGTTAAGGCTTACAATGTAAAAAGTTAGTTTAAGCAAACAAATGCTGTAAAAGGACTTTCCTAAGAGTTTTCTTGGAATTACAGTATTTAGACCAATACCATAATTCACTTTTGTGACGGCTTCTGTCTTTCTCCGGAAGCCTTTTTATTTTGCCATCATATATCCAGCGAATGTTGCTATTAGCCCTATAACTATACTTAAAGTCATATATAAAGCACAACATCCAATTTTTCCATCTTTTAATAGACAGTATGATTCATTACTGAATGTGCTGAATGTTGTTAGTCCGCCTAAAAAACCAACAGTTATGAATAATTTAACTTGTGGTGGAAAAAAATCTGCCTTATTCATTGCAAGACCAAAAACATAACCTATTATTAAGCATCCTGCAATATTTGCAGTAAATGTTCCGGCATGAGCAAATCCGAGAATCTTATTAGATAGTGTAGTAATTGCATATCTTAAGCTAGCTCCTAGTCCCCCGCCTATAAAAACAGCTAAAAAATTAAGCATTTCCCTCTCCTTTTGTAATCTACTAATTAAATTTTATACCAACAATATTTTTATGATTCAGTTTGTTTATTATTTTTTGTATAGATTTATCCCTTTTGGGGTTAAAAGTGTCAAAATAATAAAATCACGGTTTTTACTGTTTATACTGAAAATAAGGAGAGTATATGGAAGTAGCTGCATTAAAAATAGAGAGAATTCATTCTAGCTCAATTAAGAATAATAGTTTGTCTCACAACGAAAAACAGATAGTCGATCAATACAAAAATGATGAAGTAGGTTTACAAAATTCATTGGATTATTTAGCAATTATAAATAAAAGTTCAATGAATTCCGTATCTTTTAAATGCTCATTAGGTATGTCACAACCTTATTTTGAAATAAATTTACCTTTGAAAGATCTTATAGAAAGAACATCATCTGAATCTTTGACTGATTTTAAGATGTTAGACTCAAACTCAGAAGCATATAAAAACCTTGCTGATGGAGATAAAAAGGCTTTGAAACATTTAGTCAAGGCTGCAAGAATTCTAGATGATGTATATTTAAAACAAGATAATTCTCACAATCTTGAGTTTAAAGAATTTTTGAAAAAAGAGGCTGCTCGTGGCAATATGCGTGCTATTTATACATTGAAGTTGTTTAATGCGCAAAAAGGTATTAATGCAAAAGATGTAAATGGAAATATTATCAATTTAGCAAAAGATTGTGACGTAATGCCTGGAAAAGGTTTTTATCCTGAAGACTTATCAAAAGAAGAGTTTCACTCTATTTTGAAAAAAATGATTAAAGACGGTGAGGTAAAAGAAGTTTCAAATATTTTGAATCAAAGAAGTATTGTTGAAAGAGATGGCGATAAACTAAAGGCTATAGATTATACAGACTATTTTAAAGATGAGTTTATGGCTGCAGCCGATGAACTAATAGAAGCTGCTAGAACTTCTACTGATGAAGAGTTTAATAAATTTTTATTGCTACAGGCTGCTGCTTTAATGACAAACAATCCACAAGTAGATGCAGAAGCTGATAAAATTTGGGCAGGTATGCAATATACTCCTTTAGAATTTACTATTTCAAGAGAATGTTATGATGATAGAATGACACCAACTGTTACAGAAGATTCTGAGTTGATGAGGCTTTTAGAAAAAAATCATATTTCATTTAATGCTAAAGATACTTTTGGGGTGAGAGTTGGAATTGTTAATAAAGCCGGTACTGAATATCTTCTTTCTATTAAAGATTATCTACCATTAATGGCTGAAAATATGCCATACAATGACGAATATGAGCAAAATTTTTTGTCTTCTAAAAATGATAAACAAAAAATGGTTGATGTTGATATTGTTGAAATGACAGGTCAAAAGGGGGCATACAGAGGTGGTGTTGCAATAGCTTCAAACTTACCTAATAATGATAAGCTCGCTGTAAAACAAGGTGGTGGACATAGAAATGTTTATCACAGACAAATGAGAGAAGCTAAATATAAAGATAATTTTCAACAAAAACTTGATTTGTTATTAGATGAGTCTCAGCATAAATATTTTGATGTAGATGCATTGCATGATTTTACAATTTTGCATGAGAATATACATTCTTTAGGCCCTAAAAATGGCTTAGAAAAATTAGGTGTATTGAAAAATACAATTGAAGAATATAAAGCTGATACTGGTTCTTTGACTATGTTAGATCCGCTAGTTCAAGCAGGTTTTTATACTCCAGAAAGAGCAAAAAAAATTATTACATCTCTTTTGGTTGGATATGTACAAAAAGGCTCTGATTTTGAAGATGCACATAGAAGAAGAAATATAATGCAATATAACTATCTTATTGAAAATGGTGCTATTGAAGTTAACGATAAAGGTAAAATGAAAATCAATTTTGAAAAGGTTGTTCCAACCGCTAAAAAGATGTTAGCAGATGCAGTAAGAATTCAATTAGATGGTGATTCAAAAGAAGCACAAGACTACGTTGATAGATATTGTGTTTGGACAAAAGAACTAGATTTAATGGCAAAAAATCTAAATGGTGTTGATAAAAAACTCAACTCCCAAATAGTTACTCCTTTAGCTGATAAATTGGTTGCTGACTAAAAACTTTATATAATCTTTATAAAATACGGTTAAAAATGTTCGCATTTTGCGTTATACTTGGCGTGTTCAAAAATATTGAGAGGTAAAAAAATGTTACTAGGCGTAAATATTGATCATATAGCGACTTTACGAAATGCAAGGGGAGGGCTTGAACCTAATCTTATTCAAGCAGCTTTGATCTGTGAAAAAGCTGGTGCTGATGGTATTACTGTGCATTTGAGAGAAGATAGACGTCATACAAAAGATAATGATGTTGTTGAATTAAAAAATATATTAAAGACAAGATTAAACCTAGAAATGGCAGTTACTGATGAAATGCAAAAAATTGCATTAGAAGTTTTACCTACAAATTGTTGTTTAGTTCCTGAAAAAAGACAAGAAGTAACAACTGAGGGTGGTTTAGATGTTGCTGGTCAATTTGAACGTGTTCAATCTTTTGTTAAGCCATTAGTTGATGCTGGAATCATCGTAAGTCTTTTCATTGATGCAGATGAAAAACAAGTAGAAGCTGCATATAAAACAGGTGCTCAATTCATAGAGCTACATACCGGAAAATATTCTGAAGCTTTTGGAACTGCTTTAGAAGATTTGGAGTTGAATAATCTTAAAAAAGCAGCTGAACTAGCACAAAAGCTAGGGTTAAAAGTTAATGCGGGTCACGGTCTTACATATGAAAATGTTCATCGTATGAAAGAAGTGAATGGTTTAATAGAATTGAATATTGGTCATAATATTATCGCAAAAGCAGTTTTTGATGGACTGGAAAAAGCTGTAAAAGATATGATTGACTTAATTAAGTAAAAATAGTTTAAGCTTTGTGTTTTCGCACTTGATATTAAAATATTTTTAAAGTAATCTAAAGAAACGAACAACTTATCGAAAGGATACACTATGTCTAAACAATGTGACGTATGCGGTAAAAAAGCAATTAAAGCAGCTAAAATTTCTTTTTCACATAAACAAAATGTGCACAGACAAGAACCGAATTTGCAATCTGTAAAGGTTAACCAAAACGGTACTGTAAAAAGAATTAATGTTTGTACTTCTTGCATTAGAGCTGGTAAAGTACAAAGAGCTATATAGTTGTTATATTTAACCGTAAAGTTTAAAAGAAGACCTGCCTAGGTGGGTCTTCTTTTCATATATTTATCGTATTTTATTTGTTTTTTGTACTAATATTTGTATTATTTAATTGTATTTTTTTAATGATAGTGATATATTACAAATGAACCATAAGGTTCTGTATTATTATAGAGGATAGAGAAAATGTCAGAAGGACATTGGATAGCTCAAATTGGTCAGTTAAGTATAAACATGGACACAGTACTTACAATGTGGATCACAATGGGGATTCTTGTTGTATTTGCTTTTATGTGTACTCGAAAATTATCTATAATTCCTTCCAAATTACAATCAGTAGCAGAAGGAATATTGGGTGCATTTGTTGGTTTAACTGATTCAATGATAGGTAGCAAAGGAAGAAAACATATTCCACTTCTTGCTACTTTATTTTTATTTATTTTAACAGCTAACTTAATAGGACAATTGCCTTGGCGTTTATATCATTTAAAAGCAGGTGAGCTTGCTTCGCCTACTAACGATATAAATATGACAGCAGCTATGGCTGTTATGGTTTTAATTTACTATGTATATCAAGGCGTTAAGGTTAAAGGTCCTAAGTATTTCCTTCATGAGTTTAGTCTTGTTGGAATAATAATGGCTTTGATTGAATTGTTAGAGATGGTTATTAGACCTTTTTCTCTTGCTCTTCGACTTTTTGCGAATATATTAGCAGGTGAGTTGCTCGTTGTAACTTTTGTTGGTATATTTGCTTACTTTTTACCATTGCCATTTATGCTATTTGAAGTATTTGTAGCATTTGTGCAGGCATTGGTATTCATGCTTCTTTCAACAGCTTATATAGCAATAGCTGTTCAGGAAGAAGAAAATTAATTTTAAACTAAATAAAGATAAATTAGTATAAAAAAGGAGAAAATTATGGCAGTAGAACAAGTAGCAGCTTCAGCAGTAGAAGTTTTATCAATGGCAAAACTTGGTGCAGGTCTTTCTATCGGTTTTGGTGCAATTGGTGCTGGAATTGGTCTTGGTATTGCAACAAAAGGTCTTCTTGATGCTATTTCAAGACAACCTGAAATTTCTGGTAAAGCTTTGATTTATTTCATTATTGGTGCAGGTCTTGCAGAAGCTTGTGCTATTTATGCATTGTTCATCGCTTTACAATTATTAGCTGTAAAATAGGTGAAATTAGAGATTAGATAGAAGAACTATAACTATGGAATTTAATGCAACATTTTTAATATCGGCTGTTAGTTTTATTGTTTTCATTTTTATTATGAATGCAATATTATATAAGCCTGTGCTTGAAATAATGGAAAAAAGAGCTGCTTATATAAAAGCTAATAAAGATGAAGCTGATTCTCATAAGCAACACGCAAAAGATCTTATTGATGATAAAAATAAAAAAATAGCTGATGCGCAAAGAAAATCCAGAGATATAGTTTCTTCTAAGGCAGGTGCATTAAAAGAAGAAAAAACTAAAGTATTGAATGATGCTAAAGCTCAAGCAGGTTCGTATTTTAGTGAACAAAAACAGTCCTTGGCTGCGCAAAAAAATGAGACAATGAATAACATGAAGCATGATGTTGCTGATTTGGCTAACAATTTGACAACAAAACTTATGGGATTTGGTGTTTCTTTTGAGCCATTGAGTGATGCTGAGGTAGAAGAGGTAATGAAGAAAAATGTTTGATTTTAGTTATGCAAACATATTACATTCGAATGTTATTAACTTTGCAATAATGATTGCTTTTTTTGCTGCAATCATATATTTTCTAAAAGTTCCACAAAAGTTAGAAGATTATAGAGCCTCTATACAAAAGACTGTTGATGATTCTGATTCTTTAAAAAATGAAGCAAAGCAAGAATATGAGCAAGTTTCTGATTCATTGAAAAATATAAATCAAGAATTAGACATGATTGTTAAAAAAGCAGAAGAGACTGCAATAGCTTTTGAAAATAAGACAAAAGAGGATTTGGATAAGGCTGTTGAATCTATAAAACGAAATATAGAAAAGCAGGTTCATTCTGAAGAAAATCATGTCGAAGCTGAAATGTTAAAAGCAGTTTCTGCCTCTTCTATAGAAATAGCACAAAAGCAAATAAAAACAGCTTTGGATAAAGATAAAGAGCTTCATAAGAAATATATAAATGACTTTATCAATAGTATAGATAAATTAGAAGTTTAGGACTTATTACAAATGACTCATTGTAGCAAAAATATTGATAACAAATTATTACCACTGGCTAAAAGATATTCTGAGGCTTTGTTGGAGGTTGCAAAAAATAGAAACGAGCTCGATGAAGTTTTTTCAGAGCTTTGTAATGTAGTTGATTTGTTAGAAGATTCAGATGAATTAAAAAATTTCAAGGCGTTTTTGACTCATCCAGTTGTTCCTGTTGCAGAAAAGAAAGATTTATTGAAGTCTGTTTTTGAGTCTAAACTAAAAAATGATGTTTTAAATTTGCTTTATATTTTGGCAGAAAAAAATAAGATAAATTTGCTTCCTTCTATTTTATATTGTTTTGAAGCTGAAATGGATAAGGCAAAAAATATATTGAAAGTTGGTGTTGTTTCAGCAATCGAATTAGATTCCGATTCTGTTTCAAGACTAAAAGAAAAGCTTGAACAAAAATTGCATAAGTCAGTGAAGTTTGAGTTTGAGGTTAACCCTGATATTATCGCTGGATTAGTTTTAAAAATTCAGGATAAAACAATCGATGGCTCTATGGCTACAAAATTGCAAGGGTTCAAAAAAATGCTAGGTAATTAACGGAAATAAAGGAAAGTAAAATGGCAGCAATCAGACCAGATGAAATTACTTCAATTATAAAAGCCAAAATTGAAAACTATAATTCCGAAATGGAAGTTTCAAACATTGGCTCTGTTCTTGAAGTTGGTGATGGCATCGCACGTGTTTACGGATTGCGTAATGCAATGTCAAACGAACTTGTTGAGTTCGAAGACGGAAAAGGTACATTAGGTATTACATTAAACCTAGAAGAAGATAACGTAGGTGTCGTAATTCTTGGTGAATACCAACATATCAAAGAAGGTATGACTGTTAAAACAACAGGTAGAATTGCTTCAGTTCCTGTTGGTGAAGGTCTTATTGGTAGAATTGTTAACCCAACAGGTAAACCTGTTGATGGCAAAGGTGATATTCACTATGAAAAAACAAGACCTGTTGAGAGAGTAGCTCCTGGTATTGTATCAAGAAAATCAGTTCATCAGCCTCTTCAAACAGGTTTAACAGCAATTGATGCTTTGACTCCAATTGGTAGAGGTCAAAGAGAGTTGATTATCGGTGACAGACAAACTGGTAAAACTGCAATTGCAATTGACACAATCATCAACCAAAAAGGACAAGATGTTATTTGTGTTTATGTTGCTATTGGTCAAAAAACTTCAACTGTTGCACAATTAGCTAAAAAATTAGAAGATTTTGGTGCAATGGATTATACAATTATCGTTTCAGCAACTGCTGATGAATCTGCTCCATTGCAGTTCATTGCTCCATTTGCAGGTGTTGCAATTGCTGAAGAATTTATGGAACAAGGTAAGCACGTTTTGATTGTTTACGATGATTTGACTAAGCACGCACAGGCTTATCGTGCAATGAGTTTGTTGCTTAGAAGACCACCAGGACGTGAAGCATATCCTGGAGATGTTTTCTATCTTCATTCTAGATTGCTAGAAAGAGCTTGTAAGTTGAGTGATAAATTAGGTGGCGGTTCTATTACTGCATTGCCTATTATTGAAACTCAGGCAGGTGACGTTTCAGCATATATTCCTACTAACGTAATTTCTATTACTGATGGACAGATATTCTTAGAAACAGGTTTGTTTAACTCTGGTATAAGACCAGCTATTAACGCAGGTATTTCTGTTTCTCGTGTAGGTGGTGCTGCTCAAACAAAAGCAACAAAACAAGTAGGTGGTAAGTTAAGATTAGACCTTGCTCAATTTAGAGAGTTGGAAGCATTTGCTCAGTTTGCTTCAGATTTGGATAAAGCAACTCAAGATCAATTGAGAAGAGGTCAAAAACTTACTGAAGTTTTGAAACAGCCTCAATATTCACCTTTGAGTGTTGCAAAACAAGTTAGCATTCTTTTTGCAGCAAATGAAGGGTTATTAGATGATGTTCCAAACAATAAAATAGCTAAGTTCAAAAAAGAATGGTTTGAATACCAAGATTCTAATCTTTCTGAATTATCACAAAGATTAAATGAAGGTGCAGCTTTAAGTGATGATGATAAAAAGTTGCTTAAAGAAAATCTTGAAACATTCAAATCTTCACTTTTTTCATAGTGTTTTAAACAAAGGATAGAAAATGCCAAATTTATTAGACATAAAAGATAGAATCTCAAGTATTAAAAATACACAAAAAATTACAAGAGCAATGAAAATGGTTGCTGCTGCAAAGGTTAAAAAGTCAGAAAATAGAGTTAAGGCTTCTAGACCTTTTACAAAAGCGCTTGCTTCAGCTTTTGTGAAGGTTCTAGCTAGTTCTAATGATGTTGTAACTTCAGGATTAAAAATTGAAAGAGCTATTGATAATTATCCTGCTTTAATGCAAAAACGTGATGTTAAAACAGCAGGTATATTAGTTGTTACTTCAAATAAAGGTCTTGCTGGTGCATATAATGCTAACGTGGTTAGATTTACTATCAAAAAAGCTAAAGAATACAAACAAGCTGGTATTGATGTAAAACTTTTTGTTGTTGGCATGAAAGGTAATTCTGTTCTTAAAAGAAGAGCTGAAGCAGAAGGTTTTGAGATTATTAATAGTTATACGAAAATAT
The DNA here is from genome assembly GCA_944322545.1 of Candidatus Gastranaerophilales bacterium. Taxonomy (GTDB): domain Bacteria; phylum Cyanobacteriota; class Vampirovibrionia; order Gastranaerophilales; family Gastranaerophilaceae; genus Limenecus. The sequence goes on from CALUPF010000037.1 coordinate 8,590, forward strand.
CTCAAGAGCCTTCTTCTGCTAATGCTATTGTCATTGCAGAAGATATGGCGAAAGCATATGTTGATGGAGTGATTGATAGTATTGAAATTGTTACAACAAGATTTAAAAATATGATGTCTTATCTTGTTGAAGATTGGAAGATTTTGCCAGTTGATGATGTTGCAGAAGCTTTAGGATCTAAAGATGACAGTCACAATGGAATTGACCCACTGATGATGTTTGAGCCTGACTCTCAAACAATTTTGCAAAAAATGGTTCCAATGTATATTACAAATATTATTTATCAAGCATTATTAGAGGCTGTGGCTAGTGAGTTGGCTGCTAGAATGACAGCGATGTCTTCTGCTACCAACAACGCAGATGAAATGATTAGAGTTCTTACGATTGATTATAACAAAGCTCGTCAGGCTGCAATTACTCAAGAAATTTCTGAGGTTGTGTCTGGAGCTGATGCTTTGAAAAACTAACTGCTTGATAACAATGTGCTATTTGGTATAAAATTACACTAGACAATAAATAGGGATTAGAATATGGGTTATAAAATTTTAAGAAAAAAAGAGTTATGTGCAAATCAGTATGAATTAACTATTCATGCACCTTATATTACTAAAAATGCACAGGCGGGTCAGTTTATAATTTTAAGAGTTTCCGAAGACGGAGAAAGAGTTCCTCTTACAATTGCTGATTATGATAGAGAATCAGGTGAGTTAACAATTGTTTTCATGGCCGTTGGTTATACAACAAAACAACTTGCAACTTTGGAAGTTGGTGATGAATTAGTTGATATCGTTGGTCCATTAGGACAACCTACTCATATTGAAAATTATGGAACAGTAGTGTGCCTAGCAGGTGGTTATGGTGCTGCTCCATGTTATTTGATCGCAAAAGCATTTAAAGATGCAGGCAACAAAGTTTACATGATTATGGGTGCAAGAACAAAAGATTTAATCTTCTGGGAAGATAAGATGAAAAATGCTTGCACAGAGTTGTTCATTACAACTGATGATGGTTCATTGGGTACAAAAGGTTTTGTAACTGGTGTTATGGAAGATATCATGACTCGCGAAAAAGTTGATTATGCAATTGCTGTTGGTCCAATGCCTATGATGAGAGCTGTTGCTGAATTAACTAGAGGCAAGGGCATTAAAACAGAAGCAAGTATGAATCCAATTATGGTTGATGGTACTGGAATGTGCGGTGCATGCAGAGTTACTGTAGGCGGAGAAGTTAAATTTGCTTGTGTTGATGGTCCTGATTTTGATGCTCATCAAATTGATTTTGATGAAGTTATCAACAGAACAAGAATTTACAAAGATTATGAGAAAAAACGTAGTGAGTCTTGTAATTTATACAAACAAGCAGAGGCACTTAAAAAATAACTAAAGGAGATTTTATATTATGGCGTTAATACCTATATGTCCGTTGATGAGTGCGGGTAATTCAATAGAAATAGTTTGTGCACAAGAGAAGTGTGCTTGGTATTTAAAAAATTACAAAACTTGTTCTGTATATCTTTTGGCTCATAATGCGGCTTTAGATATTAAACAAAAACAATCTCAATTACAACAAAAAAAATAGCTGTTTAAACAGCTATTTTTTTTGTTTAGTCTTAAACTGGTTTTTTCAAAATTGCTTTGATTGTTTCAATATCTGCTTCTGTTAGTGTTGGTTTTTTAAGAATGTTTGTGAGTTTTTTATAATTTTCATTTGAGAATATATCTTGTTGAATAGATTCGTTTGTTTCATTTTTGTACTTTTGAAGTTTTTCATTTAATTTTGCGGCAACTGATGGATCGAGTTTTGTTTTTTCTCCGCCCTTATCTGATATATGATCTACTGGTACGTGTTTGTATTTTTGTATTTTCTTAGCTGTTTCTATTTCTTTATCAGTGTAGTCTTCTTTTCCGACTTCGTATATTGAATCTAATTTATCAGCATTTGCTTTGGCCATAACTTGTTCATCTTCATTAGTGCCGATTGATTCGTATAAAGTTTCAATACCTTTTATGTTAGCTTGTTTTTCTTGTTTTTGTTTTGTTTCTTCAGCTTTTGCTTTTTGTTGTTCCAAAATTTCATTTATTTGTTCTGTTCTTTGAGCATTTTCTTGTTGAGCTGCCAACATTATTGCTCCAATATTATTTCCATAGTTGCTTGTAGCACCTGTGAATGAGCTGTAGTTTAGAGAGCTTAACATTGTGCTTGTGTTAAGCATTCCTGAGCTTAGTCCAGAAAAACCTCTTACTGCCCAATCGTTAGCAGTGTTATTGAATGCCCAAGCATTAGCGCCACCGCCAAATCCTGAAATCATTCCTAATACTCCGCTAATTCCGCTTAGAACTACTGTTGATATTTGGCCTAATTTACTCCAAAAACCACTTTTTTTAGTTTTGGGTTGGAATTGTTGCATATATTGTTCTTGTTGTTGTTGATATTTTTCTTGCGCTGCTTTTCTTTCTTTATATCTAGAGTATTCTGTCATTTCAGCTTGTGTTGCACCATCACCTAATTGTGCAATTTGATATTTTATTTCAACAAAATCATCTGAAGATAAAGCATTACCTTTGCCTGATAGTTCTTTGCAAAGATCACTGCCATCATATTTTCCATTTCCGTTAGAATCGGTTATGGAATATGTACTACCGCCTTTAGTGACGGTCCAGCCAGATTCAGTTTTTTGAACTTGAATGCCCATATTATCCTCAAATTTTTTGCTCTCTTGTATATATAAAGTATATATAAGTCAAAAAATTGCATGTTTTGAGGTTAATTATTAAGTTTTGTTAATAAAAGTTGATTTATATTGGATTTTTTTTAGCTTGACCAGATTTTCTCGGATACAAGCTTGGGGTTTTTCCTATTTTTTTTATTATTATTAACTCTCTTTTATATTCTTCAAGCTTTGGAAGTTTGTATTCAATTCTATCAATTATTTCTGCTTTTAGGACACTAAGTGCATTTTGAGCATTTTGTATTTCTTCATCCGCGTTTTTTGATTTGTATGCTACGAAGTATCCGTTTTGTTTCAAAAATGGAATTGCATATTCAAGAAGTGTGTTTAATGGTGCAACAGCTCTTGAGGTTACAATATCAAAACTTGCTTTTTGTTTTAGTTCTAAATCTTCAACTCTTTTGCATATTGGATGTAGGTTCTGTAATCGTAGTTCTTTTTGTATTAGTTCAATAAATCCTATTTTTTTTGCTATTGAATCAATTGGGTATATATCTATGTTCTCACAGGTTATTGCAATGGGTATTGATGGAAATCCTCCACCTGTTCCTATATCTAAAAGTTTTGTATTTTCGTTTGTTATATATCTATTTTTAAAAAGTGAAAAAGATAATGAGTCATATATATGTTTTTCAAAAAGGTGTATTTCATCATTTTTACTTATTAAATTTGTGTGGTTATTATAGATTTTAAATAATTGTTCAAATGTGTCAATTTGTTGTTCATTTGTTTTTGAAATACTTATATCAAAATCTTTTTCCAATGTTTCTTTTTTTTCAATTTGCATTTTTATTAACTTCTCCAGATATTTTTTTATAAATATTAGGTTGTATTATTTTTTTTATATCATTAATTCTAAGTTCTATATTTTGGGCATTTACTTGTAATGTTGGGTCTTGTGAGATATTTTTCTGAGCAAGTAAATATGATTTTAGTGCTTTTTCTATTTCCTTCGTATTTAAATAATAGTCTCCTAGTTCTATATATGCATTAGTTATGTATATTTTTTCTTTAGTTCTTTTTGCTGCAGATAGTGATTTTAAAAGCCAATTAGAAACTTCATCAGGTTTATGTGTTTCATAGACTTGCGCTATTTTTAAACATAAATAATATACACCTTCGTTGTTAGATTGTTCTAAATCTGCCTTTAATGCGTGTTTATAGTAGTCAGATGCTCTTTTTATTTGTCCTTGTTCTTTCATTATTTCTGCAATATTAGTGTATGCAGAAGATAGTTGAATTGTTGGCTTAGTGCTATTGTGAATGCATTTTTGATAATAATCTAGTGCTGCTTCTGTTTGATTGTAATCATCCAAAATTAAAGCATATTTAAAGTATGCATCTGTATATATTTCTTTATTTTCTATTTCATCAGATAAACCAAATGATTTTTTATAATATTCAATAGCTTTTTCTGTGTTATTTACATCTTCTTCTATTTCTGCTAATGCTATGTAGCATCTAGCTATTATCGTTGGTGATGCTGAAGTCTGATTGTTTATGAAGCTTTCATATATAACTCTTGCATGGTTGATTTTGTACGTTTCTTTGTATATTTGAGCTATTTCTAGTTTTGTTTCATTAACTTTTTCTATGTTGTTTTGTGATGAGTATAAATCTGTTAGTTTATTTAACCAGTCAAGAGCATCAACTGTTTTATTTAGTTTTTTTGCACAAAATGCTAGTTTTTCGAGAATATATGTTAATTTTTCATTGTATTCATTATCTTCTTTTAAGTTTAGCGCGTTAATGTATAATCCATATGCGGCGTCAAAGCTATGCGCTGTTTCAAGACTTTTAGCGACAGATAAAATATCACAAAGTTTCTGCTGCTGTTTTTTTTGTATAGCTTCTTCTTCTTTTTGCATTAACGTTCGGTGCATTTTATCACTAGCTATTTTTTCTTCTTTTTTCCTCATATCAATAGGGAAACTTAAAAGAGCCATTTCATCTTTTGTTAGTTCGTATTTTTCAAACTTTTGTTTTTTGTTTTTTATTGAATCAGGCATTTGTGGCCGTTTTTTATCTTGCTCTGAAGATATTTCTTCTTTATCAGTGTTCGTATTTTTTATATCCCAAGCTGTAATTGAGCTGTTCAAATAGCCCATCAATGACATATCCGTTTTATCTTGTTCGGCTTGTTTTTTTTCACTAAGAAAAGAAGAGTGATAAGAAATTTGGTTTCTCATTGTATTTCTAGAAATTAGAATCACTCTATTATTGGGTTTTAATGGTAATTGGTTTTCATAAAAATCTTTCCAGTATTTGTGAATTCTTGTTTTTTCAAAAACAGGAATTTGTTTAGAAAGGTAATTTTTTAAATAGCTTTTTAGGTAAATATAACCATATTCATTAGCTAGTAATCCTTTCTCTGTCATATAAATGGCTTGTTCTGTTGTGAAAAAAGCATTATCTTTTAAAAAAGATAATGTTATTCCCTCATTAAATAAAGATAATGTCTGAAGTGATTTTTTTTTGTTTTCAGGAACAAATGTTATTAATTTTTGCATTATGAAATCTTCGTAGGTGATAGATTTTTTTTCATATTCTTCAATAAGAGCACTGAGACTTGTTTTTAGTGTAGATATAATATTAGATGTTGTGTATATGTAGTTAGGGTAGCCTTTTGTAATTTCATAAAAACGTTCAAGTGCCGAGTTTTCATTTTTTATATTGAGTTTTTCAAAGTATTCTTTTGTCTTTTCTTCTGTATAGGAGCTAATTTTTATGTGATATTTGTCTTTAAGGTCAAAATTATCAAATTTGTAATAGCTAGAAATTAGAACTATTTTAAATTTGTTCATTGTACTGAGGTGTTCAATAAAATTAAGAATCTCTTCTTTTTCCATTATATTTTTTTTATCAAATACATTTTCAAGAGAGTCTAGCAATATAACACATGGTTTGGCTATATGATTAAGATATGTATTTATTCTTTTTGACAAAGAATTTGTTTCTATTTTCGAAAAACTAACTTTTTTTTGTTGTGCAAATTTTTTTAAATCTTCAAAAAATGATAAGAATATATCATCTAATGTTGTTCCTTCGAAGAATTTAAATTTAAATATCAAGACTTCATCAGAAAAATATTTTGAAGCTTTATTGAACAAATCTGTTTTAAAAGATCCTGGGAAACCTTCAATTAAACAGTTCTGGAATTGTTGTGATTCAAAGAATTTTATCAAACTATCCAAATCTTTAGATTCAAAAGTTTGTGAATCTTTAATTTGTTCTATTTCAAAATTTTGCTGTAAGTAAGCGTATTCCATATATTTATATTATCATATATGCTGGTAATATAAAAATTTATATTAGTTTGATAAAATAAAATGCAAACAATAATAAAAAGAAAGGTGAGTTAATATGATAAGGGTTGGTGTAGTAGGTGCAATGGGTAAAATGGGTCAAGAGGTTGTAAAAGCCGTTTGTGATGACAAAGACCTAGAGCTTGTTTGTGCTGTTGATGTAAATGAAATAGATTCTGAAGTTTGTCCAAAAAGTGAAGTTAGAGTTATGGGTGATTTGAAGTCAGCAATATTAGCTCATAGACCTGATGTAATGGTTGATTTTACTCAGCCCAAAAATGTATATGAAAATGCTATAATTTGTCTTGAAAATGGTGTTAGACCTGTAATTGGAACAACAGGGCTTTCTGATGCTCAAATTGAAGAGTTAAATGCTCTTTCTCAAGCTAAGGGGCTTGGATGTTTAATTGCTCCTAATTTTTCTACAGGTGCAATATTGATGATGATGTTTGCAAAGCAGGCTGCTAAGTATTTTGATAATGCTGAAATTATTGAACTTCATCATAATCAAAAGAAAGATGCACCTTCTGGTACTGCGATAAAAACAGCTCTTATGATGTCAGAATCAGGAAAAATGACTTTTGAATCAGGAAATTGTCCAGAAACAGAAACAATACAGGGTTCTAGAGGTGGAAAATCTTATTCTGATATACATATTCATTCAGTTAGAATGCCAGGATATATTGCTTCACAAGAAGTTATTTTTGGTGCATCTGGTCAAATTATGACAATTCGTCATGATTCAATGGATAGGCAATGTTATATGGCTGGAGTGAAATTAGCTATTAAATACATAGCTGAACATAATGACTTTATTTATGGTCTAGAAAAAATTATGTAATTATTTCATTTAAACTGTTTAAGTAAATCAATATGTTCTCACATTATTTATGGGAATGTATTGATTTATTTTTTGTCAAATTAACTTTTATTATGTATTATGCTCGAGTCATAGGAACAGCTTCAAAGTCTTCTGCTGATCTAAAATAAGTTTTTTCATGTACTCGATCTATGCTTTCTAAAACACCATATTTATACACAGGTGCATATAGATTATAAACATCAACTTTTACAATTGATTCTGTATTTTTATTAGATTGGTAGGCTTCAACAAAAACGTCTTTTTCATATGGTGAGCCTGGGTCTTTTGCTAGAGCGCTGATTTTTTGTTTTGCTTTTGGAGTGCACAAAACCTCTGCACTCTTTGTGAAATACACACCCTTAAAACTTACGGGTGATACAGTATTTATCGGCATAATCTATAACCTTTCGTTGTTATTAATGTAATTTCCAGACAAGAATTACATTAAAGCATAAAAGTGTTAATTTTTTTAGTTTGACTATAAAAAATTAAAGAAATCTTATTCTTATTGGCTCTGGGACATGGATTCGAACCACGATTAGATGATCCAGAGTCACCTGTCCTGCCGTTAGACGATCCCAGAATGTTTACAGCTATATTCTAGCACTTTGATTTCTCTAATATCAATACTTTGTCAAAAGCACAAAAAGAGAAGCCTTAACGCCTTCTCTTTTAATGGATTCCCCTGTTCGGCGACGCTCGAACTTTTTAATACTGAAGTCAATCCTTTATTACAAAGCTCTGAAATTATTTTTCTCTTTAGACAGGTTGAAAGATTTTGGGCTGCGTAAATAAATTTTATATTTTGAATATTGTTTTCTATAAACCTTGATTTTCGATTTTAGTAAATATAAAATATAGTTGTTGTTATGCACCAATAGGCTTTATTTATGAAACTGATTAAATTGATTCTTAAAATAATGTTTGATAAGCAAAAAGAACAAATAAAGAAAACTTATAATGAATATCACATTGAATCAAAATTAACAACAGCAAATAAATTAAAAATTTTAGGCTTTAGAATAATCCCTATTGTTATTACTGTGTTTTTAACACTTATTGGTTTAAACGGAATAACTCCATATAGCCTAAAATGGATTGCACTAGTTATACTTGGTGTTGTTTTGGTAATATTTTCAATTCTAAATATCTGGTATGATCTAATCAATAATGATGTTATTGATGACCTATATACATTACAGCAAAAAGAAAAATATTATAGAAACACAATAGAATATCTTAAAGATATAAGTCTAAATATTTTTAAAGATGCTGCTTTTGTTGGACAACTTTTGTGGGCAATCGGAACTTTTAGTAATTTTTTGAGACAAGATGAAGCTACAAGAAGATCCAATTTAAGAAAGACAATTGAAAAAATAGTTCTTCAACTAAAAGATACTCTAGAATATACTAATGATAGTGGTGAACTGATTTCTATTGCTATTTACATACACAATCCTAATACAAATATGTTAATTGATTACTTAAGTAAAAAATCTTTTTTGATGAAAAAGGGGAAAAGTGGAAGATCCTGGCATGTAAATTCAGAATCGCATTTAGCTCACACATTTCGAAGCGGAGAAGGTAGAGTTATATTTGATATAAGAGATTTTTATCCTGGGGTAGCTGCCCCTCTTGAATATGACGATGATTTATATAGAGCTAGTGTCACTCATCCATTAACTTTTTTTAATGATAATTTTACTGTACGAGGTGTTTTTTGTGTTACTAGTAATCAAGAAGGAGCATTTTCTTGTGAAAATGACTTTGATGATGAAAAAATGGAAATTAGACGATTATTAGCAATAAAAGCTAATACCATAATACTTTTTGGTATGGTAATAAATCTATTATTAGATATAACGTTCCCTGAAGCTAATGATAGGTTAATAGACGAAGTAGTTCAAAGAGAAAATGTCAATAATTAATAAAATTTACTACTTTTTGCAGGTTGAAAAACCCCCAATTCTTTAAATGATTTACGCATATCTGCAATGCGAGTATTATTATCGTTACTAATTACCCAATTATTGGGGTTATATGTCTTATTATTATTTTTATTCTCATTTTTCATTGTATCGGACATAATAGACCTCCTATTATTATAAAAGGATTTTCTATTTAACAAAATGCCTGCTTCTACATAAATGTAAATTTTTCTTATTAAACTATATACGCGCATTATAAAATAAAATTTAATCAATAACAATAAAAATATATAAATTATCATTTTTTTAATGTATTTTTTTTATACGTAACAATTATAACTATAACAAATTTTTCTTACCCATTTGGGTAAGATTTTTATAAACGAAGAAATAATAACTTTTGATGAATACAAAAAACTTAGCGTTGATGAATATTATGTAAACAAATTTCTTAATCGATAAATTAACTGCTCTGTTCGAACTCTCAAATCTAGATATATGGAATAAAAAAGACGCTCTAAAAGCGTCTTTTTAAAATGACTCCTCGGGTGAAGGACTCAGTTGGCGAGTAGCAAAACGATTGAGTATCGTTTTGCGTGTATGTAAAAACAAGGATAAGTTGAATATATAAGAGCCAATGGAGGGGAGAACCGTGAGAATTTTAGGATAAAATCCGAATCGTGAGAGTCCCAGTAAATAAAAAGCACAAAAAAAAGAAGGCTTAACGCCTTCTTTTTAAAAATGGCTCCTCGGGTGGGACTCGAACCTACAACCCTTCGGTTAACAGCCGAATGCTCTGCCATTGAGCTACCGAGGAATAACTCTGTAAGATTATTATAACAAAACAAAATTTCTTGTAAATAGTTTTTTTTATTTTAATTTATATCAACTATTGTAACACCGTTTCCACCTTCTGAATCCTCACCTTGTCTGTATTTTGCAACATATGGTGAATCATCAAGATAGCTTCTAACAGCTTGTCTTAGTTGACCTGTACCATGCCCATGTATAATTTCAACAGGTGAAAGATTAACCATGCTTGCTTTATCTAAGTATGCATCTAGTTCTGATAGTGCGTCATCGATTCTAAATCCTCGAAGATCTAGCTTAGCAGACATGCTTATTCTTTCTGCAATGTATTTTTTGCTGCCGAGATTAATTTTCTTTTTGATAATATCTTTTTGCCTTTTTAGATTTTTGGCTAATTTTTTTATGTTTACACTTGTTTTAAGTTGTCCTACAAGCACTTGTAGGTTACCGTTTTTGTCAGGTAGTGTTTCTATTGTCACGTCTTGATCAAGACCTTTAATTACGGCTTTTGCTCCAATTTTAATGTCTTCTTGTGTTAGTTCTGTATATTTTACATCTACTTTTTCAAAATCCTTTGCGTAGTTTTCTGCTGCTTTTGAGCCTTTTTGTGAAAGCTTTTTATAGGATTTTATTGCATTTTCTTTTGTCTTGTTGTGGTTAAGGTTTTCTATTACTTTTTTTATTTGAACTTTTGCTTCTTGTAGATTGTCTTCATAGCGTCTTTTGAAGTCTTTGATTGTTTTTCTTTTTTGTGAGTTTAGGTTTTCCAAAAGTTCATTATATTCTTTGTATTTTTCTTCAGATTTTGTTTTTAGCTCTTCTGCTTCTTGTGTTAGTTTGTTTAATTGCGTATATTTTTCTTGAAGAGATGATAGTATTTTTGATTCTTCTGTCACTTGTGAGCTGTAATATGATTGAGCTTTGTCTGTAATTGTCGTGTCTATTCCAAAGTTTTTGGCTATCGCAAATGCATTGGATGCTCCTGGAACTCCGAGTCTTAGTTTGTATGTTGGACTAAGTGTTTCAGAATCAAAATCGACAGAAGCATTTTGGAATGAATTATTATTAAATGGCAATGATTTTAATTCATTAAAATGGGTTGTTATGACAGAACAAGCACCTTTGTTTACAAACTCTTCCATAACTGCTCGTGCTAGTGAAGCACCTTCTTTTGGGTCCGTTCCTGCTGCAATTTCATCTATTAAAATAAAAGTGTCTTTATCAGCATTGTCTAAAATATTTTTTATGTTTTTTATGTGAGATGAAAAAGTTGAAAGACTTTGGATTATATTTTGATCGTCACCAATTTCCGCAAAAAGCTTTTTAAATGGGTAGACTTTTGCGTTGAAACAAGGTAGATGCATTCCCGCACGAGTCATTGCTATGTATAAAGCAACAGTTTTTAAAACAACTGTTTTCCCACCCGCGTTTGAACCTGTAATTATAATGGATTTATATGGATTACCTATTGAAAAATCGTTGTCTATTACTTTATCTAAGATTGATAACAACACAGGATTTTTCATTGCTTTAAATTCAAGTGCTGGTGATTCAATGATCTCGGGCTCACATGCGTCTATTGCTGTTGAATATTTTGCTTTTGCAAATATGAAATCAAGTTCAATAATTGTATAAAAAGATTGTTCAATTTCTTCGTAATGTATAGATAATTCAGAGGAAAGTTCTTTTATTATTCTATGTATTTCTGCTTCTATTTCGATTTCAAGCTCACGTAACTTGTTATTTAATCCTACAATTTGTTTAGGCTCAATAAAATATGTCTGACCTGATTGTGAGATATCGTGAACTATGCCTTGTATTTTATTTTTTGATTCTGCTTTAACTTGAAAAACTATACGATTGTCGCGAAGTGTGTATACAGAATCTTGAAGATAGCTAGAAAATGTTGAACTTTTCATAAGCTCAGAAACTGTTGTTTTTATATTTTCTTCAGTTGAACGTTTAGATTGAAAAAGTGCTTTTAGTTCAGGAGTTGCTGATTCTTTTATATTGAAATTAGCGTCAAAAATGTTTTCGATTTTCTCTTCTATTTCACTTAATACAAAAAGTTTTTCTGTGTATTTTATTAATTCATTTTGTTCTGAGGCATATTTATGAAGAAATGATGAAACTTTTCTTGTTGTAACTAAAATTTCATAGACATCTTTTACGTCTTCTAAACTTAGCGTTATTTTGTTTTTTAGAATAGATAATGCATTTTTTATATCAGGGATGTTTGAGATAGGCACTGCAGATGCACTTAACCTGTATGCATTTTGAGCTTGAGTTGTGATGGATTGAGCTAGTCTTATTTCTTCTGTGTTTTCTAAAGGAAGTGCATTTTTACAACGAAGCTTTCCAAGATCACTAGAAGCATAGCTGCTCAAAATATCTAAAACTTTATCAAATTCTATTGTTTTTAACGTTTTATCCAAGATGATGACCTCTTGGTAAATTATAACTGAAACATATCTGATACAGAAGAATATAGTCCTTTTTTATATACATAACTTTTTTGTTTTTTGTATAATGTTTTTGTATTTATACACAAGGAGCCGAATTATGGAGAATATAAATAAAACAGCTCATAGTGAGCTTGAAAAATCACTTTTTGAATCAGTTAATTCAAAAACACCTGATTATATAAAAATGAACAAGTTAGTTGATTTATCTAACAAAAATGAGTTTACTTTTAGACTAAAAAAAGAGCATCTTGAACAATATGACGCGGATAAAAATCCAGAAGGTCTAAATTTAAAAGAATGGTTTGCTGGATATGCAAAAGAGGCAGAGGTTTCAACAGCAGGTATTCGTGGACCTCAAAATATTTTATATCCTCATGATACAAGATTCCCTATTAACTTAATTGGTATAATGCTTGCAACAGAAGCTAAAGCGTTAGTAGCTAATGAATTGTATCCTAACGCTGAACTTATTAAATTGGCAGGATGTGAAGTTAGATATAACTCTCAAGAGTTTCTTGAGTTGATAGCTCGTATTCAAGCTGCCCATGGCATTAAAACAATAGTTCCAAAAGGAAGAAAAACTATTCCTATTTGGATGGCTTCATTTTTAGCTTTTAAGTTAGATTTACTAGGCGGTGAATACATTACATCTAGTCATGGTATATCAGTTAAAAATGCAACAAAAGACCTTAATTCTCAAGGTAGTCAGTATCTTCCTGAAGAATCTATGTTATTTGTTGATAAAATTAAGTACATTTTTAATGAAGTTGAAAAAAATGGTTACTATGATATAAAAATTGCAGCTAATGATAATCCATTAATTTCAGAAGAAGTAATGACTGAATTAGATGATGGTATCAAATTATATAAACAATATCTTTTAGATGGTGTTGCAAAAGACTCTAATTTGAACATTATCAAAGGCTTGAAAAATAACATTGTAATTGAAAACGTTGGTGGTTCTGCTTGTAGAACTTTAAGCAGAATCCTTAATAAAATGGATATAGATAGTCATTTTGTTTGGATGAATATGCAAGAAGATCCGTTTTTCCACGGAATCGGTAAATATGACACAGACCCTAAAGGAAATAAAACTTTTTATGACTATTCAGTTGATGCAACTGTATTGTCAAAAGACAAAGACGGAAAGCCTTATTTCCCTGTAATTAAGTCTTTAAATTATGATGAAAAACTTAAAGATTTTCCTGTTGGAACTGCTGTGTTCATTACAGATCCTGATCATGACAGATTGACAGTTTGTCAGATTGAATCTAAAGATAAAACTGATTATCTAAAAGGCTTAGGTGTTGATTACGTAGATTTAGGAAACGACAGAATTTTAACTGTATTTACTGCAAATCAATCATTTTTAATGATTATGGATTTTTGGGCAAATCAGCTTAAAAAAGAAGGTCTATATGACAAGCATCCTCGATTTATGATTAAAACAACTGCTTCTGCTCGTTCTTGGGATGAATGGGCAAAGAAAAATAACATTAATGTTGTCAATGTGCCAGTTGGCTTCAAAGAAATTGCTAATGTTATGAAAAAAGTTGAAAAACAAATAGCTGACAATCCGCAAAAAGATGTTGTCGTGACTGATGTTTTAGGAAATGACATTAATTTAGGCGTTAACCCTAAATTGATTTTTGGCGGTGAAGAATCAGGCGGCATGATTATTGGTTCAGAAGAACTTATTAAATCTCAAGCTGGTAGAGTAGCTGTTGCGATGAGAGAAAAAAGTGCGACTGAGGCAATTGTTGTAGCTTCTGCATTGGTTGCATTTTTAGAAAAAGAAAATAAAACAATGTCAGAATATCTAGATGATGTATTCAAAACAAATTCTATTATCTCAAAATTTGATATTAGAGAAGATATTGCTTATTACAATGAATCAGAACCTGATATTGAAAAATTGAAACTTGCTAAAAAAGAAGGCGAAGCTCAAAGAACTAAAAATGATGTGTTCTATTTAACAATGGCTGTTGCTAAAAATAAAGGCAAATTGAACTTAGAGCAAATAAAAGAAATTCTTTCTGATACATTTAAAGAATTGAATTTTGATAATTTGATCGATGTGAAATTTGTAGGTGATGGAACATATCTTGAATTTGATGATAAATTCATTGAAATTCGTCCATCTGGTACTGATGCGAAAACAAAAGCATATGGTGCTGGTGCTAATAAGGAAGAAATTAAGAAATTTGCTCGTATAATGGGTAATTATTCAGGTGATTTGACTGAAGTTTATGAAAAATATGTAGATATGGATCTATATAAAAATTCAAAAGAAATATCTTTTGAACAGTATGCGATATTTACTAATAAGGATGCAAATAACGATAAATTTGTAATCCCAGATTATAGTAAAACTCTTAAATTTTAGTCATTAAAACTGAAAAAAGCTTTTTTTCTTATATATTTCTTTAATGGTGTTTGCATCTCTATTTGAGAGATGCACATCATTAGTGTAGTTGTTTGGATAAAGTATGTCATTGCTACTTGAACTATGACCATGCATTCCAAGTGCATGACCTATTTCATGTAAAACAACAGGATATACTTGTGCATATGAACGCATTTTGTTGGAATCAGTTCTTTGTAAAATTTGAATTGTTGCTGATGTGTTCATATCTCCAATATATTTTAATGTTGTCAAACCTATGTTATCTTCAGATACTGAACCATTTACTTTGTCAACGAAATATACTTTTATTTGCCCTTGTTTTTCATTTGTTACAAACTGGAAGGATACCATATTTTGAGTTTTTCTTTGCCATTCATAAAAAGCATTGATTGAATAGTTTCTATATGCACTAGGTTGAATCCAGACTTTTATTGGCATTTTATACCATTTTGTAGCTTTATCTAAATTTGTAAGGTAGTTGCCTGTATCATTTAATTTAGCTTTTTGCACGGCAAGCATTTTTTGTCTGACTTTTTCTGCTTCACTACGTGAATATCTGCCTATATTACTATTTGGGTATTTATCTGCAATGTATCTGTATTGGTTGTATGCAAGACTATATTGTCTGCTGTAAAACAGTGATGCTGCGTAATAAAACCTAGATTGTATATCATTACTGTTTGCCTGAACGATATTATGATAACATTTGCTAGCTTGGGTGAATTTTTGATCATTATAAAATGATTTACAAGTGTTTGTACTATATCCATATACACTTTGTATGAAAAAAAATAATATAAATATTGCATAAATGATTTTTTTATTACCCATACGGAGATAATACCATATTTTTTTCTATTTAGACCAGTTGTTTTATTGTGTAAATCTAAAAAAAATAATATAATGTTTTAGATTGTGTTTATGCATAAGGAGAAAATTATGAAATTTGATTTTGAAAAATCACTAACTTATATAACTAACGATGCCCAATGGGTTAGTAAGCTTTTGATTGGTGCTTTGTTGGTATTTGGATGTTTTGCTATTTTCTTTATTCCTGTGTTGTTAATGTTGATTTTTCATTCAGCAATAGCTACTGTGTGTGCTTTAGTTGTTTGTTTCATTGCATCGATAGTCTTGTTACTAGCAATCTCTGGATATTTTTGTATTACATCTAATCTTAGGATAAATGATGATAATGCACTGTTACCCGAGTGGAAAGATTTTGGAAAGTTTATCTTAGCTGGTTTAAAATATTTTGTTGGATATTTTATTTACGTTTTACCTTTATTTTTCTTTGGTTCAATATTTATGTTTTTGTTGGTTTTTTCAACCACTAGTAGTAACTCTTCAGCTTTTTCATCAGTTATTTCATTTTTAATTATTACTTTAATTGGTGCAGCTGTATTGTTTTTATATGTTTTGACAATGTTGTTTATGCCTTTGATGTTGGCAAATTTCAACAAAAATTTAAAGATTTTGTCTTTTGTTGATTTGAAAGATGCATTTACTATGCTAAAAGATAATGTTGGTAATTATGCAGTATTAATATTGCTATTTATTGCAATTTCTTTATTAGGACAGGTTGTGTGTTCAATTTTATGTTTGACTGTAATAGGCATAATATTGCTTCCTGTTGTTTATTTCTATATTTATTTTGTTTTAGCAGATGTAATTGCTCAATTTGTAAACTCTAAATCATAGAGTGAAAATATAAAATTCAGCATGATAAAATTGCTTTATGGAAAATAAAGAACAGCAATTTTTAAATATCATCACAAAAACTCTTTCTGATAGCTCATATATTGGTGATGATTGTGCCTATTTAAAAGAGTTTGGCCTATATATTACACAAGATTCTTTGGTAGAGGACGTTCATTTTGAATTGTCCTCTACTAGTGCATATTGTCTTGGACAAAAGGCAGTTGCTGTAAATCTTTCAGACTTGGCTGCAATTGGCGCCAAACCTTTGTATATAACTATTTCTTTGTCTATGAAAAATGATGTTGATGCTGATTTTGTAAAAGATTTTTATTTAGGTGTAAATGATGTTTGTCAAAAATACGGCGTCAAAGTAGTCGGTGGGGATTTAACTGGGGCTGATAAGATATTCGTTTCTATTTGTGCAATAGGCAAAAAAATATTTAGTTATGACATATCAAGATCAAATGCAAAAGTTAGTGATGTTATTTTTGTGACAGGTCCTCATGGTGATAGTGCAGCTGGTTTAAAAATTTTGTTAGATAAAAATAAAAGCTCTAATTACTTAGTAAATAAACATTTGTATCCTCAACCACAAATCGAGAAAAGTGAAGAGCTTATAAGATTAGCAACTGAGGATTTTGCAATGATGGATAGCTCTGATGGATTGTGTGATGCTTTATTTAAGCTGGCTGAGGCTAGTGATGTTACATTGAAAGTTGATTTTTCTTCTATCCCTGTAAGTCCAGAGTTGAAAAATGTTTTTCCAGAAAATTGGAAAGATATTATGCTATGGGGTGGAGAAGATTTTGAATTAGTTGGTTGTATCAATGAAAAAGATTTTGAAAAATTAGATAAGTCTCATTTCTTTAGAATTGGTAAAGTTATTGAAAAAGTAGCAAACAAACCAATAATTATAGATATCAATAATTCAGAAATTGATATAGATAAAAATAAGTTTTATGAAAATAGTTTTAATCATTTTAAAGGGTAATAAAAATGAATGATAAAAAATTGTCTGTAGTAATAACAGCAGGTGGTTCGTCTACTAGATATGGAAAAGTTAATAAGCTATTAGAAAAAATTAATGGAAAAGAGGTTATTTTACATTCTATTGAAGCTTTTTTGCCTTTAAATCCATTAGAAATTGTTATTTCTGCTTCAGAAGGTTTAGAGCCTGTTATTAAAGATTTAACAAAGGATAATCAGTTAATAAAAGTTGTAAGAGGTGGTGCAACAAGACAAGCTTCTGTTTTCAATGCATTGAAAGCTTGTTCAAATCCTGATATCGTTGCTATACATGATGCAGCAAGACCTTTGATAAAAAAAGAGCATATAGAAAAATGTATAGAAAAAGCTCTTGAAAAAGGTGCAGCAATTGTTGCTGTGAAAGCAGTTGATACAATTAAAAAAGTTGATGAAAATAATAAAATTATAGAAACACCTGACAGGAATTTTTTATGGTGTGTTCAAACTCCTCAAATTTTTGATTATTCAATGATTTTGTCTGTTCATGAAAAATTAGAGGGTGAATGTTTTTCTGATGATTCCGGCATGGCTGAATTTTTGGGGCATAGCGTTTATGTCGTTGAGGGGGATTACTCAAATATAAAAATCACAACGAAAAAAGATTTATATTTAGCAGAGATGCTAATTAATAATCAAATTTAATATAACTTTACAGATTATGGGTTTTATATAAAGTTTTTACTCATTATTCCGATAAATATAGTGTTACGAATTAGGGATATTTATGAACATGAACAGGGATAATGAATATATGTTTAATAATGACGAATATACCTATGATGAAAACCTTATGAATCATATAAAAATGCAACGTGATTTGATTCAGTTAATAAGAGTTTTAGATGATTGTATTGAAAATGTTGATAATTTTTATTGCTATACAATGAAAAAACAGTTTCTTGCAACTTCTACGAATAACTAATATTTGTCTTATTGATATTTTCTAAAAATTATGTTTTGGCTATAATTGACTAGGACTGATGTCCGTATTTTACATTGCTTTTAAAAGGGTGGATTATGCTAAAACAATATATTCTTGATGTTACAGAAAATGCAGTTAAAACAGCAGTTGCTGAATCTTCTTTAGGTCAAATGAAAGAATCTGATGAGTTCTCTCTAAAGACAGAGATTCCTAAAAATGAAGAGTTTGGTGATATTGCTATAAATGTATCTTCTTTATCAAGATATGCCAAAATGGCTCCACCTCAAATAGCACAAAAACTTGCTGAGTATATTAAAATTGATGACTGTGCAATTACGACAGTTGCGGGTTTTATTAATTTCAAATTCGGTAAAACTTTTTTAAATACAATTATTAGCGATATTTTAAATGAAAAATCACAATATGGTTCTTGTGATTATGGTCAGGGCCAAAAAGTTATTTTAGAATACGTTTCGGCTAATCCTACAGGTCCATTCCATATTGGCCATGGACGTTGGGCTGCAATGGGTAGTGCTCTTGCAAATTTGATGAAATTTGCTGGATATGATGTGTATCAAGAGTTTTATGTAAATGACGCTGGTAATCAGATAAAAAATCTTGGAAGATCTCTTTATATTAGAGTAATGCAAGAGTTAGGTGAAAAAATTGATTTTCCAACAGATGAAGTCGAAAGAAAGTCTTTTTATCCTGGAGAATATCTTATTCCACTAGCAAAAGAATTTGTCGTTGAGAAAAAAGCTATCGCTGAATCTTTACCTAAAAATCTCAATGATTTACAAACTGAGCAGTTAAATGAGCTTTCTTCTTTCGCGAAAATGAAAATGCTTGGTTTACAAAAAGATTTGTTAAATAAATTTAGAACTGAATTTGATAATTTTTATTTTGAAACAGATTTACATAAGTCTGGTAAAGTTGAAGCTTGTGTTAATAAGCTAAAAGAAAAAGATATGTTGTACGAAAAAGATGGCGCTGTCTGGTTTAAGTCTTCTTTATTTGGTGACGATCAAGACAGAGTTTTGAGAAAAACTGATGGCTCTAATACATATTTGACTGCTGATATTGCTTATCACCATGACAAAATTCAAAGAGGCTTTGACAAATTGATAAATATTTGGGGTGCAGATCACCATGGATATGTTCCTAGAATGAAAGCTTCTATTGAGGCGTTAGGTGATAATCCTGATAAATTAGAAGTTCTTTTAGGTCAGCTTGTTAATATTGTCCTAAATGGAGAAGCTGTTCGAATGGGTAAAAGAAAAAATATGGTTACCCTAGAAGATTTAATTGACGAAGTAGGTGTTGATGCTACTAGATATTGGATGATTATAAGAAGTATCGATACTACATTAGATTTTGACATAGAATTAGCTAAGTCAAAAACTGACGAAAACCCTGTTTTCTATGTTCAATATGCTCATGCAAGAGCTTGCTCTATTTTCAGAAATGCTTCAAGTGAAAGAGTTAATATCGAAACTAAAGAAAAGATTACCCCACTTTTTGATAAAGATGAATTAGAAAAAGCTGTATTAGATGCAGACTTAAATCTGCTTTGGAATACAGATAATGAAAAATCTAATGCTTCTGCTAAAAAGCTTATATTGAAATTAGAAGAGTTTAAGTCAATAGTTCAGGCAGGTGCTAAATTAAGAGCGCCATACATCGTTTGTAAATATTTACAAGAATTGGCTGGTGCTTTCCATCAATTCTATACTTTTACAAGAGTGTTAACAGACGACAAAGCTTTAGCAGCAGCAAGACTAGCTGTTGTAAAATCGGTATCCACTGTTATTAAAACAGCTTTGGATATACTAGCTGTTGACGCTCCTGAAAGAATGTAGTTTAAAGCTTTTTTAATTCTTTTAAAACTTCTTCTACGTGTCCATCTACGGCTACGTCTTTCCAAATTTTCTTTATTGTCCCATCTTTGCCAATAAGGAAAGTTGTTCGTTTTGCCATAATTTTATCAGGCAAATTTTCATTTAATACATTATATAGTTTTAAAACTTCACCCGTTGTATCAGAAAGAAGAGTTACTTCTAAGCCGTATTTCTGTTTGAACTTTTGATGATCTTCTGAATTATCTGCACTAATTCCAAAGATTATTGCGTTAGTCTCTATATTGTTTAGGTTATGGTTGAAGTCATTAGCTTCTATTGTGCAAACTGGTGTATCATCTTTTGGATAGAAAAAAATAATTACATTTTTTTCTTTATAATCAGATAACTTAAATTCTTTGATTTCTCCATTTTTACCAATGCCTTTTAAGACAAAGTCTGGAGCTATATTCCCTATTTCCATTTGTTTTTCCTTATAGTTCTATGGATTAATTATTACTATACTTTTGTTTTTTTTTATTCTACAGTCTGTTAATTTTTTTGTATAATATATAATATGGAAGTAGCTTTTTTAAAATCGCCAATAGGTGTATTGAAGATTTTCTCTTCAGACATTGCATTACATAAGATAGAATTGGTTAAAGAACGCAATGATTTCGAGTGTTCTGCTTTTAATTATCGTGTCATGGATCAATTAGAAGCTTATTTTGAGGGGCGTTTACATAGCTTTAACATTCCTTTAGCGCTTGATAAATGTAGTGATTTTCAAAAAAAAGTATATGATGAGCTATTAAAAGTTCGATATGGACGAACAAAATCATATAAAGAACTTGCGGAAATGGTAGGAAAACCTAATGGATATAGAGCAGTAGCTAATGCATTAGCAAACAATCCAATTCCTATAATAATTCCTTGTCATAGAATAGTCTATGCAAACGGAAAAATTGGCAATTATAGCTTTGGTGGACAGAATGCTCAAGAAATTAAGTCTTATTTATTAGATTTTGAGAAAAAACACTCTTAATGTTTTTACTCTTCTTCTATTTTTTGTGTTTCTTCAGCAATTTTAGTTTTGAGTGATTTTCTTTTTCTTATGAGCTTAGAAGGTTCTTTAATCTCTTCTTGTTCTTGAGCTTCTTGTGCTACAATCGTAGGTGCTAGCTTCTCTCCATCTTCAAGAAATTTAGCTAAAACACAGTTAAGTAGTGTTCTTTGTCCAAGATCAAAGTTCCCACTAAAAGTGATGCTAGCATTTTCTGTAGGTAAAGTGCTTAAGAACTTTGAAAATTCTTGTACAATATTACCTAAGTCTGATACATTGCTGACTTTGTTTACAGCATTTGACACTTTTTCTATGGATATTTTAAATTCGCAAAGTTCTTTAGATGGTTTGTTTTGTGCTTTTTTTATTTTAGCTTCTTTTTTGCTTTTTAATCTTTCTTTAAGTGACACGATTTTTCTCCAGTCAGTTTTAATTATAATTTTTATTGATGTTCTGTGTTATAAGATAATCCGCAATTTTAGAGGCGAATTCTTTATAGTTTATACTAATATTTGCTTCTGCATTAACTGCATTAACGGGTACGCCTTTGTTAATAGCAGTCATCATTGTAAGATAATTATTAGGAATTTTCCAGTATACTTTTTGTTTGACGACTTCCTCTATATCAGTTGTTTTTATTTCTTCATTTTCCATATAACGGTTTAGAACAAGTTTTATTTTGTCTTTTGAATAACCTAATTTGTTGAACAGTTCCATACATCTTTGTGTGCTTCTTATTGCTGGCAAGTTTACAATTGCAATTAGTAAAATCAAATCAGACATATCTAAAGCTGTGATTGTTTTAGAATCTATATTTGTTCCAATATCAATTACAATATATGAGAATGTCTTTTTTAGGGTTGTTAGTATGTTTTTAATTTCATCAGCTGTTATTTCCTGAGATTTATCTATATTTAATGGGTCAGCTATCACATATAAACTAGTGTTTTTATATCTAGATAATGTTTTCAATAATTCGTCTTCAGTTAGGTTTTCTATATTTTTAGCTATATAATCCATTGCAAAAGATGGCATCATATCTAAAAATGTTGAAACATCTCCTAATTGTAAGTTTAGGTCAATTAATGCTACTTTTTCTTTTGACATTTGAGCTAATTCAACAGCAAGATTGACTGCAATAGATGTTTTACCTATACCGCCTTTGTTTGAAAATGTTGAAATTATTTTACAAGCACTTTCTGTTTCATTGTTTTTAATTTCGTTTAGAACATTTTTTATTGCGTCTTGAAATTCTGTTTTGATAATAGGTTTAGATACAAATTCCTTAGCACCAGAGCGGAGTGATTTTATTATCATTTCTGTTGATGCTTTATTTGAAAGAGTAATAATAAAAATTTTTTTTGTTTCTTTTTTTATTCTTTTTATAATTTCAAGATTTTTTTCTGTATCTTCTGATATATCAATTAGGAGTATTGTGTTTTCTAATTCTAGCCCGTCTTTAGCTAAGTTTTCAATGCTTTGTGTTTCTTCTAAGATAAATTCATTTTCATAATTATCAAATGTTTCAGAAAGATAGTTTTTTATAATGTTTCTTGAATTTTCTTCTTTATCAACAATATATAATCTTAATTTTTCCGTCATAAAAAATATCCTTCTGTTTTCAACAAAACATATAACAAATTTACCAATATTATACAGGAAAAATTTGTAAAATACATTTATAAAAAAAGAAGGATATTTTTTCGACCCAAATCTATGTTTGAAAATTTTTAATATTTGTTTTGATACTCAGATTCAACACAAATATAAACAGGAGCCAACTCACATAAACCAGCGACAAAACTTTCCAAAAAATTACAAATAACTTCCTTCAACATTAAAGACTTCCTTTCACACGAAATTCTTATTTTCACCTTCACATGTTTATAAAAACATTTTGCGAAGAAAAATTGCCAATTTCTTGATACATTTTTAAAAAATGTAATAAACATACTACCAAACTTTTTTTTCTTTTGCAAGGGATAAAAAATATATACTACGTTCATAATAATGTATTAAGTTCTTGCTAATAACTGTATTTCGTGTACAATTGAGGTATGTGTAGAAAATGGTCCTTTTGCGATGGAAAGAGGACAAGGGAGAAAAAGATGGCTAACTTAAGATGGTCTGGTTTGCTAAAAAGCGGTGTCTTATCTGCGTTCGCAACACTTTTAGCAGCCAACTCTGCATTTGCAGGGGAAGCCGATTTGGTTGTTCCAAATTTGGCAGCCGATCCACACAGCTTTAATCTGTTGTTGTTGGGTATCGGTATTTCCGTATTGGGCTTAGTTTTTGGTTTGATCGAGTTCATCAAAGTTAAAAACTACAAAGTTCATTCAGCTATGGCTGAAATCGGAAACACTATTTTCGAAACTTGTAAGACTTATCTTATTCAACAAGGTAAATTTTTACTTGCTTTGGAAATCTTAATTGGATGCTGTATTGCATTCTATTTTGGCGGATTACAACATATGGGCTTAAAAGGTGTATTGATTATCCTTGCTTGGTCTGTAATCGGTATTTTAGGTTCTTACGGTGTAGCTTGGTTTGGTATCAGAATGAATACTTTGGCTAACGCAAGAACTGCTTTTGCTTCTTTAGAAGCTAAACCTTTAAAAGTTTTAAATATTCCTTTAAAAGCTGGTATGAGCATTGGTGTATTGCTTGTTAGCGTTGAGTTAATCATGATGCTAATTATCTTGTTATTTGTTCCAGGACATTTAGCAGGTGCTTGCTTTATTGGTTTTGCTATTGGTGAATCTTTGGGTGCATCTGCTCTTCGTGTTGCTGGTGGTATCTTTACAAAGATTGCTGATATCGGTTCTGACTTGATGAAAATTCAATTCAAAATCAAAGAAGATGATCCTAGAAACCCAGGTGTTATTGCTGACTGTACTGGTGATAACGCTGGTGACTCTATTGGACCTACAGCTGACGGTTTTGAAACTTACGGTGTAACTGGTGTTGCTCTTGTTTCTTTCATCTTGTTAGGTGTATTCCCTGAATATCAAATTCAGTTATTAACTTGGATCTTTACAATGAGATTCTTGATGATTGTTACTTCAGTAGTAGCTTACTGGGTGAACACAGGTTTAACTCAACTTTTATTCGGCAACGCTGAAAAAGTTGATTTTGAAAAACCTTTAACAAACTTAGTTTGGATTACATCAATCTTATCTATCGTTATGACATTTGGTGTATCTAAATGGTTATTGGCTTCAATGGGTGCAAACCTATGGTGGGTATTAGCAGGTATTATTTCTTGCGGTACTTTGGGCGCTGCATTGATTCCTGAATTTACAAAAATCTTTACAAGTCCAAATGCATTGCATACTAAAGAAGTTGTTACTGCTTCAAGAGAAGGCGGTTCTTCTTTAACAATCCTTTCTGGTATTGTTTCTGGTAACTTCTCAGGTTTCTGGATTGGTATGGTAATCGTATTCTTAATGGGATTGTCTTACTACTTCAGCACAATGATTCCTGATACAGTTATGATTTATGCATCTGTATTTGCATTCGGCCTTGTAGCATTCGGTTTCCTTGGTATGGGTCCTGTAACAATCGCTGTTGACAGCTATGGTCCTGTTACTGATAATGCTCAATCTGTTTATGAATTGTCATTAATCGAACAAAGAGAAGGCGTTGCTGAAGAAATCGAAAAAGATTTTGGTTTTAAACCAAACTTTGATGTTGCAAAACAACAATTAGAAGAAAATGATGGTGCTGGTAACACATTCAAAGCTACATCTAAACCTGTACTTATCGGTACAGCTGTAGTTGGTGCTACTACTATGATTTTTTCTTTGATTCTTGTAATCAAAAATACTTTGGGTATTCAACCTGAACAAGTACTCAACTTGTTAAACCCATACACTATTTTGGGTCTTTTAGCAGGTGGTGCTGTTATTTACTGGTTCTCAGGTGCTTCTATGCAAGCTGTTACAACTGGTGCATACAGAGCTGTTGAATACATCAAACGTCACATCAAAATTGACGACGAAAGCGTAAAAACTGCAAACGTTGCTAACTCAAAAGAAGTTGTTAAAATCTGTACTCAATATGCTCAAAAAGGTATGGTTAACATCTTCATAGCATTGTTTGCTTTTGCATTGGCATTTGCTTGTTTATCAGCACCCGGATGCAAAACAGTTGCTCCTGTAGCATTCTTTGTAAGCTACTTGATCGCAATTGCTGTATTCGGCTTGTTCCAGGCTGTATTTATGGCTAACGCCGGCGGTTGCTGGGACAACGCCAAGAAAATTGTTGAATGTGACCTTTGCGAAAAAGGTACACCATTGCATGATGCTACTGTTGTAGGTGATACAGTTGGTGACCCATTCAAAGATACTTCTTCAGTTGCAATGAACCCAATTATCAAGTTCACTACTTTGTTTGGTTTGTTGGCAATGGAAATCTCTATCAATGAATCATTTAGACATATCGCACCTATTGCAGGATGGATATTCTTAATCATTGCATTGGTATTTGTATGGAGATCTTTCTATGCAATGAGAATTCCAGAAAAATCAGCTGATGAAGCTGCTAGTGAAAACTAATAACTTTAGTTATTAATAAAGTTGAAGCCCTCTAAGATTCTTAGAGGGCTTTTTATATGATATTATTCGATTATTTTTTTGATTTCATTTCGTGTATTTTACTTTGAGCTTCTTTTGCTTTTAGGATGTTAAATATTCCTATTAATCTATCTATGGATAAAAGTTTTTGATTAACATCTGTATAATATTCAGATGTCTTTTCTCCATTTTTATATAATTCAAATTTGTCTTCACCATATTTATCAGGATTTTCGACAAAAAGCATTTCATGTTTTGTATCTTTTTTAGTTTTTGCTTCAAATATTACTTTTAATACGTCAGAATTAACACCATTAAGCTTTGCTTTGAATGATAAATTGTTCATTTTATCTCCTTTTCTATGATATGGAGTAAAACGTGAAAAAAAATCTTTTGTTATTTAAATTATTATTTGTAAAGAAATATTAAAAATGCGAATAGAAAAAGTTATTAATTTTTTACAAATGGGAACATATATAGTAGAGGAAATAAAAAAGATTTTAAATTCTCTCTCTCTAATTCCTCTCTCTAATATGTGGTAAAGTTTAACCGGCGTCAGTCGGTTTTTTTTTACAAATTTTTTATAATTTCGTTGGTGTATTCTTCTGTTGTTGCATTACCACCCAAATCAGGAGTTAAAACTTTGCCCTCAGCTATAACTTTATAAAGTGATTTTCTGATTTTTTCAGCAGCATCTTTTTCGTTAATGTATTCAAGCATGTTCGTTGCACATAATAACAATGCTGTAGGATTTGCTTTGTTTTGTCCTTTTATGTCAGGAGCCGAACCATGTACAGGTTCAAATACTGCGCAGTCTTTTCCAATGTTGGCTCCTTGTGCAACGCCAAGGCCTCCTATTAGTCCTGCTGTGAGGTCTGAAACAATATCTCCATATAAATTAGGCAAGACTAAAACATCAAATTTTTGTGGGTTTTGAACTAGTTGCATGCATAAATTGTCTACAAGAATTTCTTTATATTCTATTTGAGGATATTTTTTTGATACTTCTTTTGTACATTCAAGGAATAATCCATCAGAGAATTTACATATATTGGCTTTTGTTACTGCCCAAACTGTCTTACGATTATTTTTTATTGCGTATTCAAAAGCGTATTGAGCAATTCTTGTAGATGCATTTCTTGTAATTATTTTTATAGATTCTGCTGTATCGTCATCGACTTTTCTTTCAATTCCCGCATATAAATCTTCAGTGTTTTCTCTTACAACAACTATGTCTACGTTCTCAAAAGGTGTTTTTATTCCCTCTATGTTTTTACAGGGTCTTAAATTTGCGTATAAATCAAGTTCTTTTCTTAGTGCAACATTAACACTTCTGAAACCTTTGCCTATAGGTGTTGTTACAGGCGCTTTTAGTGCGACTTTGTTTTTTTTTATTGATTCAATAACTCTTTGTGGTAGAGGTGTTCCTTCTGTTTCTGCAACATCTGCTCCTGCTGTTTGTATATCCCAATTAATTTCAACACCTGCTGCTTTTATGATTTTTTTTACTGAGTCAGATATTTCTGGTCCAATTCCATCTCCAGGGATTAATGTAACAGTTTTCATTAATTATTCTCCTTTAAAAATTTAGCTAGTAGCTTTAACGCATGTTTTGCAAAAAGATATTTTATTAGAGTTCTTGGATATTTATCGCTAACATTATATTTTTCAACATAAATATTACCGTTTTTATTTCCTATTCCAATGTAAACTAGACCGACAGGCT
The DNA here is from genome assembly GCA_944322545.1 of Candidatus Gastranaerophilales bacterium. Taxonomy (GTDB): domain Bacteria; phylum Cyanobacteriota; class Vampirovibrionia; order Gastranaerophilales; family Gastranaerophilaceae; genus Limenecus. The sequence continues at coordinate 35,942 of CALUPF010000037.1, forward strand.
TTTCATTTGAGCCACCTGTTGGACCAGCAATGCCTGTGGTTGCTATTGCATAATCAGAGTTGGTTTTTTCTAAAAGACCTTGAACCATTTCGCTTGCTGTTTGGGTACTCACTGCTCCATACGTTTCGAGGGTCTCTTTTTTTACGTTAAGATATTCTTCTTTTGCTTCATTTGCGTATGTTACAAAATTTGCTTTTATGTAACTCGAACTACCTGATACATCTGTCATAAGAGAGCTTAGTAATCCACCAGTACAAGACTCTGCAATGGCCAGAGTCTTGTTGTTTTTTATTAGTTCTTTTCCTACTTCATTTTCGCTTTTTTGGTCAAAAAGAAGTTTTATTAATTTTAAATTTTCAAACATAATACAATTTTATTAATGTAAAGGAATATCTATTGGTTGTGTTAGCATTACATCAAAACTTTTTCCTTGTGGTAAAGTAACATCATTGCCTTTTCTAAATAAATCAGCAACATCCATTCCTATATAGTAAGCTCCACCACCTATAACACCACCTATGGCTCCAATTGGTACACAAAGATATTGCATATTATCGCCAGTTCCTTTGCCCCATTTTATTGTGTTATTAAAAATTTGTTTAGTGTTATTCCAATTTCTTTTTATTGCATAGCCATAATTACCATTTTGATAGATTCCACCGTCTAATGTTATTTCTGTGTAGTTATATAACCCTGCATTAAGTGGAATTTGACGTCCTGTTGGTGTTACAACGTGGTCAAAGTTTAAGTATAAAATTGCACTTCTTGAGATTCTTTTTGCAGGTGTTATTTTACTAATAGTTCCTCTGATTATAGAACCAGCTGGTAGAGCTATTTTTCCATTAACAATTTTATCCTCTTTTAGCATTGCAGAAAATTCATCTCCCACATTGCCTATTTTAGTTGATACAGGTTCCATTAATTCTAAATTCATTGTTGTTCCTGTAGGAATACTTATAGCTTGAATATCAGCTTTCATTGTTCTGCTAATTGCCGAATGGGCAGAAAGATTAAAACCCAATGATAAACCTGCCAAGATAAGACAGCTTGTAATATATTTTTTCATATCGATCTCCTCTACTTTTCTATGTCTTTATTTTAAAAATTGATGCAAAAAAAGGCAATTTTATTTAATTTCTTCATATAAACTAGATGCTTCTTGAACAGAAATATTGCCTGTTGGGATTTTTATCACTTTAACACTGACAGATTTGTTGAAATGCTCAATTTGGATTATATCGCCTTCCTTTAATTGTTTTGAGGGCTTTGCGGGAGTATTGTTTACTAATACTCGACCTTGGTCTGATACATCGTTAGCTACTGTTCTTCTTTTTATTAATCTTGATACTTTTAAAAACTTATCTAATCTCATAATTCACCTTTTTATAAATATTACTAAAAATATCAATTTTGATAAAGTGGTGAGGTTGCATAATTCTTTTTTGTACTATAATGTGTTCAAAGTTGCTTGTTAATTTAGTTAACAAAAATTACATGTGATGGCAAAAAAAATTGTTCACTAGCATTATGTAATTATCAATAGAATTCGAGACGATTATGACTCAGATAGTTTTACCAGTTCATTATACACAGTCCCATGATGTAAAAAGTGCAGGGGTAATAAAATATAAAGAAAATCCATTAAGCGGCATTGTAAAAAAAGACCAAGATGGAAAAGTTAAAAGGGCTGCATTAGCAGGTAGTGCTTTGACAACTTTTGTTTATCTATTTGCATTAGCCAAGGGACAAAAAAAAGCAGCTTTTAAAGTAAAAGACATGTTTAATTTGGACTTTGGTACTTTAGAAGCGATTGGGCTTGCTACATCTTCTGTTGTTGGTGGATTGGCAGGTGGTTTGTTAACAGATAAAAAAGAAAACAAAAAGCCTAAGTTAAAAGAAGCAGTTCATCAATTTTTAGGAAACATCGTTACCCCAATTACAATAGTTGGTGTTGCTACTTCTCAAATAAAAAAACGTAATTTTGATAAACTGACAAAATGGACATTGAGTGCTTTATCTGGGGTTGTTGGTGTTGTCGTTGGCGTTACTGCTGGCAACTGGATGGCTTCAAAAGTCAACAAGGTTATTTTTAAAGAAAATGATGACAGAAAAGTTGGCATCAAAGATTTTGGTATTCACGTAGATGATATTTTGACTGTTATTGCTCTTGCTACTTCTAAGAAGAAAGATGTTAGTGAATTAGCTGATATGGCAGAGCTCCCCAAAACACCTATACAAAAATTTATTTCTAAAGCTCTTCCTGCAATTTTCTTGATATGTGGTTATGAAGCAGGCACAAAAAAGGCTAATATCGCTGATAAAGTAGAAAATGCCAAAAACTAATTTTTGTATTATTATAATTTTATGAAAAATTTAAAAATTATATTGATATTGTTTTGTTTAGTTTTTTCTTCAACTTTAACAAATGCAAAAACGCTTAGATTTGCTGTTGCATCTGATGTTCATTATTCTTTGAATAAAGAATCTAATTCAATGAGTGAATCAGCTAAAGTTTTAAGAGGGTTTGTAGATAGAGTTAATGAAAACAAATATGATTTTGTTATCTTTTTAGGTGATAATATTGAGAAGTCTAACAAAGAAAACTTGTCTGGTTTTCTTCATCAAATAAAAGGGATAAAAGGTACTCCATATTACCTTGTTTTAGGCAATAGAGATGCGCATAAAATATCTGGATTATCTAAGCCAGAATATTTAGAAATTGTATCTAAATTAAACAGAAATCAGAAAAAGGCTGATACTTCTTATTATTTTTATCCTAATAAGGATATTATAGTTATAGTGTTAGATGGTTCTTCTTCTGGTATGCCAAGCACTCATGGGGTGTTTACTCAAAAGACTTTGCAATGGCTAGATCAAGTATTAACTAAGAACAAAAACAAAACGGCTATAATTTTCCAACATTTTCCTTATATGGAACCATATTTAAAGCCAAGTCATGAAATTTTAGACAAAATGAGTTATAAAACTATAATTACATTACATGACAATGTTTTTATGATTGTTTCAGGTCACTATCATAAGGAAGGTGTTTTTAAAGATGATAAAGATATTTATCATATATCTGCACCTGCTTTATATATGCCGCCATATAACTATCAAGAGTTTGTTATTGATTACGATAAGCCTCTATTTTCAAAATTAAAAAATATAAAACTAGAAGGAACTCAAAAGCCTGCTATATAAGTTTCAATTTTTTATTTTTTATTGAATAGGCAATAGATTTAGCTAGTATCCATATAGTTGTAACAGAAATGCCTATGCCAATGGCTTTCAAAATCAAGTTTTTGGCATTTTTTTCATATTGTTGTTCATTATCTTTTTGGATTAAAGATTTTTTTAAGTATTTATCATCTTTTGAAAAAACTACTTTTTCTTTTTGAGAAAAAGCTGGTTTAGTTGTATTGTTTAATTTAATACTTCTTACTAACAAACCCATGCCCCTTTTGACTTAATATTTATATTATAACTCAAAACTCCTACAAGTGTAATATGTTTTTTTTTGTTTTTACTCAATCCATCTAAATGATCTAACATATTTTTCTTCATTAATTTTTCCATCAACTTTTACTGTGAATACTCTGTATTGTTGATCACTTAGCTCTACCCCAGGAATTTTATTTAAATCTTTTATGATTTTTAATTTAGCATTTCTATCTAATTTAAAACCAGGGATAGCATTAAGAATTGAATTAAATGATAAATTACCAACTGCCCCTAGTATGTTATTTGCTTTTTTTGTTAAACGTCCATATATTCTCATGTTTGCATATTGTTGGAGAATATCGTATTCGCCATTGATATACAAGTTTAAATTGTCTCCTTTTGAATAGACTTCAATATCTTGTGCAACACCATTTTTGAGGGCGAATTTCCCTTTTATTGAATCGAAGTATCCTGTTTTTATTGGTGCAATTAAGTCAATGAAATTATTTAAGCTTACACCTGTAATTCCACTTTTTATAAGATTTCCTGCTTTTAATAGATATTCGACAGATCCAAGTTTAGGCATTCTTCCATCTGAAATATCAAAATACACGTGACCTGAAAGATTTCTGATTCTTTCTGTATCAGAGTTTCCTTTTGTTGTCATAATGATAGTGCCATTTGATTTTCCGAATATTTGATCCTTAAAATCAAATAACGCTGACGCAACTTTATTTGAATCTACATTGTTTGCTTTCAGTTCTGCTTTTATCTGATCATTAACAAAATTGTAGCTAGCTATACCTTGTATTTTTCCTGTTGTTATATCAAATGCAAGATTGTTAATCTTCAAAACTATATCTTTTCCTAGCGTGAAATTTGCTTTATAATTGCTTGCTGGCAAACCT
>CALUPF010000038.1 GCA_944322545.1 Candidatus Gastranaerophilales bacterium
TTCTGCCGAAATTGCCTTCGATAACGTTGTTAGCGTTTAATTTAAGTTGCTCGTTGATAACCGAGAACAGCGCTCGGACCCGCAGTTTGATACAAACGATCACCCCGTCAAATCCAAAACGTCCCCATATTTTTGAGTAGTTTCGAAAGCTTCTTTGTTTTGTGTGCCTGTCAAATTTTCAATTTGCACGGCACTATTATTAAGTTACGTTGTCGAAAACTCAAAGTTTCCGCCAACTTTACTCCAGCTTACGCTTTTGGGCTCCTGACAAATCAAAGATTTGAAACGTCGCCATCGAACGGTTGCAATCCTGTGTCGTCTGCCTTCGCAGACTCCGTAGGATTTCCACACACGGCTTACGCTTTCAAAACGTCCCCATATTTACATTTCAATGTACTAGTAAAATATATTATAGCATATTCTTTTCAATATTCTTTAAAAACTTGCTTATTAAGTGAAATGAAGTATAAAATAGACATATGAGATTTTTAAAAAAACTTTTTGAAAAAACAGTTCCTAAGGTTATCCTTGGGATTTTTGTGTTACTGTTTTTACTATCTGTTTTTGTTTTTTGGGGATGGTATATAAAACAGATAAACAGAGGGTTTGGTTTATATTATGTTTATCAAGGTGATAAGGCATATAAAGCTCATAAATTAGAAAAGGCGATTCAACTTTATAAAAAAGGTTTGGAAAAATATCCTGATCATTCGCTTGCTAGATGTAATTTAGGAAATATTTACGTTAAATATGAAGATTATTATTCTGCTGTTGAAGAATATGAAAAGGCTTTGGAATATGATCCTAAGTTTATCGTTTGTCGAATGAATTTAGGTATTGTATCTGCAGAAAAATTATCTGATTTTGATAAAGCTATCAGAGAATATCAAACTATTATTGATACCAAAAGAGTTACAGTTCACATTCCTTTGATTTTTGACAGTGTTAAAAGTACAAGAGAGAACAAAACAATTGCTTGGTATAATATGGGGATAGCTTATCGCGGAAAAGCTATGTTGATGGGTGAAAAATCACATGCTTCTAATGAGTATTTAGAAAAAGCTATTGATGCATATAAAAAAGCATTGAAACGAAAAAAACATAGCTATAATATCAACTATAATTATGCACTTGCTAATCATATTTTGGGAAATTACAAAGAAGCTGGACTTAGTTACTGTCGAGCGATAGAAGAATCTCCAATGGCTTTTGATGCTCATTATAACCTTGCTATTTTGTTAAGAAGGTTAGGCAAATTGAGAGAATCACAAGAAGAGTTAGAAAAAGCATTATTACTTTCAAATACTCAGTTAGATCCTTATATTTCAAAATACATTTTTGATATTTATTCAGAAGTTACAGAAAAATCAACTATAAATGAAGAATTCAAGACTACTCAAAGAGGTGTTGCTCCTGAATCTCAGATTAAAGAAGGAATGAAAACTCCTCATATCGAAACTGATGTTATTGAAAATGAAAACGATCCATTAGGTATAAATCATTTGACATATGTTAATGGAAAAGTTGTTGTGGATTCAGAAGAAGCTGATAAATTCTTGAAAAAAAGCTTAGGAAAATGTACAGCTAAAAAAATATTTGAAGAGTATGAAGAGGATACGCTATACAATGGAAGATATGACAAAGACTTTTAGTTTTGAGTTAAACTTTCTTTGGGAATTGTCTGAAAAACTTGCTTCTAATAGTGATTCTCAGGATTTATTAAATGCTTTAAAAATAGTTTTTGAAAAATATTTTAATGCAAATAACTTTCGTATTTTTATCAAGGATGAAAATACTTCAACTCTTCGAGATTTTGTAAAAAACTGGATTGTTATTGATAAAAACCAACAACAAGAAGATGTAGATAAAATTTTTAATGTATTAAAAAAGCATCTTAAAACCGGTTTTATTTTAAATAGTAAATTGATTAATTTTGACACAAAACAAAATTTGGTTTCTATTTTTTCAAAAAATCTCAAAGATGAAAATAATCTTATTTATTTTCCAGTTGCAAACGAAAATAAGCTAATAGGTGTTGTAGAGTTAGCTTTTAATGATTCATCTGAGAATATAAAAACAAAAGCTTTTTTAGAAGCTTTGCGAATAGCAATGTCTCAAATAGGTTTTGTTGTTGTCAATAAAGTTTTAAACCAATATTTATGTGTAAATATAAAATTTCAAAATGTAATGAAAAGCATTGCTAAGCTTATTGAGAATCAATTTGAACTTGATTATATTTTGCCAATTATTGGAGAGTTAATAGATAGTTTTATTTCAGAACATTTGATTTACATTTTTACAAAAGATTCAAATGACAGCTATAAATTGTTTTGGCCTCTAGATTGTCAGGATAAAAATGTTTTGGAATTGCTCAAAAAAATGAATGATAAAAAGGCTTATGTTCTATCTAAAGATCATAAAACAGGAGTTTTTGCGATAAGAAATGATGAGAAGACCTTAGGTGTGATTGCTGCAAGTAGTAATATTGATAAACTTTCAAAAACAGATATAGATTATTTATTGCAACTATCTGCACAGGCTTCAATCACTACGCAAAGGGCTAATTCATACGCTGAGGTTCTGAAATTTGCAACACTTGATGCATTAACTGGTCTAAATAACAGACGTCAGTTTGAAATTCGTTTGAAACAAGAAGTTGCAAATGCAAAAAGAAACAACAAATCACTTTGTTGCATAATGTTAGATATTGACTATTTCAAAAAGGTCAATGATACTTGGGGGCATTCAGCAGGTGACTGCGTTTTAAAAAGTGTTTCTAAAATCATAGCTCATGAACTACGTGAATATGATATTGCTTCTAGATATGGTGGTGAGGAATTTTGTATTTTATTACCTGATACAAAAATTAGAGAGGCTGTTTTTGTTGCACAAAGACTTAGAAAAGCTGTTGAAGCTTCAGATATAAATATTTCTGAAGACCAGCTTTTAGGTTTAGACACTTTAAAAGTTACAATAAGTGTCGGTGTAAGTGAGTTTGACAAGACGATGGATGTTCCTGAAAAACTTCATCAAAGCGCTGATGTTGCTTTGTATGAAGCGAAACATCGTGGTCGAAATTGTGTTGTTGTATATGATGAAAGTTTAGAATAATTTTTAAATGCAGAGAGGTGCCGATTGCACAAGCAATCGGCACTAGAGAGACATTGAGTCTTTTTATACGTAAACTAGCTATGATTGGGGATATATGGGGTTGTTATCTTATTCAAACTATTGACCAAGCAATTGTAAAGCAATTGAAGGTATTTGGTTAGCTTGTGATAACATTGCTGCTGAAGTTTGTTGAAGTACTTGGTATTTAACCATGTTTGCACTTTCTTCCGCCATATCACAGTCCATGATTTGTGATTTAGATTGTTCGTAGTTTTCATTCATTACTGTTAGGTTATCTGATGCAGATTGTAATCTGTTTTGATAAGCACCTAACATTGATCTGTTTTCTGCAATTGTGTTGATTGCATCATCTAGTTTTTCAATGTAAGCCCTGATTTCGTCACCTGTTGATGTACCATTCAATGTTGATTCAACACCTAATGCAGATACGTTAAGGTCTGTCAATGCTCCTGTGATATCAATAGAGTTGTTTGCTGTATCAGAGCCGCAACCAGATTGTAGTGTAACATTTTTGGCAATAGTACCGTTTGCTAGGTTCAATCCGTTGAAGATTGTTGTATTAGCAATAACGTCAATGTCTTGAAGTCTTTGGTCTACTTCGTTGAATAGTGTTTGTTGTTGAGCTTCACTATATACACCGTTTGCTGCTTGGATACATAACTCTCTGATTCTTTGTAAGTCTTCAGTTACACCAGACATACCACCTTCTGCGATGTACATCATGTTAAGACCGTCTTGGATGTTAAGCAGAGCTCTTTTGTTACCTCTGATTTGTGTTTCTAAACCTTGAGCCACACAAAGACCTGCTGCGTCATCTCCGGCTTGGTTAACTCTGTAACCTGTTGATAATCTTTTAATTGCACTTTGTAAACTATTGTTCGCTGTGTTCAAGCTTCTTTGTGCAATCAAAGAGTTAATGTTTGTGTTTACGTATAAACCCATGTTCTTCTCTCTCTTTCTTTCTCTCTTTTTGCTAATCTGTGAACACTCCATATATCGAACTTTCTTTTTCATACTTTAGTATAACTTTTGGTGTGTTTTGATATAAAAAATGTCTGAAATGCTTGTTATTAAAAGATTTTGCTGGTATTATACTTGAGTATGACAAATCATCTAAATGGTGTAGAAAATTTGGGGAAAATCAATAATGCCGCACTTTTTTGTCTCAACAAATGATATAAACTCAGATACGATAAGGGTTTCAGATAAAGAAAATTTTCATCATATCGTTAAAGTTTTGCGAGCTAAAGTTGGCGAAAAGCTTATTCTTGTTGATGAAAATAGGATTCAATATAAAGTTGTCATTGAAAATATAGATAATAATTCGCTTACAACTAAAGTTATAGAAACTTCAAAAGCTAATCATAGTCTTGATATTAATCTGTATTTAGCTCAAAGTGTCTTAAAAACGGATGCACAGAATTTTGTCATGCAAAAAGCAACAGAATTAGGCGTAAAAGGGGTTATCCCTTTTGTGAGTGATAATTGTGTAATAAAATCATCTGTTATAGATGTCAAAATATCTAAGTGGCAAAAAATTGCGAATGAAGCTGTTAAACAGTGTGAAAGAACTGATTTCCCTAAGGTTTTTTCTCGTTCTGATTTGAAATCTCTTTTAAAAAATGATGAATATGACATTAAAATCGCATGCGTTGAAAGAGAAGATAAATATACTCTTAAAGACTGTCTTAGATCTTTAAAGGATATTAAAAATAAAAAAATCCTTGTGATAATAGGTCCAGAGGGTGGTTTTAGTGCAAGTGAAATAAAAATGCTCGAGGATAGTTGTGTTTATAGAGTTTCTTTAGGTAAAATGATTTTAAGAGCAGAAACTGCTGTTATTTCAGCATTGTCTAATATTATTTATGAGTTGGAAAATGATTGATTTAAAAGATTTAATCAATAATAACAAGATTTTAAATACTCTAAAACCTTTTTTTAGAGAGGAACAAGTCTATCTTGTAGGTGGTTTTATAAGAGACTGTTTGTTAAATAAGGAAAGCTGCGATTTGGATTTTGTGACCCGAAGTGGGCATGCTCGAATTCTGACTCAAAAAATAGCTGATGAAATTGGTGGATATTTTGTTCCTCTTGATGAAAAAAATCATATTTATCGTGTTGTTTTTTCAGATAAGGAAACATATGTGGATTTTGCGGATTGCATTGGAGCTAACATTCAAGAGGATTTGTCACGTAGAGATTTTACGATGAATGCAATTGCATATGATATAAAAGAAGACAAAATTATCGATATAGCAAATGGCATAGCTGATATAAATAGCTCTATGATTGTTGAAGTTTCAGAAAAGAACTTGTTAGATGATCCTATTAGGATGTTCAGGGCTTTTCGTTTTCAAAGTGAGCTAGGGTTTGAATTTTCACCAGTTTTAAAAAATGTGATTCAAAATAATTCTTACCTTTTAAAAAACACAGCAAAAGAAAGAATTAATGCTGAGTTAATAAAACTATTTGGTGGTAAAAATATTGTGGAAACTTTATATTCCTTAGATAAATACAATATTTTAGAAATGATTTTTCCAGAAGTTGCGGATATAAAAAAGATTCCTAAAAATTCTCATCACCATTTGAATCTTTTTGAACATTCTATAGAAACAGTGAAACAAATTCAGTGTTTTTATGAACAGTCTGATGATAATGTTAAAAAGCATTTAAATAGTGAATTTTTAGGAGGGCAAAGACGAATAGCCTATTTGAAACTGGCTGCTTTTTTGCATGATGCAGGAAAACCTGCTACATGGCAAATTGACTCTGAAACAGGTCGTCATAGATTTATAATGCATGATGTTGAAGGGGCAAAACTAATAGTTCCAACATTAAAAGATTTGAAATTTTCTAAAAAACAGATTGCTTATATCCAAAAGATTATCAAAAATCATATTTATCCAGCTGGTGTTGTTACTTCTGATGAGGCGAGTGAAAAAGCATATTTAAGATTTTATCGTAAAATGGGCGACGAAGTTATTGATTTAATTGCAGTTGCATATGCTGATAGACTGTCTGCTTTAGGTCCTGAAATAACTAAAGAAATGGTTGATAAAAATATTAATGGCCTAAAAAAGCTATTAGATGGTTATTTTGAAAATAAAAATTCTTTAAAACCACTGCCTAAGTTGTTAGATGGTAAAGAAATAATGTCTATTTTGAATATTGGGGCCGGTCCTATGTTAGGAGAGATTGTAAATAGTTTGAAAGAAGCACAGATTTCTTCAGTTGTTAATACAAAAGATGAAGCAATAGATTATATAAAAAAGCTGAAACTTTAGGTTTCAGCTTTTTAGTTTATATAGATTTTTCTCTTTCAATTTCTTCTGTTATAGCTTTTATTTTTAGTCGATCTTGGAATGATAATTCAGCAGGGTCTTTTTGATATGTTTTGTATTCATTTTTTGTGAATGGTAACTTTTCTGCTTCTTTGTATGTATATTCAAATGCGTAGTGATATTCATTTTTGGATGACGGTATTCTGTGTCTTACATTATTGTCGTCATAATAATATTCAGGTTCAGAGTAATCTTCCATATAGCCTGTTCTTCGTTCGACTTTACTATGGCTTTTTATGAATTTATCTGTGTCTTCTTTTGTTTCATCAGCAAAAGGATAATAATTTCTTACTTGTTTTTTATCATCAGATTCTTTTTGGTTAATTCCACCAATAATGCCTTTAAATGAAACTGCTTTAATTGCTGATATCATAATTTTCCTCACTTCCTTATTATCCTTTTATTTGGAATGGACATTTAGTGCATCTTGCTTTAGGTACGAGTATTAAATTGTCTTCTAAGTCATACATTTTAGCAATTCTTGTTATTAATTTAGAACCACATACTGGACATTCTAAATCTTCTACATCGTGTGCTAATATTTGGTTTTTAATAAAAATTGTTGCTTCATTGTCTGGTAACAAAGAAAGATTAGGATGTTTCTCATATTTTTTTATGTCAGCTGGGTTCATTTTTAATCCACGAGCTAATTTTTGTCGAATAGTAGAGGCCAGAAATAACTCCTGGCCGCTTTCTATATCTTCAATAAGTTTTAGACTCAATGCGGACTTTTTTGCTAACCCTGACACAGATAGTCCTAATTTTTCTCTTGTTTCTGAAACAAACTGTGCAAGTGCTTTTTCTTGTTCCATTTTTATACCTTTGCTGTTTCAGTTTGTTTTTTAGCTACAGGTGAGTTTTTTTGTGCTTCTTTTCTTTCTCTCCACCAGTCTAATAGGGTAGACGCAAAGAAAATACTAGAGTATGTACCAATTGCGATACCTACTATCATTGCTAGAACAAAATCTTTTGTTGTTTCACCACCAAAGATGTATAAAGCAGCTAATGTAATCAATGTAGTCAATGAAGTGTTGATACTTCTTGCTAGAGTTTGGTTTACACTTGCGTTAACAATTTCGGGGAATGTTGCTTTTTTCGTTAAGAATCTGCAATTTTCTCTGATTCTGTCAAATACAACGATAGTATCGTGGTTAGAAAAACCAATAACTGTTAAAACGGCAGTAATAAACAATGCATCAATATGTACATCGAAAAATATGCCTAAGATTGAGAAAAATCCAAGTACGAATAATGCGTCATGAGCTAAAGAAACTAAAGCAATAACTGCATAGTCTAGTTGGAATCTAAATGAAAGGTATACAACAATACCTAAAAATGCTAAAGCTAGAGCATATAATGAATTTACAAAAAGCTCTTTACCTAATGACGGTCCAATTGAACTTACCTGAACAAGTGTTGCATCGGGGTAATCTGCTTTAATAGATTCACCAATTTTTTGTTCTGCTTTAATATCGTTGCTTTTAAAAGCAGTTTTTACTGAAATAACAGTTGTAGGTTTTATATTTTCTGCTTTTGATATTGCGTTATTAGATTTTAAAATCTGGATAACAGGGTTTTCTATTCCTGCTTTTATAAGATTAGTTCTTATCTTTTCAACTTCATTGTTAGAGACATCTTTTGATACTGTGTATTGTGTGATTGTTCCTCCAGTGAAGTCAATACCTACTTTTACAGGAAAATGTGTTGGATATGTTATTGTTGAATAAATCATTGCAATAATTCCAGGTACGATTAAAAGCAATGATAGTCCAAACCAGACCCATCTATATTTAACAACATCAATCCATTTATGTTGATGTAAAACTGTTTCACTCATTGTATTTATCTCCTTAAAATTTTATTTTATAAACTAGTCTAGTATACCAAATTTAGCTTTTTCCTTTTTGGTTTCTGTTGCTTCATAAGCTTTTCCTATTTCAGATTGTTTTATACCAAACCATCCAGGATGTTTAAGCTGACCTGCTCCAAATAAAAGGTGCATAAAGTTTTTAGTAACTGTTATTGCTGTGAACATACTAACAATTACACCTATTACAAGCGTTAGAGCAAATCCTTTGATAATACTTGTTCCTAAGAAATACAAAATTACACAAGTGATAATTGTTGTCATATTAGAGTCAAAAATACTTGTAAATGCTCTATCAAAACCAGCATTAATTGCTGTGAAAAGTGTTCTTCCTGCTTTTAGTTCTTCTTTTGTTCTTTCAAAAATAAGAATATTAGCGTCAACTGCCATACCGATACTCAAGATGAAACCTGCAATACCAGCAAGAGTTAGCGTTACAGGAACAACTTTGAATATTGCAAAAACTAAAATTGAATAAATGATTAAAGCTATATCTGCAATAAATCCAGGCAAACGATAGTATAAAAGCATAAATATCATTACTAAACCAATACCAATGATACCTGCTGTTTTGCTTTTCGCAATGCTATCAGCTCCTAGTGTTGGGCCAACTAAGCTTTCTTCAATGATTTTAGCTGGAACTGGTAATGCACCTGCATTTAATAAGTCAACCATCTTTTTAGCTTCTTCATAAGCAAATCCTGTGTCTCCGCCAGAGATTTGTGCATGTCCACCTAAAATAGGCTCTTGAATAACAGGTGCAGATTGTAGGTCACCGTTAAAGAATATTGCCATTGGCTTTCCAACGAGTTCTTGAGTTAATTTTCCGAACTTTTTTGTTCCTTTATCATTGAATTCTAAAGAAACAACCCATTGTCCACCTGGATTTGTTGAAATTAATGCTTTTTTTACATCCTTACCCGTCAATCCAGTTGGTGCCCAGCCAGTTGCTCCATCAGAATTGTCTAGTGGCTTTTTAAATTCGAGTTCAGCTGTTTCGCCTAAAAATTCTTTTGCCTTTGCTGGATCTGAAATACTAGGTATTTCAACTAATAATCTTTTTTCGCCTGTTTGTTGCACTAAAGTTTCAGCAACACCGAGTGCGTTTACTCTGTTTTCAATAGCAAATTGTAAACTGTTCATCATGTCAGGTGTTATTTTTGCAATTGTATCTGTTGTTTGTGCTTCTAACACAATTCTTGAACCACCAACTAGGTCAAGACCAAGTTTTGTTGGCTTTTTAACAATTGCAACTACTGCTACAATGACGAGTGCAACAATAATCCAAAACATTAATTTCTTGTTTTTCATTTTTTATGCCTCTCTATACCCCTTAAATATTTTCAAATTTACAGCATTATTGTAGCAAAAAAACGAACTTTTATGTTAGAAAATTCTATAAAATAGCCATATAGAAGTAATTCTTATTAACATTTGTTACAATACAGTTTAATCTGATAAGTATTCTGTTATTTGTACCGATATAGATGTTATATGAATGTAGATAAAATAAACTCTCAAATAGCTGTAAAAAATGATTCTTCTTTGGTATCAAATCATCAAATTGAGGAAAGAATGTTTGGTGCTGACTTTAACCACGATGATGGGCTTAATGTGGAAATTACATGTAGTGATGATCATAAAAATGAAACTTATACCAAAGAAGCTAAAGACGAAAATGGTAATGTTGTATTTACAACATTTAAAAGTAATGACAATTCTTTAATTTCTAGAAAAACAGTTTATTCATATGGTGATAGCTATATTGAGTATATGAGAGCTGGCACTAATATTGTTGAAAAAGCTGAGACCTATAATAGTGAAGGAAATTTAATAACAAAAGAACTTTATTATAAAAATGCTCCTTTTGGCTTAAAACAAACGAGTGATTTTGATTCTTTAACAGGAAAATTGAAATCAGAAAAGACTTATGAAAATGGCAGCGAGTTTCCTAGTTTTGAAAAGGTTTATGATTCTAATGGCAGAGTTGAAATGAGCTTATTAAACGGTAACATTGATGCAATTTCAATATATAGAAAAGATGGTTCAATCAAAGAAAAAACAGGTCCTGTTTTAACAGATAATGTAAAATGTTACGAATCTACAATATACAGAAAGGATGGCTCAATTTATTCTCAAGGTGTATATTCAGATGTTTATGCGAATTCTGTTATAAAAGAGCAAAAATATGCTAAAGATGGTAAGTCTGTAGTGTCTAAAAAGTACAAAAATGAAGATGGTAATATTGTTTTAGAACGATATAATGCAAAAGGAGAAATAAAACGAAAAGAAATTTATGACGCGCAAGCAAAAAAAATGTTAGAAAGAAGCGTTTATGATTCAGATGGTAACTTGTTTATCTACACTAGGTACAATTTGGATGGAAAAATTATAGATTACCAAAAAAGTGTTGAATCAAGTCTTAATGAAAAGTTTAACGAAAAACTTTTGAATGGTAAGCTCGATACTTCATTCAAACAAGGTTATGCAGGTACCTGTTATCTTGTGAGTACAGTAAAAAGCTTTTTGAAAACCAAAAGTGGTCGAAATATATTGAAAGAAACTTTATCTTTTGATGAAGAAAGTAAAGTCGAAACTGTAAAGTTTAAATGGTTAAACAAAGAATATCAATTTACGCAAGATGAAATAGAAAAAGCTATGGGTAGACTTGGTACCGGAGATCCTGATTTTACTGCCTTTTTACTTGGATATGAAAAATATAGAACGGAAGAAAAACAAAAGGTTGTGGATGGCGCTCCTGTGTATGAAGTTTTAAATTTATTTACAGGCAAAGAAAATGAAACAAATATTATTTGGGGAATGCGAACTCCTATAACAGAAGATGTTTTGGAGCATCTTCAAAAGAAAATGGAAACAACTGATATGGCAATTATAGCAGCTACTCCATACTCTTCTGTTGATACAGAGTTTAGTGAGAAAGACATAAAACAAGGTTTTATGAATTCGCATGCTTATTCAGTGGTTGCTATTACCGATGATTCAGTTGAGTTAATAGAACCTAATACTGATAAAAAGATAGTTGTTTCAAGAAAGCAATTTATTGAAAAGTTTGATACTTATGCGGCTGCGGATTTAAGCTCAGATTAGACAAGTAGAACTTATATAAAGCAAAATTGAACCAGCTGTACTAAGGTTTAGTGATTCTGTTTTTGATGAAATAGGTATTGTTGTTTTTATATCAGCAACAGAAATGGCTTCTTGGGTTAATCCATCAGCTTCAGAACCACACATTATCACAAAAGCATCCTTATAATTTATTGCTTCTGGGGTAACTATATTTTTGTGATTTACTACTGTTGCTATGAATTTAGAACTATTAAAAGCTTTTTTTGCATCTTCAATTGTTGTTTTTATTATAGGCAGCTTAAACATAGCTCCGACAGTTGAGCGTATAACTTTGGGATTGTATATATCAACAGTGTCGCCACATAGTAAAATTCCATCAATTGAAAAAGCACAGGCTGAGCGAATAAGCGTGCCTAGGTTTCCTGCATCTTTTACATTTTCTAAAAGTAAGATTCTTTTTTTGTTTTTTATTTGTTCTATTGATTGTTTATTTTGTTTTGCCACAGCGACAGCTTCAGGCATGCTGTCTGTTGTTGATATTTTTTCCAAAACGGCATCTGTTACAATGATTACTTTGTCTTTTGCAAAATTAAACTTTTCAACATGTTTTTGAGTAGTATAAATATTTTCAATTTCAATTTTTGAATTAAATCCTTCAAAAATTGGTTTATAACCTTCAATTATGAAAAGACCTTTTTCATTTCGATACTTTTTTTGATGGAGCTTTACAACATCTTTGATTTTTGTGTTTGAAACGCTTGTTATTTCTAGCATTTTCCGTCCTGCCAATCTTTTAGCCATTTTTGTTCTTGTTGTGTTAAAAGTGAGTAGTCAATAGCTTCTTCTTGAAATGGTACATGGGATAACGATTTTATTTTCAATTGATTATTTTCATTAGAAATATAAACCGTATTTTCTAATCTGACACCACCAAAACCTATTTTGTATAATCCTGGTTCAATGGTAAAGACCATATTAGGTTTTAAAACTCTTTTCCCCATAATTGAACAAGAAATTGTAGGTGGGTTTTCATGCACGCTTATGCCGACACCGTGGCCTAATCCGTGATTGAAGTTAAAGTCATCAAGACCTGATTGTTTGTGGATTTTTCTTGCTATTTTATCTAGAGTGTATCCTGTTGTTTTATTTGTGACTTTGTAGTGATAGGCATTTAAAAACATTTTCAAAACAGTTGTATAGACTTTTTTTTGTAAGTCAGTTGCTTTGCCTTTAACAAAGGTTCTTGTGATATCTGTCGAATATCCACCTTCATAATGGCCGCCACAGTCTAGTAATACGAAGTCACCATTTTTGATTTTTACATTTTTGTCAGGATGTGAATAATGGATTATCGATGAATTTTCTCCCGCTGCAAGAATTGTTTTGAAGCTAAGTTGTTTCGCTCCATTTTTTAGAAATTCTTTTTCTACTGCGTCTGACAGGTCAAGTTCTGAAAGATTATTTTTTATTTGAATTAGTTCAAATGCTTTTTTTACTACAACATCAGTTCTTTCAAAATTGTTTTTAAAATGATTTATTTCACTATCATTTTTAATAGCTTTCATTTCTTTTAGATAATCTTTTGTGGATTCTTGAGCTTTAGATTTTATAAGTTTAAAATCGTAGTAATTTATTGTTTGAGGGTTAAAATATATATTTTTAATTGATTTTATTTCTGTTTTGAATTTATCAAGAGGTAGAATTTCAAAATTTTCACCTATTTTGATATCAATTTTTTCGTCAGTGAATATTAAAGCTTTTTCTTTTTTTATAAGAGTTTTAGCTTTAAATGTTGACGAAAAAGGTGTTTTATATTGTCTGCAATTAGTTAAATAAGCGACATTTTCTAAATTTGAATCAAAATAAGCTTCGTCTTTTTTTAATTTTTTTGATATTTTTTTGAATTTTTCATCTGCACTTATTCCTGCAATATCAATAGATATTTGCTTTATTTTTTCATTAGAATCAGAGCCTTTTAATTGTTGAATAGTTGATACTGGATCATAGTCTAGTGTGACTATCTTACAATTCTTTTTTGAAAGTTTAAGCTTAAGGATTTTATAAAAATTAAGAGAAATTTTTTTTGAAACAATCCCAATACTAGTTCCATTTTCTATTTTTTCAACCATTTCATTTAAAAAACTTTGGCCGATTTGCAATTTTACAACTTGTGTTGTTTTATGATCAACTTCTTTATCAGCTTGTTCGTGGTATCTTCCATCGACAAATTGATAAACAGTATTTTGAGATAGCAAAACATCTCCTGTTGAACCAGAAAAACCTGTTACAAAGTATCTTGCACAGTTTGATAACTCATTGTATTCAACAAGAAATTCGTCAGTTGTGTTGATTAGAAGGTAATCTAGTTTATTTTGTTTTAAAATTTCTCTTAATTTTTTTAGAATCATAATTAGTCTTTTTTATCTGTTAAATATAGTAAATGCCATCCGAATTGAGTTTGAATTGGTTGTGATAAATCTCCAACATTCATAGAAAAAGCTGCATCTTCAAATTCTTTTACCATTACGCCTTTGCCGAAAAATCCAAGATCTCCGCCATTTGCACCAGATGGACAAAGTGATACTTCAGCTGCTACATCTTCGAATTTTTTGCCATTTAAAATTTCTTCTCTTAGCTGTTTAGCTTCTTCTTCTGTTTTCACTAATAAGTGACTTGCTCTTACTTCTGCCATTTTCGTTTCCTTATTTTTATGTACGTTGTTATTATATCAACTTTAGTTATTTTGTTGCAAATGACAGTGAAAAATATTAGAATAAACTTACTTTAAAAGGGTAATTCATGTTTAAGTTTAGTTTAAGAAAAACTCTATGCATAATATTCATAATTCTTTTGTGTGTTGCCCTTTTTAGGGTTGTTTTAAAACCAGTATTTTTGAATCATTATATTTCTCACGTTTCAAAATATGCTAGAGGTCGTTTTGTTTGCTCATTAGATAATAAAGGTCAACATATAGGTCAGTTATATCGTATAAATAATGGCAAAAAAGAATTATTGAGAACATCAGTTTCTAACAGTTGTATTTTTTCTAGACCTAAAATTAACGCAGGATTTTTTGTTCTTGCAATCGGTGGCGGTGGTGGCGCAACACCATATGCACCAGGTGTTTCTGGGCAAATCATTTCAAAACATAAACCAATTAATGAACCTGTCATTGTTATAAAAATAGGAAAAGGCGGTCATGGGACTTATGTGGATGAGGAAAATAAGTTTGTTGATGCAAAAGATGGTGCTCCAACTGTTATAGATGCTTTAAAAATAAAAGCTATGGGTGGATCTAAATCAACAAGAATGACACCTTTAGGAAATTCTCCTGAGATTATTGAGCATCATATTCCTGAAAAATATCTCTATCTTTATGGTTTATCTAAATCAGCAAAATATGGACAAGGTGGTCAATTTGATAAACGCAACAAAAATAGCAGCGCTAAAGCACCAAGTGGACACTCAGGGCTTGTAGTAATTCAGTGGTAGTTTTTATTAGCTTAGCTTGTATGAAAATTCTTTTTTGATAATTTCTGTAATTCTTTTACTAGCTAAACCATCACCATATGGATTTATTGATTCAGACATTTTTTTATATTCTTGTTCGTCATCTAGCAATTTTTGCATTTCTGAAACAATAACATCTTTTTCTGTGCCAACTAGTTTTACAGTTCCATATTCTACAGCTTCAGGACGTTCAGTTGTTGAACGTAAAACTAATACTGGTTTTCCTAAAGATGGTGCCTCTTCTTGCACTCCGCCAGAATCTGTCATTATTATATGAGATTCTTTCATTAGTGTAGAGAATGGAGCATATTCCATTGGTTCAATCAAATGAATTCTTTCTTTATTATCTAGTAATTCATGCACAGGCTCTTGTACATTTGGATTAAGATGCACTGGATATACAACTTGAATGTCTTTGTTTTTTTCAACAAGTTCTAAAACAGCTTTGCAAATATTTCTTATAGGCTCACCAAAATTTTCTCGTCTGTGAGATGTTAAAAGAATTGTTTTTAGTGACGGATCTAAGTTAATATAGCTTAAATCCGCTTTATTATTCTCAACTGTATGTAAAAGAGCGTCTATTACTGTATTACCTGTTTTGTAGATATGAGTATCAGGAATTGCAGATTTTTTTAGGTTTTCAACACTTGTATCTGTTGGTGCAAAATGATATGTGCATACTGCATCAGCAAAAACTCTGTTTATTTCTTCAGGGAATGGATAATATTTGTCAAATGTTCTTAAACCTGCTTCAACGTGTCCAACTGGAACTTTTGCGTAAAAAGCAGACAGTGCTGCAGCCATAGATGTTGTAGTGTCACCGTGTACTAGAACAATATCTGGATTACATTCTTCTATGACATCTTTCATCAAAAGTAAAACTTCTGCTGTGACTTTCCATAAGTTTTGATTTGGTTTCATAATATTCAAATCAAAATCAGGTTTAATATCAAACAGCTTAAGCACTTGATCAAGCATTTGTCTATGTTGTGCAGTAACACAAACAATACTTTTGAAAATATCAGGATATTTTTCAAGCTCTTTGACAAGAGGTGCCATTTTTATGGCTTCCGGTCTTGTCCCAAAAACAGTCAACACTCTAATTTTTGACATATATAAAATCCTCAAAACATCTTTTTATGGATATTATATGTCAAATAGAAAATTGTGTATATCCTTATTCGTTGTTATTAGCAAACCAATCACAAGCATTTTCGCTGCAAAAAGCTTTTTCTAAATCTTTCATAATGCTTTGATGAGTCATTTCAAAAGTAATTGGTGTAATTGAAACTTTGTTCATACGAACTGCATTGATGTCAGTGCCATCATTTTCATCGTATTCAATTAATTCACCGGCTAACCAGTAATAGACTTTTCCACGAGGGTCTATTCTTTTATCGTATTTGCTAGTGAACATTCTTGTTCCAAGTTTTGTAATAGCTATCCCTGCTACGTCTTCTTCTTCTAGTGAAGGGAAATTGATATTTAAAATAGATTTTTGTGGGAAATTGATTTCTTTAATTTTATCAACAAATTTTGCCATAAAATTAGCAGCAAAAGTGAAGTTTTCTAGTTCACAATGAAGACCAGCAAGTGATGTCGCAATTGCTGGGTAACCTAACATTGCTCCTTCTAGTGCACAACTTACTGTGCCTGAGTATAATATGTCAGCACCAAGGTTTGGACCATGGTTTATTCCTGAAATAACTAGATCCGGCATTTCGTGAGGTTCAAGAATTGCGCTTAGTCCAATTTTTACACAGTCACCAGGTGTACCTGTTGTAACCCAGTTTCTTTTTGCACCAAATTTGGGGTCTAGTTCTTCAACCCTTAAAGGAGTATGTAGTGTAAGTGAATGTCCTGCAGCGCTTCGTTCTCTATCAGGGGCTATTACATACACATCATGTTCGCAGCTTAGAGCTTCAGTTAATGCTCTAATTCCATTAGCCATAAGACCGTCATCGTTTGAAATTAAGATATTCATTACACACTCCTATATAAACTATATCTTCCTATTTCATGTATGCCCTGAAATAAGATTATTGAAACAAGAAATCTCTTATTTTTTCTTATTATTTATAGCATTTATTAATCCAGCGAACAAGGGGTGTGGATGTTCCGGTCTTGATTTGAATTCTGGGTGGAATTGACAAGCTACAAACCAATCATTTTTAGGGTATTCTACAATTTCACACAACTGTCCATCAGGCGACATTCCAGAGAATACAAGACCTGCTTTTTCTATTTGCTCTTTATATTCATTGTTTACTTCATATCTGTGTCTGTGACGTTCTGATATTGTTTTTACTTTTCCATATGCATCAAATGCTTTTGTTCCTTTTTTCAATACACAATCATATTTTCCAAGACGCATTGTTCCGCCCATTTCTTCGATATTTTTTTGTTCTAGCATAATATCGATAACAGGATATGGTGTTCCTTCATTGAACTCCATAGAGTTTGCGTCTTTTAGTCCTACGACATTTCTTGCATATTCTATAACTGCACATTGCATTCCAAGACAAAGACCTAAAAATGGCAGATTGTTTTCTCTAGCGTATCTTATTGCGTTTAGCTTTCCTTCTATACCTCTAACTCCAAAGCCTCCTGGAACTACTAAGCCGTCAACATCTTGCAAAATTTCTTTTGCTTTTTTTTGATCTGTACATTCTTCTGAATTTATCCATTTTATTTCAATTTTTGCATGGTGAGCATATCCAGCATGTTTTAATGATTCAACAACAGAGATATAAGCATCAGAAAGATTTGTGTATTTGCCAGCAATTGCAATTTTGAATGTTTTCGTTGGATTTTTGATTGTATCAACTAGTTTTATCCAGCTATCAAGATTTGGTTTTTTGTCTAGCAATTGTAATCTTTGTAATACTACGTGTGCCATATTTTGTGCTTCTAATGCTAATGGTACTTCATATATTGATTTTAAGTCCTTACACTCTATTACTGCATCAACTGGAACTGAGCAAAATAGTGCAAGTTTTTCTTTTTCTTTTTTAGGAATAGGTTTAGATGTTCTACAAACAAGGATTTCTGGTTGTAGTCCATAACTTCTTAAAACTGATACACTGTGTTGAGATGGTTTTGTTTTTAATTCTCCTGATGTTGGCAAATAAGGAACTAATGTAACATGTATGTTGATACTGTTGCCAAAACCTATCTCAGTTTTGAATTGTCTAATTGATTCAATGAATGGCAAGCTCTCGATATCACCAATAGTTCCTCCAATTTCTATAATAAGAAAATCAGGTTTGAATTGAGTTGCTGCCTTTTTGATTCTAGATTTAATTTCATTTGTGATATGAGGGATAGTTTGAACAGTGGCACCTAGATATTCACCTTTACGTTCTTTTTTTATAACTGTTTGGTAAATCGATCCTGATGTTACGTTATTTACTTTACTTAATGATGTGTCTGTAAATCTTTCGTAGTGGCCTAAGTCTAGGTCTGTTTCAGCTCCGTCATCAGTTACAAAAACTTCGCCATGTTGAAAAGGGCTCATTGTTCCAGGGTCAACATTTATATAAGGGTCAAATTTTTGTATTACAACAGAAAAACCTCTTGCTTTTAAAAGCTTACCAAGTGATGCTGCGACAATTCCTTTTCCTAGTGAAGAAACAACACCGCCTGTAATAAAAATATATTTTGTTGACATACTATACCCCTTATCTTTTATCTAATATTTTCCTTAAAGTTAAAAAGCTTAGAGGCAAAACCTCTAAGCTTTTTAACTTTAGTTTATTTTTGGAACCCTGAAGAACCCATCCTCTTCAGAGGGGGCATTCGCCATAAGTTCTTCTTTCGTCTGTTCAGATACTACCTTATCTTCTCTCATAACATTCACAATTGGAATTGCATGGCTCATTGGTTCAACATCAGTAGTATCAACTTTATTCATTTGTTCAACATATTTTAAAATGTCACCTAGCTGTTTTGAAAATTTGACTTTTTCCTCCTCTGTGAGTTCAAGTCTTGCTAGTTTTGCAACATGTTCTACATCTTTGATGGTAATCATTTTTTACTCCAACCAAATACTATTTAAATATACTTTTATCATGACCAAAGTATTTTTTCTATGATTTGTTGTGTTTTTTTTACACAGTAATGAAAATTTAATCAAGTCTACCTGTATTTAACAACTGTTCAAGTTTTTCTACCATAATTTTGTTTATATCTTCAA
>CALUPF010000039.1 GCA_944322545.1 Candidatus Gastranaerophilales bacterium
AAAAATGAATAAATTCGGATACAAATATTTTTACGAACCATTTTTTATGCCTGAAGTAAATATGCATGTTGCATTTTTAAAAGATCCTGATGGCAACGAAATTGAAATTATGTCAAAATCATAAAATTATAAGTTATAAAAAAAGAAGGTTTTTTACACCTTCTTTTTTTATGCTAAAGTACTTAATTTATCATTAATTTCATTCATTAAATTTACATCATCGGTCTGTCTTGCATAATTTTGAGCTTTTTGCAAAAGGCTTTTAGCTTTAGCAGAATTTCCATATTCCACCATTATATCAGCTGCTTTGTTATAATTTTGAGCAACTTTCAAAGGAGCTTCTGCATCGGTGTAATGTTTAACAGCCTTGGAATAAGATTTCAAAGCTTCTTGAGGCTCTCCAAATCTTTCATAAGCACCAGCAAGACTTGAAGAAACAAATCCTTTTACACGAGAATTATCTGTCTGCTCAGCCAAATCACTCGCTATAGAATAATAATCCATTGCTTCTTGCTCATACATATCTGTATAAATATTTCCCATTTTTGTCAAAGATGTTGATTGAGCAGCCAAATTGTCAGCAGCACCTGCAAATGCAACTGAACTAAAATAGTGATCTAATGCAGGCTTAATTTGATTAACATCATCATAAATTTGAGCCATAGAATAGTGAGCTTTTGTCTTTACATTGTTGTCAGTTGTATTCTTTACAGCTTGATTATAACTTTTCAAAGCTTGAGCATAATAATCATGGTCATCATAAATTCTGCCTACTTCGTAGAAAATCTTTGATTTTGTCTCAGTATCCCCGATTTCATTTGCACGGTTGAGAGCTTTTTCAAATGTAGAAATCGCTTTTTCAGGCTCATTTGCATAGGCAAGTTTTTTTGACTGAATAAACAAAGACTTAAGCTCTTTATCTTGAGGAACGATTGATGTAACTTTTGAATCTGTCTTAATTTCTTGTTCTACAGGTTCTTGTACAGTTTCATTAACAGTTGTCTTAGTTTCAGTTTTTTCTTGTTTTTCAGTTGACCCTTCAGGAAATTTAACCAAAAACTGAGGATTTATATCATTTTCATTATATTTAAAATCAATTTGTTGTAAGAAAAGAGCATCTACCCAATTTTCTACGACTTTTGAATCCTTGTTTAATGTCTTAGAAATAAATCCATCTAAAATAGAAGAAGCATTTTTTAAATTTGATTTAATCAGCTTAGTGTTAGGATTATCTTTTTTTACTTGAGTTTCAATAAGAGAAAGGTATCCGTTTACTTCCTCTTTTAAGTCTTCAGGGGTACCTATAGCAACTGCTGTATTTTTAAAATCTTTTAAAATTTGGGCGATATTAATAGTAGCACTTCTTTGTAAAGAAGCAGAACCTGCCACAGCAGATGTAGAACTGGTCTGTTGTGAATTTATTGTAGAGGCTGCAGGTTGGAAATTTGTTCTGTGAGATTGAGCCTGATTTTGAATTTGAGCACGCATTTGACGCCAGTCAACCTGCTCTGAGTTTTGTTGTTGAGCTCTTTGATAAGCAGGAGAGTACACAGGCTTGTTTTGTTCTGTATACTGAAGCCCTTTACTCTTGGAATTCTGATCTGTTTGTTGCTCACGATTGGCTGAGCCGGTCTTTTCTTCGTCCTGCTTTTTTTTAACAGAACCTCTACCGTCTTTAACTAAGTATGGTCGTTGAAATACTCCGTTTAACAATTCAGACTTACCTTCTTCTATCTACCCAAGTACTATTTAGTATTCTAACTATATACTAAATTGCTCTTACTGTATTCATTCTTTTGGATGAAATCTACACAAATTATTTAAGGTTTTTCTCACGAAAGTCAAAAGATAATATATTTAGAATAAAATTTGTCACCAATATCTAGAATAATGTATAATATTGCTATGAAAGAGATTTTCTTAAATACGTGTGACAATATAAAAATTGCAATTAATCACCACAAAACAGGGCATAAAGAAGTAATAGTACTTGTGCATGGTTGGTTTATGACAAAAGACAGCAAAGCTTTTCGACTAATGGTCAAAGAGTTCGAAAATGATTTTGACGTAATTTCTATGGATTGCAGAGGTCATGGACGCAGCAGCGGTTTTTATACTTTTACAGCAAAAGAGGTTGAAGATTTAAGAACAGTTGTTAATTATGCTAAAGGGCAATATGAGAAAATTTATTTAATCGGGTTTTCTCTAGGTGGCGGGCTTGTACTCATACACCAAGCGCTTGAAAATAACGTCGACAAAATTATTTCTGTTTCTTCCTACCACAGTTTTGAAAAAATTGAAAACCACATGTGGAAAAAAGAAGCTTGGATTCCGACACTGAAAAAAATAGAATTAAAACGTTGGTTTTCGATACGTCCATCATGTATTATCAGAGGAAAAATTAAACCTATTGATATCGTAGAAAAAATTAATATTCCGACACTATTCATTGCTGGCGAAAAAGATCCCACCGTTTACTATTGGCATACAAAAAGTTTATATGATAAAGCAGTATGTGAAAAAAAATTTGAACTGTTCAAAAATGGTAAACACGCTGAAGATTTATATCTTGAAGAGCCTGAAAGATTTATGGAACTCTGCAAAGATTTTCTCAAAGTTCCCGTACATTCTCACTAATTGTGGATAATCATCTCACAATTTTTACAATCAAATTCTAGCGGATATTTTTTACCTTTCTCATCCACCAAAAACAAATTTTCTTTTGAACCACACATATCAAATGCATATTTCAAGCAGTGTTTTGTCCTCATAAGCTCTAAAGATTTTGATTTACATTTTCCACTCTCAAGCGACATCTCACATACTTCACAACC
>CALUPF010000040.1 GCA_944322545.1 Candidatus Gastranaerophilales bacterium
CGTCGAATCTTTTTTGATTCCTCGTGTGTGTAGTAAGTAAGTGTAAGTGTAGGTTAGTGTGGTAGGTCAGTGTGTATGTATGTTAATAAAAAATTGATTCTCTCTTTAATTTCTCTTTTGTATCTCTCGTATATATATAAAGTATTTACATAAGAAATAATTGCCTTTTTAATACAAAAAGACAATTATTTTTGTAATATTTCTTAACACTAAAGCTAAAAACGACTGTTATAACTCGTTTTTCAATTCTGAATATCTTTCTAAGTTATCCATAAAATTCTTTGATGCATCATATAATGACGCTTGCGCCCAAGCAAGTGGGGTATGTGCACCTGGAACAAATTTTATATTACCTTTTGAATCAGTTACTGCCTGATATGCTTCTGGAACTTGATAAACCGGAGCTTTAACCCCATTAGCTTTATAAGATCCCTTTCCAGTAATTCTTGCATAGCCTCTATTTATATATTCAGTTTGTTTTTTTATAGCAAAATCCAACAAATCATCAACCTCTTTTGAT
Source organism: Candidatus Gastranaerophilales bacterium (assembly GCA_944322545.1). Classification (GTDB taxonomy): domain Bacteria; phylum Cyanobacteriota; class Vampirovibrionia; order Gastranaerophilales; family Gastranaerophilaceae; genus Limenecus. The sequence goes on from CALUPF010000040.1 coordinate 521, forward strand.
GAATTTCCATCTTTTTCTATCTTATCCATCAACGACTTAGCAACTTCGCCATAAGAAGAGGCAATATCACTTACCATAAACCACTGTGCCTCAGTTCTCGATGGCATTTTTTTAGGTGGTCTGTGTTTAGGTTCCTCTCCAGCCAAATCATAATTTATACATAGATACTTATCACCAATATATCTTAAAACACCGTTATCTCTAACTATTTCTTTTGAACGTTTTGTTTCTTTTTCAAACGATAAAAGACGTTTCATAACTAACTTGGCATTTTTTACAACATCTTCATCCAGCTTTTCTGTTTTAAAAATAAAGCCCATCGCACCATCAAATTTTCTTTCATTTGGCACTTCATCTTTGCTGTTTGTTTTTATTCTATACTCACCTATTGCTAACTGTTGTTTTAGAGCATCTTCGTTTTTGAATACATCTCCATTTTTAGCATTTAACAATCTTTTTCTTATTTTCAAAACCTCTTGGTTATCAGTTGGAGCATACATAAAATCTATGAGTTTTCTGAATGCTTCATTTATTATTGCAACGTCACTAGAAGTTGTTGCATTAAAAGTTTTTTCTTCCCAAGGTCCAGTGTCTTTTGCGTATGCATAATTTATTTTTTGAAGGTATTTAGCTGCATTTGCAATAGCTTCAATAGAATTTTTAGAAACCTCAGAAGCTGATTTATAGCCATAATCAGCACCAGAAAAACCATCGGTCATTAAATCGGTCATAGTTTGTAAATACAAGCCTACCGAATCCAATCTTGTTTTTGGGAACCATTTGTGTGTAACACCATTTTTAGGATTAAAAACGTGCCCAACCCCATTTTTAGCTGTATTTGCCCAGTCATGATTCAACTCAAACAAATCTGGATTGTTTATTATTTTGTCAAAAAATCTTTGTTGCTTTGCATAATAACTAGACATATTTTCCATCAATGGAACACAGACCTCAGGATGTTTATCCTTCAAAAGAGGCATTATATTACAGCTATCTGTCACCCAAACGAGTTTAGACATCAAAGGATTTTCTTTAGGGTCGATTAAACTTGTTTGAACGTAGTTAGTTTTTCCATCAACATTTAAGTCAAAAGTACCTTTTGTGTCTGCAAAATCAAAAAGTGCATAAAAAGAATCAGGTGTATACTCTTTTTGCATCAAATAGGAAATTTTAGGATTATGAACAGGAAGTTTATAATCTTCAAAATCTACCACTATTGGTTGATAATCATCAAATCTCTTTTTTTTCTCGTCAATATTTGGCTTTGACCCAAAAGATACAGAGTCAAAAACAGGAATAGAATTAAAATAACTTCTATCAGAATTATTTTTAAATCCAACAAATTTAGCCGAGTTAGTTTTAAAATTCGAAAAACTAACAGGATTAATAAACATAACTACACCTCACTCTCTTTTCGTATTAAAAACCATTTTTTTCATATTTTGCTATTTTCAAATTTTATTTTTTACAAATCTAAATACAACAGATTGAAAATCGCTTCTGTTAATACTACTATCAAGATATGAACATCAACTATGAATTTGACACAATTTCAGCAATAGCAACCCCTCTAGGGATGGGTGGTGTTGGCGTGATAAGATTATCAGGTGAAAAAGCATTTGATATTATTGAAAGAATTTTTTCAAAAAAAATAACAGAACCAGGCAAAATCCACCACGGTTGGATCGTTGAAAACGAACTAAAAATAGATGAGGTAATAGTTTTACCTTTTAAAAATCCTAATAGTTATACGGGTGAAGATATTATAGAAATACAGTGTCATGGTGGTCCCAAAGTTCTTAAAAAGATTTTAGAATTAACAATTCAAAATGGTGCAAGAATTGCACAAAAAGGGGAATTTACCAAACGAGCATTTTTAAATAAAAAGCTTGATCTTTCTCAAGCTGAAGCGGTATTAGATATTATTCATGCCAAAACAACAAATTTTGCACAAAAAAGTGCAAACAATCTTTCAGGTGCATTAACCAAAGAAATCGCAAATATAAAAAAAGGGCTTTTTAATCTTTATTCAAGAATGATTGCAGCAATAGATTTTCCTGAAGATGTAACTGAGCCTGAATATAGCTTTGTTGAAAATGAAATAAAAAATTGCATAGAAAATATAAATAAAATCCTCAAAAATGCAAACGCTTCAAATATAATGAGACAAGGCATAAAAATTGCCATTGCCGGTTGTCCTAACGCTGGTAAATCATCTTTATTTAATGCATTATTAAACCTTGAAAGAGCAATTGTAACAGATATTCCTGGAACAACAAGAGACGTAATTCAAGAATCTATTGATCTTGATGGAATCCCAGCTACTTTGATTGATACAGCAGGAATAAGAGACAACGAAAACATTGATAAAGTAGAAGCAATTGGCATTGAATACACAAAAAACTGCGTTGAAAATGCAGATTTAATTTTGTTCCTTTTCGATTGGAGCAAAGGGTTTGATGAAAATGATGCACTAATTTATGAAATGATAGAAAACAAACCTCATATAAAAATTGCAACAAAAGCAGATATTGCAGAAGTTCCTAACCCTGAAGCAATAAACATTTCTTCCAAAACAGGACTTAATATAGAACTGCTCAAACAAAAAATCAAAGAAGCTGTATTAGATAAAGATTCAATGGAAACTGAATTTGTCACAAACCAAAGACAAGAAGAATGCCTTGTAAAAGCAAAAAATGCACTAACTGATGCGCTTTATGCAACACAAAATGGCGAACTACAAGACTTAATTTCTATTGATATCAAAACAGCTTTAATTGCCCTAGACGAAATCACCGGTGAGGTTATCACCGATGAAATCTTAGAAAATATTTTTGAGCACTTTTGTATAGGTAAATAAAACAGTTATTTATCTATGTAAGTTCTTGCACAATCAAACATTGCATTAACAAGACCGTTGTTAGTTTGCAAATTCATGCCGGCAGTTTGAAAAAGTTGTCTTGCCCTTTCCTCCCAATAAGGATAAATTTCTTCTTGTGAAATGTCTAAGACCTGCGCAATTAAACAAAGCTCTTTCCAGTCAAGAGGAATTGGTATAGCGCCTCTTAAAATATCAACAATTTCAACTCTTTTTTTCCTTGGAAAACTTTTTAAAAGCTGGACAGTAGAAATCCCTTTTTCTTTTTGTTTTTCTCTCAAAAACTCTATCGATTCATCAATTAAAATAGGCTCCTGAGGAATTTTATACTCCACAAATTCTTCAGGCAAAACATCCATCACTGCTGCAATTCTTTCCAACGTAATTCCTCTTGTTGAAAAAGGAATTGCATTGTCTATTAGATTATAAACATAAGAAAGTGTAACCCCAATCATTTCAGCGAAATCTTTTTTATGCAAATGATTAGATTCTAAAAAATTCGCAACTTTTTCACTGCTTTTTAAGTTAACTATGGCTTTACTCTTGGTTGACATTAGTCCCCTCCGTCCCTAAGATATAAAATGTGTTAAAATTTAGTTTAAACTCTGATTAAAAATTCCTGAGAAATTTTTATATTATATACATAAACGGTTTTTAACTTTTTGTTATTGGTAATAAGTATGTAACATCAGGGGCTATCTTATTTTCTCAAAAATTACAAAACAAAAACTAAACACAATATCACTGAAAGGTAACAAATGAAATTAATAGTAGGCCTAGGAAACTTTGGAGATAAATATAAATTCACAAGACATAATGCAGGATTTATGGTTTTAGACTATCTAAGTTATCAATGGAATTTTGATTTCAATCTTGAATCAAAATTCAAGGGTGAAATAGCTAAAATCAACAAAGATGGAGACTCTATAATCTTTTTAAAGCCTCATACATATATGAATCTTTCTGGTGAAGCTGTCATTGCTGTTATGAATTTTTATAAAATACAACCAGAAGATCTTTTTGTTATTCACGATGACTTAGATTTACCTGTTGGCAAAATGCGTTTAAGAGCAAAAGGTTCTGATGGCGGACAAAAAGGCATAAGATCTATCATACAAGTTTTAGGTGGAAATAATAAATTTGATAGACTTAAAATCGGTATCGGTCCACAAATGAACCTTAGTGCTGAAAATTATGTCTTACAAAACTTTTCAGAAGAACAGCTTAAAGAAATAAAAACAGTATTACAAAAATCTGAAGAAGCAATTGAAATTTATTTGAAAGAAGGGCTCAACGCGGCTCAAACAAAATTCAATTAAAAATCACTTGATAATATAGCCAGTTGCTTCAATATTTCCATTTTTATATTTTAAAATATAATATTCATCAGGACTTGCATCTATTGTTGCAGACATATCTGCCTGCTTTTTTCTTTCGGTTTGATCTCTTGGTCTTTTACGTGGGTTGTTTTTGTATTTTTTGTATAATTTTTCTTGTTCTTTTATTCTTTGTCGTTCTTCTTCCTGTGAAACCATTTTTTCAACAAGTTTTGCAACGGGGATTGAAGCTTTTATCTGGTTAGATTGAACAAAATACATAGTTTTTCTGTCTGGCGAAAGAACTATCTCATAAAACCCTGGTGGAATATTATTCCCATCATAATCTTCTAAAATGTATGGCATATTTAACACAGGATATGATGAAGAAGGATATCCAAATTTTATATGCCCCTTATCTTCATCCAACAAACCTGACTTTGTTGCTGGATAGGGCAGAATATCTTCAGGACTATTCAAAGCTAATAAATTACAATCTACAGCTATCATAATATTATTTATATCATATTATGTGATTATTTGAACATAAACGTTTCTTGAACGAGGCTTATTATCAAAATCTATCAAAACAATTTGCTGCCATGTTCCTAATAGTAAAGCACCATCTATCAACGGAACAGATATTGAACTACCTAAAAGAGCTGCTCTAACATGGGCATAACCGTTCCCATCATGCCAAGTATCATCGTGATGATACATTTTATCCATTGGAACTATTTCATTTAACACATCAGGCAAATCCTTTAACAGTCCTGGCTCATACTCAATTGTAGTAATAGATGCAGTACTTCCAGGCAAAGCAACAACAACATTGCCATTTTTTATATTATGCTGATAAACTGCAGATTTTACTTTTTGAGTTATATCAATAATATCTGTAAAGCCACGAGTGTTAATCAAAAAATGTTCGTTATAAACAGTCATTTATTAATCGACCTTTCCTGTGTATTTAAATAAATCCATATCTTTTACCCTTACAGCAAAATATGGAACATTTTTATTTGTCTCTTTCATAAATAAAACAAATTTATTATTGAAGTAGAAGTTTCTACCTCTTTCTTTGTTTTCAACAGGCAAAGACATAAAATCAGCGTCAATTACTGCTTCACTTTTTAGTTTTACACCTCTTCTTGTCATATTAAATTCAACTGTTTGAATCGTTTTATCTATGTACAAGTCAGTACCATCAATTTGTTTTTGACACAAATCAGAAAAACCTGTTTGTTGATTAATAGACATATATGGAACTTTTAATCTGTCCCCAGCAACAAATTTTTTGTTACCTTTATATCTTTTTGCTTTTTTAGCTAAATCTGAATACATTTTAGAAAAAGTTTTATTATCATTTGTTCTGTATAAAATAACCTGATCATTATCAGATTTTAAAACTACAGCATAGTCAAAAGGATTATTGTAGAACAAAACTTCAACGCCATTATACAAATAAGCAGGACTTTTTTTGTCTAAACCAAAATATGGAATTTTATTTTCACTACCAGAAAATGTATCATCGCCTAAGTTTTCGAATCTTACATGGAAGTTGAAGTCTTTTTTAAGCATTGCATAAAACAAATAAGCATTAAAAGGATCTTTCCAATCAATTTGATCTAAAACTGCACTTTTTTCTTGGAATTTATCCCACAATGCTTTTTCAATTTTTTCTTTTAATTCTACATTAGTAGGGCCCCAAGCAGTATAATATGAATCCTCAGACAACATAGATTTTTTAAACTCTTGCTTATTAAGTTGAATTGCATCATCAGTCATTGCTGAAGATTTGAATTTTATTGGACCTTTTATAACCTCATCCATAAAATCATTCCAAACAAGTTGAAAAGTTCCAACCCAAATTCTGTCTTGAACCTGAGATTCTGATGAAAAAGCCGGAACCATTTTAACGCTATTTTCTAATGCATCAACCTTATTAACAAATAAAATAGTCATTAATAAAAAGGCCAATATTGCAATTATTTTTTTCATAAAAAACTCCTAATATCACTTATTCTCGTACAATACCAAAGACAAATTTTTAATGCAAAAAAAAGAGGTAAATAATTTACCTCTTTTAAAATATTTTTATAATAAATTAAACTTCCACAAATAAACGTCTTCCTACAATATTGGGCTTACCATTGTAATACCCTGCAAAATATCCACCTCTTACAGGCTTATTTTTACCGTATAAATTTGAGTTAATAGTAGTCTGACTCATAAATGGATTTGCAGAAGTATTAGAAAAAGGATTGACGGATGTAGATTTAACAGGCGAAATCGCTGTTGATCTAGTTGGAGTCAATGCTTTTGAAATAAAACCTACAAGATTTTCAATCATACTTTTACCTTTCTTGGCAACCCTTTAAGGAGACTATCTATTGGGGAAGACCTTACTACACCTAATTTATTAACAGTTATATTTATACGGATATTTTTAGGTCTGTCATGATTATTATAATATATTATTAAAAAATGTTAAGCCCTTTTTTTCAAAAATCACCCGAACTGCGTATGCACACAAGCCTCAAAAGTGTCAAAATAATTTACGGGACAGGAGATTAATATATGAAAAAATGCCCTTTTAATTTCGATGAATGCACAAGCGAATGTGCACTTTTTATTGCACCTGAAGATTTAAACGAATTTGTTTCTAATAGACTGGCAAGTATCGGTGTTTTTGACAGAGACAAAGGAATGTGCTCTTTTAAAAATCACGCACTTGCAAAAAGCAGAGAAATCTTTGAAAAAAGCCAAGCAAACAAATTTTAAATAAAAATCTGCTTTAATAAAAAAAAGCATTATAATAGAAATATGAGTATTAAAGTTGCAAAAACAAACAAATGGGTGAAATAGGTCTCGGACAATTCTTAAAAAATGTTTTTGATTACAGCACCGGTAAAATGCCAACACAACAACCCGGTCACGTTGCAAATGAAAATTTTCAAAAAGCTCAAAATGAAGCTGTAAAACAAATTAATCAAACAATGCAAAACATTGCACAAAATTTTGTAAGACAACAAGATATTATAAACACACAAATGCAGCTTAAAGAGCTTTCAAATTATGAACGCTCGATGCTTTTAAAAAATCTTTTTGATTTTCCTTCAACTATACAAGACTTAGTTCAATTTCTTGCAACAGATGGAAAAACTGTTGCAGCGAAAGAGTTGAATGCACTGATGACACAAAATCTTGATATTGCTAAATTAATAGTTCTTCTGCAAACAAATGGAAAAGAAGCATTAGCAAAAATCCAAAAAATGATAACAACAATGAATCAGTCAGGCATTTTTGATACACATCAACTCAAAGAAATGCAAATTCTTGTCAACGCCTGTATTCCTGCAAATGATGCATCTGCTAGTCAAGTTTTAAAGAGTTTTCTTATCATGTATTTGCCATGGCTCCCGTTAAACGAAGCAACATCTTTTAATGTTGGCTATGAAGAAGAAAATAACGAAAAGAAATCCTCTGCTGAAGATGTTATTACAATAGTCATCACAACAAAAAACTTCGGTATTGTAAAAATTCTTTTATACAAAGAAAATGAAAACTTTAACATAGATATCAGCTGTTCGGAAAAGTTTCCAAAAGATACTTTTAACGAATTAATAAAAGGAGACGCCAAAACACTAGGTGTAAATTCAGAAATATCATACACAACAAGAAAAAACGAACAGGAACATGAACAAGAACCTAAAGTAGAGTTTTCAAAATCATCAAAAGTCTCGCCACAACTACTTTTCATAATACACACAATAATAAAAATAATTATGGAAATAGACAACAAAGGTACATTAACTGAACAAAGAAAAAAAGCCCTTTAAAGGGCTTTTTCATTAATTGCTTTTTCATAAATCACTGATTTAATCAGAAGATTTTTTAATACATCATTAAGAGTTTCATAGTTCTTTCTAACCTGATTATCTTTTCTATCAGCATATTTTTTCATTATATAACTGCCTCTTTTTCTTTTTCTGATTTAATCAGTTTATTATCATAGTCAATTCTTCCGATAAGCTTATTCAAATGTCTTTGAACTTCTCTAAATTGAGTCAAATTCAAGCTTTGAGCTCCATCTGAAGAAGCATTCTCTGGATCATTGTGAATTTCTATCATTAAACCATTAGCCCCTGCTATTAATGCAGCCTTGCTCATTGGCTCAACCAAATATCTTCTTCCTGTTCCATGGCTAGGATCAGCAATAATAGGAAGGTGTGAATATTTTTTAATAATAGGTATTGCAGCAAGATCCAAAGTATTTCTTGTATAAGTAGAATCAAACCCCTTAATACCTCTTTCACAAAGAATAACTTTATCATTATCATTTGCCATTATGTGTTCAGCAGCTAGCAAAAATTCTCTTATTGTTGCAGCAGGACCTCTTTTTAGAAGCACTGGTTTACCAGCTTTACCAACAGCTTTTAATAATTTAAAGTTCTGCATATTTCGTGCACCAATTTGAATTAAGTCTACATAATCACAGAACATATCAACATCAGCTGTATCCATAACTTCAGAAACAACTAACAAACCTGTTTTTTCAGCAGCTTCCTTTAGATATTGAAGACCTTTTTCCCCAAGACCTTGGAAATCATATGGAGAAGTTCTAGGCTTAAACGCACCGCCTCTTAAAAATTGACAGCCCATTTCCTTAGCAGCTTGAGCTATTTCCATCAAACCTTCAAATTCTTTTTAAACTGAACAAGGACCAACCATCATAACAGGACGTTCCAGTCCACCAATTTTTACACCATTTTTAAATTCAACAACTGAATCCTCTTCTTTGTATTCTCTTGATGCTAATTTATAAGGTTCTTGTATAAGTTTTACTTCTCTTACCCCTTCAAATGAAGCCACCGATTGAGGTTCAATCAATCTTTTATCACCAATTGCAGCAAGCACTGTCATTACATCACCATGGTTCAAAACAATTTTGAAACCTTTATTTTCCATGCTTCTTTTCACTGCATTAATTTGCTCAACTGTTGCTTTAGGTTCCATTATTATTATCATACGTCCATCCCATCCTTTAATGTTCGACTATTTTACATAACTAATATCAATAACTTTATTTGGGCCTATAATTTCCCAATTCTCATCTTTTCCTTCGACAGAAGCTTTGATTATGGCATTATTAGCAATTACACAATTTTTCAAAACTACATTATCTTCAACTATTGCATTATCCCAAAGAATGACATTTTCTAATAAGACATTTTTCCCTATATTACAATTATTACCAACAACAACTGACTGAGAAAATTTAACACTTTTATCAATAAGACACTTATGTCCCACTGTATATACAGATTCATATTTTCTCATTATGTTAGGGTCAGGAATCATAACTTTTCTAGCCAGAGCGTCTTTATTAGATTGAATGTACTGGTCAATAGTTCCTATGTCTGACCAATAAGAATATATTCTATATGTATTAATTTTTTCTCCAGCTTCTAACAATCTAGGAAAAACATTTTTGGCAAAATCATATTTTTCACCTTCTGGAATGTAGTCAAAAATTCTTTTGTTAAAAACATAAATTCCAGTATTTATAAAATTACTTTTTGCTTCTTGCGTAGAAGGTTTTTCTTGAAACTCGATAACATTATGTTCGTTTGATGAAACAACAACCCCATACTTATGCACCTCTTCATGGTCCACAGCAACTGTTGCCATGGTAGCTATACAGCCACTTTCGTAATGTGATTTAACAATTTTATCTAAATCAGCATCATGCAAACCATCTGCACTTACAACAATGAAATCATCAACATCATCAAAAAAGAACTCACATTTTTTGACGCCACCTGCTGTACCAGACAAAGAATCTTCATGAATAAAAGAAAAATCTATATCAACAGGCGAATTTTTTGTATATCTTTCTTGAATTTTTTCGGCTAAATAATGAGTATTCGCAATAACTTTTTCTACACCAAAAGCTTTCAATTTTTCTAGCAATATATCCATAACAGGCTTGTTTAAAACAGGAACTAGTGGCTTTGGCAAATCTTGAGTAAGAGGATCCAATCTAGAACCAACACCTGCTGCCATTACCATTGCTTTTTTTATCACGATATCTCTCCCGAATCTAAATTACTAATTGCCATTGTATTATAAATTTAGCTATCTGTACATTTAATAACACATTATTTAACAATTCATAAAATTTAGTGTTAAAATAGATTTAATCTTTAAATTTGAAAGGAACATTATGTTAGATTTATCTCAAACATATGAAATAGTTATATTTTCAGTAGGTGATACCAAAGCAGGAACAAAAATGGGGAAACTACAACTGAAAAACTTATCTGACGAATCTCTTTTAAACTGTATTTTATGGGAAGAAACACTAAACAGATTGGACAGCAAAATTTTTAGAACAGGAAATCATGTAAAAATTCTAGCTGGTTCATATAATGAAAAATATAACAACTGTCTAGTATCAAATTTAGAACTCATCAGTGAAGCTAAAATCGGACTTGATGAAATAAAAAGAGATGAATTATTTGGATTGATAGTTGAATATGCAAATAAAATCGAAAAAGAAGATTTAAAACAATATGTAACAGAACTGCTTTTTGAACACGAAGCAAAATTCAAAATTGCACCAGCAGCAAGACTTATGCATCACAATTATCTTGGCGGATTGGTTGAACACACATACGAATGTTTATGCATAGCTGAATGTTTGATGAACAATTTATATAAAACAATTGATAAATCTTGCGTTTATGCTGCTTGCATATTACATGACTTTGGCAAAATATTTGAATATAAAATCGACACAGAATCAGGTTTGATAGAATACGATGAAGATTTTCCAAAGGAATGGCTCACCCATTCACAATGGGGGTTTTCAAATTGTATGACTCATGGATTTAAAACCGTTGCAAAAATGATTGCAGCACACCATGGAAGAACTGAATGGGGAGCGATTGTCGATTTAGGAGAAAAAGACTTAGATCCTCTAATCTATTTCATACACCATGTTGATGATCTAAGTGCAAAGTTCGGAAAAACAGCAATAAGTGATTTAAATTAAAATGGGCATTTTTGATACATTAGGAAACCTAATACTAAGTATTCTCACAATATTTGGCAAATAAAAAGATGAGTTTTTACACTCATCTGATAATCAAGCAATAAGTTTTGGTCTTAGTTTTAGTTAGAGTATTATGCAAAAATGTTTATAACTTTTTCTTCTTGTTTTTCTTTGCCTTTATTTGTATTCATAGAGAAGAAAGAAAAAGGATTTGAACCTCTTTTATCTTTATCAAGAGTTTTAGAGTTAGTAAGTTCAATTGTTCCAGGAAGATTGAAAATGTTTTTTATTTCAGATTTTTCACCTTCTGCAACAGGAGCAATCAATTTACCTTCAACATTTTTTTGAACTTTGTCAGCACCAATAGCTGCCATTGTGTTTAAATATTGAACATTTGCAATAAAGTTTTGATTCAAATTGATATCTAAACCTGCATTTCTTACAGCAACTTGTCTTGAAGTGTCGATATCTGTTCTTTGGCTATACAAATCGATACCAACTTCAGGTCTTCTGAATTTTGACAAATCTACTGTTTTATTGATATCGAATGATTTAGATTCAGCGTTTTGGAAAATCTGTCTAGCAACTTCGCCAACTGATGATGTATCAATAAAATTTCTATTTGTGTTTAATGTAATACCAAGACTCATTTTCTGCCGTACCCCTTATTGCTTGTACTTTTTATATCGACCAGATGAATTAGATTCTTTATGTTTTTTAGTTTATAATTTACATATGTTTACAAACTGCATTTTTTTGAAATATACAAATGAATTACAGGATTTGTATAAATCAAAAATAATGATATAATCTTAAAAAAGGACAAATAGAGGAAAAAACAATGAATAAAAGCCAATCAACAGGAATTTGGATAGTTGTTATCTTGTTAATCTTATGCTTAGGATCAATGCTGTTCCCAGGACAAACAACAAGTACACAAGATATTTCTTATTCTCAATTTTTAAACAAAGTAAAATCTGGACAAATTGAGTCTGTACAAATTGATAAAGACACTTTGATTGCAAAACCAAAAGGGGAAGCAAAACAAACAGTTCCAAACGTATTAAGCAAATCAAAACATTCAGTTGATATTCAATACAGAGTGATGATTCCACTTAATGATTTGAGCCTTTATTCAAAACTTGAAGAAAAAAATGTTGACGTAAATGTTAAAAAGCCAAGTGATTCATCTCAACTTTTTGCCATTTTATCAACAGTTTTACCACTACTTTTGATTGTTGGTTTTGTTATTTTAATGGCTAAAACAATACAATCCGGTGGTTCTCAAGCAATGTCTTTCGGAAAAAGCAAAGCAAAACTGATGCTTGATAGCAAAGTTAAGGTGACATTTAAAGACGTTGCTGGTATTGATGAAGAAAAACAAGAGCTAGAAGAAATTGTAGATTTCCTTAAAAATGGTGAAAAATACATAAAACTGGGAGCCAAAATCCCTAAAGGTGTGCTATTAGTAGGTGTTCCTGGTACTGGTAAAACACTTATGGCAAAAGCAGTAGCTGGTGAAGCTGGCGTTCCATTCTTTTCTATAAGTGGTTCTGATTTTGTTGAAATGTTCGTTGGTGTTGGTGCTTCTCGTGTTAGAGATTTGTTCGAACAAGCTAAAAAACATCAGCCTTGTATCATATTCATTGATGAAATTGACGCAGTAGGCCGTCAAAGAGGCGCTGGTATGGGCGGTGGCCACGATGAAAGAGAACAAACTTTAAACCAATTGCTTGTTGAAATGGATGGTTTTGATGAAAACACAAATATAATTGTCATTGCGGCAACAAACAGACCTGACATTTTAGACAACGCATTACTAAGACCTGGTCGTTTCGACAGACAAATAGTTGTTCACAGACCTGATATTTTAGGAAGAGAGCAAATTCTTGAAGTACACGCAAAAGGAAAACCTCTTGCAGAGGAAGTTGATTTAAAAGTTTTAGCTAAAAGAACACCAGGGTTCACAGGTGCAGATCTGCAAAACTTATTAAATGAAGCAGCTTTATTAGCAGCAAGAAGCAATAAAGACAAAATCGAAATGCCTGACTTGGAAGAAGCAATCGACAAAGTTATTGCTGGTCCAGAAAAGAAAAGCAGAATAATTTCAGATGAAGAAAAAGAAAATACAGCTTACCACGAAGTTGGTCACGCACTTTTGGCAAAACTTTTAAAAGATACAGACCCTCTTCACAAAGTATCAATTATTCCTAGAGGAATGGCTCTTGGTGTTACTATGACTTTGCCAGAAAAAGACCATTTAACTATGAAAAAATCTCAATTATTAGATAGAATCACAATGTTATTAGGTGGTCGTGTTGCTGAAGAAATCATATACGGACCTGATTCAATTACTACAGGAGCATCAAATGACCTTGAAAAAGTTACTCAAACTGCAAGAAATATGGTAACAACATATGGAATGTCTTTCAAAATGGGTAATATGGCTTATGGAAAAAGTCAAGAACACGTATTTATGGGAAGAGACTTCGGTCATACTAAAGACTACTCTGAGGAAATCGCCGCTGATATAGACAGAGAAGTTAAAAAGATTGTAGATGAAAGATACAATCTGGCTAAAGAACTTCTTTTGGGCAACAGAGATATGCTTGAAGTAATAGCAAAAGAACTTCTTGAAAAAGAAACTCTGGATGAAGAAGAATTCGAAGCTATCATGAAAAGAGTTGAAGAATCAAGACAACATCACGATTTATAATAAATTAAATTTAATAAAAAAGCCGGCTTATCACCGGCTTTTTTTATTTGGTTTGTATATTTAATTTTTGTTCTTTTTTTAGGATCTTTATTTCATTTTTTATTTTTTTGTATTCCAAAGATAAAAGTTCTGTTACAAATTTTTTTGTAATTTTGGTAAGTTTTTTATCGTCTTTTGACGAAATTTTATCGATATAACTATTATGCAAGTGGTAATTTTTTACTTCTTCAACATTTTGTTTTATTTCGGCTTTTGCTTTTCGGTAGTTGTTTGCAAATGTAGAAAACCAGGCTTTCACCTTTTTAAACCAATTTTTTTGTGCAGGTGCTATATCAATCGCATTTTTATAAAAAGTGTCTAACTGTTCACTGAATTTTTGTGGGTTTATTTTACCTTTTGCGACATTGTTTACAGCTTTTCTTCCAAGAGTAGTTGCTTTTATGCTTATTTGGGTAATCTTAAACATATTTATCCTTTCTTCTTTTAATTTGTTTAAAATACAAACATATTTATTTTTGCTGTTTTTATTTTTTTACTAAATATTTTGTTACAGACTATTGGCAGTTTTATTTCGCTCATGTTTTTTTTATAATTTTTTTATGGAAAAGAAGAATTTTACAAAAAAGGTTTATATAGAAACTATGGGCTGTCAGATGAATAAATCTGACACTGAAAGAATTTTGGGAATGTTATCTCACTTTGGCTATGAGGAAACAGAAGAGCCCAAAGAAGCTGATTTATTAATGGTAAACACATGTTCTATTCGTCAACTTTCTGCTGATAAAGCATATAGTCTTGTCGGTGTATGGGGCAAATGGAAAAATGATGAACGTCAAAAAGAATTGCAAGGTAAACCTTTTAGAAACATAAAAGTTGCTTTTTGTGGTTGTGTTGCTCAACAAGATAAAGAAAAACTTTTGAAAAGATTCCCTTATGTAGATTTGGTTTTTGGAACAAACAATGTTTATGAATTGCCTGATTTAATAAAAAGAATAAATGATGGCGAAAGAGTTTGCGCTACAAATGAAACTCCTAAAAAGTTCACAGATGGTGAAGAAGAAGCAAAATACGAAATTAAAAGAGCAAAAAGTCTTAACGCTTGGATTCCAATAATGGAGGGCTGCAACAACTTTTGCACATATTGTATTGTACCTTTTACAAGAGGCCGTGAAAGAAGCAGAAAACCATCTGAGATTTTAGATGAAGCAAAAAAAGCAATTCAAGATGGTTTTAAAGAAATTACCCTTTTAGGGCAAAATGTTGACAGCTACGGTAAAAACCTGGATCCAGAAAAAGATTATGACGGCAGAGCTGTAACGCTAGCTAATCTTTTAAGAGATTTGAACAAAATAGAAGGAAAGTTCCGCATAAGATTTGTTACTTCGTATCCTACTGATATTTCTGATGATTTAATTAAGGCTGTTAAAGAATGTGACAAGGTTTGTGAGTTTTTCCATATTCCTATGCAGTCTGGCAATTCAAAAGTATTAAAAGAAATGAATAGAAGATACAATCGTGAAGAATACGGTGTTATTGTAAAAAAAATCCGTGATACTTTTGAAAATGTAGCTATTACTTCTGATTTTATAGCAGGTTTTCCAGGTGAAACAGAAGAAGAATTTTTAGATACAATGAGTGCTATTGATGAGTTTGAGTTAGATTATTCAAATACAGCAGCATACTCTCCAAGAGTTAAAACAAAAGCTGCAAAGTGGACTGATAGATTTATTGATGAAGAAACAAAGTTTGAAAGACTTGCTAGACTCAATGAAAAAAATAGACAAGCTTGTCTAAAATCTAACGAAAAATGTGTCGGTAAGATTTTTGAAATTCTTGTTGAATCATATGAAGTTAAAGATGGAAAAATCATCCTTGCAGGACGTGCAAGAAACAACAAAATTGTTCACTTTGAAGGAGATAAAAATCTCGTTGGTGAATTTGTTGATGTAAAAATCACTAGCGCAAGCACTTGGCATTTAAGAGGTGATTTAGTATGAAAAAGTACATTTTGACAATTTTACTTTTTTCATTACTAACACTTCCTGCTCACGCACTTAAAGTCAAAGGGAATATACAATGGGGTGTTGCAAAACCAGCAAAAGTCAATTCTATTGATCACGCTCTAGAAATCTTTGCAACGGTTGATAGAATGTATTCACCATACTATGTAGCAAATCTTAACTGCCACGAATTTTCAAGAAACTATACCTTAAAAAGTTCTGAAGGCTATACATATGTAAGACCACGATCTAGAACAATAAGAATTAATAGAGAGCCCACCGTTTTTTTAAGAAGATTATTTAAAGAAAATGAAGGAAACATTTATTTTAAAGCATATGGATTTGGACTATATGGAAATTTTGTCGGTGAATTTTTTATCGGTGACAAAAGTGTAAGTAAATATATGATAGAAAAAGGTTATTGCGATTACGTCAAATAAAATTTATTGAACAAATCGAACTAATAATCTATACTTAAAATTAATAATAGAATAGTTTGGCTCAAACAAGGAGATTTTTATGGCTATGCGTTTTGATGCAGGTGAAATAATTACGGCGATGATTACGCCAATGGATAAAGACAGAAAAGTTGATTATAAAGCTTTAGAAAAGCTAGTAGAACACCTCATTGAAACAGGCTCAGACGCACTGCTTGTTGCTGGGACAACAGGGGAATCTCCAACATTAACACACGATGAAGAATATGAAATTTTTAAATTCGTAAAAGATGTTGCCAAAGGTAGATGCAAACTAATTATGGGAGCAGGCTCAAATTGCACAGAAACTGCTGTAATGGCAACTGGAAATGCTAAAGAAGCAGGCGCTGATGCAATTTTATCAGTTGTTCCATATTACAACAAACCCTCTCAAAAAGGACTTTTGGAACATTTTGGAACAATTGCAAAATCAACTGATCTTCCAATACTTTTATATAACATTCCTGGAAGAACAGGAATAACAATGAAACCTGAAACAATTGCTCAGCTCGCAAATGAAAATAAAAACATATTTGCTGTAAAACAAAGCCTTGCAGATATGGATGTTATAACAGAAACAGTAAGACTTTGTCCTGAAGATTTTGTTGTATATTCTGGTGATGATAGCTTGACATTGCCAATGGTATCAGTTGGCGCTTATGGCGTAATTAGTGTTGCTTCACATATTATCTGCAAAGAAATGAAAGAAATGATTCATCAATTCAAAAATGGAAGCACAAAAGAAGCAACAAAAATGCATCTTAAACTATATCCTTTGTTCAAAAAGATATTTATGGCTCCTAACCCTGTTCCAGTAAAAGAATGTCTTCATAAAATGGGATTGATTGAAAATTACGTAAGAAGACCTTTAGTTGAACTGGATGAAAACGAACGTAAAGAACTATATTCAGTTCTCGAGCAGTTTATTTAAGACATAAAATCCAAGATAATACCCTGCTACTGCAGGAACAAAAGGAGTTGAACCTGGGGTTATTTTTTTAAATTCAATAACCTCGCCGTTTTTTGTTGTAATTTTTTCTGTAACAGAAATTTTTTCTTCAACATGAGGCAATTCTCTGCTACAAACGGCTGTGATTCCGGATTCTATCCCTCTTTTTTTCAACTGATATAAAACATTTTTTGTAAAAGTGCATTTTTTATTTTCTATGTCTTTAATATCTGTAATATAAAGCTTTGTGGGATCAAACCTATTCCCCGCCCCCATGGATGTAATTACAGGAATATCATTTTTTACACAGAACTCTAAAAGACTTATTTTAGAGCGCATAGTATCAATTGCATCAATAACAAAATCAGTTTTTTTCTTAAAAACTATATCCTGAATACTTTCACTATAAAAATCATCAATTGTTTCAATATTTATTTCAGGGTTTATATCAATCAATCTTCTTTTGAAAAGCTCTGTTTTTTTCTTACCAATAGTTGAATGCAAAGCAATTATCTGTCTGTTTATATTAGATTCTGAAACACTATCAAAATCAACGATAGTGAAATTCCCAACACCAGCCCTAGCCAAAGACTCTAAAGCAAAACCACCAACTCCGCCTAAACCAAAAACGATAACATGTTTTTGTACCAATTTCTCTTGATTTAGCTTACCCCAAATCAATTCATTTCTGGAAAAATCCATTGTCTAGTCTTCCTTTTTCAAAGACATACAAATACCTTCCATAATATTTTCATAATCACTTTCAGGAAGAGTCGAGATTGTTTTTATCGCAACTGAAAGGTTTGGTGTTTTATCATACCAACGTCTGCATTTATTTGTCTGATACAAACCAAGAACTCTTTCTAATCCAATGCTTAAAGGGGCTGTATCATTTTCACGATGAACAGTTTTTATTGCACTAGCAACACTGATAATATCATCAGACAATTTATCCTGAATGGTTCTATGCAAATTTTTCAAAAGACTCAACGCTAGTCTTGTTTCTTTATGTTTGTCGTACCATCTTCTTTTTTCCACGATAAAATCCTTAATTTGCCCCAAGTTACAATAAGCTATACTTACATTATATTTCTTTTAAAACAAATTACAACTTCGTTACATATTATGCTACAATAACGTTATTATAAGACTTTTAAGGGTGGAGTAATGGAATTATATTTAACTTTAATAATCTCAATATCATTGTTTTTAATCGGACTTTTAATCGGTAGTCTTTTGACATTTTTTATATTAAAAAACATCCAAAAGAAACAAACAGAATCAATGACAGAAGCCTATTCGTCTATTTATGAAAAAATGCAGCTTCAATTTGAAAATCTATCTAACAAAATATTCAAAGAAACTACTCAAGATTTTTCTAATCTTTCAAAGGAAAGGATGAATGAAATTTTAGAACCTTTCAAAGAAAAATTTGACGAGCTAAAAAAACAATCTACCTACAACATAGAACAAGGTGCAAAACTAGATATGCACATAAAAGAGGTGATTGAAGCAGGAAACAAAATCTCAAATGACACTAACACCCTAGCAGCTGCTTTAAAAGGTGACAATATGAAGCAAGGAAAATGGGGTGAATTAATCTTAGAAAAAGTTCTTGAACTCTCTGGATTAAGAAAAAATGAAGAATATGTTGTACAAACGGGCTTTAACTCAAAAAAACCTGATGCAACAATTCTTTTACCTGAAAACAAAGCTATATTTATAGACGCAAAAACTTCACTTGCTTCATATGATGCATACATCAATGCAGAAAACGAACAGGACGCTCAAATAGCAATGGAACAGTTCAAAGCTTCTGTCAAAGCTCATATATCAGGACTAGCAAAACGAGAATACTTCGAAATGGATGAATATACATCACCAGAATATGTTTTGATGTTCATTCCAATTGAAAGTTGCTATTCAATGCTTTTTGCAGACAATGGAATGCTATGGGAACTGGCTTGGAAAAATAAAATCATGCCTGTATCTCCCTCAACATTACTAGCTGCATTAAAAATCATAAACAGCTTTAATATGGTAAACAGACAAAACAAAAATGCTCAAGAAATAGCAACACTAGCAGGCAAAATGATGGATAAATTCGCCGATATGGTAAAAGACTTGAATGGAGTCCAATCTAACCTTTCAAAAGCGATGACAAAATTAACAGGAAAAGACAATCTAGTAAGACAATGCGAAAGACTATCAGAACTTGGTGCTAAAAACGCAAAACAAATTCTAGAGCCAACTATAATAGAGGCTCAACCACAAGAGCTGAACCTCTTAAAATAAAATAAAATCAAGTATATATTATCCAAAAACTTTTTTGTACCATTCAGAATCGTATGGATTAACATGCACACCTGATTTAATGGATTTGATGAGTTTTTTTACCTTTTCAAAACCAATAGCCAAACACTGTCCATCTTCAGCACCACCTGCATAAGCAAGCATTGACTTTTCACCTGTTTTCAAGTCTTTAGTGCAATATAAATGGATATTATCTGCTCTTAAAAAATGACCATCGAGTGGTTTAAAGTCTCTATTTTTTGTCAATGTGTTTCTCAAAGAGTCACGAGAGACGTACTCTTTAATTTGAGCCACTGGCTTACCAACCTTGTTCATAACAGATACAGTCTTTACTATCATTTAAAAATTCCTTTTCTAAGGTAACACGCAATAGATAAAAACCGTAAATAAAAAAAGTTGCTACAGACTATTATAAAATTCTTTTAAAAGCACTGCATCTTCCTCCATGATAGGACTTTCACAAACTAATGCACCTTTTATATCAAATTTTTTAAATGCTTTCATCAAATCTTTATAATTCATATCACTTTCATTCAACATAAGATGTTTTTTCTCACCCTTTGGACCATATTCTATACCAGCTAAGTGAGCATGGAAATTTTCTAGGGCAATTGTCCCTAATTCGTTTCCTATGAATTCAAAAATCCCACAAAAATCATCATAAGTGTTATATCCACCGTTGGTTCTTGCGTGCAAATGTGAAAAATCAACACAAGGCAGAACCTGTTTAAAGTTTTTAGACAGTTTAACTATCTCTTCTAAATCACCCCACTGAGTAGGTTTACCTGTTGTTTCTGGACGAACCCATATATCGATATTTTCTTCTTCCAGCGTTTTACAAATCTGTTCCATTGATTTTTCAACTTTTTTGTAAACCTCATCAGGATTCATACCCATATAAAAAGCTGCGTGATAAGTTACAGAAAAAGCACCAAGTTCTTGTCCCATTCTTGCTGTATCTAAAACTCTTTTGATACTAGCCTCAATTTTTTCTTCTTCTTTAGAGTTCAAATTTATGTAATATGGTCCATGAGCCGTTAAAGTCATATTTTTATTTTGAGAAATTTCTTTAACTAATTTTTGGTTTGCAGGACTCATTCTTACGCCATGCACAAACTCAAGCTCCATTCCATCTAATTTTAGCTTGTCTAAAATATCAAAAGCGCTTTCATAACCATTTGAACCATTGCAAATAGGCTGCCCTGCTGTAATAAATTTTAATTCATTCATAGATTTAATTATTCCCTAAGCTCCCATTTTTTCGCCTACTCTAGGCTTAAATTTCTCAATAAACTCTTTTGCATCTGCAATCATATACGAGCCAAACTGCAATGTTTTGATATACAAAACCCCATTTCCTGTCGAAACACCTATTGTATCTTTTACGTGACAAATAGTTCCTGGAGCTTCTTTCACTTTTTTATCAGAAAATTCAGCTGAATAAACTTTTACAAAAACGCCACGAAAATTTGTCATAGCAGAAATAAATGGGTTCAACGCTCTGACAAATCTTTGTATATATGCAGCATCTTTTGTCCAATCAATAAAATTACCCAAATTTTTAGCTTCAATTGCAGGTGCTTTTTTAAATTCACCTTCAGGTTGTTGATAAGAAACTACATTAGAATCCATCTCATACTGCTGCAAAAATTTTGAAATAGCCTGAGCACAAATGTAATTCATTTTATTAAACAAAGTCCCCATAGTTTCATTTTTTTCTAATGGAACCTTATGTTGTAAAATTATGTTTCCCGTGTCAAAATTCTCATCCATAAAATGCAAAGTCACACCAGTTTCTTTTTCATCATTAATAATCACGTGACTATAAGGATTTGCACCTCTGTACTCAGGAAGCAAAGAAGGATGACAATTCACAAATCCACCTTTTACACTTTTCAATAGCTCAGGAGGAAATTTTTTATTATATGATGCGACAACTGCAATATCAGCATTTAGCTGTCTGATTTTGTGCAAAAAGTCTATCTCATCCATTCTTTTTTCATAAGTAATCAATGGCAAGTTCACACTTTGCGCAAAATTACACATTAAAGAATATGTAGCATCTTCCTTATTGGGTGGCACAACACCTACTATGTTAAACCCGTCTGTTACTAGTTTTGAAAGACAGACAAGTGCCATATCAGGCATACCAATAAATAAAACTCTTTTTTTGTAAATTTTATCCAAAATAACTTCCTTATGAATCTTTTTAAATATTATATCATTGATTATAGAAGTTTTAACAAAAAGAAATGTTTTCCCACAAAATAGCAAAATTTTTCTTTTATCGGTTTTAAACAAATATCAAAGTTATGAATAAGTTTATACCATCACTTTTTGTCTAATATGAAAGGAAAATGAATGTTAGAAAGAATCCAAAATATAAACACAATTAACATTCGTCAACCCAAAGAGTATCAAAAATTTGAGTACGACGTAGAAATCGACGGACAAAAACAAAATGCATCAATAGAAAAATTTCCTAACGGTAAAGTTAAAATAAATCTTGGTGATGGAAAAAATAATAAAACTATTATCACTGACGAAAAAGGTCTCATTGAGTTTAACAAAAAACATCAAAAACAAGATAGAATCTTTAACTCACAAGAAGAAAAAAAACAATCTGATACAGAAGAAAAACTCTCTTGGCATTCAAAAATCATGAGAAATTTAGCACTGGCTCAAATGATGCTTGCAAATAGACACAGAAATGGATTTAACAACACTCTCAACAATGGACAAGATGAAATAATGCAACAGCAAATTATTCAACAAATGAACCAGCAAGCATTTCAAGATCATATGACAGCTGTGCAAATGACAACACCAGGTATGGGAATCATATAATAAATAATTTATACATTGCCAAATAGAAAGTTTAATCCTATTATAATTTTGTATTCTTAATGAAAAAGAATACAAAATTATTGCATTTGGAACATCTTGAGCTTTGCCGATGTGGCACTCTGCCGACAAGGAAGTGACTAAATGTCACTTGCGAGGAGAGGTGTAATAACGAAGTGGTTACCTTCGTCACTAAGGCACAACTATTGAACTTTGTTAATTTAATTGGACTTTGCCGATGTGGCGAAATGGTAGACGCACACGTTTCAGGTGCGTGCGAGGAAACTCATAAGGGTTCGAGTCCCTTCATCGGCAATTATTTTTACAAAAACATTTTTTGTGATAATATAATCTTTGTTGATAATTGAATAAAAATTTGTCGACGTAGCACTCTGCCGATGAGTTAGTGACTAAATGTCACTTGCAAAAAAAAGAGAAGTATACGCGACAAAAAATATCGAGTCGACGTGGCACTCTGCCGACGAAGAAGTGACTAAATGTCACTTGTGAGGAGAGGAGAGGTATACGCGACAAAAAATATCAAGTCGACGTGGCGGAATCGGTATACGCGCACGTTTGAGGGGCGTGTGGGGAAACCCGTGCGGGTTCAAGTCCCGCCGTCGACATTATTTTAACCAAAAAAGTTGCGAGTCGACCATTTATGATTAATATACGTAAAAATCCTTTATATCACCTTATTAGTATTGCTACTTATATTTTATTTTCAGTGTCTGCGTATACCTCCCCTCTCCTCGAAATGACATTTAGTCATTTCTCGTCGGCAGAGTGCCACGTCGACATCAATATTAAATTTTCAACAAAAACTATATTACTATAAACATAATTTTTGTAAAATTCTTTTATTCCCTCTCTCAAAGAGAGGGAGGTAAAACGGCCGAAGAAGGGTCGGCTTGCAATGTAGGCGAAGAATGAGCCGTACAGTGCAGGATGCTCGAAGAGTAAACCGCCGTTGTTCGAAAGAACAACAGGGGTGAAGAGTCCAAGTAGATCGGAAGAGCGTCGTGTAGGGAAAGAGTGTAGATCTCGGTGGTCGCCGTATCATTGAAAAAAAAAAAAAACGGAACCGACCGGTCAACGAAAAATAGGAAAAA
>CALUPF010000041.1 GCA_944322545.1 Candidatus Gastranaerophilales bacterium
ACTGCTGCGTATCAAAAGAACCAAGAGTAGGGATTGACTTTTTCCCACTATTAATTGATTACGAAGAAAGAATGTCTTCAATCGGAAGAATTCCTGGCGGATATAACCGTTCAGAAGGTAAAGCAAGCGACAAAGCAATCCTTGTTTCAAGATTGATTGACAGACCTATAAGACCACTATTCCCAAAAGGATATAGAAATGATATTCAAATTGTAGCACAATTATTCAGCTACGATCAGCAAAATCAACCGGACACACTTGCAATGTTAGGCGCATCATTTGCATTAATGCTTTCTGGCGCTCCATTTGAAGGCCCTATAGGCGCAGTAAGAGTTTCACGCGACGAAAATGGCAATATGATTGCAAACCCAACACACCAGCAAGCTAATAAATCTGACCTTGATATAGTTGTTGCAGGTACACACGACAGCGTAATTATGGTTGAGGCCGGATGTAAATTCGTTACAGAAGACGATATTATGAATGCAGTTGAATTCGCCCAAGTCGAAATCAGAAAACAATGCGAAGCTCAAGAAGCATTTATAAAAGAATGCGGAGTTGAAAAAGAAGTATTCGTAAATCCTTATGATACATCAGAAATCAAAAAAATTATTGATGAAACAGCTCACGATATGATTTTTGATGCTTACCACAACTTTGATAGAACTTACAGACAAGAAAAACTTGAAGAAGCTAAAAAACTTGTTAAAGAAAAAATTGATGCGCTTCCGGAAGATGATTACAGCAAAAAAATCATGGAAGAAACAGGCATTGACTTTGTTGCAGAAGAATTTAAAAATGCAGAAAAGAAAATTATGCGTACAATGATTCTCGATGAAGGCGTAAGAGCTGATGGAAGAAAGCCGCATGATGTACGTCCTATCTGGTGTGAAGTTGGAGTAATTCCACGTGCCCACGGGTCTGCAGTATTCACAAGAGGCCAAACTCAAGTTTTATCGGTTGCAACATTAGCAGGACCAGGAATGAAACAGGAACTCGACGGAGTTGATCCGGAAACTGAAAAAACTTATATGCACAAATACATCTTCCCTGGATTTTCTGTTGGTGAAGTAAAACCATTAAGAGGACCTGGCAGACGTGAAGTTGGACACGGAAATCTTGCAGAAAGAGCTAATGTTCCAGCACTTCCTTCACAAGAAGAATTTGGCTACACAATCCGCGTAACTTCTGACGTATTAGAATCCAACGGGTCAACATCAATGGCACCAACCTGCGGTTCATCAATGGCATTAATGAATGCCGGTGTTCCCGTAAAATGTATGATCGGCGGTGTTGCAATGGGTATGATTACAGAAGAAGGCAAAGAACCTGTTGTATTAACTGATATTCAAGGTATTGAAGACTTTTTAGGCGATATGGACTTTAAAGTTACAGGTAATGACACAGGTATTACAGCTCTTCAAATGGATATGAAAGCCAAAGGAATTGCAAATGACACATTAAGACGTGCATTACAACAGGCAAAAGAAGGCAGATTACATATCCTTGGAGAAATGAGAAAAGTCATTACAGCTCCAGCAGATCATCTTTCACCTTATGCACCAAGCATTACAACAATGACAATTCCTGTAGAAGACATCGGAACAGTAATTGGACCTGGCGGAAAACAAATCAGAGCAATTATTGACGCTTCAGGTGCTGAAATTGATATTCAAGACAACGGTGTTGTAACAATTACTTCTAACGACCAGGAAGGCGCAGCTATTGCAAAAAGAATGATTGAGGAATTAACTTTCAAACCAGAACCTGGAATGGTTGTAAAAGGTAAAGTTGTAAGAATTATTCCAATAGGTGCTTTTGTCGAACTTGCACCGGGCAAAGATGGAATGGTACACATTTCACAAGTATGCAATGAAAGAATAGATACAATAGAACCACACTTGCATATTGGTGACGAAGTAATCGTTAAAGTTATCAAAATCGACGACAAAGGAAGAGTAAACCTTACAATCAAAGGTGTTACAGAAGAAGACAAGGCTAAGTTAAATTAGCAGAGTTTATAAAATAAAAATGCCGTCCCCTAAAAAAAGGGGCGGCATTTTTTATTAATAATTCATTTCCCAGTTGTCATTTAATTTTTCCAAAGCTGCCAACCCCTTACCCTAGACAAACTTTGTTTAATGATTTCAATGTCACAAAAAATTATTTTTGTGCTAAGCTAAAATCAATTGGAGGAAGTAAACATGTGCGAAGTTATAACTATTGGCAGTGCTACAATGGATGTATTCGTTGAAAGTGATGATGCGAACATTGTATCAGTTTATACAAAAAATAAAAAATCAGAATTTATGAGTTACCCATATGGTGCAAAAGTAGAAATTACAGATTTTGCATCAAAAGTCGGCGGAGGGGGAGTTAACACAGCCGTTAACTTTGCGAATTTAGGCTACAACACAAGTGCGATATTCAAAATTGGCGATGATATTTATTCTGACGGGGTTTTAGAATCTTTTAAAGGCAAAAACATTGATTTATCAAACATAATTCAAGATCCAAAAATCAGCACCGGCTTTTCTATAATTCTTGTAAGTTTTCAGGGAGATAGAACAGTTCTTGCACATAGAGGCGCAAATGCTATGATAAAAAAAGCTGATATAAATTTTGAAGCAATCAAAAATTCAAAATTATTATATATAGCTCCTCTTAATGGTGATAGTACTAAAGTTCTTGATGACATCGCAACTTTTGCAAGAGAAAACAATGTATTTGTATGTTTTAATGCAGGTTCTTCAAGCATTAAAAAGGGATTTACTTATCTTAAAAAAATTCTTGAAAACGCAAATATTGTTGTAATGAACAAAGAAGAAGCGTCTCTTGCAACCCAAATTCAGGTAAGACCTGACACAAGAGATGAAAAATTCTCTGATCAGTTAATCCACCCTGATGTAAAAGCAATGTTTAATAAATTAAAAGTCATGGATTATCAAATAATAGTTATCACAGACGGCGGCCACGGGGCATACGCTTACGACGGCAAAGATTATTACTACTGTCCTGTATTTGATGGTCCTGTAGTATCAACACTTGGAGCCGGAGATGCTTTTGCTTCAACATTCTGCGCAGCACTGGGAAGAACTGATAAGAACATAGGAAAATCTCTTATGTATGCCTCTGTAAATTCAGCAGGAGTAGTTTCTGAATTCGGCGCAACACAAGGATTGTTAACCTTTGACGAAATCGAAAAAAGATTAAGCAGCAAACCTGACTACACATTTACGGTAATAAAAAAATAAATTCACAAATTTCTAATAACTTTGCAAGGATTTCCGACAGCAATTACGTTTGCCGGAATATCTTTGCACACAATGCTTCCTGCTCCAATTATAGAATTTTCGCCAACACTAACCCCTGGCAGGATAGTTACACTCCCGCCGATCCAAACATTATTACCAATAATAATAGGTTTTGATGCGCCAAATCCTTTGGCACGTAAATCAGCTTCAATAGGGTGAATGGATGTAAAAAAAGAACAGTTTGGTCCTACTAAAACATTATCACCAAAAACAACCTTATCAACATCTAAAATCATAAGATTATGATTTGCGTAGAAATTTTCACCGATTTTTATATTCGAACCGTAATCACACATAAACGGCTGTTCTATTAAAAATATAGATTTAGTTTCACCAAGAATTTTTTTTAATAATTCTATCCTCAATCCGACCATATTAGGCGAAATAGAATTATATTTGTAACACAAAGATTTACAGGCTACACGTTTAAAATAATTTTCTCTATCATCGTTATGTACAAATTTCATAACTGTATTTTTTGAGAAATAAACACAAAAAACACCGCCAGATTAGCTAAAAATTTTAATATTTTCAATTTGTATAAAATTCAGCAATAAATACTACTTTAAAAACCTCCCATAACATTCCTTAAAAAATTTCCCATATTGCACATTTTATAGTATAATGTTAACATATAAGAAGGAGACTAAATATGGGATACAAAATTCTATCCAAAAAAGAACTTTGTCCTAATCAATACGAAATTACAATAGATGCACCTTATGTTGTAAGAAATGCAAAAGCAGGACAATTTATTATATTCAGAGCAAACGAAAACAGTGAACGTGTACCGTTAACTATCGCAGATGTTAATAAAGAAACAGGCGCCTTAACTCTTGTTTTTATGGCAGTAGGATATTCTACAAAACAGCTTGCAGCATTGAATGTCGGTGATGAAATCCATGATATTGTAGGACCTTTAGGCCAGCCAACTCATATCAAAAAATAC
>CALUPF010000042.1 GCA_944322545.1 Candidatus Gastranaerophilales bacterium
AATTTCCACTTAATTCATCCATATATGGGGAATTATTCTTACCATTGATAATACAATCTAGATTAGATATAATTACCCTATCAACGGTATCTTTACCTCGATTCAATTTTTTACTAAAAAAATCCAGCACATCGTTTGTACTAAACAAATCATTTGTCCACTTACCACAATGAACGTGTGAATCAATTATTTTACCATTAAAATTTGGCTTATTATATGTATTTGCTAGGCTGTTAGATATTTGCATTTAAAGTCTCCTAATATTTACGCATAAAGTATTAGGAGCGTATAACTCTATAATTTTATTTTTTTGCTAGTTTATTAAAAAATATTAAGTTAGATTTTTTTACTCAATTCAGCTGTTAATTAACATTAAAATCAAATAAAAAAGGTTAACTTTTTTTGAAAGTTAACCTTTGATTGATTAAGGGTCAATTTTAGGGTTAATATTATGGTCTATTTTAAGAGGAATTATGCTTGAGCTTTTGATGAAGTGCTTTTGCTAAATAACCAAGTTCCTGCTGCGATTACTCCAGCTGCAATTGCACCCCATTTACCAGCTTTTTTAAGTTTATAGTTTTTCAATCCGTTTTCACAAGCTTTTGTGATATCGTCTGTCAAACCTGCATTGAATACTTTTTGATCTTTATCCCAAAGTTTGAATACATCATCAAATATTGCAGATGCATCTTTTACTGCTGTTTTTTGTGTTTTAATTTTATCTTTTATTGCAGCTTTGATAAGTTCTTTAGGGTTTGTAGAACCTGCACTTGTTAAATAGTTTTTAATATTTGCTTTAGTTGCAGCTTCATCTGCTCCTTTTAGACCAAAATCATCTGCATGTTCTAATAGGAATTTTTCCAAAGTTGCACCTTTTTTATCAGGAAGCGCTTTGAAAGTTTCTTTCAATTTTTGATACTGTGCAAGTTTTTTGTTTTGTAATGCAACATCGAATTTATCGACTTTTCCTGAAACTTCATTTAAGATTTCTTTTAATGCTTTGCCTGCATCTTCTTTTGTGTTAGCAAGACCTTTGCTTGTAAGATAGTCTGAAGCTTCTTTGCTTAATTTTGAGGTATCACCTGATTCCATAAATTCTTGTAAGTTTTTAATGGTTTCCTTTTTTAGATTTCTTGAATCAAGTGCTTCTTTCCAAGCGTTTTGTGTAAGATTTTTTACATATTCTTTGTTGAATTCTTTTGCAAATCCTTTAGTCAATTCTTTTTCGCCAACTGGATTTGTATTAAAGAAGTATGTTCCTGCACCTGCAGCAGCACCACCTATAGCGCCGTATAGAAGCCCTGTGCCAAGACTAGAACCTTCTTGTTTTTGGAAAGTGTCAGCTTGTGGTTGTCCATAACCATAATTTATAGGATAGCTGCCCATTCCTGCTTGTATTCCACCTGCTGTTTGTTTGAAATACTGTGATGCCATAAAATCATCACTTAATGCATTGTAGTATGCACCATAATTGCTTCCAATTCCTAATGACATAAACTAACCCTAAACCTTTCAATATTTTTTATAACCTAACCTTGTATATATAAAAAATTTTTGTTTAGGGAAATTGCTATTTTAATTGTAATTATGTTAAGAAATGCTTACAATTGAAGCTGCGTGAATAATTTTTCAAACTCTGGGAATGATATATCAACCCATTCAAAACCGTTAATGGCAACAGGTTTTTGACTGATTAGACCAGCTACGTATAAGCTCATTGCAAGTCTATGATCGTGGTAAGTTTCAACTTCTACGTCTCCAATAAGCTCTTTTTTACCATTAATAATAAAACCGTCAGGTGTTTCTTCGATATCTGCTCCAATTTTTTTCAATTCATTTACAACTGCTTTTATTCTGTCAGATTCTTTGTTTCTTAAATCTTGTGCATCTTTTACGATTGTTGTTCCTTGTGCTTGGGTTGCAAGTACTGCTATTACAGGTAATTCGTCGATTAATTTAGGGATAATTTCTCCTTCGATTGTACAGGCTTTTAAATCAGAAGAGCAAATTTCGATATCTCCTACTTCTTCTCCTGCTAGTATCCTTTTATCAAGAATTTTTATATTAGCTCCCATTTTTTCTGCAACTTCAAGTATTCCGGTTCTTGTTGGGTTAAGACCGACATTTTTTAAGATAACTTTAGAGTTTGGTACTATAAGAGCTGCAACGATGAAAAATGCAGCAGAAGAAATATCTCCGCAAATTTCTATTTCTTTTGCTTCTAATTGAGATTTTTCAATTGTTGTTGTATTTTTATCTGTATAAATTTCAGCCCCCATATATTTAAGCATTATTTCAGTATGATTTCTAGAAGTATATGGTTCTGTAAATATTGTTTTACCTTGAGCAAAAAGACCAGCCAGCAAAATACATGATTTAACCTGAGCTGATGCAAGTTTTGAGTTGTATTTAATACCTTCAAGTTGTGTCCCAAATATTTCTAATGGAGCCTTGTTTTCGTTAGAATTGATTTTAGCACCCATAAGTGATAAAGGCTCAATAACTCTTTTCATTGGCCTTTTAGACAAGCTTGCATCTCCAATAAGAGTCGAGTTGAATTTTTGTCCGGCAAGAATTCCTGACATAAGACGCATTGTGGTTCCAGAATTTCCACAGTCCAAATCCTTAATTGGAGCTTTTAATATGCCGGTTGAAGTTAATTTTAATGTTGTATCATTTATAAATTCGTATTCAATTCCCAAAGAATAGCATACTTTAAGAGAAGAATGTGGATCTTCTCCTTTTGAAAAGTTTTTGATAAGAGAAGTCCCTTTTGCAAGTGATGCAAACATAACTGCTCTGTGTGAAATTGATTTGTCCGAAGGTATAGTTACTTCGCCTTTAAGTCCGTTTAAATTTTTATTAACAATCTTTTGCATAGTACATATTCTAGCATATAATAATTTTATGGAGAATATTTTTATCGAAACAGAAAGATTAATTTTACGAAAGATGGAAGACACCGACTTTAAGATTTTAGCTTCCATGTTGAAAAATCCTAGTGTAATGTATGCTTGGGAGTATGTTTTTGAAGATATTGATATTCTTGCTTGGATAAAGAAAAATCGAGAGTATTATTGGAAATATGGTCTAGGTTTTTTTCTTGCAGTGGATAAAACATTAAATGAAGTTGTCGGTCAAATAGCTTTGATGCCTGATAATATTGAAGGTATTGATTATTACGAAATTGGTTATATGCTTCGTGAAGAGTTTTTTTATCAAGGTTATGCAAGGGAAGCAGTAAAAGCAATGATAGAATATGCTTTTGCAAATCTTGATATAGAGTCAGTTATTTTTGAGATACGGCCTGAAAATATTTCATCCATAAAAGTTGCAGAGTTTTTTAATGCAAAAGTAACAGGGGAGTTTGTAAAAAATGTTCAAGGCAAAAAGATGAAACATTTAATCTATACTTTAAAAAAAGAAGATTTTGTGCTAAGCTGAAGAAAACTTATA
>CALUPF010000043.1 GCA_944322545.1 Candidatus Gastranaerophilales bacterium
CTGCTGCTTCATCCCATAAACCTGCGCCAATATTGCCATTATTAACTTTCACTCTGTACATACCGTTAGGTAATTTCATTACATTATAATTCCCAATAATTTCAAATTGTGCAACCATAAAACCAACATTTCATCGAATCATAAATATAACTAACCTTATATTTATAAACTATTTCGTCAAATATAAATTGCCCTATCATTTCTATTTGATTCGACTAAATTATTTTTTTTAACTGAGTTTGAAGAGAAATAATTAGTGTTTACAAAAGTTAATATTAATAAAAATTTAAAATCAAAAAAAACAATTTTCTACAATAAAAACTTATCATTTCTAACTATTTCAATACAATCACCTGTTTCATCGTTTATTGCAGTTATAACGACATTTTTTCCACCAACCATAAAATCTGTATGAGCAGTAGATTGATTTATTTTTTCATCTTTCAGGTATTGTTGGAGTTTATCATATGAATCTATCTCAGAAGCACCCTTTACTGAATCAGGATAAGCATTACCCAAAGCTAAGTGTGATGATGCATTTTCATCTAGCAAGATATTATTGAATAACCTATTCATCTTTTCAATAGGAGAATCTGCAACAATTGCAACTTCACCTAATCTATCAGCATTTTCATGCGTTGAAATGTATTCTTTCAATACATCTTCGTTTTCACTAGCCTTAGAAGACACAACTTTTCCATCGAGAAATTCAAATTCAATATCTTTTAAAAGATGTCCATTCAAAGAAAGAGATTTAGTTGATCTTATTTTGCCTTGAGCTGAATCTGATAGAGGTGCAGTAAATACCTCCTCACTAGGAACATTTGCAATAGTAATATGGTTAAATTTAGGTTTATCAAAAAGAGCTGTTTTAAAAACTGATTTTGGTGACATAGTCACTTTAAAATCCGTAATTCCATCAGGTTTTTGAGTTTTAGGATCTATGCTAACATAGTGAAAAGTTCTATATCCATCTTCTAATAATTTATTTAACTTATCAGCTCTATACTCTAAATTAGCAATATGTTCTTTTAAGTGTCCAACTCTATTTATTTTGCCAGCATCTTGATAAGCTTTAGCAATTAGTTTTAACTTATCATCAGCAAACTCAGGATAGGCAGATACTGAAGATTTTGTCGTCGGAACATAATATACAGACCAAGGCAAATCTTGTGACATTTGAGAATTAGCAATATTATATTCTTCGCTACTATTTAAAGCTTTTGAACGTCTGGAGATTCTTTCTTGAGAAATAAAATCACCTCTACTTGGATCAGGACCATATAAAGTAAGTTGAGCGATATCTTTATCTAAATGTTCTTTCGCTTCACTTAAATAGTAATTAGGAAGCCTATCTAAAACTTCTTCATCGGCATATAACAACATATTCCTGCTATTAGCATTTGGGATGTAGGTATCTACAACATCTGTTTTATTTTTAGAATATAAATACTGCATTAATTTTTTCACAATAGGAATATGTTCACGCTCTGCTATTATTTGCACAGGCTGACCTTTATGAAGATCTAATGCATCAATAAATATTTCTTTAGGATTAACTTTGAATAATTTTGTTATGCTGGGAGGAAGCTTAGTATAACTTTTTAAATACAGCTCTTTAGCTTCAATTTTCATTACCTTAGCTTTTTTATATGGGTCATTATCCTGATTAAATTCAAAAAATAATGCACCATCTTTTTTAAGATCGTCAATTCTTAATTTTGTATAATCAAGCGTTTGAGTTTTATTATGTCTTTTTTTCAAAGCTTCCAAAGACTCTTCCATAACATCCATTTCAACAATACCTGAATGTAGTTTATATGCTTCTTTGCTAAGAATTTCCATAAACGGTAAATAATAAGAATCTCCCTTAATATAAACAGGTTGTCCCTTTTTTAGCCCACTATCTTTCAACAAATTAACAGCATAATCGGTTAATCTTTGTTCAACAGGAACAGACGATCTTCTTGCAGTAAAACTAATCATATCAGACTTCAAATTATTAAGTTTTGGCAAGAAATCTCTATGACTAATATTCTCATTTTTACTTTTATAATTAAAAAGATTAATCGGACTAATCTGCATAAATACTCTCCTGTTTTAAATAATATTGAAGCAAAAATCATAAAAAAAAAAAATTTGCTATTTGATCATTTATTTATGCAATTTTTGTAACAAACAAAAACAAAAAATACACAGATTCAGAACTATCTGCATTCAAAGAAATTTAAAATTTTAAAACTGTGTCCATCTTGTTTAATTCTTTCAACAAAACCTATGTACATATTTTTAAATGCTTCTGAAATATTCTTGCTTTTTGAAAATGCTGTGCATGTTATATCATCTAAATCACTTTTTAGAAAAAATAAATTTTGAGAATTTCTATTAGATAACTTTGGAATAAATTCATATTTACCGCCAAAAGAATCTACAACGTAAGCCTTTTTGCTTCCTCGAACAATATTATTTATAATATCAGAAGAAGAAAACGGTCGAAATGGTTGATTTACTTGTTCTAACTCAGAATACGTCCAAACATTATTTCCGACAAACTGTTTTGGATGATTGTGTATTACAACAGAATCTTTTGCTAAATCAGTCGGAACAGGACAATGCGTGCTAGAATTATTAGTTCCATAGTATTTTATCTTTCCATCTGTAGATAAAATAAAACTATTTTCTACTTTTGAATTTTTAATATCATTCATTATCTTATTTGAAACCAACTTTTCATAACGATTTTTAACAATAAAATCGACCTTATCTTTTATAGACATGTTGTTCCACATTTTAGGAATTTCATTTGATGATTCTTTTTCGAATTTAGTAATAAAATATTCTGTATCACTCAAAGAGCATTTTTTCTTACTCAAACGTCTAAATGGGGTATATTTATCTAAGATCGTTTCATTAACATTTGGATATTTATGAGCACTTCCAAATAATTTTACATCACAATATTGTTTAGCCAAATATCTTTTTGGCTTTTTAGCATAAATATTTAAAAATGTTGTTAAATTCAAGTGAGACATAAACCTACATTACCTTATTTAAATAAAGTAATTTTATTATCAAAAATTGTCTAAAAATTATTATTTACTAACTCTATCTTATAGATAAAATTATCGAACATAACAAAATCTCATCTAGTGCAATCAAAAGCTGATTGATAATATTCAAATATATTTCTCATATTTAACAACGACAAAACCTAAATTACAAAAACAAAACTTTTTCATAAAAACAATTATGGCTTATAAGCACAAGGAATATTTTCTTCCTCTAAATATCTGAGCCCCCATTTGTTCAGCTCTATAATTGCAGGAATTAAAGATTTACCTCTTTCCGTCAATGAGTATTCTGTTTTTGGTGGAACAAC
Organism: Candidatus Gastranaerophilales bacterium; assembly: GCA_944322545.1. Lineage (GTDB taxonomy): Bacteria > Cyanobacteriota > Vampirovibrionia > Gastranaerophilales > Gastranaerophilaceae > Limenecus. The sequence continues at coordinate 3,380 of CALUPF010000043.1, forward strand.
AGGGTACAATTTTCTTTTTATCAACCCGTCTGATTCAAGTTCTTTTAATTGTTGAATAAGCATTTTAGGAGTTGCATGGGAAATCAATTTTTGCAATTCATTGTATCTTAATGTCCTATCTATCAAATGACCTAAAATCACACCTTTATATTTTCCACCAATAATTTCCATCGTCACTTCTAATGGACATTTATATTCATTCTGTTTTCTTTTAGCCATTAGCACCTACTTACTTTTTAGATACTATTATACATAAAAGTATATATTATACAAAATAGTACATTCTTGTCATTAAAAAAATAAAAAGATAAACTAGACCCAAAAGGAGATTATGATATGAAAATTACACAAATCAGGAATGCAACAATAATAGTCGAATACTTAAACACAAAAATATTAATTGATCCTTGGCTTGGTCCGAAAGGCTATATGGCAGGCTTTGAAGCAGCTATTAACCCACAAATTCGACAACCAAGAGTAGATTTACCTTTTAAGATAAAAGATATAGTCAATGTTGACGCAGTAATTTTAACCCACTTTCACCCTGATCACTTTGACTCTTATGCAGCAGAAGCACTAAATAAAAATATTCCATTTTTTGTTCAAAATGAGACAGATTTAAAAATAATCAAAAGCTTTGGATTTAATAATGTCAAGTTAATATCTGATAAAGGAATAAAATTCAACAACTTTGAACTATATAAAACCAATTGCCAACACGGCAAAAAAGAAATAATAAAACCGTTATGCGATAAAATAGGTATGCCTTATGATGCAATGGGAGTAGTGTTTAAAGCTACGAACGAAAAAACTCTATATTTAGCTGGCGATACAATATGGTGCAAAGAAGTTGAAACTGCAATTAAAAAATTTAAACCGGATATTATTATACTTAATGCTTGCGCAGCAACTGTTGCAAATGGCGAAAGAATAATTATGAATATAGAAGACATAAAAGAAGTCTTAAAAAATTCACCGAAATCTACAATTATAGCAAGCCATCTTGACACTGTGAGTCATCTTACTGTGACAAGAAATGATTTAAAAGAATTTAAACAAAATAATAATATTGAAAACTTAATAATACCTGATGACGGAGAATCTATAGAATATTAGAGTTAAACTAATCCATCATGTTTTTATCATCAATTGCTTTAATGATTTCATATGCAATTTTGTTATAGGGTACAGAAATATTATATTTTTGAGCAAGTTCACAAATATAACCACTAAAAATATCAACTTCTGTTTGTCTTTTTGCATCTATATCCTGTAACATTGAAGTTCTTGTATCAGGTAACATTGTTTTTATAACCTCTAAGACTTCCGAAATAAGTTGTTGAGTATTTTTTACTCCACTTAACTTAGCAAGCTCAACAGCTTCTTCCATCAATTTAATTGCAAAATTATTAGCTTTTTCAGAGGTTTGAAAAACACCGTAAGACGCATTTAAAATAGCTGAAGCCTGATTATACCCAACATTCACTAAAAACTTCCACCATCTTGAATACTCCATATCAACAGGAATTTCATAATTTATTTTTGTTGAATCAAAAAATTCTTTAAGTTTTAAAACCTTCTCAGAATATTTTGAATTGTCTTTTTCACCGAACACAGTTTTATAAACGTCATCATGAACAACGTTTCTACCTACTCTAGTACTAGTATGTCCTATGTAATAAGAATAAAGCACCTTTTCTTTACCAAATACATCTGATAAAATATCCTCGCTTTTTAAACCATTTAATAAAGATAAAATAATAGTTTCAGGACCAACAAAATTTTTAAGATTTTCAATAACTTCATCTAAAACATTATTTTTAGTTGCAATAATAATTAAATCAGCAACAAAATCAGTTCTTGAAGGTAATACATAATCAAAGTTATAACTTACTCCATTGAAAACCAATGGTGAACTTTTATACCTTTCAAAACGAGAAGAATCAACTAAAACTTTTAATTCTATATCAGTTTTGGGTGCAATTTTAACGGCATAAATAGAACCAATTGCACCCAAACCACATATTAAAACTTTTTTAATACTGCTCATAAAATTATTTTATTGTAAAAGTAGCATTCACAACAGCATTAATTTTTTTGTTTATGGCATTTGTATTATAAATGCCATAGTCAGAAACATCAGTAGAATTTTCGGCAACAATTTGAAATACACCCATTTTAGCTGAATTCATCACTCCTATATGACCACCAGTACTTTTAACCATACTTTCTGCTCTTTGTTTAGCATCTTTTGTTGCATCAGCTAAAATTTGGACCTTCAATTCATCTAAATTTGAAACATAATATTCAACCATATTTGAAGAAAGTTCAACATTTTTATCAACAAGCTTGCTAACATCTTGAGACAATTTTGTCACTGCATCAACATCTTTAGATGACACCTCTACATTTTGAGATAATCTATATCCATCTACATCGTTAGAATCATAGCCATTTGATAATTTTTTATATACAGGATAAGAAGATACAGGTGTAAATTTAATGTCTTTTTCATTCATTCCATTAGCAACAAGAAAGTCTGTCACAGCTTTTTTATCCTGATCTATTTTAGCATATCCTGATTTTAAATCTTTACTTCTAACTTGATAATAAGCTTTCCAAACAGCCAAATCAGATTTAACGTTTCTACTTGCTGAACCTGTTACAGATAAGGCCTGTTTATTCAATTTCTGGTATGAAATTACAGCATTAGACAAAACAATAGTAGAAAGCAAAGCTCCTAATGCAATGAAAACACCTAACAAAATAATCTGATAATCTTTAATTTCTTTGATATCTTTCATAATAAACTCCTATATTTTTTTCGAATATTGTAATCCATTTTTTTATTTTTTGCTATCATTTATTTATGATAAGACAATTTATGCCAATAATTTTATTAACTATATCAAATATTTTTATGACTTTTGCTTGGTATGGGCATTTAAAGCATAAAAGTACGGCATTGTGGGCTGTAATTTTAATTAGTTGGGGAATTGCATTTTTCGAATATTGCTTCCAAGTTCCAGCTAATAGAATTGGTCATGAATATTATGATGCGGCACATTTAAAAACAATACAGGAAGTCATTACATTAATTGTTTTTTGCTTCTTCTCTGTGTTTTATTTAAAAGAAGAATTAAAATGGAACTATATAGTAGGTTTTTTGTTTATAATACTTGCAGTATTTTTCATATTTAAAAAGTGGTAAATTCATAAGAACTTACCACTTTTTTATTGCTAAACAAAGGTTTACTTTTTAACTGGTTCCTTATGACAAGGACAATTACAATCTGCTGGTTCAGCCTGCTCCGGATGATGACACTTACAACCACATTCAGGAGGACAAACAGGCTTAGCATCTTTTGGTGGTACAGGATGTGCAAATGGATGACGTGGACCCATTTTTTCCATCTCAGTTTTCATTTCTTGTTTTATTTTTTCTAATTCAGCTTTTTGCTCAGCAGAAAGAGTTGCTTCAAATTTTTTCATGCTTTCTGATCTAATTTCTCGTTCTTCATCAATCAAAGAACGCATTTTTTCATGTTCTTTTCTTATTTTTTCTTTGATTGGTTTCATTGCTTTTTTTTCATCAGCTTTAATTTTTTCTAATTGAGCCTTTTGTGACTCTGTTAATTTTAGACGTTCATAAAATTCTGCTTTTTTTTGTTCTCTAAACTTTGCTCTTTCTTCTGGTCCCATTGGCTTGTGGAAATCAACAGGTGAAGGTTTTTCACATTTTTGCTCACAAGGTGCTTTTGCTGGACATACAGCTTGAGCTGAATCAGCAACAACAGCACCAGCTATAGCCATTGCACCCAAAAGCATTGATGTCATTAGTGTCTTTCTCATATAAGCCTCCTTACACTATTCTACAAAGTTATCGTCTGTAACGAATCTTAACAAATATATTGATAAAATAAATACAGACAAATTATTTTATATACCAAGTATAATAATCTTTTTAGTACTGTCAATAGCTCTTAAAAATGAAATTAATTACTTATATGTAATGGTTAAATCAAAAAAAGTGATAATTAGTGTTATATGTACAATTAAATAAAATATAGCCATTTGGCTAGTGTTAAAAAAGAAAAACAACCAATAATATTAATAGCTAAGGAGCACTATTGTGAAAAAAGAAAACGAACAGCAAAGAAAAATCAGAGTCTTTTTTGTAGAAGATTACCTATTAATAAGAAAATCTTTAGTACACATTTTAAATAAAGCTCCTGACATCGAAGTTATTAAAGACTTTGTTTCTGCTGAACAATGTTTAAAAGAGCTTGAAACAACTCAAGTAGATATTGTCATAATGGATTTAGGACTACCAGGCATCAATGGACTTGAAGCAACTCAAAAAATAACAAAGCTATATCCAGAAATAAAAGTAATAATCTTGACCTCTCATGAAAACGAAAATGAAGTGTTAGCAGCCATGTCTATGGGCGCAAAAGCATACTGTCTTAAAGAAATAGAATCAGAAACACTATACACGGTAATCAGACAAATACAAAAAGGTGCTTTATGGATACACCCACAGGTAGCTGATTTTGCATCAAAAACAATGCCCAAACCTAACTCGACAAATTTTGATAATTTATATACACAAGCTAAAGATTTCGACCTTACAGAAAGAGAAAAAGAAGTTTTGAAACTTGTAGTCGAAGGTAAATCTAATACAGAAATTGCAGAAGAAATTGTGATCAGCACTCACACAGCCAAAGCACATGTTGGAAACATATTGGCAAAATTATCAGTAACAGACAGAGTACAAGCAGCAGTTAAAGCAGTAAGAAGTGGATTAATCTAAAATTCAAGGAAAAACCTGTGTTCAAAAACAAAAACTATAAACTGGCTTTTATCCACTCAGTAGCATCAATTATCATAATATGGCTCATATTTACGCCATCTCTATTGTCTCATCAAAAAGAAGGCCTAATCGGACTTACTATAATAATTGCAATACATTTAAGTAAAAACCCGAAATTCAAAAAGCTAAAACGACGTAAAAATCTAAATAAACAAAATGATTTTATGAAAACCTTTTTGAACAATTGTCCTGATTTGATATATAAGAAAAATTCATCATTGAATTACGTTGGCTGCAATCGTTCAATGCTAAGCTTATTAGACAGTAACAATTCAAACAACATAATAGGAAAAACAGACTATAATTTTTTCTCAGAACAAGTAGCAAAAAGGATAAGAACGTATGACAAATTAGTTATGGATACGGGAAAAATTGTTTCATATAAAGTTGAAAAAAGACTTAGTAACGGAAAAATAAAAATATATGACTCTTTTGTTGCCCCAATAAAAGAAAACAATGAAATAACAGGTCTTTTGGGTATTATGAGAGACATAACTCATACAGAAGAACTTAAACAAAAAATAATGCTTCAAAACGCACAATTGAATGCAATGCTTGATAATATACCATTTGTACTATACCTAAAAGACATTAATGGTCACTGTATAAATGTGAATAGACAAACTCTTCTAATGATAGGAAAAGAAAAATATGAAATAATTGGAAAAACATCAGAAGATATACACAAAGAGCAATTTAAAATTTTAGACTCCACAAACATACAAAATTTAGACTATATAAAAAAACAAGATGAACTTGTTATTAAAAACAAAGAAACAATAACTATTGAACAAAAAATATTTTCAACAAAAACAAATAAAGAAGAGTGGCTTAAAATCATAAAATCTCCAATTTTTGACAAAGATAAAAATGTAATTGGAATAATTGTTGTGATTGAAAATATAAGTAAAGAAAAAGAAATTGAATCACAAAAAGAAACATTCGTTGCAACGCTAACTCATGACCTAAAAACACCGACATATGCTCAAACAAGAGCTATGAAACTTTTACAAGAAGAAATACTAGGATCTTTAAACAATGATCAAAAAGAGATGATAGAACAAACTTTAAACTCAAACCTATATATGACAGAGCTTATATCTACAATATTGTCTACATATAAATCAGATTCAGGGAAAACAGTTTTAAATAAAGAAGAATTTGATTTTTGTGAACTAGTTAATAGCACCTGCAAAGAAATCTCTAACCTAGCAAGAGAAAAAAGACAAAAAATAATATTTCAAACAAATATAAAAAATAAAATCATTGCTGATAAGCTACAAATAAAAAGAGTAATTATAAACCTAGTTTCAAATGCAATATCACATGGTTTTCAAGATAGCGAAATAAAAATAAAACTTGACGAAGATGATGAAAATATAAGTTTTAACGTCGAAAATCATAGCAAATACTTGTCTAAAGAAACGCTAAAAGAAATTTTTGAAAAGTATAAAACAGCACCAGAATCCAGATTCAAAAAAACCAGTACTGGTCTTGGTCTTTATCTTTCAAAACAAATTATAAACTCACACAAAGGAAAAATTTTTGCAGATAGCAAAGAAAATGATGAAACCTGCGTGTTTGGATTTACTATACCAAAGATAAAAAAGGACGAAATAAAAACATTAAACAACAATTCTGTTTAAAACTTTCTGTATATGTCTATGATGTGAATGGATTAAATCAAAAATTATTTTTATTACATTATTAGTTAACTCAATAGGAACTCGTTCCACAGAAATAGGAAGAAAATACAAATCCATTGGAATGCATCCAGATTTATTAGGATAAAAGTATTCAATATTAAGTTTTTCAGCACCTAAAGATCTGTAAAATTTGATTCTTCTTACTGTATTTATATCGTTTTCATCAAGCTTTTCAACCTCAAGATAAACACCTTTATAAGTATTGTATTTAGCTAATAAACATTTGAAAATTTTATGACCATAACCTCTGGACTGAAATTGTTTTAAAACTGAGATATAGTCAATCCACAAAAATTTTTCTTCAACTAAATCACACAACAAAACATAACCTATAATTTCATCATTTTCTTTAGCTAAATAAAGCTTATACTTAGCAGACAAAAGTAAATTATGATAAACAGAGTACTCATTAAGTTCAGATTCAGGAAACTGGGTTTTCATGTCTGAATAAATGTTATTAAAATTCGATATGTCTGAAATAACTAAATCCATGATTAAGATATTATAATAGAATATTGAAAAGAATTAAAATAAAATATTTTAGATAAAGAAGGAAAAAATGAAAAAGCTATTTATTATAATTGCTACTATTATATTTATTCACAACATACCAGCATACGCTGCTAATTCTATGTTTGATGACAATGGAAACTATTCAGGCAACTGGAAACAAATGACAAATGTATCATCTAGTAGTTCACAAAATTATAGCAGTAGCTCTTATTCGACAGCATCTTGGTATAACAGCCAAAAACAAGCAAGACAACAAACCTTATATAACACACAAACAGATGTAGTGCCTTTTCGTTACAACACATTGAACTATACAAGAATCAGAAAAGTTAAAGGTGGATATGGGGACTACAATTCAAAATGTACAGACATAGGCGATGCTAGTTTTTGTCAGTAAAAAAGTAAAACAGAATTTACAAATTGGTTAATTGACTTTGTTTGTAGTAAAATATAGTTAAAGATAGAATTTAAGACTAATTGGGGATAGATAAAGCATGGCAACAGAAACTAATTATGATGCTAGTAATATTAGGGTTCTTGAAGGACTTGAAGCGGTAAGAATGAGACCCGGTATGTATATCGGTTCTACATCACAAAGAGGTCTGCATCACTGTATATATGAAATTGTGGACAACTCTATTGATGAATCATTGGCTGGTTATTGTACACAAATTACAGTAACAATAAATGCAGATGAAAGCGTTACTGTTGAAGATAACGGAAGAGGTATTCCTGTTGATATAAAACCAGATTCAGGAAAATCAGCACTAGAAATCGTACACACAGTATTACACGCTGGTGGTAAGTTCGGTGATGGTGGATATAAAGTTTCTGGTGGTCTTCACGGTGTAGGTGCATCTGTTGTAAACGCTTTATCAGAAAAATATATCGTAGAGGTATCAAGACAAGGCTATGTATGGCGTCAAGAATATCTTAGAGGTGAGCCAACATCTCCTGTTGAGAAAATAAGAGAAACAGACAAAACTGGTACCAAAACAACATTTTGGCCAGATCCTGAAATCTTTACTGAAACAACTCACATTGATAGAGATGTTATCGCAAACCGTTTAAGAGAAATGGCATTTTTAAACAAAGGTTTAAAAATCAGATATATAGATGCAGAAACGAAAGAAGAGCAAGACTTCCACTTTGAAGGCGGTATCGGAAGTTATGTTGAATTTTTGAACAAAAATAAAACAGTGCTTTTTGAACAGCCAATATACATAGACAAAGCTGTTGATAATATGCAAGTTGAAATAGCTATGCAATACACTGATGCTTATAATGAATCAGTACTAAGCTTTGCTAACAACATCAATACTCATGGCGGTGGTACTCACTTAACAGGTTTCAGAAATGGTATTACTCGTGTATTAAATGATTACGCAAGAAAAAACAAATTGTTAAAAGATTCTGAAGCTAATTTATCAGGCGATGATGTAAGAGAAGGTTTAACAGCTATTGTATCTGTCAAATTACCAAACCCTGAATTTGAAGGACAAACAAAAGACAAGTTAGGTAGTTCAGAAGCAACAGCAGCTGTTCAAGATACAATTAGAGATAAATTGCAAGAATGGCTTGAATTCAACCCTAAGTACGCAAAAATAATTATTGAAAAAACATTACAAGCTCAAAGAGCAAGAGAAGCAGCAAGAAAAGCTAGAGAATTAACAAGAAGAAAATCAGCTTTGGAAACATCAACATTACCAGGAAAGCTTGCGGATTGCTCAAATAGAGAACCAGAAAAATGTGAATTGTACATCGTTGAGGGTGATTCAGCTGGTGGTTCTGCAAAACAAGGCAGAAACAGAATGTTCCAAGCTATTTTGCCTTTAAGAGGTAAGATTTTAAATGTGGAACGAGCACGTCTTGATAAGATGTATGCAAACAATGAAATTAAGTCTATGGTTCAAGCTCTTGGTATAAATATCAGTAAAAATGAGGATGATGTTGATATTGAGAAACTAAGATATCATAAAATCATCATCATGACAGATGCTGATGTTGATGGTGCTCACATCAGAACACTTCTTTTAACATTCTTTTTCAGATATGCAAAACCATTATTAGACAACGGACATGTTTTCATTGCTCAACCACCTTTGTATAAAATAACAATAGGCAAACAAGCAGAATATCTATATGATGATAGAGCTCTTGATAAAATGCTTAGAGAAAGAGGAATCAAAGATTTAACTTTATACAACAAAGACAAATCTAAAAATGCCACAGGAGCAGAATTGATTGACTTATTAGCAAATATGTCAACATTCTATCACTCATTTAATAATCCATTGATTAACGCGATACCTTCTGTTGTTATGAGAGCATTAATTCGTTCAAATATAACACCTGAAGATTTTGATAATCAAGAAACAATGCAAAAACATTGTGCATATATAAATCATTACCTTGTTGACCACGCAGAAAACTACGGTATTGAAGAAGCTAAAAATTATCGTGTTGAAATAAAACTCAATACAGAAACACAAAAATACAATTTGAATCTTCATTTAGAAAGAGAAACAGAACAAGTTCTTTTAACATCTGTTTTGATAAAATCTAATGAATTCCAAAGAGTAAAAAATGCATATCCAGCAATCAGAAGCTATTTGATAGAAGAAGAAAAAGTTCTTGTATTAGATACAGGTGCTGAGGAATTACAATTAACCTCATTTGCCGAATTACAAAGAGTTGTTGAAGAAAGAGGTAAAAAAGGTCTAACACTTCAACGATTCAAAGGTCTAGGTGAAATGATGCCACAACAATTGTGGGAAACAACAATGGATCCAGCAACAAGAACTCTTCTTAAAGTAAATGTTGAAGACGCGATGTTATGTGATCAATTATTTGATATTTTGATGGGAGATAAAGTTGAACCAAGAAGAGACTTTATTGAAACAAATGCTGTATTTGCACAAAACATTGATACATAAAAACACAAACTTTGTAATATGAATAAAAAAAGAGGTCTTAAACCTCTTTTTTTATTCTAAAATCACTAGCAAAAAAAATTTTTTACAGGTTTTATAAACAAAAGAGAAGCTGAAAAAGAGGGAGAAAATGAAAATATCTACGAACATTAATAACACAATGCAAAATAAAATGAACAAGAATCAATATTCGGTTTCATTTAAAGGCTATAGAATGAATATGCTTAAACAAGCAGTAAAAAAAACTAATGAAATAGGCAATTATGATTTTACGACTACCGTGTCTTATTATCTTGATTTACCAACAAAAAATATAGATAAATACGCAACTAGACTTAAAAGATACAAAATGGATTTAATGTACAATCTTGCTTCTAAATTCTATTTTGAAAAATCTAAAATGAGTATGGATATTCAAAATAAAGCAAAAAATACCTTATTCAATATTTATGAAAAAGTCAAAAACCCACAAAATATCCATAACAAACTAATTAACAGCAGTTTAAACTTCGAAGAAATTGATAATATCATTAATATTGCAGGTAATGATAAAAAGCAGCTTTCATTAATACAAAATCTGCTTAATATAGCAGATTATCAAAAAGGAAAATATCAATTGAATTATAAAGAAATGAAAGACTTCTTATCAAGCCCACAACACGAAACAATTTCAAAAAATTTCGACAAATACAAATCATTTTTAATTCTCAACAAAGATAAAGAAAATATCGTTGAACTATTAGAAAAAGAAATCCAAAAAGGATATAATGCAAAATATTTCGATGGTAAGTTAAAAATAAACGATGTAATTGAAAATAGTTCTGTGCTTAAAAAGCTGAATAAAGAAGAACTTTTGAAGTATTATAGTGAACCAGGTTTAAATTTATTAGAAAAAATTGATGAACTATATGCAGCAACAAAACAAAATGAACGACTAGAAATAGAAAATCAAACAGGTTTATTGCATGCAATATATAATTCAACAACAAACAAAAACAAAGATATAAGAGAAAAAATTATTGATGTCGCGATAAAAAGGTTACCTTTCGAAGATAGAATGACTGAAGCACCTCTTGAATCTGTTTACAATATTTTTAATATAATAAACCAAAACGAAAAAGCTAATCAGTTTGTAAATACAGTTATTGAAAAAGACTACAACTTAATTTCTATAAAAAACCTAGAAGATAGCATTTTAAAAAGTGATCTAGATCTTGTAAAAAAATATCCTCAAGAAGCTAGAATTTATTTCCTACAAAACAATTCAACAGTTGGCTTCAGCAAAAAGCAAATTGAAGATATACAAAAACAAATTAAAGAAACAGCTGAAGAAAACTACACACCAACATTTAAAGATAAAATCACACGCTTATTTACTAAATAGACAAGATACAAAGACAAAAGTTAACTTCTAATAAAAAGTTAACTTTTGTTTCATAATAATAAATAAGCTAGCAAATAATATTTTTAGGGGTTTTAAAGCAATTGAACGTATTTGTTCAATAACCCACAAAGGGAAAGAATATATAATAGGTATTTTTTTCAAGTGATTAAAACAAGACAAATTGACATAAAAAATCAATATGGTCTAGAGCGAAAAGTATTCCACCACAAGCAATTGGAAGTCGGGGATTCGCTCCAAAAAGCGCAATACAATCAAATACAAAATAAATACAACTCAAAACCCTTGCAAGGTGGCGTACAAACGCAGATATCTTTCAAGGGTTTTAAGCTATCTGCAATCCAAAATTTTTCACAAACAACAATATCCCCAATACCGGAAAAACTAACCCAAAAAGTATTTGACTCTTTAAAAAGAATAAGCAAAGAACAATATTCGAACTACGATGATATAAGAAAAAAATATGTACAACTCATAAAAACAAATAAGAATGTTCGAAAAAGCTTGGGTATACCTGAAAAAGTAGTAGAAAAAATATCAGAAGATAATCTTTACTACATTCCACAAAAAAAACTACCATTTAAATTTATTGAACAGTTAGTATCTCCAATCACAGGTGTATATAAAAGTATTAAAAAAGTTTTCATATCAAAAGAAAAACTAGCTGAAATAAATAAAAACAAAAAAATAGTCTCAGACTACTCAGCATTAGAAGGATTAATAAAATCCCATGAAATATGGGAAAATGGCTACAGAAAAACTAGCGGCAATCAAAAATGGACATATGATAGCGAATTTTTAATTCCAGATGAAATTTTAGATGGAAAAATTAGTAGAAGAAGAAAAAAATTCGTTGACCCTGAAAAGGGTAAATATTCAATGACATCTTTAATGCTAGGCAACAGATTTATATCTGGTATTGTATATTCTTATTTTCTAGGAACTGATGCATACAATACAACAATGAGATACAGCAATGACAAGCATGAAGCAAATATGCAAAGAACCTCTCGTATTGCGCAAGAATTTTCAAGAATAGGTTTAAGCATGTATATACAAAACCTATTATATGGAACATTTGAAGCAGCTGTAAACAAAAGTCTTTCAACAGCATTGTTTGTTTCTGGATCAACTGCTGCATTTTCAGAAATATTAGGAAGAAAATTAGTTGGTAAACCAATTATGCCATCTGATAAAGAAACGCTAGATAGACTAGAAAAAGAAATGGCAGAAAAAAAAGGAATTTTACCTGCAATTGGAAGATTATTGACAAATGTCAAGAAAAAGCCAACAACTCAAACAAATACAACACAAAATTCAGCAAATAAACAACTACAATTTGCACAATTTGCAGATGTAAAACCTAACGAAAAAACATTTAATGCTTTTTCAAAAAAGAAAACTGAATCAAAAGCCCCATCATTCAAAGGTTATTTTGAAGTAGAAAAACTTGTAAATAAAAAAGAACTTAAATCGGTTCTTTCTGCTTTACATGCTGCAGACTCTCAAGAATACGAAAACATAAAAAAAATCATAACAAAAGCTATTTCTAAATCATTATATTTCCAAAAATTCAAAGATGACATAATAAAACAACACCCAGAAAAAGCCAAACTTTTTGAGAATTTAGATGACATATTAAACATTGAAGAGCTAAATAATATACCAATAGGAAAAGAAAAAACAGCATGGGGACAATTAACAAAAAGCGTATTCGTCCCGGTAATGTTTGTAAAAAATACAATTCAAAGATTCATTCGTGTTTTTAAAAACATTTATAGACAAGTTACAAACAAAACCAACAATGCAATTTTAAAAGAACTCGATAGCATTGCAATTAGCCAAAAACCAAAAGACAAAGAAAAACTTGAAAAATTCAACGCATATTACAAAAAAAGAATAGAACAAAAAGCATGGAAAAATTCTAGTTTAAGTGATGAAGAAAAAAGAATTAGACTATTTAAAGAATTCAAATCTTTAGCAAACAAAGACGCTGAAGATATAGAAGGCGCAAAAAATATCCTTTTGTGGATGAGCAATCAAATAAAAAGAGAAAAAATTACTATTCAAAAAGACGGTACACTCTCTGAAAAAGATGTACAAAAAGTTAAAGAAATAATGAAAAAAGCTGTAATGCTAGCTGACGGATCTAAACATGTTGAATATGACGGAAACACAATAACTCAAACAAATATCAACTTATCAAGAGCAATTACAACACTATTTTTGGTAACAGATGCATACAACTTAACAATGCAATACAGTGGCGATAACAGAAAAGATGCGAACAAAAGTGCTAAAAACAGAGCTGCACAAGAAATTTCAAGAATTAGTGTTTCTGCATATATCATGGCATTTGTTCATAACCTTTTAGGTAAACTATGTAACTCAAGCCTTGGAGGAGCTTTTGCTTTAACAGCTATGACGTCAACTATTAATGATTCTTTATCAAGAAAAGTAGTAGGTGTTCCGCTAACTGCTAAAAGCCAAGCAGAGCTAAAAGAAATAGACAAAAATAATCACAAATCTAAAAATCCAATCAAAAAAGCACTTGCATATTCTATTGGTAAAAAAGGTGCAATGCCAACACAACAAGAAAAAGCAGAAATTAACTACTTTGAAAACAAATTTTTCATACAACCAGAAATAAATTAAATTACAAAACAAAATATTTAATATAAGATATAAAAATGGATAGAGAAAATATAAAACAAACAAATCAAACACCTGAATTCCAACATTACACAGTAATGGCAAATGAAGCGGTAGATGCGCTAAATTGCGAACCAGGCAAAATATACGTAGATGCAACATTAGGTGGTGGTGGTCACAGCGAATTAATTTTGAAAAAAATCCAACCTGATGGAAAACTCATTTCTTTTGATATAGACAATGATGCAATTGCTTATGCAAAAAACAGACTAAAAAACTATAAAAATATAACAATCGTTAAAGAGTCTTATACAAACATTAAAAAAGTATTAGAAGACCTCGGAATCAAAGAAATAACAGGAGGAATAGTCTTTGATCTCGGTGCGTCTTATCACCAATTAACTAAACAAGAGCGTGGATTTAGTTTTATGAAAGATGCTCCACTTGACATGAGATTCAATCAAGACAGTGACTTTAGCGCTTATGATGTAGTTAATTCCTACAATGAAGAAGACCTGATTAGAATTATTAGTGAATATGGTGAAGAAAAATTTACAAAAAGAATTGTAAAAAATATTATAAATTACAGAAATACTAAAAACATAGCAACCACGGGAGAATTGGCTGAAATCATAAAAAAATCAGTACCTCATACAAACTCAAAAATACACCCTGCAACCCGCGTATTTCAAGCGATTCGAATAGAAGTAAATCAAGAGTTACAAAACATTAAAAATACATTAAATGAAGTGCTCCCATTATTATCAATTGGTGCTATAATTAGTGTAATAAGTTTTCATTCTTTGGAAGATAGACTTGTTAAACAGTGTTTCAAGTATTATTCGGCAAAGTGCCGTTGCAAACCGAATGAGCCGGTTTGTCACTGTAAACCACCAATGCTTGAACTAATAAACAAAAAGCCAATATTGGCAACAGAATTAGAGACTAAGGAGAACCCTCCATCAAGATCTGCAAAATTGAGGGTAGCTAAAAAAATATCGTCATGGGAGAACGAAATTGACTAGACCTGTAACAGACAGAAGAAGCAATCAATATCAAAATTATAATCAACAATATAGACAAAATCCGGCAACAAATCCAATAATCGACGGATATTTCCCCACCCATAAAACTTATAAAGAAATGGCGATTACAAGAGTGAATAGAACACTATGTGCAATATTAATTTTATTTATTTTAACATCTGCTGTTAGCTACTATTTTGTGACAGCAAATGAAATCACTCTAAACAAATATAGAAAAGAAACACTTGCATTAAATGATGAAAATGTTGAGTTACAAAACAAATTAGACTATTTAAAATCATACTATAACGTTGATCGTGCAATGCAGAAACAACATTTATTACAAAAAGCTAAAACAGTCATTGAAGTAAAAGATGCACCAGCAACAGCACCTGTTAACAACAATGTGATAGCAAAAGCAGCAGAAGCTTCTCAAAAACCTTTTCAATGGTCAATAGGATTTTAATTTATGCAGGAAGATTTTCTTTCTGAGATTTCTAAAATAAATGAAGAAATAGCAAAACGTGGTGATATTTACGAATTATATTACGAACGAGGCTATTTATACTTTCTTGCTAACGACGATGTCAAAGCCAAAGAAGATTACAAAAAAGCAATTTCAATAGGTCTTGATCCAACAGAATTGCCTTATTACACATTTTCTAACTCTAATTCAAAAAGAAGAGAATTTTTACTACCTGAAAAAATAATGGTATTCTTACTTTTAATTATGATTATAGGTGCAATGTTACTACAATTTGGACACATACTGGTAAAAATTAAAAACTTCTTCTAAATCTAACCTTTAACAGCACCGTCATTTTCACCAGATATGAAGTATCTTTGCATTGCAATAAAAAATACAAGAATAGGTATTGTAGATATAATCGAACCGGCAGCAATAAATCTCCAGTTTGCACTGAACATACCTTGCAAATCATTAACACCAACAGGCAAAGTGTATAAAGCTTTTTTAGTTAAAACAATACTTGGCCATAAAAACTCACCCCAAGAACCAATAAAAGTAAAAATAGCCAAAACAGCCAAAGTGGGTTTCACCATTGGCAATAAAACTTTCCACCAAATCTGAAAAACATTACAACCATCAACAAAAGCGGCTTCTTCCATTTCTTTAGGAATAGCTAAAAAAGCCTGTCTCATTAAAAATATACCAAATGCATTAACGGCAAATGGTAAAATAAGCCCTAAATACCCCATAACAGAATTGACTGAATCAACCATATTAAGCTTTAAAACTATCAAATAAACAGGAAGCATTATAGCCTGAAAAGGAATCATTATAGTAGCAAGCGTTGCATAAAAAACTGTTTTTTTACCTTTAAATTCCATTCTAGCTAAGGGATAAGCAGCTAATGCTGACAATATCAAATTCAACAAAACAGTAAAACCAGCTACCACCATGCTGTTAAAGAAATAAAGCATAAAAGGTATTTGATTCCATACACCTTTGAAATTTTCTAACGTAGGAGCTTCAGGAAAAAACACAGGCGGATACTGAAAAATATTTTCAGTATTACCTTTCATTGCAGTTGATAAAAGCCATAAAAAAGGGAATATAGAAAGCAACGACACAACAATCAGTGTTGAATGTATAAAAAATCCTTTTGATATGCTTTTAAAATTTCTCATTTAGTAACAACCTCATAACTGGTACTGCTTATTTTCAAAAAATACGAAATTAATAATAGATAAAACTAAAACAATAACTAATAAAAGAACTGACGCTGCTGAAGCAACACCCAAATCGAGATTTTCAAAAGCTCTTTCATATATGTAATAAACTATTGTTTTGCTAGAATCTAAAGGCCCACCTTTTGTCATTACATATATCTCCGCAAAAACTTTCATCGCAGAAATTGATGAAATCGTAGAAACCAACCCGATTGTAGGCATAAGATGTGGCAAAGTTACAGTCAAATGTTTTGTAACAGGATCCGCACCATCAACATCACATGCTTCATACAAATCTTTAGGCACACCCATTAAGGCTGAAAGATAAATCATCATGTAATAGCCAATACCTTTCCAAATAGTAACAATAATAACAGAGTATAAAGCAACATTCGGATCTGTTAGCCAACCAACTGCAGGAATATGAAATAAAGCCATCACATAATTCAAAATACCTTGTTGAGCATATAGCCACTTAAACGCAATTGCAGCAACAACTATTGATACAATAACAGGCAAATAAATTAAAATTTTATATAATGTAATTCCTTTAATTTTTTGATTTATCAATATCGCAATAATTAAAGGGAAAATAACCAAAAAAGGTACTGCAACAAACAAATAAATAAATGTATTTAACAAAACCTTATAAAATACAGGAGATTTTATAAGTAATAAATAATTATCTAATGAAACAAACATAGGATTATAAATATTGGAATTATAGTCAAAAAAGCTCAATATTATTGTTTCAAAAAAAGGAATGAAAAAAAACAAAACTAAGATTACACCAGCAGGGAGCAAAAACAAATAAGGAACATATTTTTTATAATATTTATACAATTATTTTCCCCCCTCTGTTCTTAAAGAAGAACCATTTTGTGACACTTCAAAATTTGTATTAGTCAAAGACATCAACATAGTTCTATCACCTTGATAATCAATTGACCAAGCTCCAAGGTATTTGGGTTTTTCTCCTGTCGAAGCGTAAGCAAAAACTATAACTCTATCTGGATTCAAAGAATCCCAACCAATCGGATAAATATCCCAACGGTAATCGATTAAATGTAAATCATGATTTTCACGCCAATAATATCTTATAGCTTCCCTTACTTCACTTAAATCTTTCATTCGTCCAGTTTCAAAATCATAAACAAGAAGATTTGTTTTCCATAGTCCATCTGGAGTGTAAGAGATTTTTTCTTTTAAAGCAATTCTTTTGCCATCAGCCGACCAATCTACAATTGTAAGAGTTTTTTGGATATCCAACTCTAAAGCATCCATGCCTGTTTTGTACAAAGTCTTTTTACCATGATTTACATGAGCATTTTCAATTCTTTTAACAACATCTTGATTTGATGTATCAAGGTTCATCAAATACAATTCAGAAGATGCCGTTCTAGTAGATGGGTAATAATAAACAGTGGTAAAAGCCATTTTATCAAACTGAGGAGATACAACCCCAATTGAATTTACCTTCCTTGTCTTTTTCAAGCTATTTAAATTGATATCAATTAAACCTGGAGGATTATTATATTTTCTCAAATAAATATTCGGATTCGGTAAATCAACAAGCTTTGTATCTTTTTCAAACTGAGGTTCTGGAATATTTTTTGCTTCTTCAGCAGCCTTATTCACAGCTCTATAGTAATCCTGCATAGTCTTAGGCATATTATTAACAGGAGCAGGATGAGCCTTTTTATAACTTTGCGTCCAAAAAAATTTAGAAGCAACATCTCTTTCAAAATCAAAAGCAAAAACACTTTGAATTGAAAAAGAAAATAAACAAACTAATAATAAAAATGCATTTTTTAAAGAAATGCAATTAAACATTTTAAACAAGCCCCTCTCTCATGGCTGTAACAGCAGCTTGTGTTCTATCATCCACATATAGTTTTTGCAAAATACTATGAACATGAGCTTTTGCTGTTGCTCTTGTGATAAAGAGTTTTTCTGCAATTTCAGGATTAGACAACCCATCCACAATCAAAGCTAGAACTTCCATCTCCCTATCAGTTAAACCAAAAGTATTTTTAGCTGTTTTATAATTAACCTCAGTTACAGAAGCTTCAGATGTTGTTTGATTCTGTCTTTGAACATTCGACAAAACAAGTCTCGCAATAGCCGGATCCAACCAAGCTGTTCCTTCATTCACCGCAACTATAGCAGATGTAAGTTGTTCTGGCGTTGCACCTTTCATAATATATCCATCAGCACCAGCAGCTAATGCGGCAAAAACATCGTCATCATTATCTCTTGATGTAAAAATCAAAATCTTACAATTCAAATTCAACTCTTTTATCTGACGAGTGGCTTCTATACCATCTATGACTGGCAAACCTATATCCATTAAAACAACATCTGGTAAATATTCTTTAGCCATATCAACACCTTGTTGACCATCCTCTGCCTGAGCAACAAGTGTAATACCATCCGTTTTTTCAATGACTAAAGCTGTACCCATCCTTATCATTGTATGATCTTCAACTAATAATACTTTTATTTCTTTATCCGCCATAAATATTCCTTAAACTGTTTGTTTTGTTTTTAGTGATTTTGGAATCATCACTGAAAATACACTACCTTTTGAAACTTGGCTTTCTGCCCAAATTTTACCATTATGAGCTTCTATAATTTGTCTTGACAAATATAACCCCAAACCAGTTCCCGCTGAACGCTTTTGACTAGTTCCTTGAGAAAATCTTTTGAATAATTTAGTTAAATCATTTTGAGGTATTCCGATTCCGTTATCCTTTACACTTAAAATCAAATCCCCTTCTTTATCTGAAGTTGAAACCTCAATACAGCCATTTTCTTTTGTATGATTTAACGCATTTCCACACAAATTTAACAAGACTCTTCTTAATTCATTTCTATCCGCAGTAAGTTCAGCACCATCAGTATTTTCATAAATAATTTTTAAATCTATATGCTTTTTATCTGCTAATGGTTGAACTTGAGCGACACAATCTTCTATAAAACTTTTTAAAGAAAATGTTGTCTTACAAAGATTTAATTTTCCTGACTCATATTTGTAAACTTCTAACAAAGCATTAACCAATCCTAACATGTCTTCATTGCTTTTTTTCATAGTATCAAGCAAAGTTCTTTGTCTGTCTTCAATATCACCTAATGAACCATCCAAAAAGAACTGCAAAGTTTGTATAGCAGCCAACAAAGGAGTTCTCAAATCATGTGTTAATGTTGCTATGAAATCATCTCTCAAACGTTCCATTTCTTTTTGTAAGCTTACATTTCTAACAACACCAACATAATTAGTTTCAGACCCAGATTCATCATAAAGAATTGGAGCAAAATTAATCTCTACTGGAATTTTTTTGTCGTTTATAAAATTCTTTATAGCTAAATCACGTAATAAAACTTCTCTTTTTTCATTAGTTATTTTTTGCAATTTTGATTCGTCAGAGACAATCAACTCTTCTAAACTTTTTCCTTCAAGCAAATGTTTATCTAAACCTGTTATATTCTCAAATGCAGGATTTGCTTGAATAATCTTTTTATCAGATGAAACAATAATGATACCATCTGCACAATAATTAATAATTGCACTCAACTTGGTATTAGACTCAACTAAATCAGCTGTTTTTTGCATTACTATTTCTTCTAAAGAATGTGAATACTTTTCTAATTGTGCCTTTGCAATCGAAAGTTCTTCAATTTTCTGATTTAAATCAGAGATTAAACCACTTCTTTCTATTCCATTTCTTATATTGATGATTAGGTCTTCATTGTCCCATGGTTTTTCTATATATTTATAAATTCCAACTTCATTTATAGCTTTAATTGCATTTTCTTTATCAGCGTAACCAGTAAGCAATATCATACTCACATCATTATATAGCTCTTTCACTTTTGAAAGAAATTCAAAACCATTCATTTCAGGCATCATAAAATCGGATAATACCAAATCAGGTCTATTATCCTTTAAATAGTCAAGAGCTTTTTTAGGCTCAGTAAAATATTCAACATTCTCAAAACCCTCTAGTTTGAGAAGCATCTTCAATGTAGATAAAAGTGTAGAATCGTCATCTACAGCAACAATTTTTTTAGACTTTAAATTTTCCATAACGATACTAATAATCCTCAATATTAACAATATCCCATTTTTTAAGACAGGACAAATATTTTACAAATGTAAAAAAAACCTCTTCAAAAAGAAGAGGTGAGCACTAAGTACAAGCAATCAGAAGAGTTGAGGATTTACTATGTAAATATAGCTCAGGACAATAGCTATTTCATTCGACAAAACAGCCATGTTATAAAATAATGCTTTAGGGTTATATTTTGTAATCTTTATACAATATTAATTTGCTTTTTAAACATTCAGCTTGATATAATGAATGGGATAGAGTGAATATAAATATATTAAACAGGGGAAGTAAATGAATTCGTGTAAAGTTGCAGTTTTAGGTGCAGGAATTTGGGGAAAGAATTTAGTAAGAAATTTTTATAATTTGAACTATCTTCACACTGTATGTGATATGGACGAAGAAAATAGAAAAAGAGTTGCAAATGACTATCCTGAAGTTCATTTAACTCCAGATTTTTCTGAAGTTTTGAATAACAAAGAGATAGATGCAGTTGTTGTTGCAACACCTAGCCACACTCACTTTAAGCTCGTAAAAATGGCATTAGAAGCAGGAAAACACGTATATGTAGAAAAACCAATCGCAACAACTAGCAAAGAAGCTTTAATTCTAAAAGAAATTGCAGAATCGAAAAATCTTGTTTTGATGGTTGGTCACCTTTTGTTATACCACCCTGCAGTAAACAGATTAAAAATGATTGTTCAATCTGGAGAATTAGGTGAAATAAAATACGTTCAATCTGATCGTTTGAATATAAACTATTTTAAAAATGACAGAAGTGTTATGTGGGATTTAGCACCACATGACGTTTCAATGGTAAGCTATATTTTAGGAGAAGAACCTAAAAGAGTTATCTCTGCAATGGGTGTAAGCTCTGAAGATACAGAAATCATGGATATAACTCATATTGAAATTGAATATGAATCAGGTTGTGTTGCTCATATTTCAGACAGTTGGATACATCCACAAAAAAGAGTAAACTTAATGCTCAGAGGAACAAAAGGATCAGCAATGTTTGACGATACTTTGGCAGAAAACAAACTCCAAGTGTTCAAAAATGACAAACCAAATTCAGGCAGTAATATAGCTTTAGATTATTTAGAAATTGAACCATTAAAACTAGAATGTGAACATTTTGTAAAATGTATAGAAAATGGTACAAAAGCTAGAAGTGATGGAGAAAACGGATATTTTGTAGTTAAGATACTGGAAGATGCTGAAAAAATTATGCTCGGTGAAAAGAGAAAACTCCTTGATGAACACAATTTTGCACTTTCACGTTCAAAACAATAATTGGGATAAAAAAGGAGATTAAGATATGGCAAATTTAATTACTATAGCACGAATGATAATTGCATTTATTGCAATATGTCTATTGTTCTATCAAACACCTGCTAGTTATATTACAGCATTTTTCTTAACAGCAATAGCTATTTGGTTCGATGGATTAGATGGATTTGTTGCTCGTTTACTGAATGAAAGCTCAAAATTCGGTGCAGTACTAGATATTTTGGGTGATAGGGTTGTAGAAAATATCTATTGGATAGTCTTTGCAGTGTTGGGCTGGATTCCTGTGTGGGTTCCACTAATTGTTGTCACAAGAGGTATTTTAACTGACGGTGTTAGAAGTATTGCTTTAGAACAAGGATACACAGCTTTTGGTTCAACCACAATGATGAAAACAAAACTAGGACACTTTCTTGTTGCATCAAACTTTTCAAGAGGTTCTTATGCTGTAACAAAAGCGCTTGCATTTGCATTAATGATTCTTTGCAACTTCCCATTTGCATCAATGAATCTATTTTTACAAGGCAGTGACCCAGACCTTTCTGCAAAAGCTGTTTCAGCTTGGACTCATTTCCATAGTATTTGCATACACATATGTCCAATTGCTCATTTTTGCGTATATGCAGCAGTTGCTTTTTGTGTAATAAGAGGATTACCTGTATTAATTGAAAGTAGAAGATTTTTTGTAGAAGACAAAGAAAACTAAAAAAAATAAACTAAAATAGAAATCTACCTGTTATTTTTGTATATGATAAAATAAGGTAGATTTTTATTTTGTCAAAAAGAGAAAAAAATTATGGATATAAAAACAAAGTTAAATATAGTTCTTTTTGAACCAGAAATCCCACAAAATACAGGAAATATTGCAAGACTAGCAGCTTGTACGAATTCAAATCTTTATCTTGTAGGAAAACTGGGTTTTTCAATAGATAGTAGACACGTAAAAAGAGCTGGTCTTGATTATTGGGATTCCGTTCACATTGAAAGAGTAGAAAGTTTAGAAAAACTCTGGGAGCAGTTTCCTAATAACAGATTTTTCTATCTGACAACTAAGTCAAAAAATTTATATACAGATATTGAATTTAAAGATGGAGATTTTCTTGTATTTGGACCTGAGACAAGAGGTCTTGATGAAAATCTTTTAAAAGAAAAAAGTGAATATGCTATAACTATACCAATGCAAAATGGACAAAGAAGTCTTAATTTATCAAATTCAGTAGCTATTGTTGTATATGAAGCCCTAAGACAACTAATGTAAATCAGGAACAAAACTGTGAATACATTTATAACAAAAAAATTAATAAAAGAATTTTTACCAACTAGACCTAAAAATTCAAACAAAGGAACATTCGGCAAGGTGTTAAATATAGCAGGCTGCTATAATTATCAAGGTGCAGCTTACCTATCATCAATTACACCATTAAAAATTGGAGCAGGACTTGTTACTTTAGCAACCATTGAATCTGTTATTAATAATATTGCAGCCAATATGCCTTGTGTTACATTTTATCCATTAAGGGATTTTCAAAAAAATTATATAGCAAGTGATGCATTTTCTGAACTAAAAAAAGTCATTGAACAATACACTGTATATTCAATTGGTCCAGGGTTATCGACAGAACCTGCATTATATTCCTTTGTTGATGATTTTATAAAATATGCAAATACAAAAAAAAATAAAGTTGTAATAGATGCTGATGCATTAAATATAATTTCAAAACTCGATATAAATAAACTACCAGAAAATTCAATAATAACACCACATCCAATGGAGCTATCACGATTACTCAAAATATCAATAGATGAAATTCAAGCAAATAGAATAGAAGCTGCAAAAAAAACAACTAAAAAATATGGATGTGCCACAATTTTAAAGGGAAATGAAACTGTTGTATGTACAAAAGATTTAGAAATTTATACAAATACAACAGGAAATTCATCAATGGCAAAAGCTGGTAGTGGTGATGTTCTAACAGGTATATTATCAGGACTTTTAGCTCAAGGCTTAACCACTAAACAAGCTGCACTATTAGGCGTTTATTTACATGGACTATCTGGAGATATCGCCCGAAGAGACCTTAGCGAATACTCTGTACTAGCTAGCGATTTGATAAAATACCTACCAGAAGCTATCAAAGTAATCAAGGAAGAATAAAATGAATGCATACTTTATTCCATATGAAATCCATGCAGGGAAATACAATATGGACTTTGATGAGCTTTTATTAAACAAAGCTATAGAAACTCATCTAAAATCGCCAATTTTAAGATTTTACGGGTGGGAACCGTCTTGTGTATCTCTAGGAAGAAATCAAGATGAAAGCCATGTAAATAAAGATTATTGCCAAAAAGCAGGAATTGATATAGTTAGAAGACTAACTGGAGGTAGAGCTCTTTTACATGCAAATGAACTTACCTACTCATTTGTTTGCCCATTTGATTTTTTAAGTCACGGTGAAACAATAATTCAATCATATAAAGAAATATCAGGAGCAATTGCATTAGGCTTTGAAGAATTAGGAATAAAAGCAGAATTTCCAACACAAAAAAAAGCATCTACAAAATTTGAGTATTGCATGTCATTAGCAACTGGAGCTGATTTAAGTTTTCAAGGAAAAAAAATAGTTGGTTCTGCTCAATTCAGAAAACAAGGATATATCCTCCAACATGGATCAATTCTTCTTGATTACAATCCACAAATAATATCTAATATATTTTCAGAAAAAATAAGTACTGAAAAAATAGCAACAATAGAGTCTATCGACTCAACAATAACGATAGAACGTTTATCACAAGCTTTAAAAACAGGGTTTGAAAATTATTTTAAGATTCATTGGCTAAATCAGAACGAAGTATCTTTGCTCCTCGAAGATAAACATGTTTAATTTCATCTTGTTTTTTGTCCGTATTTACAACCATTAAAATCCTAAGACATCTTTTGAGACTAGGTTCAATATCCATTTCATTCATACATAATAAAGGCACATACTGAACAGGAAAATTGCGTCTTACAAATTTTGCAGGAAATGCAGATTTCAAATCTTTTGTAAGAGTAAAAACAACATGTGATATATTTTCAAATTCGACTTCATTCAACTCAATCATTTTCGAAAATAACTCAACAGTTGCATTTTCCAAAAGTTCTTGATTATCATCTTCAACTGTAATTGCGCCTCTTATGCCTCTTGATAACATATATTACCCTTCTTTATTCAAAAATCTGGCCAGGTTTTAGTTTTACACCATTTGACCATGCATACGCATCCATTTCAGATTTGCCTTCTGGCTTCAATCTTTTAATTAATAATAAACCCTTTTTTGTTCCTACTGCAATCCCATCAGCGGATATTTTTACAATCTCACCACATGGAAAAGCTTCATCAGCTTCAACAACAGATGTTTGTAATATTTTAATATTTTTTCCTGAAAACATAGTAGCAGCACAAGGCCAAGTAGTCATAGAACGAACATGATTATGAAGTTCTTGAGCTGAACGAGTCCAATCAATTTTACTATCTTCTTTTTTAAATTTTTTCGCTATAGTTACTAAAGACTCATCTTGTTTCACAGGTTCAAATAGTTTATTGTACAAACCTTTCAACGTTGGATACATTATAAATGGAGCTTTATCACTAATTATTGACATTAGCTCAGCATCTGTCATATCCTGAGATATTTTAATTTTTTCTTGTTTGCAAATATCACCTGCATCTAAATCTAAAACAGTCAACATCGTTGTGACACCTGTTTCCTCATCACCGTTATAAATAGCACGTTGAATAGGATTAGCACCACGATATTTAGGCAACAATGAAGCATGTAGATTAACCGTTGCTATTTTAGGTATGTCTAAAACTTCCTGTGTGAGTATCTGTCCAAAAGCAAATGTTACAAAAAAATCAGGATTTAAGCTTTTTAATTTATTTTTCAAAGCTTCATCATTTTTAATGGATTCTGTTTGAAAAACATCAATATCATGAGCAAGAGCAAAATCCTTAACAGGTGGAGGGGTAAGCTTTTTACCGCGCCCACATGGTCTGTCAGGTTGAGTAACAACTGCCATTATATTTATATCATTAAAATTTAATAGTTTTTGCAGACAATTCACAGCAATTTGAGGTGTCGCCATATATACAATATTAATCAACGTTTTTCTCCTCAGCCACTACTGTTTCTCCCGGATTTGATGGAATATCAGCCAACAACTCATCTAACTGCGGCTCATCAACTAATCTATCTCCATCAACAGGATCAAGACCTTTTTCCGCCAAAATTCGATCAGCTTCAAATCTATTTCGACAATGGTCTATAAACAAAACACCATCTAGATGATCAAATTCATGTTGAATTGCTCTTGCCAATAAACTGCCGCCTTTAGCTTCTTTTATGAAAGCTTTTCCATTCAAACCTAATGCTTTTACCGTTACATCAGAATATCTTTTGACATCAGTATAAGCCTCAGGAAAACTCAAACAGCCTTCATAACTACTACAAGCTCCTGATTTTTTTATGATTTTGGGATTTATAAAAACCATAGGATTGAGTTTTTCGTTACCAGTTGCAACATCAATTACAAAAACTCTCAAGTTTTCACCAACTTGAGGAGCCGCAAGCCCAACGCCATTATTTGCATACATTGTATCCAACAAATCATAAACTAACGTTTGTATTTTTTTTGATATCTTAGAAACTTCTTTAGAAGGTTTTCTTAAAGAATCTTCGCCATATTTAACTATTTTTCTTATAGACATTTTTTAACCTATCTTTTAAATATTCTTTAATAATAATATCACACTATGGGCGTTGAGAATCAAGCTCTTTTCTAATATCTTCAACTGTAACATATTGAACTGGTGATTTTTCATCTTTTTGTAAATAAACATCTTTTATCCCAGCTTGAACGATAAATCTTTTGCAAAGAATACAAATAAAATTATGACCATATATATACATAGTGGCATTTTGACATCTATCTTGTCCAGCTTGAATAATAGCGTTTTGTTCTGCATGAATGCTTCTGCATGTTTCATACATAGTTCCTGAAGGAATATTGTTTTCTATACGATAGCATTTTCCTATTTCATAACAAGATGTAACTTTAGATGGCGTACCATTATAACCAGTAGCTTTGATTTTTTTATCTTCACCTACAATTACAGCACCAACTTTAGCTCTAAAACAATTTGAACGTGTAGCACAAGTTTTAGCGATTTCTAAAAAATACTCATTCCAAGGTTTAATCATAATTTATTCCTTTACCTATCTACTATACACATTATTATTCATACTCTTAATTAAAGCATCAATTTGTTTTTGAATATCCTCTTCTGACATGGAAGCACTAGAATTTTTATACACATCATCAGAAGATGAAGCTCTACGAGAAAATCTATTTGAACGACTACCAGACAAAGTTGTATTACCTTGTCCAGATTGCAATATTTGTTGTAAAGAGTTAAGAATTGTCAAAATTTTCTTCTGATTTTCCATCATTGTTTTATAGTCAAACCCAACAGAATAATCCTGAGAATTATTTCCAACAAAAGAAGAGGAACCATCTTCATCAATCCAGCCAATTGTTTGGCCAGCTCTATTTTTAAATTCTAAACGTCCAGCAACAACAATACTTTGCGATTTTCCATTCGAAACTTCACCTAAAATGATGTCCTTATGACCTGATGGATATAAAGCATCATTATAGTTAGCATAAAAGCTCCAAGGCTGTTCAATAGGGCGTTTTTTAGCCTTTTTAGTTATCATTGGCATTGTCATAATGACGATTATACAAACAATCAAAAGTGTAATAAGGGCTTCTGCTAAAGAAAATCCAAAAACTCTATTCATAAACCTTCCTTAAATCCTGACAATATAATTATTTTATTTTTATTTAAAGCGAAAGTAAAGAACTTATTATAAAAAGAAATCTAAAAAACCAACAAATAGAGGAAAAAAAGTACTTGCACTAATTTAAAATTCAAATATAATAAGAAATGTACATTTTAGAAAAGGGGTTTAAATACTATGAACAAAGAAGAATTAGTACAAGAAGTTGCAAAAAAAGCTAAAGTTACTCAAAAAGAAGCTGCTGATGTAGTTAACGCTTTAATGGATACAATTGAAAAAACTGTTGCTAAAGGTAAAAAAGTTACTTTAGTTGGCTTCGGTACTTTTGAATCTAGAAAAAGAGCTGCTAGAACTGGCCGCAACCCACAAACTGGTAAAGAAATTAAAATTGCTGCTAAAACAGTTCCTGCTTTCTCAGCTGGTAAAAAATTCAAAGAAGCTGTTGATGGCAAAGTAGCTGCTAAAAAATAGTTTTTCTTTCTAAATAAGAAAAAAGACGGTTTCAATAAACCGTCTTTTTTTTGTATAGAAACTAACTAAATATTTTCTTTAGCTTGGTTATTAAAACTATATAAATCCTGTCCACCTACTGCTTTATAAAGGCCTATTGCAGAAATTAGACAATTAATTTTATTAGATACTTCATCACGTTTAACTAGCAACATTTGTTCATCACTATATAAAACATCTAAAGCAGAAGCTGCACCAATTTCATTTTTTTGTGTCATCAAATGATGTTTTTTAGATTCTAAAATAACCCTGTCTTGACTTTGTTTATAATTTTTTTCAGCTGTTTTTAAAGCAACAGAATTATCATTAACTTCTTGAATCGATGTCAAAATTGTTTTTTGATAATTTTGCATAGCTTCTTCATATTGATATTTTTTGAGTTTCAAAATAGCCATTTTTCTACCACCTGAGAACAAGTCAAAGGAAGGCATAATACCGGCATTAGCTAATTGAGAATAACTATTAAACATCTTGCTCCACTGGTAAGCATTAAAACCTAATTGTCCATATATAACAAACTTAGGAAGAAATTCTCTTCTCGCTACTCTAACATCATAACCAATCTTTTTTATATAGTCTTCTGCTCTTAAATAATCAGGACGGTTTTCAACGACAGATGTTTCATAAGAATCAGGAATATTTTCTAATAATGAAATACTATCATAATCGGAGCGTTTTAATTGCTTGTTGGAATCTGCAAGATATACTTTAAGCTGATTTTCTAATACAGTTCGTGTTTTTATTAAATTATTCAACTCTTCTTTAAACGAAGTCAAAAGTTTTTGCTCATTTAAAACTTCGTTTTCTGTACATAAGCCATTTTTAAATTTAATTTCTGTTTTTTGTGCGATTTCTTCTTGCAAAGAAACTAACTTTTCTTGTATTTCAATAAGCTTATCTGTTTTTATAATATTAAAATATTCAGCAGCAAAAGCAGAAGTCAAAGCTATATAACTGGCTCTTTCATCCTGCTTTATCATTTCTAACTGTTTTTCAATACTTTTTGTTTTTAGTCTATTTTCACCCCATATATCAATCTCATAACTAGCTGTTAATGGCAATTGAAATTGATATTGAGAAAAGGAAGGTATGATAAGATTTCCAAATTGCTGATTACTAGAAGGCATTATTCTACCTAAATTTCCGTCAAAACTTACTTGAGGCAACTCGTTAGCAAAAGAAATCTTAACCATTTTTTCGCCTTCTTTAACCTTCAAAGCAGCAATTTTTAAATCATAGTTTTTCTCATAAAGTTCTTGTATATATCCGGTTAAAACAGGATCATTAAATCTTTGCCACCAGGATAAATTCAAATATTCTATTTTTTGAGCTTTTCCTTGTTCTTCTTTTTTATTTTTAGCTACAGCTATATTTGACGAGAAAAAAAGCACAACAATAAATAATGTTATTAATGCGGTTAATGTTTTTTTCATAAAAATTTTTCTTTCATTTTTTATTCTTGTGTTATGATAATAACACAAGAAGATTTTAAAATAAAGTTTTTAACTATGCAAGAAACACAAACAAACAATTTACTTAATAAAAAAGTCGGAGCAATGCTAGTTGCAACAGGTATCCTTTCAAGAGTTATGGCCTTACAGGAGTATGCTGTACAAAAATTTGAAATAACACCTGAGCAATATTTAATTTTATCAATAATTATGGATTCAGGAACAGAGCTTTACCAAAGACAAATTTCAGAAATTACCTATAAAGACAGACCAAATGTGAGTAGAATTCTAAATATATTAGAGGAAAAAGGTTTAATAAAAAGAATAGAAGATGTGAATAAAAGAAAAATACACAAAATTGCAATAACAGAAAAAGGCATTGCCTTAAGAAAAAAAATACAACCTACAATGTATAAATTAAGAGCTATTACTACTGAAGGAATTAGTGATGAAGATTTAGAAAAAACATTACAAATTCTGGAAAAAATGCAAATTAATATGAAAGATAAAGTAACATTACAAATATAATTGAAAAGGAAAAATACATGAGTACAGACGAAACAAAAAACAATAACGAAGAAATTCAAAAACAAGAAACAGAAGAAAACGTAGACATTGAAACAGAAAGCAATGAAGAAGAAGATAATAGACCAAGTTACAAGAAAAAAAGGGTAATTGTTCCTGCTGTTACAGCGATTATATTTTTCTTGATAGGTATATATTTCATGATTCACTCAATATACTACCAATCAACAGATGACGCTTTTGTTGAAGGACATATAGTTTCAGTTGCACCAAGGGTTGCTGGTCCTGTAGAACAAATGTTAATAACTGATAACCAACCCGTAAAAAAAGGGGATTTATTAATTGTAATAGATCCTAATGATTATGAAGTAAAATTAGCTCAAGCAAAAGCAAAGCTAGCTGAAGCAAAAGCAAGCTTAAATATATCTGAAAAGGACATTACAAAATCAGAATCAGGCTTAGAAGAATCAGGACATGATGTAGTTTCAACAAAATCAAAACTAGATTTTGCTCAAAAAGATTTCAAAAGATATTCTTCAATGTACAAAGAAGGAATCACATCTAAACAAGAATATGACTCAAGCAAAACAGGTTTAACAGTGGCGCAATCAAACTATAACTCAGCTATTGAAAAAGAGAAAGCAGCTAAAGCAATGCTAGAATCAGCAAAAGCAAAAAAAGAAGCAACTCTCGCTGAAATAGAAAAACTCGAAGCAGAAGTAAAAGAAGATGAACTAAATCTTTCATATACAAAGATTTACGCACCACAAGATGGATTAATTACAAACAGAAATGTTGAACAAGGAAACTACGTTCAAATAGCGCAACCAATGTTTGCAATTGTTCCTGAAAAAGTTTGGATTGTTGCTAATTTCAAAGAAACACAACTTACAAATATGAAAAAAGGACAACCTGTAAACATAAAAATTGATACATATCCTGGCAAAAAATTCAAAGGAAGAGTCGACAGTATTCAAAGAGCAACTGGAGCAAAAGCTAGTCTATTCCCTCCTGAAAATGCCGTAGGTAGTTATGTAAAAATTGTGCAAAGGGTTCCAGTGAAAATTGTATTTGAAGAAGATATTTCAAAATACAACATAGTACCAGGTATGTCAGTAGTACCTGAAGTTAAAGTTAAGTAGGCATAATAATTCATGAGCACTAGCGAACTAACAACAGCAACAGGCAATCCATTGCCTAAAATAGACCGAAAAGAAACACCAATTTGGCTTGTTGCAATATCAATATTATTGCCAACTTCTTTTGCAATGCTTGCAACTTCTGCAACAAACGTTGCAATTCCATATATTGCAGGATACTTTGGATCAACTGTTGATGAAGCAAACTGGGTTATTACAACTTATATGATTGCAAATGCAATTCTTATCCCATTAACAGGTTGGCTAGAAAACTACATGGGAAGAGTGCTGTTTTTAAAAGTGTTCATAACTATCTTCACAATTGGATCATTAGTATGCGCAATGGCACCAAGCTTAAATATGTTGGTATTAGGCAGGTTAA
The DNA here is from genome assembly GCA_944322545.1 of Candidatus Gastranaerophilales bacterium. Taxonomy (GTDB): domain Bacteria; phylum Cyanobacteriota; class Vampirovibrionia; order Gastranaerophilales; family Gastranaerophilaceae; genus Limenecus. The sequence goes on from CALUPF010000043.1 coordinate 35,423, forward strand.
TACAAGGTATAGGTGGTGGCCCAATGATGCCAATATCACAAGCCATATTGATTGCCAGTTTCCCATATAATAAAAGAGGCCAAGCAATGGCTCTATTTGGCTTGGCTGTAATGGTATTTTCAATACTAGGTCCAACATTTGGTGGTTTCATTGTAGACAATTCAGCCTGGCAATGGATATACTTAGCAAATATACCAATAGGAATATTTTCAGTAGTTTTGGTTCACAGTAATATTGCAGAACTAAAAAATAGGGTAAGACCGACAAAAGTTGACTTCGTTGGTTTTATTGCACTTGTAATATGGCTTTTGACAATGCAAATTGTTCTAGATAAAGGCCAACAATACAATTGGTTTGACTGCACTTGGGTTTGCTGGCTTACAGGAATTTCAGCTTTTGCCTTTGTCTTTTTTATTATATGGGAATTAGAATACAAAGCCCCAATTGTTAATTTAAGAGTATTTAAAGATAAAAACTTCTTCATAGGGACAATACTAGGTTCATCAGTAAATATGATTATTTATGTAACAATTGTTTTGTTACCAAGCTTTTTACAAAGTCTAATGGGATACAATGCTATGTTATCAGGTCTTTCACTTGCCCCAAGGGTATTTTCTTGCATAGTGATGCTACTTTTAATAGGACCTATGGTTGAATATCTTGATAATAGAGTTTTAATTGCAACAGGCTTTTTCTTTTTGGGTCTATCAACGATTATGTATGCAAACCTAAATTTATCAATATCATTTGACTATGTTGTAATACCTAATTTATTGATGGGGATTGGAGTAATTTTGGTATTTATTCCTGTATCTGGGCTAGTTCTTGGCACATTGCCAAAATCAGAACTATCAAATGGTGCAGGTTTACATAGTCTTTGCAAGTGTGTAATGACAGCATTCGTTGTATCTATGTCTTCTACATTAGTTGCAAGATTATCTCAACTGCATCAAACTTATTTAGTAAGACATTTATCAAACTTCAACCTAATATTTCAGCACAAAATACACGCACTAGCTGGAAATTTCATGGCTTTATCGAGTAATGTTGCAACTCATAAAGCAGGAGCATTATTATATAAGCAACTATTAGCTCAGTCTAAACTAATGGCTTATGTTGATGTTTTCGAAATGTTTGCATTGATAGCGTTTATTTTAATACCATTTGGATTTTTATTAAAAGTTCCTAAAAAAGAAAACTAAAAGAGGCAGTTAAATACTGCCTCTTTTTTTAGGGTTGCAATTATTGATTAATAACGGTTTTCAACTTTAAAGAAATATGCTTTTGGATGCTTGCACACAGGACAAACTTCAACAGCTTTTTTACCTGTATGTCTAAAGCCACAATTTGCACATTCCCATTCAACATCTTCGTCTTTTTCAAAAACTTTGCCTTCAACCAAATTATCAAGAAGTTTTTTATATCTTTCTTCATGATGTTTTTCGATTTCAGCAACTTTTTCAAACAAGAACGCTATATCATTAAAGCCTTCTTCTTTAGCTTCTTTAGCAAATTGTGCATACATTTCAGTCCATTCATAATTTTCGCCATTTGCTGCGTCTTCTAGGTTCTTCATTGTATTTGCAATTTGACCATCATGCAAAAGCTTAAACCAGAGCTTTGCATGTTCTTTTTCATTTTCTGCTGTTGCTTCAAAGATTTTAGATATCTGCACGTAACCTTCCTTTTTAGCTTGTGATGCATAATAAGTATATTTATTGCGTGCCTGAGATTCTCCTGCAAATGCTTCCATCAAATTCTTTTCAGTTTTAGACCCTTTTAAATCCATAACGTTCTCCTTAGATAAAACAATATTTACTCTTCTGAAAAATCATCCTTACCAACACCACATAAAGGACATGCATAATCATCTGGTAAATCTTCAAATGCAACATTACCATTTTCAGAAGGATCATATACATAACCACATACATTACATACGAATTTTTTCATTTTCATTTCTCCTTAGTTTACTTTTCTATCTTTTCTAGGCATTTTTTACAAATACCTCTTATCTGTAAATTAACATCTTTTATTGTACCATATTGTTCAGCATTCTTTGGCAATACAAGTTCCTCACCTGGTTCAAGAAAAATGTCGTACACCTCATTACATTTTATGCAAAGAAAATGATGATGAGGCGTCATATCTGCATCAAACCTAGCTTTAGGCAATTGGTTATCTACACGAAAAATCATATTCAACTCTTCGAGAGAAGCCAATGTCCTATAAATGGTATCAACAGACACATTAGGCATTCTTTCTTTTACAGATTCATATATAGTTTCAGCATCAGGATGTGCGCAGGATTTTGCAACCTCCTTAAAGATTTCAATCCTTTGTTGCGTAACTCTCATGCCTTGTTTTTGACATGCGAGTTTCAACTGTTCAACACGCTCATTTAGATATACATCCTTGTCCTTAATCATAATGATTCCTTAATAAGAACTATTCTTATTAAAGTATAACAGATTTTACATTTTATGCAACCCTATTTAGATATGTTCTAAAACAATACCCGAAAAGAACATGCTCTAAACACTCAATTACAGATTGATATTATCTTGCTTAACAACAGAGCTAAAATTATCAACACCAATCTCTTGAATCAAAGCAATATAAGCATTGTAGTATACACCAATTGCACTTATATATTCATTTAATAATTCTTGATGTGCATGTTCAACAACGATCAAACTTGTTAAAGGAGTTTTTCCTTTTTTATATCTTTGTTTTGAAAGCTTAAGAATCTCTGATGACTCTTTCAAAATAGAATCGTAATGCTCAACGTTCTCTTTAGCTATTATGAATTTATCATGGTTTGTATGGATAACATTTTTTGTGATGTTTATTATTGAGTTGTACTCTAGTTGAGCTTTTTCATAATTTAACTTCGCATTTTTAATCTCAGGTGTATAAAGATACAAAGAAGGAATATCAAAACCAGCACCAACATAAGCACCAGGTGTACCATCATGAGCGAATGCATAACCTCCTGACAAATACAAATCTGGAATTCTTTGTTTCGCTGCTACACTAATATCTCTTTTCGCTTTTAAGATTTTAGCCTCTGCCATTTTTATATCATAACGATTTCCAAACGCCGCAGCTTCTAACTCATCATAACCAGGGAGATTTATTTCTGCCACAAAACTTTTATCAAACAAAGACGACTCTTTTGTGTCGTATAAAGTTAAGTTGTTTTCTAAATTCAAAACCCTGTTAAAGTTATACTGGGCAGTCCTAACATTTGCTTGGGCTTTATTAATCTGAATTAGTTGTTTTTTCAACCTCATATCAGCTTGCAACAAATCAATCTCATAATTTTCAGACTTCTTAGGACGGTTTTTAGCAATTTCATACAAATCTTCTAAAAGAAGTTTTCTTTCTTCCATTATTTCTAAGTCTGACTTAGCTAACAAAAGATTAAAATAAGCTGTTCTTATTCTAAGTTTCAACTTAAACTCATAATCTTTAATTTTATTTTCAGTGTAAGCTAAGTCTGCTTCTGCAGATCTTTTTCTTGCTCCTCTTTTTGTAATTTCAATCGGTAAAGAAAGACCAAATTGAGAAGAATTACCACGAGCAATCCTACCCATCAAAAAATTTGATTGAAACTGTGGGTTTTTCAAAGCATTTGCCGCTTTAATATCATTTTGAGAGATGCCAAGATTTTTTCTTTGTTCTTGCAGTTCTATATTCCCAACCAATGCCATATCCATAGCATCTTGAAGACCAATTTTAAATCTATCGTCCTCAGAATGAGCAAGTTCTGACGATGTATCTGCTAATACAGTCAAACAAGAAAAAATAAATAAAGCTAATGTAATAAAAACCTTTTTCATACAATAATATTTTAAAATAAAAAATTTATTTAACAAAATTTTTGAGCTGAATTGTAAAAAATAGTGTATTATAGATTTGTGCAGGATAGAAAAGAAAGGATATATTATGTGGGAAAAAGACGTAAATATCAATGAAGTCCAAGAAATTCGTATGAAAACAAACGTATTTTTTGGAGTAGGCGCTATAAAAAAAATAGAAGACATAGCACAAGCACTAAAAAAGAAAAACATTGATAAAGTAATTGTTATCAGTGGTAAAGGAGCTTATAAAGTAACTGGTGCTTGGGATTTTGTTGAAAAAGCACTGAACAATAACAATATAGGATTTATAAATTACGCAAAAGTAACACCAAATCCAACTACAGCCGCAATCGATGAAGCTGTGACAATGGCTAAAGAATTTGGTGCAAAAGCTGTTATAGCAATTGGTGGAGGCTCACCAATCGATACAGGTAAAAGTGCAGCTATTCTTATGGAATATCCTGATAAAACAGCAGCTGAGTTATATGAATTCAAATTTACACCTGAAAAAGCAGCTCCAATCGTTGCAATTAACTTAACACACGGTACAGGTACAGAAGTAAACAGATTTGCAGTTGCAACAAACCTAGAAAAAAACTTCAAACCTGCAATTGCATATGATTGCATATACCCATCATACTCAATTGATGATCCACAATTAATGACAAAATTATCTAAAAATCAAACATTATACACATCAATTGACGCAGTAAACCACGTTGTAGAAGCAGCAACATCAACTGTTGCATCGCCATACGCTGTAACATTAGCAAAAGAAACAATAAGATTAGTTGCAAAATATTTACCAAAAGCTGCAGCTGACTTAGAAAACCCTGAATGGAGATATTATCTATTATATGCTTCTATGTTAGGTGGTGCTGGCTTTGATAATGGATTATTGCACTTTACTCATGCTTTGGAACACCCACTTAGCGCAGTTAAACCAGAACTATCACATGGCTTAGGTCTTGCAATGTTACTACCTGCAGTTATAAAAGCAATTTACCCAGCTAAAGCTGAAACATTGGCAGATATTCTTGAGCCTATTGCTCCAGGTCTTAAAGGAACTGCTGATGAAGCAGAAAAAGCTGCACTTTTAGTTGAAAAATGGCTATCAGATGTAGGTGTTCCTCAAAAGTTAACAGACGATGGCTTCAGTGAAGATGATGTTGATAAACTTGTTAATCTATGCTTCACAACACCTTCTTTAGATGGACTTTTAGGTATAGCACCAGTCAAAGCAACTAAAGAAGTTGTAGCTCAGATTTATAAAGAATCAATGAAACCTTACACAAAATAATAAGTAAAAAGCTCCTTTTTTAAAGGAGCTTTTTTTATTTTTCAATTATATAAAAGCTATGATATAATTTATTTGAAAATACAGAAATGGAGCAAAATTATGGAATACAAAGGTAAAGCATTTAAATTCGGTGACAATATTAGTACAGATCACATTGCTCCAGGACGACTTTTTCACCTACGTTCAGACTTAAATGAATTTGCAAAACATGTTTTAGAAGACGCTGATGAAACATTTGCATCTAGAATGAAAAAAGGAGATTTTGTTGTTGCAGGTAATAATTTTGGTCTCGGATCATCTAGAGAACACGCTCCTCAAATAATAAAAATTGCAGGGGTAAGTGCTGTATTAGCAAAATCTTTTGCAAGAATATTTTATAGAAATGCAATTAATATTGGTCTTCTTTTAATTGAATGTGACACAGACAAAATAAATGCTGGTGACGAATTAGAAGTAGACATAAAAAAAGGTGTAGTAAAAAATCTTACACAAAATACAGAAATAACATTTTCGCCATTACCTGATGTCATGATTAAACTTCTTCACGATGGAGGTTTAATTGAACATCTAAAAAAACATGGTGATTTTGATCTTGTGTAAGATTACAACAACTTAAATATTTTTTTGATAAGCCTGAGTTATAAAATCAGGAAGTCTTCTAAACATTTTATTTGTGCTTGTGTCTACAGCAACACAAGTGACTGTTGCAGATATATTTACTATACCGGTATCTTTATTTTTCAAAATTTGTTTAAAAACTATAGCACTAGGTCTTAAATCTTCAACATAAGTTTCTAAAATCAAATTGTCATCCAATTTAGCTGAAACCTTATATTTTATATTTAACTCAACGACAGGAAGAATACAGCCATCTTCTTGCATTTTCTTAAGATCTAGGCCCATAACTTTATCAGTATATTCAATACGTCCTGCTTCAAGCCATCTTAGATATGCACCGTGCCACACGACTCCGTATGCATCAGTATCAGCATAATAAACTCTTATTTCATCGATATGTTTCATTACTTCCCCAAATATTCTATTTACTAATCGAATAAACCTTGAATTTTATCCGAAATTTCTTGTGGATCTAATTCATTAGTTACATTATTCAAATCCATTGCAATTTGATAGAGTTTTGCTGCCTCAACTTTATCACCTCTAATCGCAACAGAACGTCCTAAATTATAATGAGCAAGTGCATAGTTAGGATTATATTTAATCGCTTTTTCAAACAACTCAATCGCATTTTGAACACGACCTAAATCATCCAAATAAATAACACCTAGGTTATTATATGCAATGTCATATGTAGGATCATATTTTATTGAAAGTTCGTATTCTTTTATAGCTTCATCAATGTCACCTTTACCCCAATGTAAAAAGCCTAAATTACAATGAATTTTAGCATTTGTCGGATCCAATTCTAAAGCTCGTCTATATACTGTCAATGCATTGTTATATTCTTGCTTGTCGTAAAAAGCACTACCTAGATTAATAAAAATATCAATATCAGTAGGCGTTAAAAGATAAGCTGACTGATAAGCACTAATAGCAGCATCTGTATTCTTTTCTGACTCTTGAAAAACATAACCTAATGTTTGAGCAATAACACTAGTCCATTCAGGTCTAGGATTTAAAGTTATTGCATTTTGATAATAAGAAATAGCTTCTTTTGCATCACCTTTAAGATACAAAATATTAGCTAAATTACTGTAATATTCAGCAACATTTGGCTGTATTTCAATTAGTTTTTGATATGATTCAATAGCGCTATCTAAATCACCAAGTTCCTCATAAACAGAACATAAAGAACGATAAGCAGTAATATTTAAACTATCAATTATAATCGCCATTTTGTACTCTAAAATGGCATCTTCATATCTGCCCATAGCTCTGTAGATATCACCTAAAAGACAATACAAAAGAATAAAACCTGGTGCTTTTTCTAAAGCATCACGATATAAATCAACAGCTTCATTGATACCATTTCTAGCTACTAATATCCAACCCTTAATAAGCATTGGCAAAAACTGCATATAGGAAATAACTTTTCCTACACTTTTTATTGCCTCTTTATCAAAAGGTAATGTTAAAAAGGCTAATAATAACTCTTTTCTTTTTTGAAAAGCAATTTTAAACCCCTTAACAGTCATAACTCTGTATAGGTTGTAGCACAAAAAGTGTGCACGAGAAGAACTAAAAGGTTTTTCCTTTATAGCCTTTCTAGCAAAATCCATAGCATCAGGGAAATGAGCTTTTCTAGTATGACAACAAGCAAGCATATAATATGCATTAGCTTGCTTAGAATCTTTTTCGACAGAAAGATTAAAATAGTTTATGGCTCTGTCTATTTCATTTTTATAGTAGAAAGCCATACCAATTTTATAATAAATTTCCGCTGAATTTATATAAGATTCAAGAGCTCTTTGATATTCAGTAATAGCTTCATCCAAATATTGACGAGCTTGATGAATATCCAAATGCCACTCAATGTATAAATCACCTAAACGAACGTGCAATTCAGCATTTGTCGGATCTTTAGCTAACTCAATCTGACATTTTTCAATAGCCCTTTGCAAACTTCCGTTTGTCTTAAAATTATTATTATTTCTTTTTCTATGTTGTAGAATTTTAAACATTTTCGTCCGAATCGTTTATCTAAATATATATTAAAATACACAACGCTTTTTTGCAAACACTCAACATTTATCAAAAGCTTTAGTATTTTTTATTTTGCTCTCGTTCTAATTGAATACATTTTTGAATAATCTTATTCCTATCTGATTCAGCAATTTGGGTAAATTCAAAAAGATACTCATCATCTTTATAGAAATGTTTCTTTTGAACGAAGCCTATAATTTTTATCATTGGCTCATATGCATTCAATCTAAGCTGTGACTTAAATTCTTGCATATTGCTAATAACTTTATCAGTAGAAAACCTAATCCCGCCACCACCTATATCAATTGTCATTGTCCTAATATTCCCATCCGGACTTTCTAAATACAGGTCAGTCATATATGGTTGTCTTAGGTACTTTCTCCGCTGAATAACTTGTTGGTCTTCATTAAATTCAATGACAAATTTACCATCAAAAGGAGCATCAAAAACAATTGAATCAATTATCATAATTCCAGAAAATGTATAAATAAAAGCTTTAATTTCCGTTCCCTCTATAAGATAAGGAATAAATTCCTTCTTTGATTCAGGAAAAGACAAAGTCAATCTATCAAAATCAGGGTTAATAATATAACAGTCAATTCTAGATTTTCTGCTGCCTGTTTCAAATTCTATCTGAACCTTAAGTCCTCTTTTAATTGGATTATTTGCCATAATAGAAATATTCCCTATATTTGCGCCAAGTATTCTTTAGGAGCCAAAACAGTCAATACATATGGATCTTTTATACAAAGATTTGCAACTCTTTGTACATCTTCAATTGTGACGCTTTTAATTAAGTTAATTAGTTTTTCTTCATAATCACAACCTAAGCCTTTGTCTTCATAAAAAGCAATCATACTAGCTTGTTGCAAATTAGTTTCCATGAAAAATTGACGTTTTCCAATTAAATTGTTTTTGGCATTTTCTAGTTCTTCACTAGAAACCGGTATATTTTTGATTTTGTCTAATTCAATTTTAAAGCCTTCTAAACTAGTTTTTATATTTTTAGGTTCTGTTGCAATATAAACATTGAACAAAGCGGCTTTATCATACACTTCGTAACTGCTTCTAACAACATAAGCTAAACCTTTTTTGTCTCTTAATTCAAGAAACAATCTTGAAGATAACCCACTAGAACCTAACATGGTATTCATTACCATAATTGCAGGATAATCTTTGTCAAAAATAGTAGGAACATGCCAGCCCTGTATAATTTGAGCTTGAGAAGCATCTTCTTTTTCTATTTTTATAAGTTTTGTTTCTTTTAGATTTGCATAAGGTATATTAGATTTAGTATCAGTATTATGAATACTTGAAAAATATTTTTTCAACAGTGATTTCACATTTTCCTCATCAAAATCACCAACAACGCTTATTACCTTTGAAGAATTTGTAATAAGTTTTTTGTATGCATCTATTACTTGATCTTTAGTAATATAGTCAATATCTTCAAGAATTTTAGTATATGTATGCCCATAAGGATGATTTTCATAGACATTTTTGTAAAATCCATCCATAGCCTTAGACTTAGGTTCGTCTAGTTCTGCCTGTATTTCACCTTTTAGCTTAATGACTTCTTTATCGAACTCGTCAAAAGTTGAATTTAAGATTATATCAGAAAGGATTTCCAAACCTTTTTCAAAATCTTCATTTAAACACTGCAATTTAAAACGAACAAAATCATGTTTCATTTCACTATAACAATCAATTGCATTTTCGTCTAATTCTTGTGCCAGTTTTTCAGATGATCTATTTTTAGTGCCTTGAAGAAACAATCTATTCAAAATGGTGTAAAGCCCTGCTTTAGATTCTGGTTCTTCTATTTTGAAATAAAAACACAATGCATGTCTTGGAGTGTTTTTATTGTTTTTTAAAATTACAGGTATATCGTTATCTAAAATTATTTTTTTCATTGTTTATCCTTCCGGTAATAAAACTGCAGTAACTGCATTATCTAAAGACAAATATTTTTGCACTGTTTCATTCAACTCGTCTATTGTATAAGCGTCTAAAGTTTCAACATAAGTTTCAACTAAGTCTAAATTATTGCAAACGGTCATATAATAGCCAATATTTTCAGCAATATCAGAAACTGTTTCTGAACTTTCTGCAAAACGAGCTTTTAGTTTTTTCTTAGCTTTATTAAACTCTTGCTGAGTAATATCACCACTTAAAACTTTTTGCATTTCATTTTTAATTAAAGCTAAAGCTTCATCTTTTTTCTCAGCTTTAAAATTTGCTTGAACAAAGAAATTTGCGCCATCTTTAAAATTATAAAAATCTGTTGTGACAACGTTAAATACAGGCTCATTAACTTTTTCAATCAAGTTTTGATACATTCTTGAACTTTGTCCTTCGCCAGTTATTACATTAACAATCTCTAACCCTATGTTTTCTTTAACATCACAAGCAACTGGACCCAACCAACCTGTAATAACAAATCCTGTATTAATCTTACCTCTTAATTCAATATATTTAGGTTCATTAACAGGTTTATCTATTTTATGTTGTGGATTTTGATAATTTTCTCTTCCTTTAAAATCGAACTCTTTAATAACTTTTTCAAGAACTTCTTCGTGGTTAAAATCCCCAACAACAATAGTGGTTATATTGTTTGGAGTGTAATGTTTTTTATAATAATCAAGGATTGTTTCTCTTGAAATTGATGCAATTGTTTCAGGAAAACCTATTACATCTCTTTTGTATGGATGTTCACAATACATATTAGCATTTGTTGCGTTATAAACCTTTGTCCAAGGCTGATCTTGTCTCATTCTAATTTCTTCAATTACAACATGGCGTTCTCGCTTTTGTGAAACATTGTCATCACCTAAAGTAAAAGCAGGTCCAATTTCATCTTCAGGAATCACAGGATCTAGCATCATATCTGCGTGCAATTCAATAGCCTCTTTAAAATATGCGCCATCTGGCCCTTGGGGCAAGGTTACATAATAAAACGTGTAGTCTTTCCAAGTTGCCGCATTAACAATTGCACCTTTTGATTCTAATGTTTTATCAAAATATCCAGCTTTATGCTTATGTGTACCTTTAAACATCAAATGCTCTAAAAAGTGAGAAATACCATTATTCTCATCATTTTCATTAATAGATCCAGTTTTTACCCAACTAGAAATATTAACAAGCCCACCTTCTTTATGAGCTAGTACAATTTTATGCCCACATTCCCTTTCATATATTTCAACAGGACGCGTTAGATATGGATATTTAATTTCTTTTTTTATCGTTTTTTCCACGTTTGTACCTCAAATTTACAATATCACTTGTGACATTGTATCAAATAACCTGATGAATTACACGTATATACGGTGTATTTTAGCTATTTTATATTCCAAAAATCAGGATGCAACATCGCCAAAAAAGGAATAAGCTCTAATCTACCAACCAACATATTAAAAATACAAATACACTTTGAAATTGGATGAAACATATCAAATGAACCCATAGGCCCAATTACGCCAAAACCAGGACCAATGTTTCCCAATGTAGTAATACTACCAGTCAACCCCATAATAGTATTATTTTCGAATATTGAAATAATTAAAGTTGATAACCCAAATATTAGAAAATAAAAAAGTATAAAAGCTAATATCTGCTGAATTATTTCAGGAGGGACAATAGCTCTGTTTATTTTCAAAGGATAAACAGCATTTGGATGAAGAATTTTTGCTATCTCTCTTCTTAAATATTTGAAAAGAAACACCCATCTCACAACCTTCATTCCACCACCAGCAGATCCAGCACAAGCACCACAAAAAAACAGACAAAATAATAGAATCTTTGCAGGTAAAACCCACTGTGCAAAGTCTACAGAAGCAAAACCTGCCGTAATTATGACACTTGTGACCTGAAAAAATGCAGATGTTATCGCATCAAAAGCACCATATGAATTTTGCAAATATAACACTAAAGCTATTGCTAAAGAAAATAAAATAGTTATACCTGTATAAACTTTGAATTCTTCATCTTTTAGTAAAACTAACAAAGACTTATTCAAAAAGACTTTACACAACAATGCAAAGTTTACACCGGCAATAAACAGAAAACAAATCATTATCCAACAAATAAGATTTGAGTGGTACCCCATAATACTTATAGCATTAGGAGAAAAACCACCACCAGATAAAGTAGAAAAAGAATTACAAAAAGCATCAAACAAAGGCATTCCAGCTAACTTCAAAAGAATAATTTCTAAAAGAGTTAATATTAAATATATAGTCCAAACTGCTGAAGCCGTGTGTCTTATTCTAGGTGTAATTTTATCTTCAGTAGGCCCAGGCGCCTCAGCAAAAAACATCTGCCTTCCTGCAACAGCAAATTGAGGCAATACAGCAATAAATAAAACTATTATACCCATACCACCTAGCCATTGACTCATAGAACGCCAAAAAAACATTGTCTTTGGATATGAATAATTTGTTAATATCGTTGCACCTGTCGTCGTAATACCAGAAACAGACTCAAACAATGAATTCAAAGGACTCAATCCATAAAATAAATATGGAATCATACCAACTAAAGAAAACATTATCCAAGATAAAGCAACAACACATAATGCTTCTGATTTTTTAATATCGTTAAGGCTCTCAAAAGTATCAGACTTTTTTCTTATTATAAAACTCAAAGCTAAACATATAAAAGATGCTAAAACAAAAGGAATGACAGAGTGAAAATCTTTATAATACAAAGCAACTATAACAGGAGCAAGTATAACCAACGAAATACATCTCAAAATCAAACCTAATGCAGTATAAATATATACAAGTCTCATAGTTCAATTAGCCTCTAAAAAAATCAATAATCTTTTGAGAATTTTCTTCTCTAGTAAATATTAATAAAGAATCATTCGCCTTTAATAAAGTATTACCTTTGGGTATCAACACTCCTGAATTACGCTGAATGATTGCAATAATTGCCTTCTCTGGTAATTTCAAATCCATAACAGCAGTTTCTTTAAAATCGGCAGGAATTTGAGCTTCAATGATTCTACCCTGCCCTCTTTCAACTGTAGCTAGAATCTCAACGTCTGTTTCTATCAAATTATTTCTTATTTCATTAATAGCCGCCTCTTTAGGAGAAATCGCAACATCTATACCAACCTTTTCAAATAGTCCAATATTAGTTGGCTTAGAAACCCTTGTGATTATCTTTTTGGCTCCCATTTGTTTAGTTAATAGTGAGCATAAAAGATTTTTTTCATCGTTATTAGTTACACAAATAACAACATCACAATCACCGATGTCTTCTTGTTCTAACAACTCCATATTAGTTCCATCACCATATAAAACTAATGTGTTTTTCAAAACTTCTGTGATATCCTCACATCTTTTGTAATCTTTTTCTATAATTTTAGTTTTTATATTTATCTTTTCTAAATTCTCAGCAAGCATCAAACCAACACTACCACCACCTATAATAGCTGCTGTTTTCACTTTAGATTTACTTTGGAAAATTTCTCTAGCTAAGATATCCAAAGATGTTGAATATCCCATAAAAATAACTTTGTCATTAAGTTTAAACTCTGTTTCACCATCAGGAATAAACAGATTTTCTTCCCTTGTTATAGCAACAATCAAGGTATCATTAACAAAATGACAATCTTTAATTTTTTTGTTTAAAAGCGAAGAATCTTCCTTGATTCTATATTCTAGCAGTCTTGCTTTACCACCAGCAAAATTCTCAACATCAACAGCTTCAGGGACTGTAATTATTCTGAAAATCTCTTGAGTTAAGAGTTCTTCTGGCCATACAACATAATCTATCATTTCATATTGAGTATTTTTCATCAGTTTCAAAGATTCAATATACTCTGGCTTACTCACAAAACAAACTGTCTTAGCTCTGCTTAAACGACTAACAGTCAAACAAGAAACGATATTAGCTTCATCAAAATTAGAACAAGCAATAAAAACATCTGCATCATCAATATTAGCAGAATTCAAAGTATTAATGTTTGACCCATTACCTGAAATATAACTAATATCGAGCTTATTTAAAGCATCAGTCCTATTTTCATCTTTATCTATTATAGTTACATCGTGATCTTCAAAAAATTCTGTTGCGATGAGACAACCTATCTCACTTGCACCAAAGACGACTATTTTCATAAATATAATCCTATATCATTTTCCATAAAGATAACATAAAGATTCAAAATATTACAAATTTATTACCAAAGATTTGGCAATCAGCATTTTTGTTTTACAATATTATTTAGCTAAAAGACTAATTAATACATAGGGGAGAGATAAATTGGATTTTACAACATTAACAATAGATTTTTTAAAACAATTAAGTAATATATTTGGAAGCTATGGATTAGGCATTATTGCTCTAACTGTGATTATTAGACTTGCTATGTGGCCATTAAATGTTTCACAACAACGTTCTATGAAAACAATGCAAACATTGCAGCCTAAAATGAAAGCAATACAAGACAGATACAAAAACAATCCACAAGTAATGCAACAAAAAATGATGGAGTTCTACAAAGAACACCAATTCAATCCAATGGCGGGATGTCTTCCATTACTTATTCAAATGCCTATATTCATACTTTTATATTCATCATTAATGAGCCCTCAATTCATATCAATGGCTGGTCAATCAAATTTCCTGTTCATCAATAGACTTGATGCAACATTGAAAGGTAATGCAGGCATATCAAATGATGGAAAATTTTCTGTTACGAATAAAGACACATTTTCTTTAAACAAAAATATAAAAGTCTTTATTGGCGATGAAGAACTTAAAAACGTTAAACTATCAAATCCAAGAACAGCATTAAAAGTTCAAGGAGATATAATTCCTGGAGAACCTGTAGATTTAAAAATAAGCCTTGATGATTTTGATTTAAAATTCAGTCAGCTTGGAAAAATTTCAAGTGCTGAAGCTACTGTTACAGACAACAATACGAGAGAAATTGAACATATTAAATTTGAAAGAAAAGGAGACATCTTAGCAGCGTCTGTGCCGACTGCAGCAGCCAAATCTTCATTTAATTATGACGTATTACTTTTAGTTGTTATATTTGGTCTTTCAATGTTCTTGACTCAAAAAATAATGATGGCAACTAATAAAACATCAGCACCAGATCCAACACAAGAAGCAATGCAAAAAACATTAGGAACAATGATGCCAGTTATGTTAACAGCAACATTTTTGTTCATTCCAATACCAGCTGGTGTATTGCTATATTTAATTACTAGTAACATAATACAAGTTGCTCAAACTTTAATTATAAATAAACAATTAGATGCAGAAGCACAAAAGAAAAAAGAATCTAAAAATAACATAGTTAGTGATGATGTTTTGAAAAACACTAAAAAAGTTGAAGCTAAAGAAGTTAAAAACGTTGATTCAGAAAACGAAACCAAATAAAAAAGGAGATTTTTATGAACGAAAGAGCCCAAAAAGCACTTGAAAATCTACTTGAAGGTAACAAAAATTTTATAAATGGTGAAAACAAAGCCGTACATAGAAAAGTTGATGATCTAAAAAGTTTACAAAATGGCCAATCACCAATAGCTTGTGTAGTCACTTGTTCTGACTCAAGAGTAATTCCTGAATTAGTTTTCGATAAAGGATTTGGTGACATTTTTGTTGTCAGATGTGCAGGAGCTGTAATTGGTGAAAATATTTTAGAAAGTGTTGAATACGCTGTTGATCATCTAAAAGTACCTTTAGTTATGGTGCTTAGTCACGATGATTGTGGTGTAATGAAAGCAGCTAAAGCATTATACCCTAAAGAGCCTGATCACTTGGAGCTTTTAATGCGCTCAGTATATGAAATTATAGACTCAGAAACAGAATGTTACAATGAGCTTGCAAAAAACTATACATTGACCAAAAAAAGAAAATTGCTTAAACGATCAAAAATTTTAAGACAAGCACACCACGATGGCAAATTTGAAATAGTTAGAGCTTATCTAAAATTTGATACAGGTGAAGTTTCAATAGTGGAAGACTAATCTTCCACTATTTGTTTTAATTGTGGTTATTATTTTTGTTAGAAAATTTTGACCCCAATGAGGCACCAATACCAACCCCAAAGACTAAAGCTAGTATTATGTGAGTAATAATATCTTTTTCTAAGTCTCTTGTGTATTCATCGTCTGACTCTTTTTCTAGACGACTAAATTCGTCTTCTAATCTTTCTGTGAAAGATTTATTGAGTTCTATTATCTCATTATTTTTTTTATTTATCATATACAACTTATCATTGTGATTTCTATGAAGAAGAAACTCTTGTCTATCTAATTTTTTATTAGTTGGATCTTGAAGTTGTATATTTATATCTCTTGCCCCATCAATTTTTGCACTAAATTTATAAACAGATTCTACTTTATTTTGCTCTGTCTCATTATAAACCTTTGCAACTCCAGTTAATTCTTTAAAATTTTCATCGTTAGATTTCAAGGAAAAATCAATTTTCTTATTAGCAAGTACAACAGAAACATCGTAATGATTTTTATCTCTTTTTTCTATTCTTGCACTGTCTGATAAAATCAGGTCAGACAACTGATAATAAAAAAACTTATCATCTTTTAAAGCTGTATTAAAAGCAGAATCTCTTAACTCGTAGCCCAAATTAGAATCAATCAACTCATTAGTATCTTTTTCAAAAAGTGACTCATTAGTAGTATTTGAACTGCAAGATGGTGTCATCGTGGCAATAGCCATTGCTAAGGCCAAAACTTTAGGATCAACTGATTTAATTGATTTTTGTGAATTATCATTGTTTAAATTAGGTGTATCATTTTTTTTAGACTTAAAATTTAAAACTTTATTATAAGCTTGAAAATTAGATACTGAAAATACTCTCATAAAAAATCCTTCTATTAAAACATAGTATTCAAATAAGTATTAATAAAGAATTTTTTTGTTATAAAACAAAAACATTTTTACATATCTTATTAATTTATGAGCATACAATCGCCATAACTATAAAATTTATATTTATCTTTAATAGCTTCTTTATAAGCATCAAAAACAAAATCTTTTCCAGCAAAAGCAGAAACTAACATTATCAAAGTTGACTTCGGCAAGTGAAAATTTGTGATTAATCTATCAACAACTTTATATTCAAACCCTGGGTAAATAAACAAAGTTGAATCATCTATTACTTCAAGAATTTCATCGTATTTTTTCATACAAGATTCTAAAGTCCTAACAGTAGTTGTACCAACCGCAGTAATTCTTTTGCCTTGTTTTTTAGCTTCATTAATTATTCTTGCAGTTTGTGCCGAAATTTCATACTCCTCTGAATCCATTTTGTGCTCTAAGATGTTATCAACTTTCACAGGTCTAAATGTTCCAATACCAACATTTAATGTTACATAACAAATTTGCACACCTTTTGCTTTCAATTTATCAAGAATTTCATCAGTAAAGTGCAAACCAGCGGTAGGAGCAGCAACCGATCCTTCTCGTTGAGCATAAACAGTTTGATATCTATCATAATCTAAAGTTTTTAACTGTTCATCAGTCATAGTTCTTTCTATGTAAGGCGGTAGAGGAATGTTGCCAACCTTATCCAATATCTCATAGAAATTACCATCATAATGAAGCTCAACAAGCCATTTACCTTCATTTTGTCTCGTTAAAACTTTTACATAAAGATCTGGTGAAATTTCAATCAACATTTCTTCCTTAATTCTTTTTGAAGGCTTAATCAAAACTTCCCATGTCTTATCACCGATTTGTTTTAAAAGAAAAACTTCAATATTAGCACCGGTATTTTTCTTACCAAATAGTCTAGCTGGTATTACTTTTGTATTATTAAGTACAAGAACATCGTTTTCATCAAAATAATCAACTATATCAAAAAAATGTTTATGCTGAATAGATCTATCAGCTCTATTCAAAACCATCATCCTACACTCATCACGTTTTTGTGAAGGAAGTTGTGCTATAAGCTCTTTAGGCAATTCATAATCATATTCTGAAATCGAATATTTATCTTGAGTTTTATCCACGACATCGCACTTTCTAAAATAACTGCATTTCTATTACTTTTTCAGCAATTCTAACAGTATTCAATGCTGCTCCGATTCTGATATTATCGGCAACACACCATAAATCAATTGCATTATCAAAAGCAATATTTTTTCTAATTCTACCAACGTAAACAGGGTCTTTTCCAGCTGCATCTTGAGGAGTTGGATACACAAAGTTCTCAGTATCATCCATAACTTCAACGCCCCAAGCATTTTCCAACAACTCTCTAGCTTTTTCAGCTGAAATTTCCTTTTCAAATTCAATTGTAACTGCTTCTGAGTGTCCATGGAAAACAGGAACACGAACAGCGGTACAAGAAATAGGCACATCTTCACCTAAATGAAGAATTTTTCTTGTTTCATTAGTAACTTTCATTTCTTCTTTTGTATAACCATTGTCACAGAACACATCAATTTGAGGAATAACGTTATACGCAATTGGTTTTTTGAATTTTACATTTTCAAAATCTTTACCTTCATTAGCAGCAATTGTATTATCTCTGAGCTCATTTATTGCAGCCAACCCAGCTCCGGAAACTGCTTGATAAGTGCTAACAATAAGTCTTTTAATTTTTGCATAATCGTGTAATGGTTTTAATACAAGCATTAACTGTGAAGTTGAACAGTTTGGATTTGGAATAATACCTTTATGATTTCTCAAGTCATCATCATTAACGCCTACAATAACCAAAGGACAATCTTTATCCATTCTATAAGCACTTGAATTATCAATGAAAACACAACCTCTTTTTACAGCCTCTGGAGCTAAAGCTAAAGATGTAGATCCACCAGCAGACGCAAGAACAATATTTACACCTTCAAATGCTTCAGGAGTAGCTTCAATAATAGTATGTTCCTCACCTTTGAAAGTTATTGTTTTTCCAGCACTTCTTTTACTAGCTAAAAATTTAATTTCATTGTATTGAACATTTTCTTCAACTAAAATTTTTAAAATTTCTCTTCCTACTACACCAGTTGCACCTAAAACTGCGATATTCGGTTTTCTCATTTCCACCTCTAATTCCTGTGACACTATTAAATTATAGTATAAAAAATAACAAAAGATACGCTAATTAACAAACAGTACAATATTACATTTGTAACAAAAGAAACTGTAAAATTTGAAACAGCTAATTGGCTTAAAACCAAAGATAATCTTGATATTCAAGATAAGAAGTTTAATCAAAAGCAAAAAAATCAAAATTTTATATCTTTACAAATGTATATAAATCTTGATACAATACAAAAAATTGTAAAAATTGTTAATCAATTATTTCCCATGTTGGCAAATTTTTTTAGTCAGTGTTTTTATACTATTCGTATCAGGAAGGTGTGAATTGAAATTTAATAATTTTCATAATACCGATAAGTTCACTGAAAATGTGAATGAAAATATATCAAAGCACACTGCTGCTAATGGAAACTCGGATTTTACTGTCAAACACTCTAATCCGATTATTCCTAATGGACTGATATCAAAAATAAACACTATTAATAACCGTACAACAGCAAACAAAATGTATGCAGGTTACAATCAAAAAAACTGGAGAGTTTCAGAAAACATTGATTACCAAGAAGTTATAAAATTTATTAATGAGGTAACACAAGGAAAAGAAACGCAAAACGAGCTTTTCTATTCACTACATAACATTTTTACAAACAAACTCAATTCAACCTTTACAGCATTTGGCCTGTATTGTGAACAGTCAAAATGCATAAACTTCAAAATAATAGACAAAATAGGAAGCACATTTACAAGCAGAACTTTAATCAATGGATCTGAAAATCCAGTAGAAAAGGCTTTTTTAACAAAGACTGCGCAATATGTTCCTAGCAGCAGCTTTTTAAATGTTCATTACTTGAACGACTCAGCTGTAGGAATTATTCCACTAATTTCAGTAAAAGACTGCATTGGTGTAATGCTTGTTGGCGACAACAACTATGAAAATAATGCAGAAATATATAAATTAATGGCAAATTATTTAGCATTATTTATTAGAAATCTAGATTTATCAACAAAAGTCTTAATGAACACTGATACTGATGCATTAACAAATTTAAATAACCATAGAAAATTCCAAGAGTTACTAGCTTTAGAAATAGAAAAAGCTAAAAGAACACAAACAGAAACTTCTATTGTAATATTCGATATTAACAACATATCTCAAATCAATAGAGACTTCGGAGCCGCAAAAGGCGATGAAATTATAAGACTTGTTGCTGACAAAATCAAACAAGGAATAAGAAATAATGACTCTGCAGCAAGATATGGCGGTGACGAAATTGCGATTATTCTTCCTGAAACAAACTCAGCAGAAGCAAAATACCTAGCTGAATATTTGACGTATTCACTTTCTTGCTGTCTAGTTGATGATGTAGGACCAGTAAAAGTTTCTGTTGGTATTGCTACTTATCCAAACTCAACACAAGATTTGGAAAAACTATTGATACTAGCAGAACAAGCAATGTATATCTCAAAAAGCAAAGGTTACAAAAATGGAATGTCAACAATTGTATGTTCTGAAGACTTTGATTTTTGGGATGATACAGCATTAAGTTCATTTGCATCAGTTATAGCAAAAAGACACGCTTCTATTGGTATTAACTTCGATGAAGAATTAGTAAACAAATTCCACTCAGAAGAAATTATCAACCAAAGTCACTTAATTGAAGTTGTAACTTCTCTAGCTAGCGCAATTGATGCAAAAGATGAATACACAAAAGGTCATTCTTCATCTGTATCTAGATATGCAGAAGCTCTTGCAAGAGCGTTAAATATGCCAGAAAAAGATGTAGAACGCATAAAATTAGGTGCACTATTACACGATATCGGTAAAATAGGCATCCCTGAATCAGTTTTGAAAAAACCATCTAAATTAAATGACGAAGAATGGGAGATAATGAAACAACACCCAACAATTGGAGCAGAAAAGGTACTGTTGCCTAACGAATCTCTTCACGATTTGATTCCAATAGTAAAATATCACCATGAACACTGGGATGGTTCAGGATATCCAGAAAAGCTTAAGGGTGAAGATATTCCACTTGCTGCCAGAATAGTATCTGTTGCAGATGCATATCATGCGTTGATTTCTGACAGACCTTATCGTAAAGGAATGTCAAATGAAAAAGCCTGTGAAATCTTAAAAGTTGGTGCAGGCATTCAGTGGGACAAAAACCTAGTTAGAGCATTTATCAATATTTCAGAATCACTCTATACTAAAATTTAGTTTATTTTAGTATTTTCCACTACAATAAAATTCTCTTATTGTGTTAAAGTCCCTATTTGAAGCATGTATACCAATTACACTAGTATCAGGATACATTATATCATTTCTGTTAGAAGAGTGGCCCATAATACCCAAAGCATGTCCAATTTCATGTACGGCTACTGCGTAAGCTTCCCGTTTGGATATAGATTGTTTTGAATTAGGCCTTTTATATCTAATTTGAATATTGGCTCTAGTCATATACTTACCCACACTATAATGTTGAGTAAGTCCAACTTGGTTACCGGATAGGTTTTCTACAAAATACACTCTAATATTCGCATATTTTTCGCTATTTGCATCTACAAATTTCAAACAGCCACCACCAGCAATCATCCATTCTCGAAAAGCATCATAAACAGTTGACGTATAATAAGTATTTGGTTGAACCCAAACAGTAATTCTTTTAGCATTTTTCCATACAGCATAATGTGTTAACTCATTTATATAATTAGGTGAATATGCAGAAACAGGTAAAGACACAAAAACAAAAGAAAATAATAAAAGTTTTATCAGTAATTTCATAAAAAGCTCCATTGATGAATAAATCTATATATCAAATGCCACAAAATTCAAAAATTAAAACACAAATAAAAAAGAGGTATTCAAAAGAATACCTCTTTTTATAAGATATAAAATTATCTTACTTCAACAACTCACCAACTGATTTGAATACAGCCATTCTCTTAGCTGCATCTTCTTGAGCTTGGTTGTAAAGAGCTTCAGCAGCTTCAGGATTTGTTTTAAGAAGTTGTTTGTAACGTCCTTCACTTCTAATGAATTCCTGGAAGTCGCCTTTAGGTTCTTTAGCATCCCAAGTGAATGGTTGTTCGTTAGCAGGATTATATCTGTAAAGTGGGAAATAACCTGCTTCAACAGCACGTTTTTGTTCAGTTTGAGTTTTACTCATATCGATACCGTGAGCGATACAAGGTGCATAAGCAAAGATGATAGATGGTCCATCATATGCTTCAGCTTCTTGGAATGCTTTAAGAGTTTGAGCTCTATCTGCACCCAAAGCAACTGATGCAACATAAACATAGCCATAAGACATACTCATCAAGCCCATGTTTTTCTTGTAAGTTTTCTTACCACCTGTAGCAAACTTAGCAACAGCACCTGTAGGTGTTGATTTAGAAGCTTGACCACCAGTGTTAGAGTAAACTTCTGTATCAAGAACGAGGATATTAACGTTTTTGTTTTGAGCAAGAACGTGGTCAATACCGCCGTATCCGATATCGTTAGCCCAACCGTCACCACCGATAATCCATACAGATTTATCAGTAAAGTAGTCTTGAAGTTCTTTAACCTTAGCTAAATCAGAACATCCGCAATCAGCATATTTTGCGATAACTTCTTTAGCTTTGTTTTGAGCAGCGATAGCTTCATCTGTTTTTGAATTATCAAAATGAGCCATAGCAGCTTCAAGAGCTTCTTTAAGGTCAGCAGGAGTTTTTTCATTTTCAAGAACTTTTTCAACATAAGTTTTCAAAGTATCTCTGTTTTGATCTACTGCTAATCTCATACCAAAACCAAACTCAGCGTTGTCTTCGAACAATGAGTTAGCCCAAGCTGGACCTCTGCCTTCTTTAGTAGTTGTGTAAGGAATTGTTGGGAATGTACCAGAATAGATTGAAGAACAACCTGTTGCGTTAGCAACAATAGCATTTTCACCAAACAATTGTGATACCAATTTAACGTATGGAGTTTCACCACAACCTGCACAAGCACCAGAGAACTCGAATAATGGTTTTCTAAGCATTGCACCTTTAATAGTTTTTGTTGTATTTTTACCCATTACGTTATCTGGCAATTCGTCAAAGAATTTTTCATTAACGCATTCGCCAGCAGCTTCCTCAGCCTCAACAGAAGACCAAGTAAGAGCTTGTTTTTCAGGGTTTTTGTTTGCAGGACATTGGTCAACACAAACACCACAACCTGTACAATCTTTGCAGTATACTTGAACTTTGAAGTGTTCACCATTAGCATTTGGTTTAGCTTCAATTGTGTTGAATGATTCTGGAGCGCCGTCCAAGTTTTCTTTTTCAACCAATTTAGTTCTGATAGCTGCGTGAGGACAAGCAGAAGCACAAATACCGCATTGGATACAAGCTTCTGAATTCCAATGAGGAACTCTTGGTGCAATAGCACGTTTTTCTAAGCAAGAAGTACCTGTTGGAATAACACCGTCAATAGACATAGCTGATACAGGAATATCATCACCTTTTTGTCTCATTGATGGTTCAATGATTTTCTTAGCAAAATCGCTTGCGTCATCTGAAATGAATTTTACAGGATCAGCACAAGCTACACCGTCTAATGAAGAAGGAATAACAACTTCTTCACAAGCATCGATAGCAGCATCAATCAATGCTAAGTTCATGTTAACAACATCATCACCTTTTTTCTTGAAGGTTTTCTTAGTCATTTCTTTCATACCTTCATAAGCTTGTTCAAAAGGAATGATTCCTGATACTTTGAAGTAAGCAACCATCATTACAGTGTTAGCACCTTTACCTCTTAAACCAGGTTGTTTTTTGATAAGAGATTCAGCATCAACATTGTAGAATTTAATTTTCTTATTGATGATAGTTTCTTGCATATCTCTTGTTAAGTGAGAGAATGCTTCTTCTTTTGACCAAGGGCTGTTCAATAAGAATACACCGTTTTCTTTGATACCTTTCAACAAGTCATATCTTCCGATGTATGAATGGGCTGAACAAGATACAAAGTCAGGTGCTGTAATCAAGTATGTTGATTTGATTTGTTTATCACCAAATCTCAAGTGAGAAACAGTTACACCAAAAGATTTTTTAGAGTCATAAGCAAAGTATGCTTGAGCATCTTTGTTTGTATATTGACCAATAATCTTAATAGAGTTTTTGTTAGCACCAACAGTACCGTCAGAACCCAAGCCCCAGAACATACAGTTTGTTGTTCCTTCTGGTTCTGTAACAATGTGTTCTTCTACTTTCAATGATTTGTTAGTAACGTCATCTTCGATACCAACTGTAAAGCCGTGGAAGCCATTGTTTTCAGCATGTTTATAAATAGCAAGAACCATTGATGGAGTGAATTCTTTAGAAGACAAACCATAACGTCCACCAATTACTCTGATGTCTTTGTTTTCTAATGCTGCAACCACGTCAACATATAAAGGTTCACCGATAGAACCAGGTTCTTTAGTTCTGTCAAGAACTGTAATACGTTTAACAGATTTTGGTAAAGCTTCGTTAAAGCGTTTAACGTCGAATGGTCTGTACAATCTAACTTTAACCAAACCGTATTTAGTACCACGATTAGCGTTGAGGTATTCGATTGTTTCTTCAATAGTTTCACAACCTGAACCGATAGCAACGATAACATCTGTTGCATCAGGAGCACCAACATAATCAAATGGATGATATTGTCTACCAGTTACAGCAGCAACTTTATCCATATATTCTTGAACAATATCTGGAACAGCATCGTAGTATTTGTTAACTGTTTCACGACCTTGGAAGTATACGTCTGTGTTTTGAGCACCAACTTTACAAATTGGAGCTTCTGGTCTCATTGCTCTATTTCTGAACTCTTCGATGTATTTTGGTTCAACTAATTTTGCAATATCTTCATAAGAAATTTCTTCGATTTTGTGTACTTCGTGAGAAGTTCTAAAGCCATCAAAGAATTGTAAGAAAGGAACTTTTGACTTGTAAGTAGCTAAGTGAGCAACTAAAGCCATATCCATTTCTTCTTGAACAGAGTTAGCAGCTAACATTGCATAACCTGTGTTACGACAACCCATAACATCTGTATGGTCACCAAAAATTGCCAAAGATTGTGCTGCTAAAGCACGAGCAGAAACGTGAATTACGTGTGGAAGCATTTCACCTGCAACTTTGTGCATAACAGGAATCATCAAAAGTAAACCTTGTGAAGCTGTATATGTAGAAGTCAAAGCACCTGCAGCTAAAGAGCCATGAACAGCACCAGCAGCACCTGCTTCTGATTGCATTTCAGCAACGCTTACTTCTTTGCCCCATATGTTTTTCTTGTGTTGTGAAGCCCATTCGTCAACCCATTCACCCATTGTTGATGAAGGAGTAATAGGGTAAATTGCTGATACTTCGCTTAATGCGTAGGCAATATGCGCAGCAGCGTAGTTACCATCAACTGTTATTGTTTTACCTGGCATAATATAAATTCCTCCTTATTTTTATACCAATACCAAACTACATACCCATATGTTAATACAAACATTTATTTAATACAAACAAAATGACGGCTTTTAGGCAAATTTTACAAACGCCAAAACCTATATATTTTGACAGATTTTGAACTACTTTAAAGCACTAATCATTGCAAACAATCTTTGTAATTCATCTTCCTTTTGAGCTGGTTTATAAAACTGAAAACCATGCATATTAGAAAACTGTTCTTTCAAAGATTCCTCAAAATCCTCATATTTTTTAACAGCTTTTTCTCCACTTTGTTGAGCAACTTTTTCACAAAACTGTTTATAGTATTCCTTTTTATTTACACTAAATGGCACATAATGTTCTACTGAATACTTATATTTTTCGATATCTGGAATTTCTGATTTATCAATGTTTCTTAAAAAGTCTCCATCATCAAAGCCTTCTTTGTAAAGATCATATAAAAGAGTTTTCTCATCCCACTTTGCATGACCTACTTCGTGACCGATTGTTTCAGTTAAGGCTTCTCTTGGCATTGCTAAATCCCTAGAAGATTTAAGATTAATATTTACCTTACCAGAATTAGAGAAAAAGCCACACTGTGTGGATGCTTGTTTATAAAGAACAACTTCGGGTCCCTCACATATAAAATTAGCATCTTGGATACAAGCATCAGCCATCCTATATGCAAATTTATTTTTTGAACTAACATAAGGTAAAAAATAAGTATTTTTTGCTATTTTAGCTAATTCAGGAGATGAAGAATCCGACTTTAATAAGTTAAAATAACCAACTTTAAACTTATCTGTAAGGTATTCGTTTCTTATATATTTCGCTTTTTCACCATTTCTTCTTTGTTCTAGCAAAATATTTTCATAATTTGATTTATTAAAAATACCGTCATTTAGTATAGGTTTTATTGTTTTTCTAAAATGAGATAATATTGTTTTTTTCTCATCTGTTACAGAATAAAAATCTTCAGTAACACTACTTATTTTCCCATTTTCTCTTGTATAAGAACGCACTCTATTCCCGGAAATTTGAAGAACTTCATCATCAGAAGAATTAATATATCTTTCCCAAGGAATAAACTTTTCATACCACTTTATAGTTTCTTTTGTATTTTTCCCATCAACTTGATTTATATATCTTTTAACAAGCTGGCCATTTTTATCACGAAAAGTAAAAACATCAGTATAAGTATTTTTAGGAGAAAAGTTTCTTCCAACCCTTACAAAATCATAAGAAACAGCATTTTCAGGAACTATATAACGATTTCTAATTGTCTTAGTTAGTCTCACAGCCTGTCTTTTTTTTAATAAAACAGAACCGTTTGATGTAAATTTTGAAATAAGATTTTTAGCATTTACTGTATTCATATAATTAGCCTTTAACAAAAACTGACTATATAAAACCCAGCAAACTTTAAATTTGATAGTTTATTAAGCCTTCTTAATTCAATTTTACAAAATCAGGAACAACATTTTTTGCCGCTTTAAGTTTGGTATATTGTTGCTTTAATTTTTCTTTTTCCGCTGGAGTTGCATTTTTAGCTTTATCATTCATTTGGTTATACAATTCTGTTTCTACAGCATTTTCCCTGATATAAACGTCCATATCTTTACCTTTTTTAAAGGTATTAATTTTGGCATTATACATAGCTTTAGGAGCATTGTAAACTGTATAACCCAATGCTATTAAAGCAACAAAACCAGCAATCACTGCAATAGGTCCACCTATTTTTTGAGCAATTGTCAACTTTTCACCTGGCTTCATTGCTCTTTTTTGTATTTTTTGTGAAACCTTTCCCGCCATTTCACCTATAAATTGTGCGCCATCCCCATCATCAGCAACTGCAGCTAAAAGACGAAGACCAAAATACAATCCTGCAACAGCAGTTGCCAACAATGCATTTGAACGTTCTCCAGTTTTTTTAATAGGATTTTTGTCATATACTGGCTTTTTTAAAGCATTATCATTTCTTTTTTTAGCTTGATTATCTGCTTTTGATTGTTCAGCCTTAAAAGCCACTAAATAACTATTATTTAATGGTAAAACTCTCATTTTTTAGATTTACTCTATTTTTGTACCAACAATGTTTGTGCTTTATTAGCCATTTGAAGTTTCAAATTA
This sequence comes from Candidatus Gastranaerophilales bacterium, assembly GCA_944322545.1. Classification (GTDB taxonomy): domain Bacteria; phylum Cyanobacteriota; class Vampirovibrionia; order Gastranaerophilales; family Gastranaerophilaceae; genus Limenecus. The sequence goes on from CALUPF010000043.1 coordinate 62,849, forward strand.
TCATCCAATTTTTTATCTAATGAAACTTCTGGATCCAAAACTTCTTTATGAACTTCTTCTGTCAAAGAAGATTTAAGTTCCTTATCTCTAGAAAAAACAGCCATTTCTTTTTCACGAGCAAAAGCATTTACAGCTGTATTATACAATTTTGAAGGTAGTGTTAATGCAGCAGTAACAACTGCGGCTGCAGCACCAATTAAAGCAGATTTTTTAGCACCAATTTTTAAAGTAGTAGCTAAACCTGCAACAATAGCGCCTAAGACAACAGAGCCACCAACTACTGACAATGTAGCTAAAGCTTTTTCTTTGTTTCTTGAAATAGGATTTTCATACTTCGGAACACTTGTTTTATCTGCTTCCTGATTATCTTGAGCAAAGCTAACTTTTGAAGCAGAATTTAATAGACTTAAACCTCTTACATTCATCTTAATATCTCCTATTTATTAAACTAACAATAACCTCATGCACACTTCATTGAAAAACCATAATGAAAAATTTTTGACAAAAAAGAGAAACTAAAGAAATATAAATTTACATTATATAATTTTATAAATCATATTTCTTTCATCCGGTTTGTTTTCGCAAATCGTGAAAGCATCTTTTAAATAAACAGAAGCTTGCTTCAATTTTTCATCATTATTTGCATATAAAACAGCTATCGTTTCACCTTTTTTAACAGGTTCAGAATATATTTTTCGTAAGAAAACGCCAGCACTGTAATCAATAGAATCAGTTTTTTTCTCACGACCTGCACCTAACAATTTACACGTATATGCTATTTTATAAGCGTCTATATTTGCAACATAACCATCTTTGTCACTAGTTATTTCAAAAGTTTTTGTTGCCTGATTGAAAGAATTATAATCATCTATAACTTTTGTATCGCCACCTTGTGAAACTATTAATTTTTTCAAATAATCAAGAGCTTTTCCTGTCTTTATTGTTTCATCAATAATTTCATATGCTTGCTTTTTATCTTTAGCTTTTTTCAATTGCACAAGAGCTAAAGAAGCCATTTCATAGGTAAGCTCTTTTATATCAGGAGTCATATTACCTTTCAAAAATTCGATAGATTCAATAACTTCCAAAGAATTCCCAACTGCTCTGCCTAATGGCTGTTCCATAGATGTAATAACAGCATGGAATTTCTTGCCTAATTTATTTGCAATATTAACCATCCACTGAGCAAGTTCCAAGGCTTCATCAGGCGTTTTAAGAAAAGCACCCGAACCATATTTCACATCTAAAACAACATAATCTGCACCAGATGCAATTTTTTTAGAAACAACAGAACTTGCAATAAGAGGCAAAGAATCGACAGTAGCAGTCACATCACGCAATGCGTATAATTTGCCATCCGCAGGTGTCAGTCTTTTTGTTTGAGAACCAATAGCAAGACCTACATCTTTTACTTTTTTGATTAAATCTTCAATATCCAAATCGGTCTTAAACCCAGGAATAGATTCAAGTTTATCGATTGTTCCACCTGTATGTCCAAGTCCACGTCCTGATAACTTTGCAATAGGAATACCACAAGCAGCCAAAAGAGGAATTAAAATCAAAGTAATCTTATCACCAACACCACCTGTTGAATGTTTATCAAGGACATGTTCTCCATTTGGACAAATTGGAGAAAGATCAATTACTTCTCCAGAATCAATCATGGCCTTAGTCAAACAAGCTGTTTCATTAAGAGTCATTCCCTTAAAATAAACAGCCATCAACCAAGCTGACACCTGATAATCTTCAGCTGTTCCATCCATAAGAGAGTTCACAATGAACTTTATTTCCTCTTGAGAATGTTCTATTCCTTTTTTCTTCTTATCTATTAAATCTACAAATCTCATAATTTTATTTCTTTACAGGTTTGAATTTTGGTGAGTTCAAATAATTTATAACATCTTGTGATAAATCAGTTCCACCTGTAAAAATAACTCTATAATCTAGAACTACATCGATTTTTTTATCAGCAGCTACAGCTTTTGTTGCCTGTAAAATATTACTTTCAACTTCTTCTGCTTTTTGCATTTTTAATTTTGTAAACTCGTCATTTTTGGCTTTGAAGTCTTTTTGAACAGATTCTTCGAAGTTTTTCTTATTGATAGGAGATTCAATATTTTTATACTGTTTTTCCTTATCCATCAAATATTGTTGTAATTCTAAATATTTAGTATCAATTTCTTTATAAGCCTGTTTAGCATAATTATAATTTGATTCAACAGTTTTATAATTAACATATCCAATTGTTTGAGCATTAGCATTTTGTGAAAAAACAGCCATCAATGAAAGAAGACCTAATGCTATAAAAGTTGTCTTAATTTTTTTCATAACTATAACCTCTCCATCTTTACGAACAAAATTTTAACAATAATTATATGTAAAGACAAGTGAAAAAAAAGCAAGTTGATTATATAATTAAAAACTGTAAGACTGATAGTAATTATAATGAAAATAAAAAGTTTAAAAATACTAACAATTTTGGCAGCTGCCTTTTTTGTCATCACAGCTTTTATAGAAAGTTTGTGGCTTTTTGCAGTACCTAAATTTGTAAACAAAAAACTTGAGAATAAAATATTAACACAATTAATTTTTGAAAAAACAAATCTTGACTTAAATTATGAAAAAGCATACATAAAAACAAAACCTAATTTTTCATTATTAGTTTTTGTAAACAATGCAAAACTAAATGATAAAAATCATCCTAAAATTATTGAGCTTAGAACATTAAAAACAACAATAGGTTTACCAGATTTATTACTAAAAAACATAAATATTAAAAACGCAGAAATTCAAGGTTTATACATAACATTTAAAAGAAATAAAAACGGTAAGATATATTTTGGAAACTTTGAGCTACCACAAATAAATTTAAAAGAATTTGATAAATTTGAATACAACTTAAATAAACTAACAGCCAAAACCCAAGACACACAAATCATTTTTGATGATCAATTAACTAAACAATTTATAAAGCTAAAAATTGATAAATTTGACATAGATAAGTATGAAAAAGATAAACATATAAATATATCTATAAAATCAACAATAGATGTAAACAACAAAGATGCAATTATTGATTTAACAGCATCATCTAAGCTTCCAATAAATAAAGGTATTGGAAGAAAAGACTTTAAGCTAGACGGTTATATTAAAAATATAAACTTAAGCAATTATTCTGAGTATATAAAATATTTTTCGAAACAAAATATAGTTAAATCAACAGGAATCATAAATGCAGATTTTTCTTCTCAAAAAGACATTTCGATTAATGCAACTTTAGAAGATTTTGCTATTAATATGAAAAATCCTTTAGATTCAATAAAATCTGATGATACTGTTAATTTCCATGCCCAAATATCACCAAAATCAAAAAATTTGACAATAAAACAATTAATTATAAAAACAAACAAATGGGAAACTGACATTTCAGGAAATTTAAAAAACTACAAAAGCAAAAATCCAGACATGGACTTAGATATAAACATCCCTGACTCAGATATCCACTCAATGTACTGGCTTGTGCCATCTATTGAAGGAGATCCTCAAAATGTAATGCAAAAATTCAAAAAATACGGAGCTTGGGGAAAAGCTAAAGGCAACATAAAAATTAAAGGCTCTATAAATAATCCTGAAGTTTATGGAAAACTAGAAGCTTATGACGTTTATATCGTTAAAAATAATCCATTAGTAAAACACTGTAAAATATTCGCAGAATTTTTAAAAGACAAAGTAAAAATAAAAACAAGAGTATTCGCTGGACATGGTGAATATGTTGATGTTGATGGTATTGCAGAAATGAAAATCAATGGAGCCGGAGAATTTCATGTAAAATCATCTCCAAATGTTGATTTATCAACTGCTGAATATATGCTTGTCCCTGTCCATGAAGTTATTGGCTTCGACTTAGGACCTGTCCCATATATGGATATAACAGGTAAAGGAGACATTGAAATAACTACAAAAGGAACAATCTTAGACGGCGAAGTCATTGGAGCTTTTCATTTCAGAAACACTAATGCAACATTAGAAGGTCTCAATACAAAAATTGAAAAAGCATATGGAACCCTAGACTTTGATAGAAAAAATATGCATTTTTACACAAAACAAGCATTTATAAAAAATAAGCCAGTAAAAATTGATGGAAAAGCAAATTTAAATGGTGATATAGATTTTGAAGTTACATCTAAAACGATTGATTCTAAAGAACTTTTAAACATACTAAAAACAAGTCCAATGCTAAAAGACAAAAAAGATATGGTAGCACCAATTGAAAGTCTTTCTGGACAAGCTAACACATTAATAAAAATCAAAGGTATTGTTAAAGATTTCAAAGAAGTAATTGAAAATCCAAAATTAAACATATCAGGGAAATTAATACTTAAAAATAACGAATCAAAACTAACATTTTCACCAATAATAGCTAAAAAAATATCAGGAATAATTGAATTTGAAGATAATGACTGGAATGCAGATATCAATGGTTACATAGGAACATCAAACTTTAAAGCAAATGGATATTCTAAAAAAAATAAAACCTATTTTAAAGCTAAAGCAGATTCAATAAAAACAGATGAACTATTAGAGTCATTGAATATTTCTGACAAAATTAAAATAAATTCTTTACCAAAAACAAATTCTCTCATAAGCTTCAATGGGGAATATACATCGCATAGTAAAGACTTTGACCCTAAACACCTTAAAGCTAACGGATATTTTAGACCATTAAATGAAAATATAAACACTCCTTTTGAAATAAAATCAGGGAAATTTCACATAGAAAAAGGAAATGCAGAACTTTCTAATTTTAAAGCAACTCTATATAACTCTAACATCTATCTAAATGGAAATGTAGAGAACATTTTTTCGAATGATCCAATATTATCTTACACATTCGATGCCTCAAAATTTGATATAAGTAGTTTTAATGCATTAAAAAATGTACAATTTTTGCCATCCTACATAAAAAATATTCTCAATGCATATGAAAACTATGAAGGCATTGCTAATATTTCAATCAAGTGTAAAAAAAACAAATCTAAAGGTTATATCACATTAAAAGATGTTAAATTTAATCATTCATATTTTAAAACACCAATATCTATAAATAGCGGAAATATACAAATTTTAAATGAAAAAGTTCTATTAAAATCTTTAATTGCTCAAGTTGATAATACCCCAATGTTTATAAATGCAGCTGTTTGGGACTTAGATAAGACAATGCATTTTAGCGGATATTTCACAACTAAAATAACAGATTATTTTGTAAATAAATACATTAACACAAGACTTACTTATCCGATAAAACCCAAAGGAGATATAACATTAACAACAGACATTAACGGTTCTATTGATAATATAACAATAAAACCTAAAATAAAGCTTGCTCAAGACGCAGATATATACTATATGGGTTCAAATCTCTCAAACGAAGATAATATAAGAGAGCTCAAAGCAGTTGTTAACATAAAAAATAATAAATATATTCTGAAAAATGCAGAATACATAAGATATATGACATCACAAAACGATAAAATATATCCATTAACGATTCTAAAAGCAAATGGCATTTTTAATATACATAAAAAAGACATTTATATAGAAAACCTTAAAATCAAAACAGAAAATAGTGCAAATGCAAAAATATTTAATGCTATTTTCAAAAAATCAATATTGAAAAATGGTATGTTTAATTGTGACTTAAACGTAAAAGGAAGTCTAAAAACACCTAAAATAAATGGCATTGTAACGCTAAACAATCTTGATATGCCACTATACCAAACAGTTATAAAAAATGGAGAAATAAAATTCAGTGATAAATATACAAACTTAATGTTAGATATAAACTCATATGATTCTGACTTTATTGTAAATTCACTAATTCAAAATAAATATCAACCACCATATATAGTCGAAAATATAAACATTCACTCGAATAAAGTTAACCTCGATAGTGTAGTTGATTCACTTACAAAAATTCCTACACCAAATACAGTTATTAAAATGAGTGAACACGGAATACCATCAAAAAATCAAATAAACATTTCCGATATACAAATAAAACAAGGAAATATGACTGCTGACAACATAATTATAAGAGGTTTGCCAGCAAGCAATTATA
>CALUPF010000044.1 GCA_944322545.1 Candidatus Gastranaerophilales bacterium
GAAATTCAAGTTTTAATTGTTAATGATATGGAAATAAAATAAAAAAGATGGGATTTATCCCATCTTTTTTTATCTTCTTTTATTAAGTCCTCCGCCTGAGTTACTTTGTGAATAGTAATTTGCAAAACCGACTTTTTGCGTTTGAACACTTTTTTGAATTTTCTTGACTGACTCACTAGGAGTGTATATAAATTTACTGCCTGATGCTTGAGCTTTAGCCATTTCATTATTTTGGTTGTTTCCTAGAGCTTGACCGAGTGTGCCAAGACCAGAGGATGCATTCATTGCAAGTTCTGTAAATGAGGTTTTTCCTAATTCTTTAATACCGCTTGTAGTACTTTCATAAGCAGTTCTTTGCATTATTTCTTGTGAAGCTTGTAAACCTTGTTGTTTTGTAGCTTCGCTTGCACCTAGTTTAGCTCCTTGTTTAGCCTGATTTGTCAGTTGCTCTGTTGATGAAGATGCAAGTTCTTGGGAAGCTCCATTTTTCATACCATCTACAGTCGCTTGACTAGCACCTTGTTTAGCTGCTTCTTTTGCGCTTTGAGCCGCTGCAGCTCTCGCTTGGGCTCCTGCAATGTTTTTGCTTAGGTTTTGGAATCCTGCTGTTGCTTGTTTTGTTGCACTTATTGCAGATGCTCCTGACATAATACCTGTAGCTGCGCTTGTTAAAGCTCCAAGTAAGTTGCCTTCTAGGGCATAACAAACTGTTTTTGTTACATTTGCTGCAGCTACACCATAGTTACCCACTGCTTCTGCAGTAGCACCTACAGGAACCATAACTGCTCCGACAACTGGTATCCAAGGAGGAAGTACAACTTTTGTTAAAATTTGACCAACAGTTTTTACAATCATACCTGCTGTTGCAATAGGAGAGCAGATACTTTCTACTTTATTTGCGAATTTAAGAACTTTAGATTCTTCTTGTTGGTCTTTTAGTAATTCTTTTTGAGTTGCTTTAACGGCTTTGTTATACTGAACTTGAGTCTTTTTCATTCTAGTAACTGTTTTACTTGAAGAATTTTGGAGTGTGTATAACTTTTGACCATTAACTTCAATTGATGCAGCTTTATATTGAACTAATCCTTTTAGAGCTTCTGATTGTGCAATTGCATTTGCAACTTTGTCTGTTCCACTGTTATTACCAGAGTTGTTAGTTGCATTATTTGTGCCGTTTCCTTCGTTATTGTTAATGCTAAATGATGTTGTTGGATTTGTTGCATCATCAGATTGACCTCCGGAGTTTATTATTTCGTCCAGAGCCATCATTTGAAGTTGCATATTTTCAACTTCGAGTTGTTCTTCTTCTATTTTTCTTACGGTTTCCTCTACTTTTTTTTCATTTTCTTTTAGGAGTTTTTCATCTTTTTTAATTTGTTTTTGTAGAGCTTTGTCATCTTTTTTTAGTTTTTTGTCTGTTTTTTTAGTTTCTTTATCGCATTTCTCCATTTCTTTTGATTGTTTTTCAGTCTCTTGTCCTGAACTTTTTGTTTTTTGTGTTTCGCTTTTTAGTTGTTTAGCAGCTTCTTTACCATTCGAAGCATTAACATTTTGTGTTTCATCTTTTTGTTTTGTAGTAGTTTTAGAATTTTGTTGTGATGAATCAACTTGAGAAAGTGTACTTTGTGTTGATGTAGGTATATTATTAGCATTTGCGTTAGTATTTTTACCAGTAGCACTTTCTCCTCCACCAGCAGAGGAATCAGTTGGTTGAATTTTTATGCTGTCAGAGGTATTTTCTACAACTTGTGTTGCAGTATTTTCGTTTTTATTTTGTATATCATTTTGTTTTTGTATATTTGTTGTATCTTCACTATTATTTATGTTATTTGTATTTTGAAGTGTGTTTGTTTCGTTTTGGAATTCATTGTTTTCTGTTTTTTGAGTATCTTGATTTACTGATAAAGGTTTTTGTATATCAAGTATTGTAGCAATTTCGTTTGCAGTTATTTGAGAGTCATTTGAAAATTCTTGCGTGTCTGTACCAACAGATATTGCCTCTTGAGCAAGTTTTTTACCTACAATCATTGCCATGATTGATCCAATACTTCCAATATTTAGGGCAGTATTTTTAGTTGCTCCTTTTGTACTAGAATATGGGTTTGTGAAATCAATTATTTCATCACCTAATTCAGCTGTTTCAGCTCCTATAGCTATACCTTTTTGGGATAACAAGTCGATTTTTTGAAGTGATTTTGTAATTTCTTTGAGTTTGTTTGTTGGGAATTCTTCTTGTGAACCGTTTGATTCATCTTCGAATAATTTACTTAATTCTTCGTATCGTTTTTGTTCATAATGTGTTAATTTTTCGCCTTTATCAGCTTTTTTCTTGATTTCATTCCACTCTTTTACAATTTTTTTTAGTTTTTTAAGCGCACTTTTTTGCCTGTCAATGAATCTGTCTTTTAATGAGCTTGCTTCATTTGCAACTGGTGTTAATTCATTGATTGCATTTTTTATTTGCTCTTGTTTTTGTTCGCTAAGATCAATTTTTGCACTGGTTTTTGCTATTAATTTATAAAAAGAAGCTTTTTTAGTAGAAGTATCATCTGTGTTTTCTGTTGAACTTTGGTCTTCAACATTTTGTTCTTGTTCTGCTTCATTTATAGCAATTTCATATGTTATAGGGTCACTATCCATCATAGCATGTGCTATTTCCAAAACTTCTTTAGGTATAGATACACCATTTTCTTCCATTTGGATTATTTCTTCGTAGCTATACTGAGCCCATTTAGGATCTTGAATTTCACCATTTTTTTTCGCTTTACCTTCATTTTCTGTTATACGTGCTTTTTGATAACCAATCATGGCTTTAAGTTTATCTGTACTTAAACCATTAGGGTTGTTTGGATTTATATATTCTGCACTAACAGAAAATTGTTTTTTTAGTTCTGAAATACTTTTCATTTCCATAAAATGTGAAATTCCTTGTAACTTACTAAGACATACTTGTCCCTAATGTTAATATCGGAATTAGGATGTGAAAACTTTAATTAAAATAAATTTAAAAATATAATAAATATTAAAACCCGTACAGAGAAACAGATTGAGACTTCTGTACGGGTTAATAATTCTTAACAATATAAAATTATAAATGTTTTTCGATATTTGAAATGATTGTTGACTTAGGCATAAGTCCTACTAATCTTTCCAAAGCTTTTCCGTTTTTGAACACTAACAAACTTGGAAGACCGCTGATTGAATAATTTTGAGCTGTCTTTAGGTTTTCGTCAGTATTAACTTTA
>CALUPF010000045.1 GCA_944322545.1 Candidatus Gastranaerophilales bacterium
AAGTTAATCCGGAATCGAATATATCCTCCATGCCAGATTCTGCAAGTATTTGTCGATGAGCTTGTTCTATTATTGCTTTTGTTGTTTTTAACGAACTTACCCAAGCTTTTTTCTGGCCTTCTTGGACAACTGAAGGTAGTGTTATAGCTGCAACTACTCCTATTACCCCAAGTGTTATTAGTACCTCTGCTAATGTAAAACCTTTCCTGAACATGATAAATAACTCCTATTTGAACACAAAACTGTTTATAAATACATTATTATGCATTTTTAATATTTTGTCAACGTAATAGGATTTATTTATGAAAGATGATAGATTGTTGCAGTTAGGGCAAAAAATACGTTATGAAAGATTAAAAAAAGGTTATAGCCAAGAAGATTTGGAAGAAAAATCTTTTGTTTCTAGACGTACAATAAGTGAGATTGAAAGAGGTAATGCTGATATTAGATATACTAATCTTTTTCAGATTGCTGAGGCTTTGGGGATGTCTGTTTCTGAGTTGTTAAATTTTAAACTTTAATTGTTAACTTTTTTTACAATTTTAAATTAATTTGAAATTTTCAGGGATTAATATACTTAGTATATATAGGATATAACTAAGGAGAGATGCTATGGCTATAAAAGTTGACGGTATTCAATCTGAAGATGAACTAAGGCGTGCTCAGGCTGCTGCTCAAGCGCAAGGAACTTCCATTGTCAATTATAATGAGTGGGCTGGAATTTTAAAAGAATTGCAAGAGGGTGGTATTGAATCTACAGGATCATATGCCGGTGATAAAGCAAAATTAGATGAAGTAAAGGCAGCTGTTGCTGAATATGTTGCAGAATTAGAGGCTCAACAAAAGACTCAGGCTTTGAATACTCCTGCTAATAAGGAGACGGAAAAAGTTCAGGAAGCAACTGCTACTGACAAAGAACAAACTGTAAAAGCTAATGTTGCGAATGCGACGAGTTCTGAAATAATGGCGAATTATATGAAGTATTATCATTTATTGTTATAAAAAAAGACCTGATTTATTCAGGTCTTTTTTATAGTTTTTTAATTCTGTTTAACGGCCAAAATAGAACCACTGCACGACCTATAAATCTATCTTTTGGTAGTAGTCCCCAGTATCTTCCATCGCGTGAATTACCTCTGTTGTCTCCTAGCATTAGATAGTATCCTTCAGGAATTTTAAATGGTCCACAGTACATTGTGCTATCACAAGGTTGATAGTCGTATGGACTTAGAATATATGGTTCATCCAGAGCTTTATCATTTATGTATACGGTGTATTTACCTGTATTATCTGATTTTATTTCTACTTTATCTCCAGGCATACCTACAACTCTTTTAATGTAGGCAACATCTTTGCAGAAAAAGCCTGTTAGTCTTTCAAAAACTTTTAGCGGAGTATTTTCGATTTTTTCGAAAGGTGGATAAAATACCATTATGTCTCCGCGTTTAGGAGATGTGAAAAATCTTGAAAATCTTTCTACGACGATTCTATCATCTTCTATAAGTGTTGGTCTCATTGAAGCAGATGGAATCCAACGTATTTCACCGATAAAAAATCTTATGATAATAAGCATTACAATGACAAATACAATTGTTTCAATTATTTCTCTAGTTATAGGGTTGATTGTGTTATATTTGTCTTTAATTTTTTTTGCGTATTCTTTTATTTTATTCATTTTCTAAAAGTCCTAAAAGCTCTATTAATAGCTGTTTGTATCTATTATCCTGTAAAATATCTAAGTTATTTTTTGCTTTGTCTACATAAGTATTCAATAAACAATAAGTTTTTTCAACTCCACTTTTGAGATCATTTTTATTAGTGGCAAATATTAGTGGAGCGTTATATATCCCGTCATTAATATCAGTTTTAGTTGTTTTTATATTGATTATGTCATCACGAATTTGGAATGCTATTCCAAAATTTTTTCCGAATTCTGATGCTTGCATTGAAGGTGATATTTTTGAAATTATTAAAGCTGTTTCAAGTACTGATTGGAATAGTTTTGCCGTTTTTTGTTCTGTTTTTTTTATGTAATTTTCGAGGGATGGAATTTCAAATTTATGAAAATATTGAAAAGTTTCTCCTTCGCACATAAAGGAGAGTGTATCAGCAAATATAGCAATAGTTTCGGCTGAATTTAATTCACTCAAATATTTTAATGCTTTTGACAAAATATAGTCTCCGCTTATTACAGCCATTTTATTTCCAAATTTTGAATTTAGGGTTTCTTGATTCCTTCTTTTTTTACTCTCATCAATAATATCATCGTGAATTAGTGAGGCGTTATGCATGAGTTCTACAGCAGCGAGAAGTTTATAATGCTGTTGTGTTAAAGTAATATCATTTGCTTTAAGATATAGTATTGTAACTACTGATCGTATACGCTTTGATGGAGATGTTAGAAAATTAATAAGTTCGTTTTGAAGCTTTGTTTCTTTAATATCGATTAAGGATATGAGTAAAGAATCAATGTTTTTTATTTCTTCAGCTATATTGTTGAGTATAAGTGAATATTTTCCGTTGAAGCTCATAATGTTATATTATATAAAATGTAACTATTTTTGACAAAATAAAATTTTTTTTGCTCTATTGACCTTTGAGTTAAATTTTCTTAGGTACCATAATATGTGTTGTTTTACCATAAATGGAAGTATATTGAAATTGTGAGTTTGTTTATATATTTTGTAATATGCTTTTGTTTGAAGTGCTTCTGGAGTTCTTATTCTTTTTGCTTTATTTAAGTAACTATCCGGATGTTGACGCCATTGGGTAAGTTTTTCTGGAATATAGTAAAAATCTCCAAGGTTTGCAAGTTGGATATAAATCCACCAATCAAGAAGATGGTCTATAGGTGTGTTTAAATCTATTTTTAGTATGTCTTGTTTTTTTACCATAATGCTTGAAAATGTGAAAATTTGGTTATCCAAATAAAAATCAAAGAACATATTTCGAGGATAGACATAATTCCTTAGTTTTAATTGTGTTGGAAGAAGACCTTGTGCTACTTTCTTAACTTTATTTGAATCTCCAAAAAACTCACAATCATTAAAAACTAAGTTCACGCTAGGATATTTTTTTATAATAGAAACTTTTTTTTCAAGATAATCTTCGTTTATTAAATCGTCACTTTCAAGGATTACTAACCAATCAGTTGAAACTTTTGATATGCCTAGTTCAATAGTTTTTTTGAGCCCTAAATTTTTGTTATTTTCATGGGTGTACAATTTTATACGAAAATCTTTTTGACAAAAGTCTTTAATTATTTCCAAAGAGTTGTCTTTAGATCCATCATCAACAATGATTAATTTCCAGTTTGTGTATGTTTGATTAATGACTGACTCAATTGTTTGAGTTATATATTTTTCATAATTAAAGCTTGGAATTATAATTGAAACAGTTATATCTTCTTTCAAGATAGGCTCCTGATTGTTCAAAAATTATGTACTTCTTGGAATACTATTATTTATATGTGTCTTTGTCAAGCAGATGATAAAAAAAACGACGATACTTGCGTTCGTCGTTGGAAAATCAATAGGAAAAAGGGAAAGGAAATTAATTTATTTGTTTAATTTTTGTTTAACCGAATGTTTTGAATGATGATTCTGTATTTTTTTCGATTACTTTTGATACAGCATCCATTTCTGTAGAAATAGCATCTTGTTCGGTATCTAGTTGTTTTAATCTAAGTTCAAGGTTTTTATCTTGAGATTGAATTATTTCGATTTTTGCATTTATTTCATTGATAGCTTGATCATATTCATTTTTTTCAAATTCATATTGATTCATTGCATCATTGTATGCATCTTGATCTGTTGCAGTACTTGTTGTTAATGAATATGTTGGACCGTATACGATATTTCCATTATCATCAGTCACAGGATTTCCATTTTCATCAAGTTCAGGAAGTGTTATATTAATATAACGTCCAGAGCTGTCTTTTTCTACTTTGCAGTTAGGAACAGCTTTAACTTCTTCAGTTTGTGTAGAACTTCCGATTGTGTAGCATTTGATGTTAGATTGAGAATTGCCATTTTTATCGTATGTTGCACCTGTTACATCATCTTTTTTGTAGAAATATGGAACTTGTTTGCCTGTAGAAGAATCTTGGGTATATCTTACTAACCAGTCAGAATCTTCTGTTCCGTATTTTTCATTTAGTAGTGCTAAGTATTGTTGTTCTTCTTTAATTAAGTTATCTATTTCTGTTGGTGTCATAGATTGAAGATATGAATACTCTCCGATGTATTTGGTTCTGTTGCCATCTGCATCGTGTTCAAAGTTTTCATCATTATCTTCGATTGCAACACCTAAATCTCTTAATTTGTTTGCTCCAACATTAAATGAACCGTCAGCATTCTTTGATACTATACTTGTAGATGCTGAAACTACTGAAAAATCATCAGTCCATTTTCTTAAATAACTTATAGTATATTCACCGTTTTGTTGTGCAATTAAACTTGTTATAGTGTTAGCTAGAGCGCCGTCTTCAAATGTATAAACGGTTTTAGTAAAGTTGTCGACAGACGGAGGAGTCGGTACAGTCATACCCAACAAATCGTTGTAGTAGTTGGCAGACTGATTTGACAATGTAGTTCGTTGTTGGTTAACTTGTTGACCTTCGAACTCGACATTGTTTTTTCTGGCTGTCAGACCTAAAAATCTAGCTTGTGACGCTGCCATTCCCATTGCTGTCGATTGTCCTTTCTTACTTTAGTAACTTACAAGTAGTATATCGACATATTGGGGTTAGAACTTTAGACATGTAAAAAAACATGTTACAAATTTGTAACATGTTGTGTCCTTTTTTAATTTCTAAATCTGTCTGAAATGTAGGATAGGATTGCTCCTCCAATTTCTTCATTAGGATCAAAGTTTGATGGTTTTGGGTTAATTGAATTTTGTATTAACATTTTTACCAGAGGGCCAAATGCGTCTGGGATTTGAGTTTTTCTGTAAATTCCTGCAAGAAATGTTTGTACATTAGGGGATGTTGTATTGTTAAATCTTGATAATATAGGATACATTTTATCAATATTTTTTACCCCATTATCAAGCATTCTATCTACAATATATAGCGTTTCAGTAATTTGTTGCTCATTGTTTGAATGAGCAAGGATATCTGCTAAATAAGGTAGAGCAGTTTCTTTTTGTTTTACAAAATAATCTACTTTGTTTTGGTCAAATATACAGTAGTTTCTTGTGGGTGTAGGCATTTGAACATTACAAGAAGATTGTTTTGTATAATTGGCATAATTTATAGAATTTATGTTTAAAGGTGGTATAGTCATATTAGAATTTGTCCTTTACTATGAATATACAAAAGGTGGCCCATTTTTTATTTCGAGCAAAATGTTATCTGCCATAACCTTTAGTTCTTCTTTAGGTTTTCCATTTTGGACTTGTTTATGAAATTCTTGGATAAGTGGTTCTATTGCTGCATCTTTTTTTGATTTAAAGTTTCTTAATTCTGTAGATACAAGTCTTTGTTGAAGTTCTATTTCTGTTTGTGCATTGTATTTTTTTACTTGAACTTCTTTTATTGCATCTCCAGTGAGCTTCCCACCGTATGAAACTGCAGCTGCACCTGTCATCCCCCAGAATAATTGTTGGAATTGCTTGTTATCAGTGTCTAAAATCCAGTTATAAAAATATGCTCTATAGTCGTCGACAAATGATGAGAATGATGGTTTTGGAGTGCCATCACCACCAATGTGTGGGTTAACTTTTACTGTTGAAGTTTTAATCTTTTTGATAATACTTTTTATAAAGTCTTCTTTTTCTGTATTTTCCCAATTAACATTTTTGAGTACATCTCGAATGTATTTTTCATCAGCATCTATTGATTGGAATAGGTAGCCTAAGTTGTTTTTATCTATGTTTTTTGTTGAATCGTTGGTTGTTTTTATTATTTTTTCGATTGTTGTTTTATTATTTCCAACATATTCTTTTAGGAAAGTTTTTGTTTTGTTAAGGTTTTTTAGAGAAATATATGTGAGTCCTAGTATAGAAGCTACTGTAGATGCTCCTAAAAGGAAATATGATATACCGTTATTTAGTTTTGTATTTTCTTTTTTATCTTGGTTGCCTCTAAAATTGAAATCTTTTCCAAAATTTGGAAGGATTTTTTCTTGAGAAAGATAATTTGATAGTTCTTTTGCTTTTTCTGACAGCATATTTCTTGTAATTTGAATCTTTCCAGCGAAAGACTGAGTCTCAATATTTATTAGTTTTTCTTGAAGATTTTTTTGAATATCTGCTTCTTTTTTCTTTACCCAAACTTCTTTAAAACCATCAAAAAAAGTTTTTCCCATAAAAGCCATAGCTGTGAGTGTTAGGACTCCTGCTCCCGCTTTTATCGTTTTGTGATTTGGGTTTGTGACCATTTGGAATATAGCTTGAGCTGTTTCATCATTTATTGAAATGTTTCTTGTGAGTGTTGGTACCCATTTTTCTTCGGCAAGTTTTGTTGAAATTTTTGCGTTTCTGCTTATGAACGCTGTAGCTGCTGTGATTATTCCTATTACAGCCAGAGCTGTTGCGCTAAGTGGTAAAAGACTTTTCTCTGTCGTGATTTTGTCTTCTTTTAATTGTTTTGGAAGTCTAATGCTGTCTGATATGATTAAAGAATCATAGGTGTCATTCAAATCTACATTGCACTCTGGACAATCTTTGATAAAAGTATTTACGACTACTCCTTCTTTTACATTTGAATTATTTTTTCTTTGAGAAGTTGTCATATTGCGTTGTTGTCTTAAAGTCTCAGCGTCCCTGAATTGGGATATGTTATTCATTTTCTTCTAAATCCTTATTGTTTTTGCTATTGGTTAATTTGTTATATAGTTCATGTATGAATGTTTTTAACTCAAAAGCTTTTTTAGTTTCATCTATTTGTTTATCTTCATCATCTGCGTTTAGTGGCTTAAATATTGAGAAGATCGATTTTAGCTTTTTCTTCGTATTAGTAAATATTTCAGATATTTTTTTGTTTATTGATGCTTTTAGTTCGCCAAACATTGCTGTTAGTTTATCTGAGATATCAGCTAATTTTTGTTGTATTGTCTGAATTGTATTAGATATTGCAGTAGGAAGATTCGCTATTGTTCGAATTATGCCTCCAAGTACTGTGTTTAATACAAAGTTTATCGGCTTTGAAATGATCGCAGGCATGTTTTGAGTGATTAATTGTCCTATGCTAGCGAGTCTTTGACTAGCATTCATTAGAGAATTTTGGAAAGCTTGAATGTTTTGGGCAAAATTTAGAGCGTCTTGCTGTCTTGCAAGTTTTGCTTGTTGTTGTGCTTTTAAAAATGCTCCTATTGCGGCACATTCATTCCAACTCATTTCTCCGGGCTTGGCTGAAAAATCAGCTTTTTTCATTCCTCCGCCACCGCCCATTCCGTTACAAATTGGACATGCTCCAAGCGGTAGTCCATGTGGACATGTTCCTACTCTTGCGCTATTTGTTTTTACGGCTGTAAGTGACATTAGAAATCCTCTGTTTTGCTCAGAGGATTACTTAGAAACTAATTTCTTATCTACCGATGCTCGCGGTATTTAAGTTTTCTGAGTGTTCCGGCTTTAACGGTTGCGGCACAGCTGATGACTTACACATCTATTTCCTCTTTCGCATGAAAAGCGTAAAATAACCATATCTTTATGTCAAATATTTGTGTGGAATTGTTAAATTTTATTTGTCTTTTTCCATCTCTTTAAGAACTCTTTGATATTCATTGTTCATATTAGAGCAGTTTGTTTGAGCTTGTTTGTATTTTATTAAAATCTCTCTGTTTTTTTTGTTTTAGGCGTTGAATTTTTTCTTCTAATTGTTTCAATAAAAATTCAGCTTGAGTAATTTCGAGTTTTGTTTCTTTTAGTTTTTGTGTTCTTAAAGTTAAATTTTGTTTTTCTTTTTCAAGATTTTGTTTTGCTTTTTGAGCTTGATATTTTAGATATTTTTTTATATTAATTCTTATACGTTGGTGGGTTGCATAGAGCATTGTCTTTTTTATTTGTTGAGGATAATCCTCATAAGTTAGAAGTCTGCCACCTTTTATGTAGCTCATAACTGTATTAATTTGTTTTTGTAAATTACTTTGAAAATCAGGATAAATTTTGTTTTTCTTAAAATTAATGCTATAAAGTATTTCTTTGGGTTGATTTGCGAGTAAACTTTTCAGAATTGCGTCGCCGAGATAGTCCCATTTTCGAATCTTTTTAAATAATTTGTAGTTAAAAAATAATAATTTAATTTTGTTGAAAATATTATTTGTATTTTGTTTGACGATTTCTATATGTTTTTTTATTCCATTTTCCCATTTCACAAGAATTCTGGCATTTTGTTTTGCAAATATAACGGGAATCCTTTTCCCTACAAGCGTAAGCTCAGGGGGAGGGACGATGTCAAAGAGTTGATTTATATCCTCAGATGTTACAATAGTATCAACATCAAACCATATTCCGCCGTACTTTTTTAGAATTGCACATCTTATAGCGTCTGCCTGCTTTGGAAGAGAAAATTTTTCATACAATGTTTTATCGAAATAATTTTTCCCAAGCCAATTATCTAAGTTTTTATAGTCAAGTATGACGATTTCATATTCGGGTAAAAATTTTTTCCACGTCATCATACAAAGTTGTAAATATTCCGGTAATTTGTCAGCAGGTTCCCAAAATGTGAAAATTCTCTTGTTTTGCATAAATTAATTATACATCTTCACACAAATCACGCAAGATTTTATAAATTTGTTCTAATTTTTTTCTGTTGTTTTTTGCGTTGTTGATATACTGATTAATTAATTTTATTAATTCATCTTCTGATTTAAGATGGTCTGTGGAAAAAAGCTCTTGAGGCGTAATATTCAGCGTTTGCATAATTTTTTCCACAGTTTCAGATTTTGGATAGCTTAGCCCAAGTTCAATATTGCTTAGATTTCGAGAAGATATATCAATCACTTCTGCGAGTTTTTCCTGAGTAAAACCACGCATTTTTCGGTATCTTTTAATTTTTTCGCCTAATTCTTTTTTTATATTCATATTATGATTTCAGATGTTTTACATCATATTTTTGTTTAGTTTCAAACTGCTATATCATAATATATGAATTTTTGTAAACCTTAAATGTCGCACAGTTTCTATATTTTATAAAATTATGATGTTGTACATTGAAAAATTAGGCAATTATGATATATAATATGTTTTTATAAACTTGTGAATGATGTACGAGGATATAATTCGAAAGGAGAACACAAAATTATGGAAATTGATGGAAATTTTAAGGCTTTTGAAGTTGGAACTACTAAGCATGTAAACTTTCAAGATACTAACAAAGACTCCGGTAAAGATGTTATGCTTAACTTCAATGGATTTAAAACTTCAGGCAAGAAGATTACCAATGATGATCTTGAAAATGTTTTGATGCAAAGTTCCGGAATTAAAGCTGTAAGGACACTACTTGATAAAAGCCCTGTCGGAAAAACTTTTCCTGAGGCCGGTGAGCTTATGAAAAATGGATATAATCCTGCATACATGACAGATGCTAAAGGCTCAAAATTTTATCAAGGTGATGGCGGTACAATTCGTATAAG
>CALUPF010000046.1 GCA_944322545.1 Candidatus Gastranaerophilales bacterium
GATGTAAAATTTGCAATTTCTTGTAACTGTTCGAATGAATAGTTAAAAACTCCTCCAACCTTTTTTTGTCTTGCAAATGGTTTTAGGTATTTTAACTTGTTATCTGGCAAAGTCGAAATTTGTAATAGTTCACTAGCTGAAAATCTTAGTTGACCTAAATTGTCTTTTGAACGTGCTATTAAATAAAGACTTTTTAACTTATTGAAGGGAAAGCTCTCAAGTTTTTTTAAATCTGGTATGTTGTATAAAAGTTTATAAAATTCCTCTAGATTTGCAAATTTATGTAAGAAATTTCTTTTTTTAGGTTCTATATTGCCAAATTGTCTTTGGAATAAATCGTTGGATATTTTAGGTTTGTCAATAAAAACAGGTGAAAAAGATGCGACAAAATTCAAGTTCACATCTGAAATTGATTTGTATATTTTTATTGGTTTAACGTTTAATGACATTTTTTTATTAATATTACTACTAGTGTTCTATTACTAGAATAATTGTAAATAAAAAAATTTGCTAATTTTTTTAAAATTAAAATTATTACTTATTCTCTAATTGTTTATACAAAGATTCAAAAAGTCTATGCATTTCTTTGTTTAGTTGTAATTGACATTGAAGCTTTTCTTTTTCTTCTTTGTTAATACTTTTATTAGACAATTTTTCTTTTATTTCTTTTTCTTTCTCTTTGTATGAGTCAGCTTTATTTTTTAGCTTGTCTAGCGAATTGTTTCCAAATAAATTCTTTTGCTTGTCTTTTTTTAGATCTTTTAGTTCATTTAAGTCTTTTGCTTGCTTAAAATTGGATGGTGAGTCATTAATGCTACTTATTAAGTCTGATAATGTAGCAACTATTTCATTTGTTTCCACACCCATTGATTTTAACTGCAAAAACATTGGTGCAATATCAAGAAAAGCATCTGTAATTTTTACAACGGCAAGTATTTTTTCATTCGCTTCTTTTAATACGGCATCACGTTTTGCCTCTAACAGTTTCACTTTTGATTTTTTTTCATCACTTGTAAGAGTTGTATCGTTTAATATTGTATTCAATTCACTTTCAAAACCAGATAAAGCATATTGTACACTATTATTGATATTGTCTACTTTTGATATGGCTTTGTCAGCTAAATTCGCTAAAGAAGAACAACCAATATCTTTCAAAACTTTTTTGTTGTTTCCTATATCTTCTAAGCTTGTTGAAAACATAGAGACTTCATTATTTTCCAAAAAGTTTATTTTAATTGAAATGTTATCATTTTTGTTAGGATTAGTGACAGTTTTACTATTCCAATTTGTATTTGTGTCTGAAATATTGGATTTTTCATGATAATTCTGAGCAACATAATTACCGCTTATTGAATTACTGCTAATATTTTTAAAACTCAATCCCATATAAACTCCTGTCAACTTGTTATATATATATAAAAACAAATTGCAGTAAAAAATTGTTTCAAAATTTTTAAATTTGATATTTATGATAGAATTGTCTTGCGATGATTGATGTAGAACAAAAACAAAAATTAGATGAATTAGCTTTGAAAGTAGCCAAAGCGAAGGAGTGTCTTTGACCCAGCCAGGTTGAAGATTAAGATTTTAGCTCTTGAAGAAAAGCTTCAGTCAGAAGATATATGGAAAACTCCTGATGAGGCTGCTGCTTTGTCTCAAGAATTGACTGAACATAAAAACAATGTGGATTTAACTAAACGTTGGGATAAAATTCTTGAAGACTGTAATGTTTTAATAGAGCTATACAATGAAACTGAAGATGAATCTATCTGGGAAGAGCTACAAAACAATATAGATTCTTTAGATGAAGAAATGAATAAATGGGAAATTCAAATGACTTTATCTGGAGAATACGATACATATGATGCAATATTGACTGTGAATGCTGGTGCAGGCGGTACTGATGCTCAAGATTGGGCTCAAATGCTTTTAAGAATGTATTCTCGTTGGGCGGAATCCAAAGGCT
This sequence comes from Candidatus Gastranaerophilales bacterium, assembly GCA_944322545.1. Classification (GTDB taxonomy): domain Bacteria; phylum Cyanobacteriota; class Vampirovibrionia; order Gastranaerophilales; family Gastranaerophilaceae; genus Limenecus. The sequence goes on from CALUPF010000046.1 coordinate 1,967, forward strand.
GGCATGTTGATCTTTTAGATAAATCTGATGGAGATGAAGCTGGTATTAAATCTGCGACTATAAAATTGACAGGTAAGTATGCTTTTGGTCTTGCAAAGGCAGAAAGAGGTGTGCATAGGCTAGTTAGAATATCTCCTTTTAATGCAAATGGGAAAAGACAGACTAGTTTTGCATCTTTAGAAGTTAGTCCTGTAATTGAAGATTTTGAAAAAGCTATTCATATTCCTGCTGATGATATTGTCTTAGAAACAATGAGATCAGGTGGAGCAGGTGGGCAAAACGTTAATAAAGTTGAAACGGCTGTTAGAATTTTGCACAAACCAACTGGTATAGTTGTAAAATGCCAGCAACAACGTTCACAATTGCAAAATAGAGAGACAGCAATGCAAATGTTGGCTGCAAAATTGTTGGCTATAAAACAAGCTGAACATGACAAAAAGCTGGCTGATTTAAAAGGTGAAACTTTCGATATAAATTTCGGCTCTCAAATTCGTTCATATGTTTTTCATCCATATAAAATGGTGAAAGATCATAGAACGGGCTACGAAGTTGGAAATGTTGATTCTGTTATGGATGGAAACATTGATGGTTTTATTGAGGCTTATTTAAGAAAAAATATCGAAAAATAAAATATTTTAAGTTTTGAAATAAAATTTTTATACTCCAAATCCCGTATTTTTAGATAAAGGCTTTATTTGTAAAACTTTTATAATATAATTATTAAAGTAAAATAAAAAATAATGGGATTATGCCATAATTATAAGCCGTCGTTAAGGAAAAATAAGGATAAAAAGATGAACACAAAAGTAGAAAAGTTAGAAAATAATATCGTAAAATTAGATATTGAAATTGATGAAGAAACAGCAACAAAAGAGTATAACAAAGCTTGTAAAAGACTAGCTCAAAGAGTAAATATCCCTGGCTTCAGAAAAGGTAAAGCTCCTAGAGCAATTCTTGAGAAAAATATTGGTGCTGAAACTATAAAAAGAGATGTTTTAGAATATCTTTTACCTTCAACATTTGCGAAAGCAATCTCTGAAAATGACTTGAATGTTATTACTGAGCCATATGTTGAATCATATACTTTTGAATTAGGAAAACCTGTTTCAATTGTTGCAAAAGTTGAATTGAAACCAGAAGTTAAATTTGACAAGTATAAAAACATGGATTTAGAAGTTGAAGAGTTCAAGACTGCAGAAGATGCAATGGATAAAGAACTAAAAGAATTGGCAGAAAAATTCACTGAATTAAAAACTGTTACTGATAGAGAAACAACAGACAAAGATGTTGTTGTTATGGATTTTGAAGGCAGTGTTAATGGTGAAAAAATCGAAGGTGGAGCTGCTAAAAACTACATGTTGGATTTAGAACATAGCAACTTTATCCCAGGTTTTGCTGAACAATTGGTTAATAAAAAAGCTGGTGAAGAATTTACTATTGATGTAACATTCCCAGAAAACTATCACGATGAAAAATTAAAAGGTCAGCCTGCTCAATTCAAAATTAAGATAAATGAAATTAAAGAAAAAGTCCTTCCTGAGTTGAATGATGAATTGGCTAAAAAAGTTAACCCAACATTCAAAACAATGGACGATTTGAAAGCTGATATTCAAAAATATTTAGATAACTCTGCTAAAATTGAAAACGATAAAAGAGTTGCTAACAAAGTGTTTGAAGTTATTTTAGAAAACATGTCTGTTGATGTTCAACCAACAATGATTGAAAGAGAAAAAGAAGCATTGGTTTCTGATTTTAAACACAAAATGGCACAAACTGGTGTATCTTGGGAAGAAGTTATCAAAAAAGATGGTGCTGAAAAAATTGATGAAGAATTAAAAGCAGAAGCTTTAAACAGAATCAAAAATTCTTTGATGATTTCAGAAATTGCAAAACTTGAAAATATCCAAGTAACTGCTCAAGATTTAGAACAAAAAATTAGCGAAATGGCTATGATGTATCAAACAAATAGTGATACAATCTTGAAAGAGATTCAAAGAAACACAGCTTTGATTCAATCTTTATCACAACAAGCATTGAGTCAAAAAGTAACTAAGTTCTTAATTGATAACAATAATGTTAAATACGTTACATCTGACAAAAAATAGAATATAATATTGAACTAATAGAATAAGAAAGGGCAAATTTATGAGCTTTGTACCAACAGTTGTAGAACAATCAAGCCGTGGTGAACGTGCGTTTGATATATTCTCAAGATTGTTAAGAGAAAGAATTATCTTTTTAGGAACTCCAATTGATGACATGGTTGCAAACTTAGTTGTTGCACAGATGTTACTTTTGGATTCAGAAAACCCTGAAAAAGATATTATGTTATACATTAACTCACCTGGTGGTAGTGTAACAGCTGGTTTTGCTATTTATGATACAATGCAACATATTCGTTCTGATGTATCAACAATATGTTTAGGTCAAGCAGCATCAATGGGTGCATTTTTGCTTTCATCTGGTACAAAAGGTAAAAGACTTGCCCTTCCTCATTCAAGAGTTTTGATTCACCAACCTTTAGGTGGGGCTCAAGGTCAAGCTACTGATATTGAAATTCAAGCAGCAGAAATTTTGAGAATCAAAAAATCATTGAATGAGATTCTTGCTGCTAACACAGGACAATCAATTAAGAAAATCGAAAAAGATACTGATAGAGACTATATCATGACACCAGAAGAAGCTTTAGAGTATGGTATGATTGATAAAGTTGTTACTATGGATAAGCACCCGAAAGCTGAATAACGGGACTTACTGATAGGAGAAATGTAATGGTTAAACACGATGATAGCCGTTTAAAATGTTCATTTTGCGGAAAGACACAAGACCAAGTAAAAAAATTAATAGCTGGTCCTGAGGTCTACATATGTGATGAATGTGTAGAATTGTGTAATGAAATATTAGATGAAGAGTTCTTCGAAAATAAAGAAAAAAATGAAAAAGAGGAATCAAAAGAGGCTGATATTTCTTCAGTACCGAAGCCACATGAAATAAAGGCATATTTAGATGAGCATATTGTAGGTCAAGATGATGCTAAAAAGGTGTTGTCAGTTGCAGTTTATAACCATTACAAAAGAATAGCTCATAATGCAACCGAAAAGGATAATACAGGTGTTGAAATCCAAAAAAGTAATATATTGCTAGTAGGTCCTACTGGTTCTGGTAAGACTTTGTTAGCTCAAACATTGGCAAAAATGCTTGATGTTCCATTTGCAGTTGCAGATGCAACAACCTTAACAGAGGCCGGTTATGTTGGTGATGATGTTGAGAATATTTTATTGCGTTTGTATCAAAGTGCTGAATTCGATGCTCAAAAGGCTGAAAGAGGTATTATCTATATAGACGAAATTGATAAAATAGCTAGAAAATCTGAAAACCCAAGCATAACTCGTGATGTTTCAGGTGAAGGTGTTCAACAAGCATTATTAAAAATGATTGAAGGTACCGTTGCTAATGTTCCTCCTCAAGGTGGCAGAAAACACCCTCATCAAGAATTTATTCAAATTGATACAAAAAATATTTTGTTCATTGTAGGTGGTGCTTTTGTAGGACTTGATAAGATTGTCGAAAGAAGAGCAGATGAAGGTACATCTTTAGGTTTTGGAGCAAAAGCTCCTGCTACTGCAGCAGAAAAAGAAATAGCTGCTCAAAAAATGCTAAAAAAATTGCAGCCTGAAGATTTGCTCAAATTTGGTTTAATACCAGAGTTTATTGGTCGTGTGCCAATATATGCTGTTTTAGATCAGTTAGATGAAGCTACTTTGAAGATGATTTTAACAGAGCCTAAAAATGCTATTATCAAACAATATCAATGTTTATTGAAGATGGATAATGTTGATTTGAAATTTGAGCCTGAAGCAATTGACTTAATAGCAAAAGAAGCTATTAAACGTAAAACTGGTGCTCGTGCATTGCGTTCAATTGTAGAAGAGCTCATGTTGAACATCATGTACGAAGTTCCATCACAAGAAAACGTGCATGAATTCACAGTTACGGCAGAAATGGTTAAAAAACGTGAGAATGTTGCTGAGTTAATAAAACTGCCTCAGAAAAATAATGCTTCTAACGTAGAAACACATGAAGAAATAGCATAGAATAATTTTTACTGTTTCTCGAATAAGAATAAAGACTTATTAAGACTAATCTTTACTAAAAGATTAGTCTTAATTTTATATAGAATGATTTTGAGTTCACAGATATAAAATTAATTTGTTTATGCAAGGTTTGCAGACTAGCAAAAAAAATTTTTTTATGTTTTTTTACACTGTGATAAAACAAAGGAAAAATTATGAGAGTATGTTTCAGAGATTCACGGCCTAAGCAATATTTGTTTGATCGTTTTACGACTTCAGGTATAAATATTATTAAAAATAAGCAATTAGAAGTATTTAAAAATTGTTTGCTTAAAAAAAATTCTGAAAAAAGTGTTGAGGGGTTCTTTATTGTCTTAAATGAAACACCTGTTAATAAAACTAAAAATAACCGCGTTAACTTAGAAATTATTAGCCATTTTGACTGTAACAGAAGAAACAAAACACCTGAAAGCATTAGATGTGCTATATGGCGTGACAATGATGACTTTGGCACATTCTTTGATGTCATACTTCAAACTTTTGGTAAGAAAAATCCTAAGCGTAGACATTATACTAGTATGGAAAAAATATGTACACAAATCTTAGAAGAGTGTAAAAAATTATCTAAAGGTGAGTATGATTTTGGCTTTGATCAATTTAAAAATTTGTTAAGGGATTTATCAAATGATCAGCCTTGCAAATAATTAGTTTGCTGGTGTAAAATGCTACAACTAGATAAAAATAAAATACATTTTTTAATTTGTTTTGTGTTATAAGAAAGATATGTTTAACAAAACTGATGAGTATGCTTCAAAATTTTTAGGAAAAAGAGTTGAAGGTGCACAGACCTACGACCCTTCTTTTATTGTTGCTATTCCAAGGTATGAAAATAGAAAACAATATAATATTGAGGATAAATCTTTGCCTTTTGTTGGCTATGATGTTTGGCATGCTTATGAATTTTCTTCTATGACTGAAAATGGTTTGCCTGTTACAAGATTGATGAAGATGAGATACTCTTGTAATAGTGAATTTCTTGTTGAGTCTAAATCTTTGAAGCTATATTTAAATTCTTTTAATATGAGTAAGTTTGGTAAAACTGTTGATGAATGTCTTGATATTTGTAAAAAAATCATATCTAAAGATTTAAGTGAAAAATTGCAAACGGATGTTGCTGTAAACTTTTTAAAGTCTAATTCTCAAAGAATAGAAATTTATCAAAATTTTCAGGATTTAACAAAAATAATTAATGAAAAAGATCTTGTAATTACTGATTTTAAAGAGTCTCCGGAGTTACTCAAAATAGAAAATAAGGAAGATAAAAAAGAATATTCTTTGATGTTTGATTCATTAAGATCTAATTGTAGGGTCACTCATCAGCCTGACTTTGGAGATGTTTTTATTTATTACAATTCAAAAAAACATATTCTTGAAGATAGTTTAGTGAAGTATTTATGCTCATTTAGGTGCGAATATCATTTCCATGAAGAATGTTGCGAGATGATATTCAAGCGTTTAATTGATAAACTGGATAGTGATGATGATTTATTCGTTTCAATTCTATATACAAGAAGAGGTGGCATTGATATTTCTCCTTCAAGGTGGACTAAAAATTTTGATTACAAAGATGTAAAGAATTTGCTAAATTTGGAATGTTATGCGAGAAATGGAATAAAACAATAAATGGAGCAGAGTATGAAAAAAAATATATTAATCATTTTATCAATTATAGTTATCTTTATGATTGCAATTTTTGTGTATTTAGTTAACCCCTATGATGCACAATATAAAGCACATGATTTGGAAAGAAAAGCTTTGAAGGCTTATTTCGATGGCAATACAGATGAATATTTAAAAAATTTAGACAACCCAACGACTATAAAATATCATTTTGCACAAAACTTAGTATTGGCAAATGAATACGCTTTAATTGGAAAATATGATGATGCACAAAGAGTTATTGAATCTTTCAAAAAGCACGTAGATTACTCTGCTTGTATTAAACATAAACCTGCAGAAAGGGCTATTTGTAGAATTGATGCAATGTTTCTAAGTGCTACACCACCACAAATTAATTATGATAAGAATTTCCAATTGGCGAAATTGTATTACCAAAAAGGTGACTATGATAAATCACTAGAATACAATAGCAAAGCGAAGAAAAAATATTCATGTTTTGATGCGACTCTTTATGCAAGAGCTGGGATGATGGATCAGGCGGAAGAAAGTTTAAAACTGTGTGAAAAATCTCAAGAATTCAATAAGAACAAAAAAAGTCTTTATACTGCACAGGGTGTGTTATTTATTGAACAAAAAAAATATAACGAAGCTATCAATGAATTTAATAAATATTTAGATTCTACAAAATGCGGCAAAGGCAAATTCCAAAAATGCAGAGGTAACAATGAAGTTTACATTTATATGGCTGAAGCTCTAGTAAAAACGGGTAAAAATAATGAAGCAAAAAAATATTATGAAAAAGTTTTAAAAACTGAACCTCAAAATATTAAAGCAAAAAATGGTCTTCAGTTGCTTAAAAAATAAAATACTGTATATGTATTGTTGTCATGACGTGGAAAAAATAGTAAAATAACTATACTTGTCTGAAATATAATCTGATATAAGAGAGGATATGATATGAAATTACATATGCAAATTTTAATTGCACTTGGCCTAGGAATTAAACGAAACGGTCATATATTTTTAGGTCTTATTGCTGGTATAATTTTAGGGATTGTGATGCACGCGTATAATGCTACACATGAGCCAACAACTTTATATAACGTAATTTACGCAATTTTAAATTTTATAGGACAAGCATTTATCAGATTAATCCAAATGGTAATTATTCCATTAATTTTTAGTGCAATAGTTATTGGTATCTCTAGTATTGGTGACAATAAACAATTAGGTGCTTTTGGTATAAAAATGGTTATGTATTATACAATTATATCTGTTGCTGCGGTTATAATTGGTACCACTTTGGCTTTGGTAATACATCCAGGAGATGGTGTGCAGTCATTTATTAGCCAAAAGTCTGCTGTTGAAACACAACATATTGTTCAAGATGCAATTGCTCAGCAACAAGGACACATTGCTGAAATGTTTATAAATTTAATACCCGCAAATCCTATGGAAGCTCTCGCTAAAGGTGAGATGGTTCCTATTATCATATTTATTATGGTTTTTGCAATAGCATTAGCAAAAGTTGGAGAAATAAATAGACCTGTTGTTTCGTTTTTTGAATCCATTTTTGCTGCTACAATGAAGGTGACTGATGGAATAATGTACTTGGCAGCTCCTGGCATTTTTGCTTTGACAGCTACTGCTATTTCTTCATTCGGTATATCTGTATTTAGCAGTATTTCTAAGTATTTCCTCGCTATATTGATAGGGTTTGCTATTCAATTATTTGTTGTTTATCCAATAATAATGAAAGTTTTTTCTAAAGTTCCTGTAAGATTGTTTTTCGCCGCAATTGCAGAAGCTATGATGGTTGGTTTCGGTACAGCAAGTAGTTCTGCTACTTTACCATTAGTGATTGCTTGTTGCGAGAAAAGAGGTATTTCTCACAAGGTTTGCAGCTTTGTTCTTCCTTTAGGGGTTACATTGAACTTTGATGCAACTGCAATGTTTCAAGTAATTGCTGTATTATTTTTAACACAAGCATATGGCGTTGCTGTTGAGCCATTGCAACTTTTACAAATCGCTGTTTTAGCAATTGTTGCATCTAGTACTTGTGCAGGTATTCCTGGTGGTGGTATCATCACTATTGCTTTAGTTTTGAACAGCTTTGGTTTAACACCTACTCAAATGGTAGAAGGTTTTGCTTTCCTATTTGCTGTTGATAGAATTGTAGATATGTTTAGAACTATGTTAAACATTACATCAGATGCTGTTGTTACTGCCGTTATTGCTGATAATGAAAACGAACTAAATTATGATATGTTAACAAGTGAAGAGTCTTATAAAGATATAATTTAATGACAAAGATAGATGTTACAGTACATAAAGCCGAAAAACTAAATGGGGAAATAACAATCCCTTCAGATAAATCTATTAGCCATAGAAGCTCTATGTTTGCTGCTTTAACTGGTGGTGTGGTTGAGGTACAAAATTATTCTCAAGGTGCTGATTGTACAAGTACTTTAAATATTATAAAAGAACTAGGCTGTGATGTTGAGATTATAGGCGAAAAGCATGTAAAAATTGATTCAAAAAATGCTTTTAAAAAAGATGTCTATAATTTAGACTGTGGTAATTCTGGCACATCAATGAGGCTTTTTTCTGGAATAGTTGCTTCTAGAGATATTGAGTCAACTTTGTTTGGGGATCAAAGCCTTAGCAAAAGACCTATGAAAAGGGTTATTTTGCCTTTAGAGTTAATGGGTGCAAAAATCAAGCATAATGATTTTAAGGCACCTTTAGTAATTAAGGGACAAGAACTTTTTCCAATTGATTATAAAAGTCCAATTGCTTCAGCTCAGGTTAAATCTTGTATTTTGTTAGCAGGTTTAAACACTTATGGCGAGACAAAAGTTACTGAACCGTTTGTATCTCGCGATCATACAGAAAGAATGTTGAAGTATTTAGGAGCTGATATAGTAACAGAGGGGAATTCTATTAAGATAAAGAAATCAAAACTAGAGCCTAAAAATATTACAGTTTGTGGTGACATTTCATCTGCTGCATTCTTTTTAGTTGCTGGCGCAATAACTCCTAATTCGGATATAATTTTAAAAAATGTTGGATTGAATCCAACAAGAACTGGAATTATTGATGTAATGAGAAAAATGGATGCTGATATTGAAATATTAGATCAAAAAATTCTTTGTAATGAGGAAGTTGGTGACATTAGAGTAAAAACTTCTGATTTAAAAGCAACAACAATTGAGGGTGCGATAATTCCAAGGCTTATTGATGAGTTGCCTGTAATTGCAGTTTTTGCTTCACAGGCTGAAGGTCAAACTGTTGTTAAAGATGCTCAGGATTTGAGAAACAAGGAATCTGATAGAATAAAATGTCTAGTTAATGAATTGCAAAAAATTGGCGTTAATATTCAAGAAACCCAAGATGGCTTTATAATTGAAGGAAAAAACAAATTAAAAGGCGGTTGTGATGTTGATTGTTACCACGATCACAGGTTAGCAATGAGTCTTTATGTTGCAGGTTTGATTTGTGAAAAACCTGTTAAAATTAACGAATTTCAATGGGTAGACATTTCTTTCCCTGAATTTTTAGGATTGATGGAATCTTTAAAATAATTCCTATTGTTTATAGTCTGGTCTTCCGCATTTATCAAAATTTTTAATTCTTTCAACCCAGACATATGTCCTATTTTGTTGAAAAGCAAACGGATTTGATGAGTAGCACTTTTCTTTTGACAATTGTTTGGCTTTTTTGTCTATATAGTCAATTCTTTTTATTATTTTTTTTAGGTTTTGTAATATATCCATGTACAACTTCTTTCAACTATTTTATTCCATAATCTTTCATTAACATCATTACATATTAAAGCCCCTGTTTGATTAGGAAATAGTATAAATGGTGTTTATCCTAAAGGATAATTTTTTGTATAATCAAAATATGAAAAATTTAGTTGAAACAAAAAGAATTTTAATCGTTGAAGATAGTCTTGAATGGCAAAAAGTTCATATAACATTGTTGCATGCTTATTCAAGAATTCCTTTGAATATTGAAATTGCGTCCTCTGCAAGGGAAGGCTTGAATTTCATCGAGCGAACAAAAAATAATCCTTATGATCTTATTTTGACAGATTTGCAAATGGAAACAGATTTTCATCCAGAGTTTGCTGGTGAATGGTTTATCAAACAGGTAAAGCAAGTAGAAGAGTATAAAAGTGTTCCAATTGTAATCATTTCTGCTACTTATAATATTGATTTTATTGCATCAAAGCTTGGTGTTGAAAGTCTTTCAAAAAGAAGTCTTATAAATAACTCTAATAGCTATAATTTGATGCTAGATGAGCAACTTTTATAAAAATCTAAAGATTTATTAAATAAAAGCTTTGAATATTTTATGTTTATTGTAATATAGTATTACAACTAAAAAAAAGCAGAAATAGAATGAGGGAAAAGACGCATTCTATAAATTATGCTTGAGAAAAATAATAATTGTAAAACTAGATAAGAAGGTAAAGACACAATGGGAATCAAAGGAAAAGTTGATAAAATGGTAGTTCTTGCTTGTGAAGAATGCAAAGAAAGAAACTACACAACTACAAAAAACAAAAAAACTCAAAAAGAAAGAATGGAACTTAATAAATATTGCCCTAGATGCAAGAAAAAAACTCTTCATAAAGAAACAAAATAACTTTACTAATTGAAAATTTAATATTTAAAGAGCGTCCTTAGTTCAGTTGGTAGAACGTCGGTCTCCAAAACCGGATGTCGAGGGTTCGAGTCCTTCAGGGCGCGATTTAAATAAATACAGAGGAAAATATGGCTAACCAGATAAAAGAAAAAACAGATATAAAAGAAGCCTTAATGGCTTATTTCAAATCAGTAAAGTTGGAATGGGGAAAGATTACTTGGCCACCAAAACAGCAAATTCTTGTAGAAACAATATATGTTGTTATTATTACTGCTGTTTTCACAATTGCAGTGTTGGCTATGGATACAATATTCAGTGCAATTTTTAAAGCATTGGGTTTGACTAACTAATCAAGTTTAATAAATTAACAGGAATTGATACAATGACAGAAGAAATGAACGAAGATCAAAAGAACGAACAATTTGCTGAAAATGATATAAAAGTTTTTGAAGATGAAAAACATCAAATTATCGATGAAAAAGAAGCAAAGTTAAAGTCTGATTTGCAAGCTTCTCATAGCAAAGAACCACAAAAGAAATGGTATATCGTTCACACATATTCAGGTTACGAAAATAAAGTTAAAGTAAACCTAGAAAAACGTATTGAATATATGAACATGGGCGATAAAATTTTCCGTGTTGAAGTTCCTCAAAAAACAATAACAAAAGTTAAAGATGGAAAAAAACAAGACAGAGAAGAAAAAATCTTCCCTGGTTATGTTTTAGTTGAAATGATAATGGATGATGACAGTTGGTATGTTGTAAGACACACAGCTGGTGTTACAAAATTTGTTGGCACATCTAAGAAACCAATTCCAGCAAAAGATTCTGAAATCAAGAAAATTATTCACAGAGTTCAAACTCAGACTACGAAAATTGAACTTGACGTTAAAGTTGGTGATAAGGTTAGAATCATTTCTGGTCCGTTTGCAGACTTCATTGGAGATATTACAGAAGTTTATCCTGATAAGTCTAAACTTAGAGCTATGGTTTCAATCTTTGGACGTGAAACACCTGTAGAACTTGAATACAAACAAATTCAAAAAGTATAATAATATGAACAGTTAAGTGGAAGGGGCTGGGCCCCGCTATACCACGAAAGGAGAACAAAATGGCAAAGAAAATCGTTGGAAAAATTAAGCTTCAAATTGAAGCAGGCAAAGCAAATCCATCACCACCGGTTGGTCCTGCTTTAGGTCAACATGGTGTTAACATCATGGATTTTTGTAAGCAATTCAACGCTAAAACTCAAGATCAAGCAGGTTATATTATTCCTGTTGTGATTGATGTATATGAAGATAGAAGCTTTTCTTTCATCATCAAAAGCCCTCCAGCTGCTGTATTGATTAAAAAAGCTATTAATCTTCCAAAAGGTTCTGCTGTACCTAACAAAAACAAAGTTGGTAAAATTACAGTTGCACAATTAGAAGAAATTGCAAAAATCAAAATGAATGACTTGAATGCAACTACAATTGAAGCAGCAGTAAAAATGCTCAAAGGTTCAGCTAGAGCTATGGGTGTTACAGTAGAAGAATAATAAGTGGAAGGAGATGCCGTAAGGAACTGCCTTTAAGTTCGTAACGGATGAGCTCCGATATCACCACAGAAAGGAAATAAAATGAGTAAATTAACTAAAAGACAACAAAAAGCAGCAGAAATGCTTGAAGGATTTGTACAACCTTCTTCAGCTGCTGATGCAATTAAAAAGTTACAGGAAATATCTGAAGCTACAGTTAAATTTGATGAAACAGTTGAATGTCACATGCGTCTTGGTATTGACGTAAAAAGAGCAGATCAACAAATTCGTTCAACAGTAGTTTTACCTGCTGGTTTGGGTAAAGAAGTTAGAGTTTGCGTAATCGCAAAAGGAACAAAAGTTGATGAAGCTAAAGCAGCTGGTGCTGAAGAAGCTGGTGCTGAAGAAATCATCGATAAAATTTCTGGCGGTTGGTTCGAATTCGATACTTTGATTGCTACTCCAGATTGTATGGGTATGTTAGGTAAACTCGGTAGAGTTTTAGGTCCTAAAGGTTTAATGCCTAACCCCAAAACTGGTACAGTTACTCTAGATGTTGCTAAAGCAGTTAAAGATGCTAAAGCTGGTAAAGTTGAATTCAGAGCTGACAAACAAGGTATGATTCACGTTCCTATCGGTAAAATTAAATTCTCTTTCGAAGATTTAATGAAAAACTATGCAACTCTTGCTGATGCTGTATTGAGAGCAAAACCTTCAGTTGCAAAAGGAACTTACCTAAAATCAGCATACTTAACAACTACTATGGGACCAAGTATTAAACTTGATTCTAAAAACGTAGCTGCTGAAGTTAAAGAATATGTATAACATATAATTGTTATAATTCTAATATTTTTAAACCCTCTAATTTTGTTAGAGGGTTTTTTATATCTAAACTAGTATCAATTTTTATTTATAAAATGTTTTTAAATATTTAAGGTAGTTTTATTAGGTAATTGTGTTCATGGAAAAATTTGATATCACTTTTAGCCATATTGGTAAATATAATGACAATTGTGTAAAAAAACATAATAAAAAAGTGGATGTACCAATTGCTAAAGGCTTACAAAGTGATGAATTTATTTTAAGTTCTCACAAATCATCAAATGATGCTGATAAAAACGGCAAAACGAAAAATACTTTAAAAATTTTAAGTGCAACAACTTTAAGTGTGGCAGCTGGTCTTTTGGTTTATAAATTTGCAAAAGGTAAAAATTTATCAGAATTGTTCAATAAAACTGCTAGTTCTGCTTCTACACAAGCAAAAGCATCTACTGCACAAGTTGTTGATGTAGTTTCACCAAAAACCGCAGATGTTGCAGAACAAGTTGTTAATGTCGTTTCACCCAAAAAACTAGATGTTGCTGAGCAAGTTGTTAATGTTACGCCTCCTAAAATAACAGCACTTACTGAACAAGCTACTAAAGTCAATCCAACACAATCTAAACATATTGTTGATTCTATTTCTGACATTGAAATTGCCAAAATTAGAAAAGGTGTAACAGGAAAAATCAGAACAGAATCAGAGCTTACTAACAAAGATATTGTTAAACTTGTTGATTCTCAACTTTTAAATACAAAACCGGAAGAAATAAAAAATCTAATTTCATCTTTTCCTCAAGAAGATCAGATTGTTGTTAAAAAATTGTTAAATGAGCTTACACAATTTGGCAATATGGAGTCTATGGATGATATAGCGAAAGCTTTAGAATCAACAGTTGGAAATTCTCAAGCAATATTTTGTCAAAATAAAAATACTTTATCAGATGTTATGCATTATTTATGTTCTTCAAAAAATTCTTTTGGAGCAAAAAATGCTGCGACAACAAGTTTTACTTTTAATATCGAAAATTCAACTGTTTTGTTAGATGAAATTTTACTAAAAGAATTAGAGTCTAATAAAACTTTATTAGATAAATTAAAAACTAATATTGAGAACATAAAAATTATTACTCCTGAATCTTGGATTACAGGAATTAATCCATTTAATCAAACAAAAGATATGAAACAAATTGTTGAAAGTGCACTTATCAGATATAAAGCAATTAAATCATCAAATCCAAGCATTTCTGACTCGAACGCGATTACTGATGCATTGAGACTGCCTTTATTTGAACGTTTGAATAAGCTTGGTATTGACACAAGTAAAGTTAATTTTATTCAAAAGACTGACTCATTAATAGATATCGATTCTAAGTATTTTGCTGAATTAATTTCTAGACAATTAAATCATCCAACTATGAATGAACAACAATTAGAAAAAATACTTAATAAATTTCATAAAGATTATCATCCTTATATTAGAGAAATGTTAGCTCATAGTCTTGAGCTAAATAGTCCTAAGTCGATGTCTATTGATTTAAAAAATATTCATAAAAAGATTTTGCAAGCAAATGGCGGAACTGATAAAGGTATTTATTACGTTATTCCAGAATCTCCCAAAAGCTATTCTTTAGTTTCTATGCAATATCAGCTTACAAATGATATTCCTTCTTCTAAGATATTATCAAAATATCAGGCAATTCATGAGTTACCAAAAGATGCACAAAAACTAATCATTTTGGATGATGTTGCGGCTTCTGGTGAGAGTCTTATTTATAATGTCGAACAACTTGATGGTTGCAAATTAAAAGACCAATTAAAAGAAATAATTGCTTTGCCTATAATAAGTACTGAAAAAGCGGCAGCAAAATTTAACGAAAAAGCTGTTGCAAATATGTCAGGTCGTGATATAGAATCTTTTATGGGTTCTAACTGGTATAAAAGTTTAAGTGAAGATGATCAGGCAATTTTAGAAAAAATAATGTATGGTTCTGGTTATAACCAAAGTGGATGTTGTATTACATTCCCATATATGGCCCCTGATAATAATATTACATTTTTTGCTTCTGAATTTGCAAAAATGTTTACACTAAATGGACAGGGTGTAAAAAATGGTGATTATGCTCATCTAGTCGAAAAAAATCTTAGATCTGCTTAAGGTGATGAAATGACTGTTATAAAATTTAATCCGAAAATAAATAGAAATATGATATTGAATAAATACAAACGATCTAGTATAATACCAAGCAATAATAGTACTAGACCGAAGGTTATAAAAATGCAAAATATTATTTTACCAAATGAAGTACAAGATATGATTAAAGATTTTTTTGCTGCTAAATCTCCATTAGAGTTAATGAAATCTTTAAGAGATAGAATTAAGCAAGTTAAGGGTTTTGAAAAAATCAGTTTAACATCATATAAATTTGGTGATTTTAAAATAGATTCATTATTAACATCAGTTGCTGACAATATTTTAGAAAATACAAAAATTGCTAAAACTCTAGATTTAAAAACGGCTCCTGAGCTTGTTAAACATGTTAAAAATAATTTTGGTGAGTCATTGCTTATTTCAAAGATAGATGGATTAAAAAATGCAAATCTCATTAATGCTTCTGAATTAGAATCTTTATCGAATAATGCAAAAAAAATAATTAAAGAAGACATGGAAAAATTAAAAAATAACGGCTTTATATTACCTGATATAAGATTTAAAAACAATATTCTTGTTGATAAAAATACAGGAGATGCAATGTTGATTAATTTTGCATCTTTAAGAAAGCCTAATAATGCCAATGAAATTAATGACTTTTTAATTGCATTAAATAAATTATAGAATTAAGCTTACTTAGTCTTTGGGGAACATGTCTTTATATAGTTTAAACGATATTCTATATTGTTCTTTTGTTCCGTTGATTATTTGATTAAGAGTTGCTTTTATTCCTTTAGGAATGTCAGAAAGTCTTTGTTTGAACCCTCTTGGAAGAATTTCTAGTTTTTCTGGGCTAAATAAGACTAGTTGTGATTGATCCATTCCTATAATTTTATTTACATCTGGGAAAAATTCTGTGAATGCTGATGAGCCAGATGCTACTCCTTTTGAAATGTATATTCCATCGTATCCTGATTGTATAAACATTTTTCTTACAGCAGTTTCGATAAGCGCATTATTATTTTTCCTGTTTAAAAACATCTTTTTAATGACGCTGAAAAAGCCTTTACAATCTTCAAATTGCTCTATTGTAAAGTGTGAAGTGATTTTTCTGATTGCTTCATTATAATTTTCTAAATTTACTTGAGCAATTTTTGCATCAGAAACTTTTACAGGTATAATTTTTCCTGCAAAATATTTAAAGTTTTGAGCAACTTTTTCACTTGGTGTTAAATATACGCCTGCTCCAAATTCTCTAGCAAAGCTATGTAGCTGATTGCTTGCATATGGAGTGAATCCATTTTTGTATATTTTGCTAGAATGTTTTGTTCCATGATAAAAAATGCCGTTTTTAGGTAATAAATCTTTTGGACAATCCTCAACAATCTTTGATAAATCAATGTCAAAAAATTCTGATATACTTTTATTTTTTAATAATTCATTGAGCTTAGTTTCTGCATTTTTGTAGGCTGAATTTGCGTAGTTATTTATATTTCCTTTTAGGTGTTTTGCTGCTTGTATTGGATTTCGTCCAATTGCAATAGCAAGAAATATTATAGGCAATGAAACAGCACCAGCAATTATAGCTTTTTTAGGGGTAATAATCTGCTTTTTAGTTTCTTTTTTTTCAGTTATCTGGGCTTCTGCTTTTTTATTAAGCTTTATATTTTGCTGATTAGTTGTTGTTATAGCTGTTAACTGCATAATAAAATTCCTTTCACTAACATAAAGTTTGTGAAAGGAATTTATTGCTAAAATATATTATTCTTTGTTTTTGCTTGCAAAAAAACTTAATAATAGCATAATTACTGAAATTAAAATTGCATATACAAAGAATTTTAATGATGTGCCTACGATAAAACTTGCTATTGCACCGGAAATTACAGCAATAGATGATAGTATTAAAACTGTTTGATTTTGAGAAAATCCTCTATGCAATAATTTGTGATGCAAATGTTCAGCGTCCGGCGTGAATGGTGAAATACCTTTTGCTATTCTTCTTAAAGAAGAAAAAGTTATATCTATAATCGGCACTGATAATATGAAAAATGGCACGAACATCGTCAATGCAGCTGATTTCATAACACCAGTAATTGAAAGAGTTGCTAATAAAAATCCTGCAAATAATGCTCCAGAGTCACCCATGAAAATTTTAGCCGGATGAAAGTTGTATGTAAGAAACGCTAGCATAGAACCAGCTAAAATGAAAGCAATTAAAGCACTGATTGCATTTGTCGGTGTCATTGCTACAGATATCAATCCTAATGTTACGGCACTGATTGTAACAATCGAGCCAGCAAGTCCATCTACACCATCAATGAAATTTAACGCGTTACTAATACCGACAATCCACAAAACTGTTACGATATAAGAAAGCACAAGGCCTAAATGGATAGGTGCGCCAAATGGGTTGTAAATTGTTTCTACGCTGATACCTAACATAAAAACAATAGATGCAATTGCTATTTGAATCATTAATTTGAATTTTGCATTCAAACAGTAAATATCATCTATGAGTCCTAAAAGAAACATCAACGAGCTGCCTAATAGAATTCCTGATAGGAGTTTTCCATATGGATAATAACTCAAAATTACAAGTAAAAGAAATGTCAGCATTGCACTAGACCATATAGCAATACCTCCTAGTCTTGCTATTGGGCCATGGTGAATTTTTCTTTCATTTGGTTTATCTGTAAGATTATTTTTCTTTGCAAAATAAATTACAAAAGGCATAATGAAAAATCCTAAAAGATAAGACATTATTGCGCCTAATATGTGTGCATCAGATAGTTTTAGTGAAATCATAATTTAACCTCTACATACCTGCATAAAGCGGATATTTTTTGCATAATTTCAATGAACGTTCTTTTAAGTTTTGAAGAGCAACTTCGTTATCTGAAGCCATAACAGCTCCTGCGATAATTTTAGCTACTTCAATCATATCTTCTTCTTTGAATCCTCTTGTTGTAACAGCTGCGGCACCTAGTCTTACACCACTTGTTACAAATGGACTTTGCGGATCATTCGGAACTGTATTTTTGTTTGCTGTGATACCAACTTTTTCTAGTACATTAGCAATGTCTTTACCAGTTTTATTGAATTTTCTTAAGTCTAATGTCATTAAGTGGTTTTCAGTACAGCCACCTACAATATCCATTCCTTCATCCATTAAACCATTTGCAAGAGCTTTTGCATTTTTAACAATTTGAGCAGCGTATTCCTTAAATGAAGGATCAAGTGCTTCTTTTAAAGCAATTGCTTTACCTGCGATGATGTGTTCTAATGGACCACCTTGCATTCCTGGAAATACAGCTTTGTCTATTCCTGCTGCGTGTTCGTTATCACACATAATAATTCCGCCTCTAGGCCCTCTTAGAGTTTTGTGTGTAGTTGTTGTAATGAAATGAGCGTAACCTGCTGGTGATGGATGTACTCCGCCTGCAACAAGTGCTGCAATATGAGCAATGTCAGCCATTAAATAAGCTCCAACAGAGTCTGCAATTTCTCTAAATCTTTTGAAATCTATGATTTTTGAATAGTTACTTGCACCTGCAATTATCATTTTAGGTTTATGTTCTTTAGCAAGTCTTTCAACTTCGTCATAGTTGATACAGCCGTTTTCATCTACGCCATAGCTAATGATGTTGTAGTTTATTCCTGAAAAATTAACCGGTGAACCATGACTTAAGTGACCGCCGTTAGATAAATCCATACCTAAAACTGTGTCACCTATTTTTAATGCGTACATAAATACTGCCATATTTGCTTGAGCACCGCTATGAGGTTGAACGTTTGCGTGTTCAACATTAAATAGTTTTTTACATCTTTCTTGAGCTAATTCTTCAATGACATCAACGTTTTCACAACCGTTATAGAATCTTTTATGTGGTTTGCCTTCTGCATATTTATTTGTCAAAACAGATCCACAAGCTGCCATTACTGCAGGAGATGTAAAGTTTTCACTTGCAATTAATTCAATAGTGTTTTGCTGTCTTTCAAGCTCTTTTGCAATGGCTTCAGCTACTTCTGGGTCTTCTTTTCTTATAATATCTAATTCCATAAATAAACGACTCCCTAAATCTATCTTCAATACAATTTTACAACGGTAAAAATTATATGTGAATTATGTAAATTCTGATAAAATAGATTTGGGAGAAGAATATGCTAATTCAAGGAAGTGCTAGTTCGAAAAGAACGGATAGACTTATAGATGAATATATTAAACTTTTATCTAGTGGTGTAGATGCATCAAAAATTCTTGTTATTGTGCAAAATTCCTTTAAAAAAGCAAATTTTATTGAGATTTTAAAAGACAAATTAAAAATCTCTCATTTTGAAGCACCACAGATACATACTTTTTATGGATTGGCGTATAATACAATTCTTGAAAACTGGCCTATTATTGAAAACACCATACAATCTGGAGACAGTGTTATTTCTCCTAATTTGATTGGGCTTGAGGTTTCACAATTCTTTTTTAAACAAGCAATAAAAGAAATCGGATTTAAGGACTACAATTCAAAAATCAACCTTATTCATCAGCTTTTTAGAAGAAATTCTTTAATTACGAACAATAATTTGTCTGATGATGAGGTAAATAAAAGAGTTGAAATATTAAATGAAACATTTGCTTATGACGCTAAAAAAGCACTAGATTTCTTCAAAAAAAAGACAATTGAATATAGAGCTTTCGACTATATAAGACAATTGAACATTTTTAATTATATCTATCAAAATACAAATTATTTTAACAAAATAGAATATCTCATATTAGATGATGCTGATGAAATCACAAATGCTGAATTCGATTTTATAAAGTTTTTAAAACCCCAATTAAAAAACTCATTTGTTGCTTATGATAAGTTTGGTTCATCTAGATTAGGCTTTTTAAACACTGATACTAAAACTATTGAAAATATTCAAAACCTTTTTTCTGATGATGAAGAAATAACAATTGATTCTATATCAGAAGCAAAAAAAATTACTGAATCAAAATCCTATTCAAGACGTCTTGAAATGATTGATGCTGCTATAAAAAAAATCGAAGATTTGATTAACAGTGGAGTTTCTGCTGATGAGATAATGATAGTTACTCCAATTATTGATTCCGCTTTAAAATTTAATATTTCAGAAGCTTTTGATAAAAAAAATATCCAATATCAATATTTTTCAGGTAGTGAAAAGTTGGTTCAAACAAAAGCGATTAGAAATACAATCACTCTTTTGAATTTGTCCTTTGACGCAGAAACTGATGTTTTTAAAATTCGTTCAATTCTTTCTGAAATGACACAAATTCCTGTGAAAAATTGCCTTAAATTGATTGAGAGCTATAAAGCTTCTCAAAAACTGGAGTTTGTTGATTTAAATAATGACAAATACAATGAACAAATTTCAATTTTGATTGATACAATACAAAAAATATCTCAAAAATCTTTGTCTTTAAGTGAGAAAATTTTTGTGATTTATAACAATTTACTTGTCGATAAACTTACACAAAAACAGACAGAATCTTATAAATTCTTTTTAAAGCAAATTGAAGACTTTGAAAAAGTTTTTCCTAGATTTCTGACAAATAGAAAATTTCAAAAAGAGATAATAAATCAGCTTGAAAATTCAATTATTTCAGAGAATCCATCTTCAGCTCCAGAGGTAAAAGAAAATCATATAATCATTTCAACTGCTCAAAAAATAATTGATTATTCTATAAATCGAAAATATTTGTTTTTACTAGATACAACATCTTCTGAATGGACAAAAGAAGATCTTGGTACGTTGTATAACGCTTGGGTTTATCAAAAATCTTGGAACAAGCCTAATTTTACATATGAGGATAATTTAGAGTTATCTAAAAACAAAACTCTAAAATCTCTTAGAAAGTTAACACTGCTAGCTGAAGAATCTATATATGATTATTCAAGTATTTTTGATATACAAGGTAATGAAAATTTTTCTGGTATTAAACAATATTTTGATGAAACGCAAAATAAAACATCTTCTGATATAAAATTTAATTTTGTTCCTCGCGATGATCAAAAGCCTGTTTTAGATTATAAATCAGGTAATATGGCAATATCTGCCGTGCCTGGTGCTGGAAAAACAACAATTCTTTTAGCTTTGATAATAAAGCTGTTGCAAAACAAAATAAACAGTGAGCATATATTCGTTTTGACTTATATGGAATCAGCTGCAAGGAATTTTAAAGACAGAATTAAAAAAGCTTGTCCTGATTTAGATAAGATGCCGAATATTTCAACTATACATGGTTTAGCTCTTCGAATTTTAAAGGAGAATTCTAATTTTGTTAAAGTCGGTTTAGACGAAAATTTTGAAGTTTGTGATGATAATGAACGACAAAAAATTATAAAAGAATTGATGTATAAAATGCAGATTATTTCTGATGACTTTGATAAATATGAAAAAGCTATATCCACTTTAAAATTGTCCGCTTTGGAGAAAATACCATATGTAAAAGATAGTGAACTCAAAAAATTTATAAAATTTTATAATGAGTATAATGCGTATTTGAAAAATAAAAATATAATTGATTATGATGATATGCTTTTTTATAGTGTGAAAATTCTTCAAGAAAATGATGATATTGCTCAATATTACCAAAATATTTGTGAGTATTTGATTGAAGATGAAGCTCAAGATTCGTCTATGATTCAGCAAAAATTGTTGAAAATTTTGAGTGCTAAACATAAAAATCTAATAAGATGCGGTGATATAAATCAGGCAATTACGACAACGTTCACTAACTCTGATATTGAAGGATTTCAAGATTTTATTAAAACTGCACAAAATGTTGAAATGAACTGTTCTCAAAGATGTGCAAAACAGATTTTTTCTTTAGCTAATAGTCTTATCGACTTTAGTCAAGAAAATGAGGATTTAAAAAATGCTTTTTATAAAATAATGATGCAAGAAGTTGAAGGAAAAAATCCTAAATCTGACAATGCTGTGAATTTTGAGATTTTTGATAGTTATAATGAAGAGAATTCTTTCATTATTGAAAAGATAAGAAAAACTTTTTCAAAAAATCCGGAAGCTTCTATTGCAATATTAGTGCGTAATAATTTCCAAGCTGATCAATATAGTGAGTTTCTTGCAAATTATGGGTACAATATCATAACAAGAAGTGATTTATTAAAACAGCAGCCTATATTCTCCTTGGTATATAGTTTATTCAAGTTTTGTATGCACCCTTGGAACAATGAGAATGTTGTTGAATTTGCCCAAATGGTAAAAAAACAAAAACTCCTTAAACTATCAAATAGTGATATAGATTATTTAAAAAATTTGAAATCTCCATTTATTCTGACTAATCAAGATTCAATTGATTCTGAGGTTCTTACTCAATTGCTTTGGGATTTAAATTATTGGTTAGGTGAGTCTGAAAAATATTTCATAGATGGAATTGATGAATTTGCAATAAAAATAGGCAGTTATTATTATCTTTCAGAAATTGAAAAATCTAATGTACAGATGTTAGCTGTATTATTGAAAAAAATATCTATGCAATACAAAGACTTAAATGCTCTTATTGATAAGTTGCAAGAACTGTCAAACAGGCCATCTGGTAGTTTGTTTAAGTTCTTTAATGACGATGAGTCTGATATTCAAAAAAAGAGCCAAGAGTCTATTAATAATGGAAAAATACAAATAATGACTTATCATAAATCAAAAGGTGATGAGTTTGATGTTGTTTTTATTCCTCAATTGACTGAAGAAAACATGCCAATGTCTGTTGAAAATGTAAAAATTAAATCAAAAGAACGTTTTATGGAATCAATAAAAGCGTTAAATTACAAATATAAAAAGAAGGATGAAAAAGAATTACAAATTTTTCAAATAGAAGAGAATCTTAGACTTTTATATGTGGCTATTACACGAGCGAAAAAAAAGCTTTATGTAACATCAGCTAGTAAATATAAAAAATATTCAAAAATAAAAGAAATGAAACCTTCATTATTTTTTGAACTATTGTCTAAATTGTTACTAGGAGCAGAATAATGCCAACACAAACTTACACTTTATCAAAATTGCAAATGTATGATGAATGTCCTCAAAAATATAAACTTTGTTATATCGATAAAGTTCATATAATAGAACCACCTAATAATTCATCGCAAAAGGGGAATAATCTTCATAATATTATCAACTATTCCCTAAAAGGAATGGATGTGACAAAGCTTTTAGGAGCTTTAACAGCGCAAGAAAAGCTGCTTTGGCATAATTTTAAAACAAGTGATATCAAAAATTATAAATACGTTGCAAGTGAATATTCCTTTAATTTAAAACTTGACGAATATTGGCTAACAGGTCGAATAGATGCTTTGTTTGAATATGACGGTAATTTTATAATTATCGACTGGAAAACTGGAGAATATTTTTCTCCAGAGAATGTTAAATTTCAAACATCTTTTTATTTGTTGTGTATATATGAAATTTTAAAGGCAAAAAATATAATAAAAACACCAGAAGAATTGTCTTTACATTATGTAGATTTAGCGTCAAATAGCGTCGTGAAAATAAAATTCGACGATTTTTCATACACTCAATATAAAAACCAAATTCTCACAATAATAAATAAAATCAATGAGGGGAAAAGCTTTTTTTGTAATAAAACAGCCAAGTGCAAAAATTGCAGATATTATCGAGCTTGTCCGTATTTATAGTAAAAAAAAGAGACCTTATGGCCTCTCTTTTTTTTATGGTTATTAATTCTAATCTAAATAAAATGCGGTAATAACTTTATGTGACTCTTCAGCATAATCAATTGCTTTGTGCAATGTATTTGATGTGTGAGATAAGAAACAAATTAATTGCTGACAATCATCAATAATTTCTCTGTTACAAATTCTACTAGCATCAGCTAGAGTCATCATAGCTCTGTCAGCATGTTCAATAATGTTTGGAACACCAATTAATTGATCCTGAACATCAGAAGGTTGTTGACCAATTGTTTGAGGAAGAATAACTTTAAGCTTTTGTGGATTAGATTTCATAGCACCACGAATTGTTGCTGCGTTAGTTCCTGATGAACCACCTGATGTAATAACAGTGTTGCCTTGAGCAACTAAAGCATAAGCTAAAGTTTCAATTATCTGTTGATGAGTAATAGGAAGATTACGACTTCCAATAATAGCAATACGTTTTTCTGATTGTTGAATAGTAGCTAATTCCATAGCTAATTGATCAACAGTATTTGCTCCATCTTCAGGAACCTTGTCTAAATCATCGATTGGAACCATAATTGATGATTGTTCTTGGTTTTCTTTGTTTTCTTCTGACATTACCTTATCCTAATTTGTATAAAAACTTTTTTTCGATTATCATAATAATATCATAAATTGACAAAAATAAAAGTATTTTTTAATTAAACACTTGGAAACATTAGGAATTACGGGGATGGAAGAGTTATTAAAAAGCTTAAATGCTGAACAAAAAGAAGCTGTAGTTGAAAAAGAGGGTGCTCTTTTGGTATTAGCAGGTGCAGGTAGTGGTAAAACTAAAGTTTTGACAACTCGTATTGTAAACCTTGTTAAATCTGGTGTTAATCCATATAAAATTCTAGCAGTAACTTTTACGAATAAAGCTGCTAAGGAAATGCGCGAACGTCTTTCTAAAATGATTGGTGAAGATGTTGTAAAAAAAATGTGGGTAGGTACATTCCATAATATTTGCGGAAGAATTTTAAGGTTTGATATCGAAAACTATAAAAGTCCTGATGGAAGAAAGTGGGATAACAATTACGTTATTTATGATGAATCAGATACAAATACATTAATAAAAAATGCTATAAAAAAACTTAATTTAGATGAGAAAGTGTATGCACCAAAACTGGTTAAAGCAGCTATTAGTAATGCTAAAAGTAAAATGCAAGATGCTTATACTTTTTCTACTAGAGCTCGGGATTATAGATCTCAAAAAATCTCTGAGGTGTATGAAGAATATGAAAAGCAGTTGCTTGCTAACAATGCGATAGATTTTGATGATATGCTTTTGCTTACTGTAAATCTTCTTTCTACAAATGAAGAGGTTAGAAACAAGTATCATGAAAGATTTTCTCACATTCTTGTTGATGAGTTTCAAGATACAAACATAAGTCAATATATGCTAATTCGTCATTTGTATTCAAATAATAAAACTGATGAAGAGTTAAAAGGTAGAAGTCTTTGTGTTGTAGGTGATGTTGACCAATCAATTTATAGCTGGCGTGGTGCTGATTATAAAATAATTTTGAATTTCCAAACAGATTATAGAAATGCAAAATTAATCAAATTAGAAAAGAATTATCGTTCAGTTGCAACAATCCTTGATGCAGCTAATGCAATTATCGTGAATAATACAGAACGTGTTAGCAAAAATTTGTATTCGACAAAAGGTCAGGGCGAAAAAATAGATATATATGAAGCCCAAGATGAAGCTGGTGAGGCTTATTATATTGCTAATAAAATCAGAAACTATGCGAGAAATCTTAATGATTATGCTGTTTTGTACAGAACTAACTCTCAATCACGTGCAATAGAAGAAGCTTTAATATCTCAAGGTATTTCTTATCGTATGGTTGGTGGTCTAAAGTTCTATGACCGTAAAGAAATTAAAGATCTTATCGCTTATTTAAAACTTATTTATAACAGGCATGATTCCCAAAGTTTGAAGCGAATTATCAATGTTCCAAAGCGTTCTATTGGTGATACGACTGTTAAAAAACTTCAAGAAATTGCCGATTCTTTGGGTTATTCAATTTACGATGTTATACAAAATATAAATGAATATGATGATTTTAATGCACCTACAAAAGCTAAATTAACTGCTTTTTCTCAATTATTAGACAAAATAGAAAAAAATAAAGATACACTGTCTTTGCCTGAATTTATTGCTTTTATAATCGAAGAAACAGGATATTTAGCGGAGCTAAAACAAGAAGATACGGAAGAGTCTCAATCTAGAATCGAAAACTTGCAAGAGTTAGTGAATGTTGCTAGAGATTTTTCTCCTGATGAAGAAGATAATATTCTAGGTGAATTCCTAGCTCAAGTAGCTTTAGTTAGTGACTTAGATGAAACTCCTGATGCAGACAATGCAGTGACTTTGATGACATTGCACGCAGCTAAAGGTCTTGAGTTTGAAACAGTCTTTTTAGCAGGTTTAGAAGAAGGAATCTTCCCTCATAGTCGATCATTGAACAGCAATACAGAAATGGAAGAAGAGCGTCGATTGATGTATGTAGGTGTGACACGTGCAAAACAAAAACTCTATATTACATATGCTAAAAGACGTCAAATGTGGGGAGAAACTAGGTATTACAGTCCAAGCAGATTTTTAGCTGAAATACCGGATTCTTTAACTGAACGTAATGTTTCAGATGATTCAGTTTCTTCTTATAAGTCTAATACCTTTAAACAAGCTGTAAATAAAATAAAAACAGACAGATCAGGCTATGTCGAAAAAACAACATCGTTTGGTGCAGGATTTGTTGCTCCAACGTTGAAAAATAATACACAAAATATAAATAAGGTTGTAAAACCTAAACCGACAAATCCTACATATTCGCAACCAGTTCATACTAAAAAAGAAGCTTTTATTGTAAAAAATGCTCAAAACAAAGCTAGGGATGAAGAAAAAGTACAAAAATTGCTTGAGGATAATCCAATTAAAAGAATGCTTGAAGAAAAGAAGAAAAAGGAAGCTGCTCAAGCTGCTTCAGAATCTGAGCAAAATACTTACAATGTTGGTGATAGAGTTTTTCATGAGAAATTTGGCATTGGGCATATTTCAGAAATCAAGCAAATTGGCTCATCTTCTTTATATGTGATTGATTTTGGAAAACAAGGTAAAAAAGCAGTTGATGCTTTGTATGCTAATTTGAAAAAATTTTAAAAGAAATAATGTAGAATCCTACATTGTTTCTTTAGTAACTTTCCTTAATAATGCAAGAGCTTCTTCATCTTTGCCTGCTTTTATTAACTCAACAAATGCTTTAGAATTTTCGTCCTCTGGATTTGCTATGATTTTTTTTCTTGTAATTTGTTTTTTCAATTCTTTGAAATTATTATAAACATAGCCTTCCACATCCCCCATTGTAACATCTGTTTCAATAGGTCCCTCTAATGATCGAAGCACTTTGGGTTCATCAAAAGCTACTGCATTAATTTTAGATTTACCATCTTTGTGGACTGGAAAACCACCCCAATTAATCATATCTGAATCTGCGATTTTTTTGCCGCCTTCGTGTACGTATGATTTTTTTAGAATTGCGACATCAGGTGAGTTTGCAACTACTGCACAGTCTTCTATTTTATTATTTTCGTCTTTATTGTTTTTAGCCCAGTTTTGGTTTACATATTCATCATCAGCTGAATATTTGCCATACTTCATAACAACAGCAGGTTTGTCAATTTCAAAATATCCTTTTCTATCATCTAAATTGCCTTGATGCCAAATATTTTTGATTGCTGTATGGTATTCGCCGTCATCAGCATATTTCACTGTTTCTATATTTATTCCATCACGCTCACCGATTCTTATCATTTCTTCGATTGTTCTAGCGTTTGTAAATACAGGAACGGCTTGATATGTTACCTCTTTTAGTTCTTTGCTTTCTTGAGGAACATATGGCAAGAATGAAATACCTTTCCCTTTAATATTATCAGCTTTTGTGGTCTGAAATATTCAGATGGCTTTGCCATCATAACTTCTTCTTTATTAGTTCTGTCTAATGGGCATTCTTCTCTTAATTTAGCAATTTTTGATTGCAAATTATCCATATAGATATTATAGTAGCCCCAATCATGTAAATCTCTTGTTTGTGGAGGATGCGCCATTTGGTACTTTAAATCTTCCTCTAATTTTTGGATTTCAGCTTTTACATCTTGAGTACAACATTCTGCTTTTTGTTTACGACCTGCAAAATTTACTGCACTTGAGTTAAATCTATAAGGATTAATTTTAAACATTCACTTACCTCACATTCTTGTTTCAATATTTCTACCCAAACAAGTCACCATGGAATTTTGCTATTGATAAGTAAATATCAAAAAAAACTTAACATTTATTAACTATGAAAAGAAATGACCTCTTTTTGAATCAAGCGTAATTTTATCAAATGAATATAATCTAGCTGGTCTTTTAGAACCTGATTTTGTATACTCATCTAGTTCTTTTAAAATAGCTGATGAGAGGAATTTTTTTCTAAAATTACGTTTGTCGAGTTTTTTCATAAGAATAAGCTCATAAGCTTTTTGTAATTCTGTCAATGTGAATTTTTGTGGCAATAGTTGGAATGCTATTGGACAGAATTCTAGACGTTCTCTCGTTCTTTTTAGAGAGTATTCTATAATTTCTTTGTGGTCGAATGCTAAAGCTGGCAAACTATCAACTGAATGCCATTTAACTTCTGTAATTTCTGTATTTTCTTCGAATGAAAGAACAATATCATCTGAGCGTATAAGAGCAAAATAAGCACAAGTAATTACACGAGAATTAGGGTGACGTAGTGGATCACCGAACGTGTACAATTGCTCAAGATAGATATTTTGAACGTTTGTTTTCTCTTTTAATATACGTAAAGCCGCATCATCCAACGTTTCAGATATACGAACATAACCACCAGGTAAAGCCCATTTGCTTTTAAAAGGCTCGTGAGCACGTTTTACAAGCAATACTTTTAACTTACCATCTTTAATTGTAAAAATAACTACGTCGGTAGTGACCTCATGTGTTTTTGTCTCTTTGAACATACATCCTCGGCTTGTTTGTATCTTATTACTATTCTAGACTAAACAAAAGCATTTTGTAATTTTTTGATAAAACTTTACAAAATGCTTTTCTTGTTTATTCGGTTAATTTATCCATCTCGACTATATTGCTCCAGATAGGCTTACGAAAGGCAAATCTGAAGGGTCATAGCCAACTCTTTTTATTACGTTATTCTCTCTATCTGCTTGCAAAACTTTGTTAAGACTATTTGCAGACACTGATGCACCGCCATTTTTATATTTCATAATAGCTGGGTCAGGATTTGCTTTTTGTGAATAATATTCACTCATAATTCCTCTAACAAATCTTTTGGTTTCAGCAAAAGGAGGAACTCCTTTATATTTGCTTACATTTCCTGGCCCTGCGTTGTAAGCTGCTAGAGCTAATTCAACAGAACCGAATTTTTGGTACATCATCTTGTAATACATCAATCCACCACGAATATTATCACTTAGATAATATGGATTGTAGCCCATTCTTCTAGCTGTTGAAGGCATTAATTGAAATACACCTACTGCGCCAAAAGAACTTCTTTTTTCATGAACGAACCCAGATTCCATTTTAGCAATACTTAATCCCAAAGCAGGATCAATGCCCATCTCCAAAGAATGTTTTACAATGTAATCTTTGACTGTGGCTTTTGATGTTTGTGCTTGTGTGTTTTGTGGATGTGCTAAAATGCAAAAAATGAGTAGTAAGGTTAGTGTTAGTAACTTTCTAATCAAATGTTAATCCTCTGTTTTGTAAATTGAAATCTCTTATTTTTAGCCCACTGCTTAGACATTCACAACAGTCTAAAAACTTCGAGTTCTAGTTTATAATACTTCATAAAGATAAAAAGTCAAGTCTAGTGCTAGTTTCCCCCTTGTGTGCCCTTTTATTGTTGCTTTTTTCAACATTTTTATTCTTCATCTAAAGATAATTTTTTTTAATTAGATGACTGAATATTCATTTGTGATAATATAGTTATAAGGGAGATTTGAATGCCAAGAAAAAAATGTATTGAAATAGTCTTAGACGTTGAAACAACAGGATTGGACTATAAAAAAGAGAGAATTATTGAATTTGCCGCTGTGAGGTTGGAAAATGGTGTTATCAAAGATAGTTATGAAACACTTATAAATCCTCAACAGCATATTAGAAAATCTAGCATGGCTGTGCATGGAATTACTGAAGAAATGGTAGCAGATCAGCCAACTGAAGAAGAGGTTATGCCTAAAATTCTTGAGTTTATTGGTGATTATCCAATCGTTGCTCATAATGCTATATTTGACTATAACTTTATCAATGAAGCTTCAAAAAGACTTTATGGCAAGCCTATTGAAAATCAAAGAATAGATTCTCAATTTTTATTCAAAGAGGTTTATCCTGAATTTGAATCTCATGGGCTAGAAAATCTCATGCACAAATTTAATGTTGAATTTGATACAAGACATCGTGCAATGGCTGATACAATTGGTCTTGCGCAAGCTTATCCTAAGCTTAAAAAACTTTATGAGAAAAAATATGATTGGCAGATGAAGCAAATCGATAATATTGAATATTTATTCGAAAGATATTTGCGTATTCAACAAGCTGTACAAACTATGCAATCAGAAATTCAAGATTTAAAATCGATATTTAGATTGTATTTTGATGAGGGTGGCAAGCCTGTTACAGCTACGACTGGTGAAACTTTAGTTTATCAATCAAAGCAATCGTTTTCTTACGATTTTGTTCAAATTAAAGATATTTTAGACGAAATCGGTGCTTTGCCTAAGGCGGTTAAGTTGAACAACGGATTTGTTGACAGGCTCGTTAATGGTCATAGCCTGGATGAAGAAACTAGAGAAAAAATAAAACAAGCAAGATGCGAATTTTCTGAAACAAGAAACATTCAAGTTGTGAAAGCTGATAAGCATAATAACTAAATTTGTTACGATGCATGGCAAAAACTTTTCTTTTCAGGTTTTGATGTTTTTGTGTGTTTAATATTAATTTCTACGAGCTGAAAGGAAATTATGATAATCAAGCCTATAATATCGTCTGATTTATACAAAAGTGAAAATGTTAATAAAAGACATTTTGTATCTTGCAAGGCAGCTTTGCCTGCAAATTTGAAATTAGGAAATAAAAATAATGTTACTAATAAAAAAATTACCAATTTCTTTAAAAAGTTTTTTAGTCTTTTATCTGAAAAATGTATAAAAATAAAAAATGCAGATGTAAAAAAACTTTCAAAATTAAGTGTTTCAGATTTCTTAGTTGAATCTCAAAAACTTATAGCAAAAAGTAAAAAATATGACCCAGAAACTATGGCACCAGTTGTTTTTGCTCCATTAGGGAATAAAAAACTTGCTATGGTCTATGATGCAACATCAAATGTGATATATGTGAATACTGAAAATAAAGTTAAACCTGGTGCAATGTTATTTTCAGCGTTGGCTCATGAATATGAGCATATGGCTCAGAATATGCAGATTTTGCGTACAAAATCTATTGGCGCTAAGGCAATTGATGAGTATTCTGAAATTCAAGCACAAAGAAATATTTCTAATTTTTCTGAAATGTACAAAAATGTAAAAAAAGAAGAGTTGCCGAATTTAAAAGAGCAATTAGCTGATATATTCCCTTTTTTAGAATCATTTGTGCAAGCAAAAGATAGTGGAGAAGAAGCCCTTAGAGTCTGGACTCAAAATGTAACTAAGACTGAAAAAGCAACTATAAAATCTAATTGGCTAAATTTACAAAAAATGATTGTTGAAAAATATGGTGAAATAGAGCCTAACACTAAAGAGGCCAAAATAAGCGAAGAATACTATAAAGGCTTTATGCTGGATGGTTCTCTTGTTGGATTTAAAAAGCTTTCAACCAAAAATGAAATTGAAGCATATACTTCAACTTTCATAAATTTTTATAATTATTTGTTAAAAAAGATTTTTTAACAACTTCATAAAATAAAAAACCTGACTTGTGTCAGGTTTTATTTAGTCTAGTTGCCAATTCCTCTTAGTTTTATATTTTATTTGTGGTCAGAAATAATATTTTGTTCATTAAGCAATGAAGTTATTGCCAAATCTTGTTGCTCCAAGAAAAACACATTCTTCTAACATTGAATCAAGACTTCTGTAGATTTTTCTTGGTGGTTTTTTTTCTGCTTCTATCATTGCTGCTTTTGTATCTTCATATTGTGTTGCGATTGCTAAAGTATAGTTTGCAAATGGATTAGTAGCGTTCATCATATCTCTCTGACCTCTTTTTTGTTTTTCTCTCTTACATATATATAAAGTATATAACTTTTGAAAAATTGCCATTTTAGTATATACTTTTGTTTACAATTCTTAATATTTAATGAGCTACTAATCTAAATAAGTGTTGATAGCGCTAAAAAGTTACTATGTTTCCATCAAAGTTCATTGCGCTGATATTCATTTGGCTATCCCAATATATTTGAGCATTTGGCTTTTGGATATAGTTGATATTTGATGATGCCATACTGACTGCTGTTCTTATGTCTAATATACAGTTTTCAACAAGTTTTTTTATAATGTCTGAAACAAAATCTGTGCTACCAGCAATTGTTCCTTTTTCATCCACAGCTTTGCCTTTTTCCATGAAAACTGTTTTTCCGCAAAATTCTAGTGAGTCTAAATCTGAATGTGTTATTGGTAGTGCATCACTGATTAATATAATTTTGCTTAAAGGTTTTGTCCTGAATGTGATTTTTAATACATCTTTTTGTACGTGTTTCATATCTGCGATTAATTCTGCATATATATCATCATTTGAAAGAGCAGAAACGACACAAGATGCATCTCTATGAGAAAAATTACCCATTGCATTATATAAATGTGTTACTTGATCAACATGTGATAAATCATTTCCCATACAATGACCAGCAGAAACACGAACTCCTTTTAATTTCAGATATTTACATAATTGGTTATCTGTATCCAATTCAGGAGCTAGTGTAACTATTTTTATTATGTCATCTTCTATTAATTTAAAATTATCAATTGAAGGTGTTAACAGTTGTTTTTCATCATGAATGCCCTTTTTAAGAGGATTCAAGAAGCAGGCTTCTAAATGAACACCAAGGATTTTAGCCATTGTTTCATTTGAATCCTCTTGTATGTGCATTGCTGTTTTTATATTTGCAATTTGACAGCGCAAATTTTCTATTGAGTCAGTAGCAAGAGTCGGAAAATACGCGCACACGCCATATTTCAAAATCTTTTTAGAAAAATCGATAAAATCGAGCGTGCTGCACTTAGAGAAGTCAATCCCAAAGCCCCCGTGAATATGTTGTTCTACAAGAGCGTCGGTTTCAATTAAATTATCCACTGACTGTATTTGTGCGTCGTACATAATTTCATCTTTTAAACTGAAATCTTTATACTATTATATAAATTTTTCCAATTCTTTCAAGAGTTTTTCATGTTTTTTTGCAAATTTTGTGCCTCTAGCTTCAATTGCCATTTTTAAAATTAATGGTAAATTAAGAGCTTTGCCGTTTTTGCAATTTTCACTATATAATTCTTCAAAATTGTTAGGTAATCTCAAAGACCAGTTTTTGTCACCAGATGTACCAGGTGTGTTATATGTATCTTTGATACCAAAGAAATCTGTGAAGAATACTTGAATATTTTCAGCTTTTGATGTGAAAATTTCAGCAAGTTTAACTTGTCTTAAAGCATCTGCATCAGTAGTTAGTTTAACAATCAAATCATCTCTGTCTTTACCTTGTAATTCTGAATACATATCATCTACAAGGTTTACAACATTAAGGTATCCGATGTGAGTGTTAATCATTTCATCAGCCCACATAGAGATTGGTTGGTTGTCGTGAGTTCCTACCATTGCCCAGCTTCTTGGAACAATATTGCAACATCTGTAAGGGTGTTCAGGTTTGTCATGTTTTACAAACTGAGTCAATCTCATTCCTTGAAGATCGTATTCTTTCATAACTGATTCAACAGGGAATGTCAAAGTTCCTAAGTCTTCACAAACTATAGAATCCTTGTTTAATCCTTCTTCTTTAGCTGCAGCAATAACAACTTTTTCTATCATTGCTCCATATTTTTTAATTTGTTCTTTGTTTAGTTTTTTTACTCTTTTTTCTTTATCAGAACCTAATTCAAGGTTTAAATCATCCATTGTAGCAATAGCATATTTAGATAATTCAGGATGTTCAGGTGAAGAGTATAGTCTTCCTGCTCCTTGATCAGGCATTGGATTTTTGCCAGCTTTATAAACCCATGGGTCGATTAATCCTACGATATGGTCAATTCTCACACCACCTGGGTTTTCTTTAAACATTTTTTTATAAAGATTTTTTAGTAAAAGTCCTGCTTCTCCTAGTGATCCATCTTCATTAAACATTTTTTCTGGGTTTACAACAGGGAATCCCCAAGCTTGTCCTGTTTTGGAAAAATAATCTGGAGGACAGCCTAACATCCATCCTTCTAAAAATAGTGACTGATACGCCCAGCTGTCTCTGTCAGAAAAAGCAACTTGTCTGTCAGCAATCATTTTTAAATCATGTTTTAAAGCATATTTTTTTGTTTTTTCATTTTGTTTAGTTACAACAAACTGACAAAACGCATAGTAGTTTATTGTATCAGCATATTTAAGTTTTAGTTCTTTTTCTCTAAGAAAAGCTGCTTTTTTCTCTTCTTCAGATTTTGGATTGAACAAGTTTCTGTCTACGCTATTTTCCCATAATGGCCAGTAATCATTGTCATTTTCAATAGCCAATGCTTCATACAATGAATCTTTTTCTAGCCAGAATTCATTTTCTTTTTTAAATTTTTCGAATTCTTTGTTTAATTTTTTGTCATTCCATTGTTTGAAGTTTACATAAGCTTCTTGTAATGCTTCATCTTGAGCTTTATATATGTAAGTGTAAGCTGTTTTGTTTACGTCTTTGTTTGGATTTTCTGAACATACCTTTTCATAAGTTTCTTTTGATAGTATGTTGCCCCATTCTTTTGTTGTTAGTTCTTCAAGATCTATAAACAATGGGTTTGTTGAAAAAATCGTTCCTGTGTAAGGAGAAGAATCACATGCTTTGGTTTTTCCTTGAGGTCCTAATTGAATTGCATTAAATACACCTGAAGCGAAGTCCATAAGATGTTTACCAGCTTGAGAATTTGGGGTTCCAAATCCTGTGTTTTTTCCAGCTTCTGCAGGAAAACTATTACCATGGATAATAAGAGCAAAATTCTTTTTGCCCAATTCTTTAAGAGCCTTTTGGCAAACTTTTTTGAACTTTTTCATATCTTTTTTGTCTGTATTTTCGCAACAGCAAAGCATAAATTATACCCCTTCTTGACTACTAATTATCCTAACTTATCCTAACATCTAGTATATTATTTTTATATAGCCTTGGTGCATAATTTATAACTGTTTTTACATTTCTTTACTTTTTTATTCATAAAAAAATATAAAAATCCTTGCCAAACATTCGAAAAATCGCCATAATAGAATAGTCAAAAAATCTAAATGGTCACAGCCGAAAAGGAGAGCACTATGACAACAGAATATGTTTATTTAAATGGCGAATTTGTAGATGCTAAAACAGCTTCTATTCCTGTAAGAAACCATGCATTTTTATATGGTACTTCTGTTTTTGAGGGAATTAGAGCTTATTATAATAAAGAAGAAGATCAATTATATGCTTTTAGAATGAAAGAACATTTTGAAAGACTTTTACATAGTTGCAAAATTATGCATATGGATCCTAAGTTTACAATCGAAGAGTTTTGCGGATTGACTAAAGAACTATTAAAAAAGAATGGTTATAAAACAGATGCATATATTAGACCTCAAGTTTATAAAAACGCTTTGAAAATTGGTCCGGGTTTAATTGATAACCCTGATGCAGTTTTAATTTTCTCATTTGCGATGGGAGATTATATTGATTTAAGTAAAGGTTTGAGCGTTTGTGTTTCTAACTGGAGAAGAAACGATGATAACGCTATTCCTCCTCGTGCAAAAGTTGCTGGTTCATATGCAAACACTGCTTTAATTGTCACTGATGCACGACTAGCAGGATTTGATGATGCCATTGTTTTAGATCAGGCTGGTAAAGTTACTGAAGGCTCTGCTATGAACTTATTCTTAGTAGAAGGTGATACATTAGTTACTACACAAACAACTGATAATATTCTTGTTGGTGTTACAAGAAATACTATTATTGAATTAGGCAGAGATGTTCTCGGTTTAAAAATTGCTGAACGTGAAATATCAAGAACTGAATTGTATGTTGCTGATGAAGCGTTCTATTGTGGAACAGGCGCACAGGTTAGTCCAATTACATCTATTGATAACAGAAAAGTTGGTAAAGGTGTTGTTGGTGAACATACAAAAGAACTTCAAAAACTTTATTTTGATGTTGTTAAAGGCAAAGTAGAAAAATACAAAAAATGGTGCACACCAATTTACGATTAAGATTATGATTAGTTTTTTAGGGCTTTGTGTCCAAAATTTAATAAAAACAATTAAATATATAATCAATCGACAGACAAATTTCAGCTCTGTGATTTCTCAAGCTGCGATGATTAGCTATGACTCATTGTCAATTTCTTTAACTATCGTATTCATTGCTGCTGCTGTTATATCTTTGCAGGTTTCTAAACAGTTTTTGATGAGCGGAGCTGAAAGCTATGTCGGTGGTTTTATCGCTGTTGCTTTAGTTCGTGAAATTGCTCCTGGTTTTGCTGCACTTGCTATAGGTGCTAGAGCTGGTACAGCAATTTGTGCTGAAGTTGCTAATATGAAAGTAACAGAACAAATAGATGCGATTAAAACTTTAGGTGTTGATCCTGTTGGTTATTATTTTGCACCACGTTTGATTGCTTCTGCTGTTACTGTTCCTATGGTTGTTATTTTAGCTGAATTCATAGGTATTGTTGGCGGGATGATGGTTGCATTTTTTGCAATCGGTTTACATCCTAACAGATTTATGAATACTGTATGGCTATTATTAAATACAAGAGATATTTATATAAGTATTTTCAAAGCTTTTGTTTTTGGTGTTTTGATTACTTTGGTTTGTGCTACTCAGGGATATAAAACAACTGGTGGTGCAAAAGATGTTGGTATATCAACAACAAAATCAGCAATTGAAGCTACTTTTTATCTTTTGGTAGCTGACTTTATAATAAACATAATTTTTTATGTTAATGTTGGTATTTAGCGATAACGTTCATAAAAAGATGCTTCAGGACGAGCAGAGTTAGAAAGAACTATTTCGCGATATTCATTTTTATCTATATCAACACCCATGTTTTTAATTTTTATTTCAGGTGCTTTTTTCTTTTTTGTGAATTTATTTTTATCTTCCATATTTTTATTTTAGTACAAAAACTAATTTTCTGGGAATAAACTTAAAAAAGTAGTCTTTGAACTTCTAAAAATGAAGCTCAAAGACCACATTTGATTAAATAACTATTTTATTTGTTATTTATATTACGAATTTACCGTCTTTATAGATTAAAACGTCATCTGCATAGATTTCAGAACCGTTTTTCATATTTTTTATTAGATCCCAATGAAGACCTGAAACATTTTTTCCTCCGGCTTCAGGGTATGATGCTCCTAATGCCATATGAATTGCGCCACCAATTTTTTCATCAAAAAGAATGTTGCCAGTAATCTCTTGAATCATAGAGTTTGTTCCGATGGCTATTTCACCTACGAATTTTGCACCTTCGTCCATATTAATCATATTTAGGAAGTATTCTTCGCCTTTTTCAGCAGTTGCTTCAACAACTTTTCCGTTTTCAAGTTTTAATCTGATTTTTTGTGATTCATTACCTCTATAAATTTGAGGGAAGTCAAAATAAATTGTTCCATTTGCACTGTTTTCAACAGGTGATGTATAAATTTCTCCATCAGGGAAGTTGCATTGACCTGAGCAGTTTAGCCATTTTCTTCCTGTTGTATCAAATGTTATATCTGTTTCTTCTCCAATTATATGGAGTTTTGTTGTTTTATTGAGATAATCCGCTAATCTTTGCTGTTCTTTGTCTATTTCTTTCCATTTTGCCACAGGGTCATCTAAGTTTAGATAACAAGCATTAATTAAAAATTCTGTATATTCATCTAATGACATTTTAGCTTCTTGAGCGAGTGCGTTAGTTGGGAAATCTGCAATAACCCATTTCAATTTTCCTTCGGCTGAACGTTGAAGCATTTTGTTTGAAAGTTCTCTTGTTGCTGCTGAGCGTTTTGCCATTTTTTTTGAGTCTGCTTTTGCCATAGATTTTGTGTTTGTTGGTGCTCCAATTGAAATCAAGACATCAGCTTTTTCATATTCTAATTCTGTCATTGGATCAATATATTCTAGTTGTTCATCATTTGCGTATTTTATGAATGTTTCTCCTAGTCCTTCCATTACTGTTTTTACAACAGGATTGGCTCCTTTTAGTAGAACTTGTTTATATATTTCTTTTACAAGTGGTTGTGCTTCGCAGCTTGTTGCTCTAATTATTACTAAATCATTTTTTTTGACACCTGTTGAATATTCAACAAGAACTTTTGCATATTTTTCCCATAATGTGTTCATAGTTGTTGCTCCTTTATTTGTTTTCAACATTATAATATTTTTTTTATTCCTCGTAAATAAATAAAGCAGCTATTATTAGCTGCTTTATTTGTGTTTGTTTTTTATTAATTAAAACATTGTGTTTTCTGCTTTTCTTAGTGTAATACCACGTTTTGACTCACGTATGAATTGAACAAATTTTTTAACGTATTCATCTTGTGGTACTTCTTGTTCGATGACATCACAAGCCTTTGTTATAAGATATTTTTCAGACTTAAGGATTTTTAGTGCTTCTTTCAAATGATCTCTAACTTCAGCAGGAACACCTCTTCTTTTTAGTCCGATTGCGTTGATTCCATGAGGTATCGGTGGACGACCTTCACCTTTAACATAAGGCAGACAGTCCATTCTTGCTGCCGAGAATCCGCTTATTATACACATTTCGCCAATTCTTAGGTTTTGATGGAAAACACTCATTCCTCCTAAAAATGCACCCTTACCAACATGGCAGTGTCCACCTATTGTTGCAAGGTTTGCCATTATAACCTCGTCTTCCAAAACACAGTTGTGAGCAACGTGAGATGATGTCATAAGCAAGCATTTATCGCCAACTATTGTTGCGTTGCCTTCTCCTGATGCACGGTTTACTGTTGCATATTCTTTTATTATACAATTTTTACCGATAATAGATTTTGTTGGTTCGTTTTTATAACCTAAATCTTGTGGTGCAGTTCCTATACTTGCAAATGGTGAAATTATTGTTCCTTCACCAATTTCACAATATTCTAGGTATGCATTAGGCATAATTGTTACATTATCACCAATTTTAACGCCATTTCCTATTACAGCGTTAGCGCCTATAGTTACATTATTTCCAATTTGTGCATCATCGGCAATTATTGCTCTTTTATCTATCATTGTTATCTCCTACATAACTGAGAAAATCATATCAGCTGACATTGCAAGTTGTCCATCAACCATAGCTTTTCCTTGGGCTTTGATGATAGGTCCTTTTACTTTTACAAGTTCAACTTCCATATCTAACCTGTCACCAGGACGAACGATTCTTTTGAATCTGCAGTTGTCAATACCTGCATAAACAACTAATTTGCCTTTGTATTCATCCATAGTCATTAAAATACCAGCACCCAATTGTGCCAAAGCTTCAGTTTGTAGTACTCCAGGCATAATAGGATTTCCAGCAAAATGTCCTTGGAAAAATGGTTCATTGAAAGTTAAATTTTTATATCCTTTTGAATATTTTCCAGGAACGCACTCTGTAATTCTATCTACAAGCAGAAATGGATATCTATGTGGAATCATATCCATAATTTGCATTACATCAAACTGGAGTTTTTCTTCAGTTGTATTTTGTTCAGTCATTTATCTCTCCTCAATTAATTAAACTTCTTTTTCTATTTTATCTTTTAGCATTTTTGCTACTTTAACATGCACAGCATGGCCAGCTTCTTTGACGATAACCTCTGCTTTTAAATCAAGAGGATTGAATCCTGTGAGATAAAAATCACCAATCAAATCAAGGATTTTATGTTTTACAGGCTCAAAATTACTTTTTAACTCTGTTGTATATCCATCATCTGTCATACCAACAGTGTTTTCAATGCTTACGCCTCTTGCATAACCTGCTGCTTGAAGCATTTCTAATTCTTTTAAATAACCAAAAGTTCTAGCTTCGATTATTTCATTCATTTTGTCTTTTTCTAATGAAACCCATCTGTGATTTAATTCTGGATGATTGAAGTTTACAGAATATGTCACTTTAAATTCATCAGAAGGAATTACTAAAAGATGTGTTTTTCCATTGATATAAGAAACAGGCTCTTTTAATACATATTTTTCTGAAGATGTATTATTTGCTTGTTTGAAAATTTCAACCCATTCTGCTGATCCACCACCTAAAATTGGCATTTCAAAATGAGTTAGATATACATCAATAGCTTCAATGTGACATATTGCACAGGCCGCCATGAAATGTTCGATAAGCATAACCTTCATATTTTCATTACCGATTACTGTGCAATGTTCAGTTGACACAACATTGTCTACATTTGCTTCTAAGACATTTTCTCCAAGGTGAAATCTTATGCCTTTTTTGTCAGAAGGAACTAATTTGGCTGTGCATTCTATGCCTGTCATTAGGCCTTTTGATGTTACTGTTGCTTCTTTTGCTATTGTATTAGATGCTGTCATATTCATTATTGTTCTCCTTGTTCAAAGGCTTCTAAAAGGTGTTCGTATTTTTTGAATTTGCCAACAACTTCTTCTGCTGCTTTTAACATTTTTAATTGTTTAATGAAGTCTTTTCTTGGAACTGCTGGAGCACCAATGATAATTGATTTTTCAGGGAAGCTTTTTGTAACACCAGCTTGAGCCATAACAATAGAGTCACTACCTATTTCTAGGTGGTCTGCTAAACCAGCTTGACCAGCAATTACTACTCTATCACCGATTTTACAGCTACCTGCTAGACCTACTTGTGAAACAATCATACAAGCTCCACCAACTTTACAGTTGTGGCCGATTTGTACGAGATTGTCAATTTTTGTTTGAGGTCCAATCATTGTATTTTCG
This sequence comes from Candidatus Gastranaerophilales bacterium, assembly GCA_944322545.1. Lineage (GTDB taxonomy): Bacteria > Cyanobacteriota > Vampirovibrionia > Gastranaerophilales > Gastranaerophilaceae > Limenecus. The sequence continues at coordinate 42,744 of CALUPF010000046.1, forward strand.
ATAGTACCTCTGTCTATACAAGTGTTAGCTCCGATTTCAACATCATCAGCAATTACAACGCCCCCGATTGATGGGATTTTATAAACTTTTTGTTTTGTATTAGCTTCTTTAACAGCACCTTCTTTTCTTGCTTGTTCAATAACATCAGGATTTTCTGTTACGAAGCTGAATCCGTCAGCACCAATGCTTACACCATGTTGTAATATTACTCTATTTCCAATATGTGAATTATCACCAATGTTTACGCCTGGGTGGAAAAGACAATTTTCTCCAACTGTACAGTTTTTACCAATGTAAATATTTGCCAATAATTTAGTGTTATTACCAATTACACAGTTTCTTGAAATAACTACGTTTGGACCAATTGAAACATTTTCTCCGATTTTTGCATCTGGGTGTATAACTGCGCTAGGATGGATTCCCACAGGTGCATCTGGTGCATCATAAAACAGATGAAGGAGTTTCATCATAGCTAATCTAGGTCTTTCAACTTCAACAGTTGTAATATGCTCAAAATTTACACCAAGAGGAACTAATGCTGCTTTAGCCTTTGTTTTTGCAAGATTTTCAATTTCTTCTTCAGATAATGCCAGTGCTAAAGAATTTTCATCAGCTAACAATGGTGGCATAAGTTTATCAATAGAAGCGTCTTGAGCTTTTGTTAGTATTCCGCCAACTATTTCTGATATTTCCTCTATTTTGTATGTTCTCATCTTTCTACTCCTTCAACTATATTTATCCATTTTAATACCAGTAGAAAAAAATTACAAAAATTTTATATATATTTAATATCTATGTTTTGTAAACTTTTTGTAACATTTGAAAAGTATATACGCAATTTTTTAAAAGTATATACCTTTATATATATAAGAGATATAAAGGAGAAAAAGATGTCAATCAATCCAGCAGGAAATACAAATAATAACAGAGGCGGTAACGGACAATTCAGACCATTGTTGAGAAAAGCTCAACAAGAAAACAGATTACAAGCTAGTCTTGCTATCATTGATAAAAAAGATATCAGAATGAGATTTAAAAACTCAAGAGATCCTCTTTATATCGCATTTGACTACATCGATAAAAGACCTGTTCAAGAATTAGCTGTTGAATTTGTTAAAGATTCTTTATTTGATATCATCAACTTTGTATCTGGCGGAAAAATGTAATTAGCTTAATACGTATAGATAAAAAGGACTGATTAAAAATCAGTCCTTTTTATTTGTTTTGCAATATTCTTTTATTGGGCATATTTCACACATAGGTCTTTGAGGTTTACATAGGTTTTGACCGAATGTCACAAGTATTGTGTTTATGTCTAGCCAGTGTTTTTTAGGCAGTATTTTTCTTAATTCCATTTCTGTGTCATCTGGAGTTTTGGTTTTAACCCAGCCTAATCTATTTGATATTCTATGCACGTGTACATCAACACAAATTGCCGGAATGCCAAAGCCTTTTGCCATGACTAGGTTTGCTGTTTTTCTTCCGACACCCTTAAATTTTATTAATTCGTCTATTGAATCTGGAACTTTTCCTTCATATTGTTCAACAATTTGTTTTGATATATCTAGAATTTGTTGAGCCTTGTTTCTGTAAAAGCCTACTGGATAAATTGCTTTAGCTAGTGTATCGACATCTATATTTAAAAAGTCTTGCGGTTTTGTTCCCAATTCTAGCATTCTTAGAGAGCAAGGATAAGTTGTAAGGTCGTTAGTTCTTAGACTCAATATACAGCATATAAGAACTTTGAATGGATCATGAAAAGTTTCCATCATTTTTACAAATTCACGTTGTGGCAAATTTGCATCTTTTAGCTTTTGAATTATTTCGTCTATGTTTTTTATTGTTTTCATATTATTTTTATAACAAAAAAACAGCCTTAGTAAAAAATACTAAAGCTGTTTTTATTTTATTTATCGAATAAATTATTCTTCAACTTCGATAACGCCTACTGGGCAAGATTCAGCAGCTTCTTTAACGCAATCTTCGTTACCAGCAACAGCAGCTTCGTTAACTACTGCAACATCTTCGATTGAGAATACTGCATCACATACTGATTCGCAAGCACCGCAAGCTATGCATCCATCATTAACTTTTACTTTCATTTCTTTCTCCTTTTTATATTTATTAAAAATAGGGGGACTACCCTACTTGAGTCTATTATACAAAAAAATTGGAAAAATACATACCCTATTAAATTAAGAAGTGTAAATAAAAATGTAATCAAAAAAATGTGACTACTATTGTTACCTTTGTTGTGTTGTTTTTATAATTAGCAATCAGATTTACCTGAAGTTGTTATATTTAGTTGTTCTTTTATTTCTGCAACTTCATAAGTCAGTCTGTTCAACTGACATTTTACAGGGTCAGGCAGTCTGTTATGTTGCAATTGACCATCCACCATAACTCTTTGATGAACAACTCTGCCTGGAATCCCAACTACAGTTGAATCAGCAGGTACATCGTCAACAACGACAGAGCCTGCACCTATTCGTGAGTTTTTTCCAATAGTAAGATTCCCTAAAACTTTAGCACCTGCTCCGACGATAACATTATCTTCAACTGTTGGGTGACGTTTTCCATGTTCTTTACCTGTACCACCTAATGTTACGCCTTGATATAGCAATACATCATCGCCAATGTAGGTAGTTTCACCTATTACAACTCCCATTCCGTGGTCAATGAAAAATCTTCTGCCGATTCTTGCTCCAGGGTGAATTTCGATGCCTGTGAAAATTCTACTCCAATATGAAATCAAACGTGGAATAATGGGTATACCCCAGTATCTTAGTTTATGAGCAATTCTGTGTAAAATTAATGCATGTAATCCCGGATAACATAAAAAAACTTCGATAATGTTATCTGCTGCTGGATCCTTGTCGTAGATTGTTTTTATATCTTCTTTTATTTGTTCAATTGCTCTTTTTATAAGCATAATTATACCGCTGCTTTCCCTATCATTTCACCTAATGGCGTCGATAAATACCTTTCTCCATAATCACAGGTCATTGCTATGATTCTTTTTCCAGCATTTTCTTCTTTTTTAGATAGTTCTAATGCACATTTGACGTTAGCTCCAGAAGAAATGCCACAGCATATTGCTTCTTTTTTCGACATTTCGACAGCAGTCATTATTGCATCTTTAGTTGAAACAGTCATTATCTCATCTATTACTGTTAAATCTAAATTTTGCGGAACGAAATTAGCCCCTATCCCTTGAATTCCATGAGGACCAGAAATTCCTTTCGTAACTAGAGGGCTTTCTTCTGGTTCTACAGCTATGATTTTAATATTGGGGTTAAATTCTTTTAGCCTTTTACCTATTCCTGAAATAGTTCCACCAGTTCCAAAAGATGCAACAAGAATATCTATTTTCCCATCTGTGTCTTTTATGATTTCTTCTGCTGTTGTTTTTTCATGTGACTCAGGATTTGCAGGATTTGAAAATTGGGATGGAATGAAGCTTTTTTCAAAATGCTCAGCAGCTTTCATCGCTTGATCTACAGCACCTTTCATTCCTGCTTCAGCAGGTGTTAAAACAATGTCAGCGCCATAGGCAGAGAGCATTTTTCTTCTTTCTGCACTCATGTTTTCTGGCATTGTAAGCACAAGTTTGTATCCTTTTACTGCACAAACTAATGCTAGACCTATTCCTGTATTCCCGCTTGTCGGCTCAATAATAACAGTGTCTTTGTCTATTAGTCCTTGTTTTTCGGCTTGCTCAATCATATATAAAGCAGGTCTATCTTTTACCGAGTTTCCTGGGTTAAAATATTCTGCTTTGACAATAACCTCTGCTTTGCCTGTGTTTATTTTATTGAGTCTTATTAATGGAGTATTTCCTATCAATTCAAGAATATTTTCATGAATTTTAGCCATTAGTTAACCTCATAAATTTTCTTTTGCCTGATTGTAACACTACAGGTTCTTCTGGTACAGACACCATAAGAGCTATATCTGAAATTTTTTCGTTGTCGAGTTTTACACCTCCACCTGCTATTAGTCTTTTTGCTTCACCTTTACTTGAAACAAAGCCTAGTTCTAATAACAGATCCAAAATGTTTTTAGCTTCAGTCATTTTATGAGATGGAATATCTTCTGGGATTCCTTTGTTTTGAACTACGTTAATGAATTCATCTTGAGCTTTTTTTGTTTCTTCATCGCTGTGATATTCATTTGTGATAGTGTAAGCTAATTGCATTTTGATATCACGAGGGTTTTCTGTTTTTAGTCTTTCTTCAATTTGTTTTAATTCTTCATCAGAAATATCAGTTAAAAGACTAAAATATTTAACAATCAAAGTGTCAGGAATAGACATCAATTTTCCATACATATCTTTTGCACTGTCTGTCAAAGAAATACAATGTTCAGGATATGTTTTAGACATTTTAACAAGACCGTCTGTACCTTCAATTAGTGGTAATAACATAACCATTTGAGGGTTAGGTTTTCCATATGCTGCTTGAATTTCTCTGCCTAACAAAACGTTGAATCTTTGGTCTGTACCGCCTAATTCTATATCTGCGTCAATTGCAACTGAGTCATATGCTTGCATTAATGGGTAGAAAAATTCATGTATAGAAATAGGTTTACCTTCAGCATATCTTTTTGCAAAATCATCACGAGTCATCATTTGAGCAACTGTTACTTGTGAAGCAAGTTTTAGCAAATCTGTTAATTGCATTGGATGAAGCCAATCAGCGTTATTTACAACTTCTGCTTTTGATGTGTCTAAAACTTTTGACATTTGCTCAAAATATGTTTTAGCGTTTTCTTCAACTTGTTCTTTTGTTAATGCTGGACGTGTTTCAGATTTGCCTGAAGGATCACCTACCATTGCAGTTGCGCCACCAACTAAAAGAACAATTTGATGTCCCATTTCTTGGAATTTTTTTAGTTTTTTCATTACTACTGTGTGACCTAAATGCAAGTCAGGACGAGTTGGATCCATTCCAAGTTTAACTCTAATTGGTTTACCTGATTCTTTAGATTTTTGTAATTTTATTGCAAGTTCTTTAACTCCACCAGGTAGTAATTCAGCACCTCTTGAAATCTCTTGTGCTTGTTTTATAAATTCTTCTTTTAATTGAAATTTCTCTTCCATTAATCCATTCCTCTGTTTAATATCTTTGAATTATTGTAGCAAATAATAAATATTATTAAACCAATAATTGTAGCAATCTTTCTGTATCTTTATCACCACGACCTGATAAATTTACAACGACGATGTCATCATTATTAGTTTTGGGCATTAGCTTTTCTAAATAAGCAACTGCGTGAGCTGATTCTATTGCTGGAATGATGCCTTCTAGCTTTGATAATCTTGCGAATGCTTGTACTGCTTCATTATCAGTGATTGGTTCATATTGAGCAAGACCAGTGTCGTGTAAATAGCAATGTTCAGGACCACATCCTGGATAGTCTAAACCTGCAGAAATAGAATATGATTCGCCAACATTTCCATCTTTGTCACATAAGACATATTGACGTTTGCCATGTAAAATCATTTTTTTACCTTTAGCTAAGCTTGCTGCAGTTTTTTCTGTATCAACGCCTTCACCTGCTGCTTCTAGTCCTATAAGTTTTACTTCAGGATTGTCCATAAATGCATGGAATGCTCCTATTGCATTGCTGCCTCCACCTATACAAGCTAATACATAATTAGGTAGTCTGCCTTCTTTTTCAAGACATTGGTGTTTGATTTCATTACCTATTACAGATTGGAAAAATCTTACCATTTTAGGATATGGGTGGGGACCTACTGCTGAACCTAAAATGTAAAATACTTCGTCACTGTGTCTTAGCCAGTAATCAATTGCTGCGTCGCAAGCATCAGCAAGTGTTTTTGTTCCTGTATCAACTGAGTGGACTTTAGCTCCTAGAAGTTTCATTCTTTCAACATTTAAATGTTGACGAATAATATCTTTTTCACCCATAAATACATCACACTCAAGTCCAAGAAGGGTTGCTGCTGTGGCTGATGCTACACCATGCTGACCGGCTCCAGTTTCTGCTATAACTTTTTTTGCTCCCATTCTTTTAGCCAATAAAGCCTGACCAATTACATTATTTATTTTGTGTGCACCTGTGTGGTTAAGATCTTCTCTTTTTAAATAGATTTTTCCTTTGCCATAGTAATTTGTTAAATTTTTAGCAAAATATAAAGGAGTTGGTCGCCCAGAATAGTCTTTTAAAAGATCATAAACTTCTTTTAAAAAGTTTTCATCGTTGATTGCTTTTTCAAATTCATCATTTAGTCTAGTTAAGACTTTTTTGAAATCTTCTGGAACAAAAGCTCCTCCGAATTCACCGAAAAAACCATCTTTATCTGGTAAGTTGTATTTAAGATTTTTTACAAACATTTGCTACTCCTTAATTTTTGAATTAATTTTAACAAAAAAAGAGCAGATATAAAATCTGCTCTTTTTAAAGTCTTTTTCAAAAACTAGTTAGCTGAATCTTCAGTAAGTCTAACTTTTGTTCTTGCTCCTTTACCAGCAAGATCAACTTTTCCTTCGTGAGATAACCAGCCAATACCCATGTTTACAAAGTTTTCACTTAAATCTAATTCTTTTTGGATTTTAGCAATTGTAGCTTCGTTGTTTTTTTGTTCTTCCAAAAATTCGTAAACTTTTCCAGCTGCTTCGCCAATGTAATAATTCATCTTAAATCTCCTTCATCTTCTGTACCGAAATAGATAATTTATATTATTATATATAGTATGTTTTTTGATTTTTGTAAATGGAGTTAGAGCATGAATACACCAATTGAGGGAAATTCTTTCGTTTATCGTGACAATATTGATACTGATGTTATAATACCGGCACGATATTTAAACACAAGTGATGAAAAAGAGCTTGCATCGCACTGTCTAGAGGATTTGGACAAGGATTTTGTAAATAAAGTTGAGCATGGGGATATTATTATTGCTGGTGAAAATTTTGGCTGCGGTAGTTCTCGAGAACATGCTCCAATATCTATAAAAGCATGCGGAGTTTCTGTTGTAATTGCAAAATCTTTCGCAAGAATATTTTTCAGAAATGCAATAAATATAGGTTTGCCAATATTAGAACATCCAACTTTAGCAGATGAAGCAAAAACTGGAGATAGGATTTTTGTTGATTTAACTAATGGGATTGTTAAAAATATCACGCAAAACAAAGAATATACTTGTACTAAATTTCCTAAGGAAATACAAGATTTGATTCAACAAGGCGGTTTGATTAACTATACAAAAAAGAAATTAGGAGTTTAAATAATGAGATATAAAATTGCACTTTTACCAGGTGATGGCATTGGACCTGCTGTAATTGATGAAGGTGTTAAAGTATTAAATGCCGTAGAGAAAAAATTTGGATATCAATTTGAGTACGAAAGAGCTTTAATTGGTGGATGTGCTTATGATGATTGCGGTAAGCCTTTACCTGATTCAACTGTTGCTATCGCAAAAGATGCAGATGCTGTTTATTTAGGAGCAGTTGGTGATTGGAAATATGATACAGTTCCTGCTGAGTTGCGTCCAGAAAAAGCTTTATTGGGTATTAGAAAAGCTTTGAACTTATTTGCAAACCTCAGACCTGCAATTGTGTATGATGAGTTGCTAGATGCTTCTACATTGAAACCCGAAGTTGTAAAAGGTGTAGATATCATGATGGTTAGAGAGTTAACTGGTGATGTATATTTTGGTCAACCAAAAGGCATAGAGCTTATAAATGGTGAACGTGCAGGTTTTAATAACATGATTTATTTTGAAAAAGAAGTCGAAAGAATTGCTCATGTTGCTTTTCAATCTGCGATGAAAAGAGGTAAAAAAGTTTGTTCTGTTGATAAAGCAAATGTTTTAGATGCCTCTAGATTGTGGCGCGAGGTTGTGACATCAGTATCTAATCAATATCCAGAAGTTGAATTGTCTCATATGTATGTCGA
>CALUPF010000047.1 GCA_944322545.1 Candidatus Gastranaerophilales bacterium
TCTGTGGAGAGGAGGAATAGATGAATTATTGGGAAATGTTAAAGGCGATAAGTCCATATGACTATTCAATTAAAAACAAAGTAACAAATAATACTAACTTATGCGGAGAATTACAGAATGATGCCAACATGTCATTATATGTGGTGTCGCAAGGTAGCCGAGGTGAAACTAGGAGAGATTAACACTGGCGAAAAAGACGGCTACGGCAACGACTGGCCTACTACAGTCTATGTGTGTAAGAAATGTCAAAAGAAAATCTTAAAGAAACTTGGATTACGAATGGAGGAGGAAAAATGAGTTGGGCAGAAGTAAAGGCAAAACAAGCAGAAAATATCGCAAAATTGTATGAGAAGAATCCAGACGATTGGTTTCTGAAATCGCAGATGAATAGACCAGAAGAAGAACGAACAGGTTTTGCGCCGTATGATGGTAAGTGTTATTACTGCGATAAAGCAATTTGTGAAGGCGAGGAAGCCATCACAGTCGATTCATTGGGCGATTACATTATTACAAACTGTCCATATTGCCATAGAAGTTATTGTAATTAAAAGTTAAGATAGGAGATAAAAAACAATGCTTTACATACTTTCACAAATAGCCGGCTGGATAGCAACATTCCTAAGAGCAGGCGGGATGCTAGCCAAAGAACCAATGACTATTAAACTATTAGTCAGTGCAGGTAATTTGGGGTGGCTAATCTCAGGGATACTAACAGCGAATGTCCCATTAGTAGTTAGCAATGGTCTATGTTTGATTATTATGGTGGTTGAGTTAGTAAGAAAGGGTGGCAATAAGAAAGGTTAAGCTCGTTAATAAGGAGGCACAGAATGAAAGGTTTTAAGTTTAGAGTTTGGGATATAGAACGAGAATGCTATCTCGATGAAGCCGAACTGGCAGGTATTACGCCAGATGGCAAATATATCTTATATATTGAGGAAGAAGAAATATCTCGATTAGAAATTGATGACAATTATGTTGTCGAATTCAATACAGGTCTCAAAGACAAGAAAGGCAAAGGTATATATGAGGGCGATATATTAGAATTCGATAACGACTTTGATGATAGTGCTCAAAGATATGTGCCATTCTTTAATGAAAAACTATCTGCGTTCGGATTTAAGATATATGGCTATCAAGATTATATCTCCGAGAGTGGGTCTGAGGAGTTTGAATCAGAAATGTCTTTGATAGGAGAAATGGAAAATTATGAGAGAGAGGAGATTATATCTTACACAGAGCATATAAATATAGTAGGTAATATCCATGAGAATGCTGATTTATTGGAGAACAAATAATGAGCAGAGAATTGCATCATCGTAAGTCTGATGATAAATATGCACTATGGTCAACTGTCGTAGATGATTATGTAACTGAATGGAAAAGCAAAAGAGAAATTAGAGATGAATGGTTTACTGAAATTATAATAGCTGATATTGCAAAAGTAGATAAATACATGGAACAAATAGATAAGGAGGAAGAATGAAAGAGTTGAAGTTTAGAGTATGGAATAATAGTCATAACGAGTTCATAAGACCTGATTATGGTCTAATTGGATTTTGTTATCCTCTTGATGGAAGAATATCTGTTCTAACATCTAACGACGACCCAATAGAACACTGTGTTATTGAGCAATGCACAGGACTTAAGGACAAGCATGGCAAAGAGATATTCATAGGAGATATTGTTAGCGAACATAATGGCGATATTGTCGGTGAGATAATCCAGAAACCAAGTGGAGAATACTGTATAGCGTGGATTGGAATACATGGCGGAAGTAGTGTCTTATATGATGAATTGTCTATGTGTGAGGTTATCGGAAATATTCATGAAAACACTGATTTATTGGAGGAAAAATGAACCAAGAAATCAAAAATCTCATTGAAGAAGAAACAGAAAGAAGAATTGAAAAAATACTTGAGTTCAATTATCGAAGAATATTTGTAGAAGAAAAAGAATGAATATCATTATAAAAATCTGTGCAGTTTTATTAGTTATTGCTCTCTTAATAAATGTTATAAGATATGTTTTAGGCATAGCAAAAGGAAAATAAATGAAAGCAACTGCAAAATTTATCGGAGATGAATACTGGAATCATGGACAAGTATATGAAATAAAAGCAGAACTTATATCTTGTAAAGGAAGAGGAAACGAAGAAATTGGTGGAATTATTCTTTTTGAAGGAAGTTTTGCAATTGTTTATCACTCTCTTAAAGAATTCTTAGACGATTGGTTTATATTAGAATACAAATAAAAGGACAATAATGAGAATTAAAAATCCAAAAACAAGTGAAATAGCTTATATAGAAGATGAATTCAATCTTACAGATGCAGAAGGAAATATCATAAAAACAATCTATTTAAATGAGCTAAAGAATTGGCAAAAATATGAAGAAGATATATGTCTAGATTCAAGTGAAATTCAGTTCATTAAAAGCTGTCTAGAAAATCTGCATGAATGTAAATTTAATAATATCACTCATATTTTAAGAGATGGTTCACTATTAGTATTCTGCACATATGAAGATGGAAAGATAGTATTTGTTGAAAATGCTCAAATTGTAGGCTTTAATAGAATGGAACAGAATGTAGTTTATTCATTGAAAGAGCTTGGAGTAGCCGGAAGTCAATGAAGTATTTACTTTTTTGAAAAACGTGGTATGATGAATATGGACTGAGTGAGAAAACGAAGCTTGTCTATTCTCAGTCTTGCCTAGTTATGCAGATAAGCGCTTCACTAGGGGATTGCTTAGAACTCCATAATCTAAGACGTTTGTTAACATATCGTAAATTTGTTACGGAACTCACAACACCGGAAGAAGTTGTGACTTTTACAGAACGAGAGACCTTTTGCTCCTTTCTTGTCTCTCGTCTTAGCGGAGAGAAGATTCAGTAATCTTACTTGCTTCATAAACAAGTTAAAGTTGGTGCAACTCCAGCCTCCGCCACCACATATACTCTCTATAATATCTTCTCAGAAGCTCCAGAATGACTTCTGGTGAACTTTAAAAGCTAGTTTAATAAAATACATTCCTCTGTAATTCAATGGTAGAATAGTCGGCTGTATGCTGATAATTTACTAAATCGAACTTTATGATATAATCATTTTATGGAATTTCAAGGTTCGAATTATCAATGTGAATATTGCAAAAAACCTCATGATGGCTCTTATGGTTCAGGAAGATTTTGTTCAAAAGAATGTGCAAGAGGCTATTCTAGTTTACAAAATCGTAAAGAACGCAATAAGAAAATATCTGAATCATGCAGTAAGAATGCTTGGCAAATAAAATATAAAAATTCTCAAAAGTATCAAGAGATTGAATCTAAGAGAATTAGAACTTTTAAAGATACATATAATAAAAAACGTCAAGCGAAGAAAGTTGTTGCAGGAGGAGATATTCTTGATATTAATAATCAAGAATTAGAAGAATATCGTAAAACTCATCCTATATGTGAAATTTGTGGAAGAAAGGAAACAACAGATACTTCAGGATTAGGTAAACCTAATAAACTTTCTGTAGACCATAATCATAATACTAAAAGTTTTAGGGGTCTTTTATGCCAATCTTGTAATAGATTGTTAGGTTGGTATGAAAATCAGCATGAGAACATAGAACGGTATTTATATTTACACGATCCAGAGTGGCGGAATGGTAAACGCAGCTGACTGTTAATCAGCCGTCATAGACTTGTGAGTTCGAGTCTCACCTCTGGAGCCATTGGCCTCTTCGTCTAACGGTTAGGACACTAGGTTTTCATCCTGGCAATATGAGTTCAATTCTCGTAGAGGTCACCAAAAATAATATTCCACCTAAGCATTACTGTGATGCACCTCTCTTGTAAAGAGGAGATATCAGTTCGACCCTGATAGGTGGATCCAGATAGTAGGGTGGCCGAGCGGTTGAAGGCACTGGTCTTGAAAACCAGAAGGTTAACGCCTCGCAGGTTCGAATCCTGTCCCTACTGCCATATCCCGTCTTGGTGCATCGGTTAGCACGTAAGATTGTCAATCTTGAAAGATGAGTTCAACTCTCATAGGCGGGACCAATTAAAATTTCCATTATGGTGATAAAATTAGTTTAGACAATTTCTGAATGTATAAGAGAAAATGCCTTTGATTAAAATCTTAGAGTAGGAACTTGGACACTGTTGCAATTACCGTTATCTCCACGAAAACATGCCGAGGTAATCCGTTAAAGAGGCGGGAGAGACTGTAAATCTCTTGTCGTTATGACTCGCTGGGAGCATTACCTAGACTCGGCACCAAATGAATCTAAGAAAATATTTACTTTTCTTATTTTTTTGTTTAAAATATATCTTATAGAGGATTAGCTCATCGGTTAGAGCATGCGTCTTATACACGCCAGAGAATAGTTCGACTCTATTATCCTCTACCAGCTCGAACGGCGGAATCGGTATATGCGGAAGACTTAAAATTTTCTTCTCGAAAGAGAATGAGAGTTCAAATCTCTCTTCGAGCACCAATCAGGGTGTAGAACAGTTGGAGTGTTCGCCTCGCCTGGAACGAGGAGGTCGTTGGTTCAAGTCCAACCACCCTGACCACAAAAGGAGGCTTTTATGTTGAAGTATAATAAATATTTAAAAAACATCATCAAACCGTATGAATATCCATTAAAAGAGATTTCAGAACAAGACACAGTTGAAGATGAAATTAGAGTTTGCACTTGGAATCTTGATTATGCTTTAACATTAACTATGACTTCTTATTTCAAAGCTTTTAAAGAGTATATGGACGGTTGCCCAATGGGATATGAGAAAATCAACTCTTTTGAAGATTGGGAAAAAATTATAGATGAAATTATTCATGGGTTAGAATACTATGCTAAGTTCGGAAAAAACTACAAAAACACGAAGAAATCAGCAAAAGCATCTAAAAAACTAAGACATTCTCTTTATTTGATTTCAAAATACTATGAAAGCTTTTGGTGGTAACATGACTTGGGACGAATATTTTATTTCAATTGCTAAAACTGTATCTAAAAAATCAAAAGACCCATCAACTAAAATTGGAGCAGTAATAGTAGATGAGAATCACAGACCAATAAGCTTTGGATATAATGGTCTTCCGCAAGGAGCTAAAGAAGAATTTCTCACTTTGACTGAACGTCCATTAAAATATCATTATGTAATTCATGCAGAAATGAATGCAATTTTATTTGCAAAAAGAGATTTATCAGGTTGCACTTTATATTGTGAATATGCACCTTGTGATTCATGTCTCAAACACATCATTCAGTCAGGAATCAAAGAAGTCATTTATGAAAAATTATTTGTAAATTCAGTAAATTCTGATAAAGAGAAAACAATGACTGATAAAGCATCTCTAGAAGCTCTCAGAGGACTTCTGGTATCTTCAAATATCAAAGTTATAAACTATACTACTCATAAGACTTTGCTTCAGGAAATTAACGAGAGGGACTCAGAATGATTTTTGAAGAGCTTGGAACTATAGCATCTATAATTGTGCTAATTTCGTTTTTATGTAAATCAGAAAGAAAAATCAGAATCGTCAACATCGTTGGTGCTTTATTGTTTGTAGTTTATGGAGCTATTAATGGAAGCTTTTCAGTTTGGTTTTTGAATGGTGCTTTAATTTTAATTCATTTATATAAACTTCTAAAAAATGAAAAGTAGTCTACTAAAAAGTTATGTTGTTGCAGAATCTAAAAAATATGGTCTTTATTGTGTTGAAAGAAATCATCTAAGAAAATATCAAAAATTCGTAGAAATTGGTGATTTTGCTTCTTTTAATGCTGCTAAATCATATCTTGAAAGAAACAGAAAATCTCTATCTAAAAAAATAAAAACAGCTCCGATTAACTATTCTGAGCCTGTTTTCACTAAAAAAGAAATCAAGCAGAGAGTCAGATACGGAAATAACTTCAACTATAATAGACAAAATGGACCAGTAATAGTCACTAAACAAGCTAAAAAGATTTCAAAACATAAAAACACTTCAAACTTTAAAAAGATTTCAAAACCTAAAAGCACTCCAAAACCTAAAAAGCAAAAAAAACAGAACGATTTTTCATTGTTTGATTTTCATAAACAACAAGCAATCAATTCTAGAATATTAAAAGAAATTTCTAATAGTCAAGAGATTATCAAAGATTATGTTTTAATCAAGATTTATAAGAACTCTAAGAATAAGTTTTGTTCTAAATCTATAACTAAAAGATTTAAATCAAGTTCTGAAGAATCTCTAAGAATTAATCTTTTAAACTATTGCTCTAAATTCAATGTAACTATCATTTCAGAGATTAAATATCAAAGTTAATCACTCATTTAATTGAGTTCGAAAGACTAAAATCCTTAGCGAGAATTTTTATACTCGCTCAAAGATTTTTATGAGCTTATTGATTATTCGCTCAGTCCATACTCAACTTCCGTTTTCCTGTTTACGTTTCAGCCATTCTTACCGTTCCGCAGGCTTGGACTACTATTAGAAACTTTAACTCTCGGGCGACCATTGGTAAGACGAAGCTTACGTAGCTCCTGTCGAAAATGCTCAGTGAAACTGTCAGAATCCTTCTTGCATTTTATTTTGAAGACACGTTCTAAAATACCGGTCAGCGTTATATCCATCACGATATAATCTTATGTGCATCCGTCTACCTTAAGCAGTCCAGCAGCGGTCAAAGGCATTTACGTATCTTACCCGAATCGAAGTCGGAACGCAAAGCTCGTATAAACGATAGTCTCCGCCCTGCTTAGTCTTAGAACGCGGTTATAAAGTTTCTTTACTGAATTCTAGTCAAAGATTAAGTGTGTTATAATCTTCTTAGCCGGTCGCTCAGTAAATAGCATGCGCCGGCCACAAAATAGAGGACCGAAAAGTTCTCTATTTTTTAATGTGCTAATATTATTATATACCAAAAAAATTTGTAGGTAAAATAATTTCATGAGAGAATATGACATTAAGATGCTGATAAGAAAAGTCATGAATGAAAATGGTGGAAACCCATATCATGATGAAAAAGGTAGGTTTACTTTTAGTCCTTCAGGTGTTGGTGCAAGTTTTTATAAACCAAATGATTACTATACTAGACCAGATGTAAAGACTACAGTTGGAACATATGACATGGATCACAATTGATATTTAGTCGTAAAAGAAAGAGACAAATATGTAATGGAAAATCTAGTTGATAGAGATGTAAAATTAGATGATTCATTAACAAAGAAGAATTTAGAAAATCTTACAGAACAAGAAGTTTCTTCTTTAACTGACTATACAAAAGAATTTAGTGGAATCAATTATTCTCAAGTAAACAAATACATGAGAACAGGTGAAGGTTCTGATGATGTAAAACAAGCTGCTGAAAATATTTCTTCTGCATTAGAGAAATCAAAAGTTGGTGGAGAAGGATTAGTTTTTAGAGGAGTAGATGCATCCATAATAGGTGGAAAAAGACTCGAAACTGAGCTTAAAAAACTAAGAACAGCACTAAAGAAAGGAACAATTAAAGATGCAACTAAAATTCTCAAAGCTACAAATGATTTAGTTGGTCAAACTTTCACAGATAAAGCTCCTATGTCTACTAACGCATATTATTCAAGTGCGTATGGCCAAAGAGATGTAGTCTTAGCAATTAATGTAAAGAAAGACACAAAAGGTCTTGATATTAAATCTCTTTCATCATATGGTCAGGGAAAGAAAGATGCTTGGACAGAAAAGTTTGGTTCTGCAATAAATTCTGAAAATGAAGTTTTATTGTCACCAAATACAACTCTGAAATTTAATAAAGTAACACTTGACAATAAAGGCGTCATAATTGAGTGTGATATAGAATCTCAAAAATAAACAATGTAACAAGTTAAGAAAATATTATATGTTATTATCTGCTCAGATACTTTAAAAGTGCGCACAAAGTTGGCGCTTTAAAGCGTCAGCAAAAACATTAACATTAAAAGGGAGATTCAATGTCTAAGATTGAAGAAGCTCCAAAGTCTGAAGAGATTGTAGAAACTGAAGTTATGGAAACTCCAGAAGAACAATCTGCAGAAGATAGAGTTGATGCTCTGGAAAAAGTTGTTCTCGCACAAGGAGAGCAAATCGCAGACATCGCTGAAGAGCAAGAAAAAATCGTTGATATCTTAGAGAAAATTTCCGATAAACTAAATTCTGAAAAAGTTGAAATGACCGATAAGGAACCAATGAAAGAAAATAGTTTAGAAGAACAGGTAGAAAACGATATTAGCGAAGAATCTTCTGAAAAAGAATCTGAAGGTGAAGAGCCTAAAGTAGTAGAAAGCATCGAAGTTGATAAAATTAACGAAGATGGTTCTATTAAAGTTACTGTTGAAGGTGAAAAAGTTACTCTTGAACCTGCTGGAGAAGAAGAAAAAGAAGCAGTTGAGCAACTCAAAGCTGAAGAAGCAGAAGAAAAAGTAGAAAATTCTATTACTGAAGAAACTGAATCAGATGATTCTGAAGAAGAAACGGAAGAAGAGACTGCCGAACAGGAAGAGTCTCAAGAAATTAAGGAAAATAAAATGACCCAAGAGGAAATTAACGCCTTGAAAGAGCAAATCAAGAACGAAATTCTTGATGCGCAGGTAAAAGCTCCAGAAGTTGAAGAAACTGAGGAAGCTGTTAAAGAGCCAGAGGTTGAAAAGAACTGGCGCAAGCGTTACAATGACCAGATTGCTGCTGCTTGGAATGCTTATCGCCTCCACAGCATCGATGCTGCTCAGAAGCTTGCTAAAATTAATAGATACAACTTCGAAGAAAAGAAAGCTAAGATGGTTGAGAACGACAACGAAGTCATGACCATTGAAACAGCTGATGACTTTGTTCTTCCATATGAAGTTGACAACATGATTCACGGTAAGAGAACTAACTATTCTCCACTTTTGAATGCTGTTGATTATCAAACAACCGACCGCTTGACATTCGCTTATGCTACTCGCATCGGTGATATCGATATGCAGAACGTTGCTATGTGTGACGACGGTGAAGATGGCAACCTCAAACCAATTTCGACCTACGAACTTAAGAAAGGCGTAGCTCAAATGGAAGAAATGGCTGCTGTTACTCCAATTTGTGACAATGCAACCAAATATCTTGCTGTTGATATCCTTGCTGATGTTGCTGCTGGTTATCGCAATGACTATGACCGTAAGCTAGCTCAGCTCGTTATTATTCGCATGCAGCAAGCTGTTAACGCTACTGGTAACACTGTTGAAATGGAAGGTGAAACTTCTATTGAGAAACTTGTTGAATTCATCAAAGCTACTACTAAGGTTAGCGATGATGTTGTTAACGGTGTATTTGTGTTCAACTCTAAGACTAAAGCTCAGCTTGTAGAATATCTCTTCAGCGCTGCTGCTAATGGTGAGCTTGGCAAAGATGTTATCACGACTGGTGAATTCCCAACAATCTTTGGTTATCCATATGTTGTTGTTCCTAATGACCTTATGCCAACGCTTGGTGAAGGTGATACTAAGAGCTTCAAAGCTACTAACAACGAAACCGGCACTCTTGAAACTGTTACGATTTCAAGCCCAGTCTTCTACGGTGACCTTGATGAGTTCCGCGGTAAAGTTTCTGGTGGTTTGAAGTATGACGTTTCTGCTGAAGCTGCTTACGAAACCGGTGATGGCACAGTTCGCTCTGCATGGCAAAGAAATGAGTTAATTTTGAGGGGTAGTTTTTTGCGTGGTGGTTATATCGCAAACCAAGCTGCCTTCGCAGGCTTAACTCCAGCTTCTAACTAATTAGAAACTAAAATATAACGCTATATCTACTAGATGCTCCAGCTTGGGGCATCTTTTTATTTTACAAAGAACCATAATTAGTTTATAATATTTTTATGAAAGCTTGGAATTCTGGCAAAGGAAGAAATATTCAAAAGCTCACTAAATCTTTTTTAGAAGAAAAAATAAATCAAGGTTATTCAGTAAATAGAATTGCAAAAGAAATTGATTGTAATAGAAACTCAGTTTACAAAAAACTTGCTGAATTCGGATTAGAAATTACAAGAAATCAATCTGCTGAATCGTCTAAAGCACTTATGATTGAAAAATTCGGTGGTCCATCTCCATTCTGTTCTGAAAAAGTAAGACAGAAAAAAGCAGAGACACTAAAGAAAAAATATGGTGTAGAGAACATATCTCAAGTAAAAGAAATTAGAGATAAGATTAAGCAAACTAATTTAAAAAAATATGGTGTTGAGAGTTATCTTTCAACAGAAGATGCTCAACAAAAATCAAGAGAAAAAAAGAAACAAAAGTATGGGACTGACAATTTGCTTTCTTTAAAAGAAATTCAGCAAAAATCTAGAAAAACAATGAAACAAAAATATGGTGTTGAATATAATTGGCAAAGAGAAGAAATCAAAGAAAAAGCAAAACAAACAATTTTGACAAAATATGGTTACGAAAATCCTTTCGGAAATAAGGAAATACAAGATAAAGCTATAAAAACGCAGATTAAAAGATATGGCGGTTTAGGAATGCAATCTCCAATTATTGCTAAAAAAATTATTGAAACTAACTTAAAGAAATATGGATCTGAAACAGGACCATCATTCTCTAAAAAAGAAAAAGAAGTCTTATTATATGTAAAATCAATCTATAATGGAAAGATTATAGAAAATGACCATTCTGTATTAAGAAATCAAGAATTAGATATCTACTTACCTGAACTAAAAATTGCAATAGAATTTAATGGAGCTTACTGGCATTCTGAACAAATCAAAGGAAAAAATTATCACAAAGATAAAACAAAACTCTGCTTAGACAAAGGAATCAGACTAATCCACATTTATGAATGGGAATGGGACAATCAAAAAGAAATGATTAAAACTTTTTTGAGATTCTGTTTAACAGATGATTCAAGAAGAATTTATGCAAGAAAATGTGAGATTAGAGACGTAGATAGAAAAACATATCATGATTACTGCAGAAAGAATCACTTACAAGGAGCAAAAGCAGGAACTAAAGATTTGACAGTTTATGGTTTATACTACAAAGATGAACTAGTTCAATTAATGAGTTTTGATAAACCTTCAAGGTCTAAGAAATATCAATGGGAAATCATTAGAGGTTGTCCTGGAAGCATGAATCATGTAATCGGAGGAAATTCTAAACTCTTTCAACATTTTATCAGAGAGAAGAATCCAGATAATATTATGAGCAAATGTGATTTTGACAAATTTGACGGACGAGGTTATTATGCAATGGGAATGGAATTAGTTGGCTGGCAAAACAGATGCTATGATGTATGGAATGAAGGAGGAACTTTGAAAGCAACATCATACAAACCAAGGAGAAAAGAAAATATTCTAAAAAGAGAAGAACAAATGAAGAATGGAGTAAAAGTTTATTCAGCAGGAACGGGAGAATTCGTCTGGAAGAAAAAAGATGTTTAGCACCTACTTGTGATTTTACATGTGAACAAAATTAGATAAAATAGAAACATGAAAGTAACTGTAATTATTCCAATGTTCAACGCAGAAGACACGATTGAACAAGCTATAAAATCAATTCCGAACAGAAAAGACATAGAAGTTATAGTAGTTGATGACGGTTCAGAAGATAATTCTTATTTAATTGCTCAAAAAGCACTTAAAGGCAGAGAGAGCAAATTGATTCATAAGGAAAACGGAGGAGTTTCATCAGCATTAAATGTAGGATTAGAAAAAGCAAGCGGAGAATATATAGTTCTTTTAGGAGCTGATGACGATTTTTATACTGATGAATTTAATAAAGCAGTTGAACAATTAGACGGAACTGACTTAGTATATTTCAATCTCAAAGTTAATGATGGAGCTGTTTGGGAAGTAAATGAAAAATCTAAATTTGCTTTATGCGGTTCTGTAAAATTTATGAGAAAAGATTTTATCGGGAATCAAAAGAATGATGAATCAGTAAAATATGCAGAAGATTGGTTATTCTATCAAGAGTTGATGAAGAAAAATCCGACTGAAAAATTTACCAATCTTACTGTCAAACATTACAACTATCCTAGAGAAGGTTCGCTTTCATGGCAACAAAGAGAGAAAAATAGAGACAAACTTTCAATAATTATTCCTCATTACAATACTGGAGCTCAATTAAGAAAATTAGTTCTAAAACTCCAGAAACAAGTTAAAGATTATCCAGAAACTGAAGTTATTATAATTGATGACGGAAGTTCTGAGAATATGAGATGGTTGAAATCAACTGGTTTTAGAGTTTTCTTCCAGAGAAATAAGGGAGTTTCAGCAGCTAGAAACAGAGGATTAGATAATGCAACAGGCAGATATATCTCGTTCATTGATTCTGATGATGATATAGAAGATGATTACATTCATACAATATACCGAGTAATGAGACGTTCTCAATGTGATTATTCAATTTATAAGTTCTTTGCTGGAAATAGAGTTTCGAATAATAGAGATGAATTACTTGGAAATCATGCAGTATGGAGCTACTCATTCACAGCAAATTGTATAGGAAATGAAAGATTTAACGAATCAATGAAAATCAATGAAGATTATGATTGGCTTAGAAGAGTAATAACACATGAAAAGAAAAGATTTGAGTGTGACAAACCGATATATCATTATATGTGGAATTCTAATAAAAACAGTCTTTCAAAGAGAAATCTACGAGGTGAACTCTAAATAAAGTATTTAATTCAAGAATATATTGCCAGAGGTCACCAGAAGTCCTCTGGTAATTTTTTCTTCAAACTAATATAGAACTATTACTCTGAGTTGAAGCTTTCTAGAACTTAAGACGACTTTGAATAAAAGTATTTACTTTTTTGATGTTTTATGTTAATATAATAATATAAATCATTAAATGCAAAGGAGCATAAATGAAATACACAATCTATCAACCAAAACAACCAAGCTTTATGGTTGTTTCAGACAAAGAGAATTATAGCAAAGAATCTTACAACAACGTCTATGCAGGAGAAATCATAGAAGATTTAACAAACATTGATATTCTAGAAAAAATCTTCTGTATCTTCAACATGCGTCGACCAGAAGATTTCAAAGGTCATTCACTTTCAGTTGGAGATATCGTAGTTCTTGATGAACAAGCTTACATTTGCGATACCTGCGGTTGGAATAAAATCGTATTACGTTAAGGGAGCAAAATAATGACAATTTTAGAATACTCACCAGAAGAACTCATTAGAGAAATGGATTTAAAAAACATCTTAATTGATTATCATTATGAAGTCAACCAAGAATATCAAAACTTTGATGATATTGAAGATGAAGAAGAAATGATTGCATATATCACTGAAATGTTAGATGAAGCTTATGGAGAAGATGAACAATACAATCCATTAGTTGCAGGAATTCTTTATCGAATGGTTAAAAATGATGTTATAGAAGAAATTTATATTCGTGATGAAAATGCTAAAGAATGGGACGAAGTAAGAATGGAGATTCACTAAATGGAAGAAATTTTCAAACAGTTCGTAGATTCTGATAAAAAATTCAAAACTCGTGATGAAGCAAAAGCTTATCTTCAGCAAGTTGAAGAAGATATTATCGGAAAAACTGATGAATACTTTAGGTGGTGCTCACGAAACATAGATAAAGCTGCAGATATATTTGATTTAGAAGTAGATGAAATAAAAACTGAACAAGAATATGAAGAAATCAAAAACTTATATGCAGAACTCTTTGATATAGCTCAACACTATGATGAATTTACAAACTCAGACTATCAAGCTGCACTTGAAGCACTTGAATTTTATGGAATGAACTATGAAGAAATGGACAAACAAGTGATGGATATAATTTATTCTATAGAGAAGGGAATTCCATACGAGATTAAAACAAACTTTAAAACAATTGTATTATTTTAGGAGAAAGATATGACTATTCCAAAAGAAATTGAAAATTGGCTTAAATATGAAAAAGTTCGTAGAAGTGGAAAATTTAACATGATTATGGAGTGGAAGCAAGCTGCTAAAGATGCAAAACTTTCAGACAAAGACTACAATTCTACTATTAAAAGATATTCAGTTCTTAAATCAAAAGCTGAGAAGCTATACACTCAAGCTCAAATTGATGATATGATAAAGCTAATTTAGTCAAGTTTATATAACGTTCTGAGTTCACCAGAAGTCCTCTGGTGAATTTTTTATTGATGAGTTAATAGTTAATATGTCTTTCTATGATAAAATTTAATCATGGCACGAAAAGCTCTAAAACCTATTAAATATGACACTATCATTAGAGGAACAAATGACTATATTCCAGTTTCTTTTAGTAGAAAAGATTCAGAAGGAAATATTACACCTTACGATTTAACTGGAAAACTTCTTGTTTTAACTGCAAAATCCAAAGAATATGACGGTGAAGATGGTTCAGAAGAAGAACTTTCAGATGATTCAGCTGTTACATCTCAAATAAGTGATGATTATGATTTCAAAATTACAATCGACTGTGATGATGAAACAGAAGGAAGTTCTGGCCCAGAAGATAGTTCAGAAATTTGGAAGAATAATTATCAAGGAATGTATGGCCAAGACCCAAAAGAAGGAAAAGCAGTTTTTCGTCTTACTAAGAAAATGACAATGATTAAACCTGGTGATTATTATTTTGACATTCGAATAATGGATAAATCTAAAACTACTATAGGACAAATATCAGAATGCAAAGACTGGTGTCCTGTTCTAGGAACTTTCACAATTCAAGGAACTCCTACAAACAGAACAGCAGCTTATGATTGGGAGAATGAATAATGCCAACTTACAATACATATTTAGCATATAGAGACAATGACTCTTGGACGTCTGAGATTGGAGCATCAAAGTTTATGCACTCAATGCTCACTACTCATACAAATGGTGCAGGAGATAAAGGTGGAGTCATCAACGGTTTCAACGTCACTGCAACAGATACTCCAACAATGTCTGTGAAGATTAGTTCTGGTGAAACTGGTGTTGATTCTCACTGTGTTGTCGATTATAATAATTACTGTTACTTTGGTTGGTTAACTCAAGATTTTACACTTTCTATTAGTGGTGCTTCTCAATCAGCATCAAGAATTTCTTATGTAGTTGCTTATGTCGATAGAAGCGTTACATTTGTAGAAACAAATAGTGTTATTGAATCTCCTGATGTTTTGAAAATTGTTGAAGTTCCAGGAACAGAATCAGATGCTCCAGTTCCTCCAACTTCTTCACAAATTCAAGGTGTTGTTGGAGCAAATAATCCATATATTATTTTAGCAAGCATTTCAATTCCTACATCGACATCTACGATTACAGATGCTCTTATCACAGACATGAGACAATTTTCTCAGATTGATTCTTCAAAGCTTGGAATTGATGTTGCAACTTCTTATGTAGCTGGTTTTAAGCAAGCAAATTCTTCTGAAACAGATACAAGAATCGTTGTCACAGAAGCTAATGATAATACAACACCGTCTTCTATAGAAGGAGTTCAATTAATCTGGCTCAAGAAAAAAGCATAGGAGGCTAAATGGCAACTATTGGTTGGCTTGGAGAACAAACAGTTCAAAGTTGGGGTAGTTATAATTCAAGGTTTACAACAAATGTATACATCAACGGAATTACACGATATAGTGACCATGTCGATGTAAGTGGTGTAATCTATCTATTTTGCAAAAGCTCAGGTGCAAGAACAGTTTGGTATGACTGGGCAATTACTGCTTGGTGCGGTGGAAACTTGGGACTAATTAAACCAAGAACTTATAACAATAATATTCTTGGAAGAAGTTGGTCTAAAAGTTTCTTTGTTCGTATTAACTGCTCAAATTCTGCTACATCTGCAACTTTTCAAGTTGGTTTCTCAGATTCTAACATGGGTGGAAGAGACAAATATTGGACTATCTATTTTGATAGATACGCAACTTCTCCATCTGGAATCAAATCAACATCTTCTTATACTAAATATTCAACTATCACGACATCATGTTCTGGAATTAATTGGGGACAAGGATATTCAAGTAGAAAATTAACATGCACAGCGTCATATACATTTAATGGAAAGACAGAGAATTTTACTCTTGGAACTTGGACTGATGGAGCAACATCTAAAACAGTAACAAAAAATGATTTTAATTTCCCTGCTGATCTAAACGTTTCTGTTAAGTGGGTTGCTTCTACAAATATTGGTTCATCAACATCTACAACTCAAGTTAAAGTTGGACAAACTTATCCAGCTCCAAATCTTTCTAATGTTGAACTTACAGGAAGTTCTCCGTCTGCTTACAAATTAAATGTTACAGTAACAGGAATAAATTACGGAGAAAATTATTTGAAGAGAGTTGCAAGCATCTATTTCGATTATACTCTTGACGGAATATCTTATTCTACTTTACTGTCTACTATTTCAGATGGAAGCACTTCAATGACAGTAGATTATGATGCAACAGCTGAATCTGAACCGTGGAAATTTATTCCAGACGATGAAAAAGGCATATTACGTTTAGTAGTAGATAACGGGTATCAAGCATCTACAAAAAGTTCTGCTCAAATTTATTGTCAACCTCAGTATGAAACTTATATAATTGAACTCATCGATAATGAAACAGTAATCACTCCAGCAATTCTTTCAGTAAATAGTAAAAACGGAACTGGTAAGTTCAAGCAAATAAGAAGAATTGGAACAAAATAAAAAGAGCCCTCTCGCATAAGGCTCTTTCTTTTGAAAATATAGTTTTTGTTTTTCGCTTAAATGATGTTTAAGCAAGGTATTGTGTGGAATTCATATAATGAACTTAAATTAAGCAACTTACGAACTTAATTTATATTTTTATTATAACCACATGCTCTTCAAAAGTAAATAACAAAGTTAAACTTAGATTCTATGTTATTATGTATGTAGATATAGCGCAAATTAATAAATTTTAACAAAACGGAGAACAATAAATGGCATTAGTTAAAGGTCCATTTACTCTTAAATACGGTTCTGTAGAACTCCAAGATGTAAGTGAGATTTCGTGGGATTATTCTTCTGATTCTACTCAGCCAACTACGATTGACGGTAGAACTTATGATATTCCTACAACGACATCTGCTTCCGTTGAAGTTACACTTCTCGGTGCTGATATCGAAGCTCTCAGCCTAATCTTCCCACAGTATGCTGTTGCTGCTGGCGGTCAGATGAGCACTGGCGAAACCACAGAATATGACGCTTTTGACTTGAAAGCTATGAGCGCTTGTGGTAGCACTGCTCTTGAAGAAGATTTGGAAATCGTTGGTTGTGATACTACTACTCGTTTGGTAAATGCACAAGCTAAGATTAGCTCGATTGACTACGAAGATAACGTTGTTCAAACAGTTGCTATTACGTTTACCGGTATGCCTCAGCAGAATCAAGGTATCATTCAGATGTATAAGAATGGTTCGCTTACTGAATCTAGCTCTGGTGCTGGTGACTAAAACATTTAAGCCTCAGAAATGGGGCTTTTTTGATGTTCAAAAATGTTTACTTTTTCTTATGTCTATTTTAAAATTTATTTAAAAGGAGGCAAATGGAAGAAAAAAGAAAATTAGTTTCTATTCAAACAATAGATGATATTCAGCCAATAGAAAATGCAGACAGCATTGAAGTCGCATTAGTTGGTGGATGGAATATTGTAATTAGAAAAGGTGAATTTAAAAAAGGTGATAAAGCGTTCTACTTTGAAATTGATTCAATGATTCCATTAGAAGATGAGAGATTCAGTTTTCTTGAAGCTCGTGGAAAGAAAGAACAGAACGGAATTTTATATCATCGATTGAAAACTGCAAAGCTAAGAGGACAAATTTCTCAAGGACTTTTGCTTCCATTAAACATTTGGAATAAAGAAGATGGTGATTTAGAAGAAATTGAACAAGAAACAAATTCTTTTGCAGATTATTTTAAAGTTGTAAAATACGAAGAACCTGTTAAATTAAGTGGAAGTCAAAAACTTACAAGTTGGCCAGAAAGTTTGCCAAAAACAGATGAAGAAAGACTTCAATCTCTTGTAAAAGAATGGAAATATGAAGATATCCTTAGTTCAGGAACTTGGATTGCTACTGAGAAAATCGATGGTTGTTCGATTACAATGTTCTGTGAATATGATGAAGAAAAAGATGAGCCTTGTAATTTAAGAATCTGCTCAAGAAATTTTGAATTAGTGAATACAGAAGAAGACCCATATTGGAAAGTTGTAAACAATAAGAAAATTGAACAGCTTGGAGTTTTCGGTGATGTAGAACAATTCTCTCTTGAAGATTACATGAAAACTAAATCGAATAAAATACTTGATGATGAAGATTTGAATATTTTTCAGATTTCTGGAATTTGTTTGCAAGGAGAATTATTTGGTGAAGGAATTCAATCAAATCGACTAGGTTGCAAAGGACAACATATTAGATTCTATAATCTATTAGTGAAATTCAAAGATTTATGGATTCAGCTTCCAATGACTAAAGTTGTTAAATACTTCCCAGAACTTGAAAAATACTGGGTTCCTATTCATTCAGAGATTTCATTACCAGAAAATCTAAAAGATGCAATTTCTCAACCAGATGGAGTTAAATCAATTGTTCCAGAAGCTTCAAAAGATAGACAAATTGAAGGAATAGTTTGGAGATTAGTTGATAAATGCTATGTAAAGAATGAAAGAATCAAACAGATTGATTGGTCTAAAATTCCAGAAGAAAAGTGGAGTCTTGTAAAAGAAAAATCTGTTCAATTAGAAACGAAGAAAGCATCATTTAAGTGCATCTCAAACAAATATCTTCTAAAGAATGAATAAAATTACAAAAAGTATTTACTTTTAATCAAAAGTATAATATGATTTAGTTATAAACAAATAGCAAAGGAGTTAGAAAATGACAAGACAAGAATATTTCTCAATTTTAAGTGAAGAAATCAAAAAAGTAAACTTAAACAACAGAGAATCAATTAAAAGATATAATGAGTTTAAAGCAAATCTTCGTTCTCAATTAGAATTTGAAGAAGAGTAAAATATCAATCCTGAGTTCACCAGAGAACATCTGGTGAATTTTTTAGTCAAAGATGGTATTTAATATATAATAGCTTTATGGAAAAGAAGAATGAAAATTTTATCACTTTAGAAAAAAATTCTATTAAACAAGGTGGTGAAGATGATATTGTTAACTTTGCAGAGCCTTTAGCAATTACAGATGATTCAAGGCAATGGAATATGACTTGCTATGATATCAATACACTAGATATTTCAGATTATGATGGTGTTGTTACTGCTAATCATGGTCAAGAAATTTCAGATGTTATTGGAAAAGTAGTAAATCTTAGAAAAAATGGAAATAAAGTTCTTATTGACGGAATTAAATTTGCAGTGAAAGAGAATCCTTTAGCAGTTCTTGCTAAGAATCTCATGCTCGGCGGATTTGTTTCTGGTGTTTCAATTGAAACTATTGGTGGAGACCCAGATAATGATGGAATTTGGCATAATCATAGACTCTGCGGCTTGTCAATCGTTGCTCATCCTAATAACCTGAATGCTTACGCTGTAATTTCTAATTCTATTAATGAAGCAAAATCATACGGATTAAAAACCGACCGAATAGAAAAATTAATCAATACTGATGTCAAAGATAAAGTTAAAAGAACTTCAAACAGGCTAAACAAAATTATCGATAGTCTTTAATCTTAGTTGTTTACTATTCATAGTCCATGATTTATAATTAAATCATGATAAATATTGAAGAATACAAAAATTCATATTATAATGAGTTTTTAACAAGAGAAGAATTGTGGAAAAAATATGGCGGAACTAGAAGAGAGTCTTTCGCCTTATTTTCTTCTATGAATCCGAAAAGAGATTATAAAAAAGTAATGAATCGTTCATATGAGAAAAATGATTCAATGAAAAAAAGAGCTGAGAATAATCTTAGAAAATATGGTTATTCATGCACTTTTAATGTCAATAGAAAGTCTGAAAGACGAGGGAATCCTGAATCTCTTAAAAAAGCAAGAGAAAATCAAAAAGAAACAAGGAAAAACAATCCAGGAATATGGAGCTATAATGTCAGAAAAGGTTTAAAAGAAAAATATAATTATTCAGACCTTTATATGCTCTTAGATGAAGATAATTATGAATTTTTGATGTTTATATTAGAAGAATTCGGAAAACCTACAATTTATGATTTGAGTTTTGCAACAGGATTAAAATTTTCTCAAGCTCAAAAATATGTAAATAAATTTAATTTAAGAGATAGATTTGAGATAATTGGTTCTGAATTAGAAGATTCTATAGAAAAAATCTTAATAGATTCTAGCGTAAGATATATCAAACATGATAGAGAACAAATTAGACCTCTAGAACTTGATTTTTATATTCCTGATTTTAATTTAGCAATAGAAGTAAATGATACATGGTCTCACACAGATGGATCTCACAATAAGAATTATCATTTAATGAAAACAAATATGTGTAAAGAAAAAGGAATTCGTCTAATTCATTTATTCGAATGGGAAATAAGAGAAAAATATGACATCATTAAATCAATGATTCAAAATTGCTTTGGACTATCAAAGTCAATTAATGCAGGAAGTTGTAAATCAAGAAGAATAACTTCAAAAGAAGCAAGAGAATTTTTAGATAAAAATCATAGACAAGGATATGGTTCAAGTGCAAGTATATGTTATGGACTTTATTTTCATAATGAATTAGTTGCTTGCATGACTTTTAGAAAAGTTAAAAATAAAGATGAAATAGAACTTTATCGTTATTGCAATAAACTAAACACTTCTGTAAGAATGGGAGCAACAAGATTATTTGAAAAATTTAAAAAAGAAAATGAATGGAATACAATAATTTCTTATTCAGATATTGCTCATACATCAGGCAAATTATATGAAAAACTCGGATTTGAAAAACTGTATGAAACTTCTCCAAATTATTGGTATGTTAAAGACAATCAGATTTTAAGCAGAATAAGCTGCCAAAAGCATAAGCTAAAGAGAATATTAGATAATTTTGATGAAAACTTATCAGAATCTGAAAACATGAAAAGAAATTTTTATAAAAAAGTTTATGATTGCGGAAGCATAAAATGGATTTTAAAGAATGACTAACATTCAAATATATCGTTTGATAGAAAACATATAAAGACACAAACTTTTATGTTTTTGTTATAATAAAAGTGAAGGAGATTATTATGCCTTGCGGTGGTAAGAAAAAGAAGAAAAAATAGTTCTATAATATAGCTATTTCTAGTAACATACACTAGTTTTGAATGTAGCTGACTGCCATGTATTTAACTTGGCAGTTTTTTGTAAGTGAATCTTTAATTAAGATTAAGATAAAATATCACTTATCACATCTTATTAATTGAAAGAATAAAAATCTTAGTTTTTGCCGATGATAAAATATAATCATGGCAAGTGAAATTCAGTTAACCTCTCAAGACAGTTCAGAGATTAACTTAGCATTGAACGAATCTCCATCTAGCATAGATGTTAATTTTCAAGAAGGTTCAACAATTAATTCTGTTGTTCAAGAGCCTTCTATGATTTCAACGACTGTTACACAATCTTTGTCTCAGATTGCTGTTGTAAATCAGTATATGTCTGAACCTGTTTTGAGTGTAAGAATTCGTGGTGATGATAAAGGTCCACAAACTGGTGACGTTGTTCTTGATTCTGCATCAGTTCCTCATTTTCACCCAGAAACATTTTATGCTCAAGGAGATGTAGTAATTTATAATTATAAGCTTTACGAAGCAAAGGAAGATTTTACTTCATCTTCTACATTCAATGAAAATGATTGGATTCCAATTAGTTCAAATCTAAACTTTACATCAATTGATAATTCTGTAGATATTACAAAAAATGGCGACAATATTGATTTATCTGTCTCAAGAATAGTAAATGAAGAAAAAGTAAGAGCTGAAGAAGTAGAAGCAAGTTTAGCTAATTTAATTGAAGAACTAGACTTAAAAATTTTAAGAGCAGACTGGAACGAAAATAATTCTAATAGTTGGTCTTACATAAAAAATAAACCAACTAAACTTTCTCAAT
Source organism: Candidatus Gastranaerophilales bacterium (assembly GCA_944322545.1). Classification (GTDB taxonomy): domain Bacteria; phylum Cyanobacteriota; class Vampirovibrionia; order Gastranaerophilales; family Gastranaerophilaceae; genus Limenecus. The sequence goes on from CALUPF010000047.1 coordinate 21,978, forward strand.
TTGAAAATGATGAACATTTTGTTTCAGAAAACCAAGTTTATCTTAAAAATCAAATCGAATTATCGAATACAGTGATTACTCTAGATGATGATACAGTAAAAACATATGATATATTAATATCAGCAAAGTAATTAGGAAAAGTAGATGGCAAATATTAAACAAATAACAATTGGCGGTGATACTCTTAATTTAGAAAATTATGTAGAAGCATCAAGCCTTTCAGTAGTTGCTACTTCTGGTAGCTATACAGACTTGATTAACAAACCTTCAATTCCGTCAAAAACAAGTGACTTAACAAATGATTCAAGTTTTCAGACTGAAGCACAAGTAGAATCTGCTATTAATTCTAAATTAACTTCAGTGATGCGTTACAAAGGGTCTGTTGACACTTATGATGACTTACCTACAGAAGGTGTTGAATTAGGTGATGTTTATAATGTTTCAGATACTGGCGAAAACTATGCTTGGAACGGAACAACTTGGGACGATCTTGGAGGGGGAGAAGTTAATTTAGAAAATTATTATACAAAGTCTCAAACAGATACTCTCTTAAATGCTAAAGCAAACACTGCTGATTTGTCGACAGTTGCTACGTCTGGTTCATATAATGATTTAGAAGACAAACCTACAATCCCTACTACGACATCTCAGCTTACAAATGACAGTGGATTTATTACTTCTTCAGCTTTAACGCCTTATGCTACGACAGCTCAACTTGCATCAAAAGCAGATAGTTCAAATGTTTATCTAAAGTCTGATACGGCTACTTTTACGATGACAGTAACTAATACTTCTGATACAACTACTTCTTATAACCTAATTAATGTTACTGGTTCTTAAAATCTATAGGAGGCTAATGTGTCAAATATCAAAAAGATTTCTGTAGGACAAGATTCGTTAGTTAGTTATGTTGAAATTATTTTGAATAGTAACGGAAAATGGACATCTGAATATACTCTTGATGAAATCAAAACTTTATATGAGTCTGGTTCTGAAATCATTTTAGTTTTACAAAATGGTGTAACAGTTCATTGTTCAGAAATTTATTTTCAGTAAGAAAGCATAATTAAATGAGTATATCAAATGCAAGAATAATCATAGATGGTCTTTCTAATCAGAATCTTAAAAGAGATGAATTTTTGCTGAATTCTGATGGAACATGGTCAAATGATGTTCAATATAATCTTGCAAATGAAGATGATTTAGCAGGTGTTGCTTTTTCAGGTTCTTATAATGATTTGACTAATAAACCGACAATCCCTACAGTTAGTAATGGTCAGTTGACTATTCAGAAGAATGGCGTCAATGTTGCCACCTTTACTGCTAACCAATCGAGTAATGCGACAGCGAATATTATTGTTCCGACTAAGACATCAGACCTTACGAATGATTCTGGATTTATAGATAAAGTGTCAACAATAACGAATGCTCGTATCGACGAGATTATGAGAGTAGCATAATATGGCATTTGAACCTTCATCTACATTTTATTGGGGACAATCAACAGTAACTATAGCACAAGGAGAGACTGTAACTGTAACATCAACTGCAACTGCAACTACAACAAGCATGATGTCGTATTCTGTTGGAAATACATCTATAGCTACAGCCACACCTAACTCAACATGGACTTCATGGACTATACAAGGGGTATCACCTGGGGCAACGACGGTAACAATAGACGGAGCTGAAAATGCACCAAGCCCTCTAATAATTACTGTTACTGCCGGTGATGACCAGAATTTTCTAAATGAGCGTGGGCTCACACACTTCTGGGAAAATATCGATAGTGTTAAACAAGATAAATTGACAGCTGGAGACCACATTAACATCTCTAATAATACAATCAAGGCAGTTGATTATGTCCATTCTGATAATCCAGTTCCTACATCTCAAGTGACACAATCTGTAACGAATGACATGATAGCTACTGGAACTATCACAGCAGATAAGTTTGCGACAGGAGAAGTTTTAAAACTTACATTGTCTACTTCTGATATTGGAGAAGGTTCACCTCTTGCTTCTAATACTCTCTATGGAGTATATAAATAATGGCGACTTTTGTATCAGGATTATACGTTGGAACATTCGGAAGTAGAACTCTAAATATCAATGTAAGTGGTAACATTTCTAGAAATGGAACTACTGTCACTCTGACAAGTATTAGTTGTTATCTCTACTCGACTAATGGTGGCACTTGGTGGGCTGCAGACCCTCGAACTTGGGGCCTAAGAGCTCCTGGTGGAGAAGCTGTATCTACTTCTGTCCCATATAGTCCTTCAGCAGGTTCAAGAACGTTTTCACTTCCTAACTTGTCATTTTACCTAGATAATTTAGCTACATCTTGCACGATGTATGTTACAGGACCAGACGGAAACTTTGCCTTTACGCTTTGGGGGATTCCACAAGGTGCAATTGCTCCATTAGGACTGAACGTTTCTATCTCATCAGTTGCTGACACTAGCGCTTCCTTTTCCGTATCACTCTCGTCTTATGGGACGCCAAGTGCAGCTAACGGACGTTATATCGAAGCGGCTATTTTGGGCTCATCCATATACGGCAACCCATACCGCTACAATACTGCGAAAAACACTGCTAGCTCCACCATAACCGTGTCTAATACTTCTAGCGCTGGGGCAACGGCCTTAACGATTGTTGGTAATACACAGTATCATTATGGCGCATATGCCAACAATACCTCTATGTCGATTTCTACAGTTAAAGGAACATTCATCACTCGTCCTGCTTATATTACTAGCATCACAGCTAATGATGTCGGACAGGGCGAAGTGTATTTCACTGTTAACCATGCCACAGAAGGTTCAGCCGAAGCCGTTACAACTGAGCTTTCTTATGACCAAGACGCCTGGCAGACCGTCTCTGACGAGTTCCATCTTACGCTGTCTGAACAAACAACTTTATATGTTCGTCGAACGAACAGCTCTGGTTCAACTCCAGTCTTCTCAATATCTGTTACACCTAGCACTCGAGTAAAATTATATGGTTCAGTTAACAGTCAATCTAAAGAAATTCATAAGCTTTATGGGTCAGTTAATGGTCAGTCAGTTCGTATTCGTAAACTCTATGCCTCAGTGAATGGGCGAAGTAAGCTAATCTTTGTTGAGAATATCGACCCATGGTCTTCTCGTGGCTCTGGCACGGCTGGCGACCCATACGTCATATCGTCTGACTATGGAGATACAATTTTATAATGAGAAAGGATAAGAATGGCAGGTGATGTAAGAGTAGGAGATATTTATGTTTTTAGAGTGAGTGCGTTATCTGGTGGTCTAAAAATCGCTGCCGCAACTTCAGAGACAGTATATTACAAAATAGTTCTCCCGAGCACTTTAGGCGGGAACGGTGATAGAGTGGATATCGATATAAGCTCTTCTTGTATGGAGAGCGGAAACTCGTTGAGTATTTCCGGCAGATGTGACGTTCCCAATGCAAATGCAGTTACGTTCGCGTATGATAATACGTCGGTTAGAATTGTCGAATGGTCTATAGGATAAAATAAAAGATAGATATGGCTACATACATTAAGACACTAAAAGAAGACAATGGGGATATTACCTATCCTCAAACCAAGGCAGGAGCCGTCCTATTAAACAACGGCTCTGACCTTGAGACTGAACTTTCTCAGTATGTAACAGCGGAGGACATCGCGTCCACCTCCGCCATTACCCCACCTGTTCAGACTAATATGATTGCAGACGGAGCGGTGACGTCTGATAAGATAGATTGGACGACATTGAGTGGCGACGAATGGCCACTCATCAACACAACCACGAGCAATAAAAATATCAACAACCAGACGGATTACGTTCAGTACTCGTTCACCGTCCCAGCAAGTGGTCGTTACTTCGTATCGTTCACTCAGCAACTCGGTAGCAACGCCGCAAGCGGGTATGGGTTGACTCTCAAAATTAAGCTCGACGGCGCGGTCATCGGCCAATCTGGCGCAGCAATCACTGGCAACGCCGCTTATATGTATGCAACCGTCTCTTGCGTGGTCTCAGCGAATGCCCAGCAAGTTATCACTTGCGCATCGACTGGTGGTAGCACAAACTCTGCCACCACAACGAACGGTCGAGTATCGCTTGCAAGGATTGCTTAAACCTCAGTAGAAATATAAGGAGTTTTATTATAGATATGGCAAAAGCAGTTACATTAAAGGATAACAATGACGAAGAGGTGTATCCAGTAACGGACCTCTCACTTGTGAATGGGAATATCCCGACCGGAAGAATCGCAGACAATGCAATCACTACGCCTAAGATAGCTGATGGTGCGGTTACTTCAGATAAGATAGATTGGACGACAATGACGTGCGGGATAGTCTCTAACCCAGCTTCTAGCACCATCCCGGCGAATGGAAGAACTAGAATTGCACAAATAACCTTGCCTAAGGGCAAATATGCCCTGATAGCGACAGCCAGTTACTGGGCATCAACTAACGCTAGGCGTAATTTGTATATCTCATTCGAGAGCACAACTGGTGGAACTGTAACCTCTATGCTTAACGGGTTATATGGCACTACGGCCAGTGGAGATACTCTTGAAGCCACAAACACGGCATTAGTAAATATAACTGCTAATCAGGCGACCGTGAGCGTTTATGCGAATTCGGCCGATTTTTCTGGGACATTCTCCCAATGGGGTGCGCCGTCCGTCCTATATTTCAGAGTAGGATAATATGGTATAATTAAAGTGCCAGTCCAGGCAGAATAATTGTGTGTGATTTGCAGGTGCAGTCATCACCGGCATAATCAACAGAAAACCGCCGATGAAGCCCATCGCCCCAGATACTGGGAGAGGTAAAGGGACAGCAGTTTTTTGTTACCATTTCCGTGGCTTGACGAAAATGGTCGTTATATGTTGGTGACATCTATGTCACTAACATAGTCACTATCTCTATCACTGTGATACAGTTATCATAATTATTTAGAAGTATTAGAAGATTAAGATTCTTATGTTATAATATTTATTAATTATGAGTGGTAAAATTAAAGAGAAAATCTTTTCTCTTAAAAATATTCCTAAGATTGTGAAAGATATTGCTGCGGTTATTACAGCAATTGGTGTGATTACTGGAGCACTTATTACATGTTCATCTTTTATTAGCTCTAAAATTACAGAGTCTGTAGATAAAAAATTAGATAATATTTCTGAAAAGCTAGACAGCATTGAATTAGATTCAACTAGGACACAACTTCTTACTTTGTTGAGAAACTATCCTGACAATAAAAGCGAAATTTTAAAAGTAGCTTATCATTATTTTAAAGACCTTGATGGTGACTGGTATATGTCAGAACTCTTTGATGAATGGGCAAAAGAAAGAAACATTGATGTTTCTCACATAATGACTATCGAAAAATAGTCTCTTTTTTTATCTGTGGTATATTTTAAATAACAAATAATGGAGACATATATGAACGAAATTTTGATGTGTGTAGCTTCATCTGGTATTTTCTTTGGTGCTATGGCATTACGAGGCATTTTCGGATATCTCAAAAATAAAAAAATCTCTCTAGATGATGTAAAGTTTGATTGGAAGAAATTTCTTACTGGTTCTATAAAACCTGTTCTTTTGACATTATCAATTGGTGCACTAGCAGCACTTATTATTGCTTTTCTAACATTAGTTGATTCTTCTGGAATTGAAGTTCAAGGATTAGAACAGATTTCAGTTCATAATCTTCTTTTAGGTCTATTTATCGCTGATATTGGTTCAATTGGATATGCATTAAAAGAAGGACTTATTGCTTTTGGACTTTCAGAAAAACAAATTCTTCAAATTAGAGAAACTGCATCAAATGGAGAAACAGGACTTTCAATTGGAATTGATTCTGAAGGAAATATCATTGCATCTCCAGAAACAGTAACACCAAAATCAGATAAAGAATTATTGAAAGAAGACGGTGTTGATGTTGATGATGGTGAAGAAGTAAAAGTTGACGAAGAACCAGGCAAAGGTGCTGCATGGGTTAATACTTATCCAGAACCATATCGTTCTCGCCCAAAAGATAGTTTAATTGACCCATCAACTTGTTATTCAAGAGAATGCGTTTCATATTGTGCTTGGAAAATTTGTGAAGTAACAGGTTCTTGGCCAAAAAGAACTGGTGATATGAATGCAAAAAGCTGGGTCTACAGATTGCCAAGCTGGGGTTATAATAAAGTAAGTGCTCCTCAAAATGGCGGTTGTTATGTTGGTGTTCTTACATCAGGAAAATACGGACATGTTGTCTGGTTTGAAGGTGGAAACACAATCTCAGAATATAACTACAACTCTGCAGGAAATTATACTGTAAGAAATATTAATCTTGGACAATATCAATGGTTCCAAGTAAAAGCTGCTCCAGCACCATCTCCAACGCCTACTCCAACAAGCTTCAAAGTTGGTGACAATGTTACTCTCATTAATTGTGTTGATTATTACGGAAACAAACTTGCAAAAACTAGAGATTATTACACAATTTCAGAAATTAGAGGAAATCGTGCAGTTCTAAAATCTGGCAACGTTGTATATGCTGCAGTAAACACTTCTAATCTTAAAATTTATAACGGTTCTTCAAAACCGAATAATTCGCCAAAAATTGGAGATAGAGTCCTTACATCTGCAACAAAAGACAGAAGTGGTGTGAATCTTAATTTAAAAATTATTAACGATGGTCAATCTGTGTGGAATTCTACAGATGGAAAAGGTTATGCAATTCTCGTTAAAGGAAAAACTATAAGATGTGCAGTTCCTGCTTCAAGTTTGAGGAAAGCGTAAATGATGAGTATGTATCTTACATAATGTTTTAAAAGAAGAGGGAGAATTCCCTCTCTTTTTAATCTAAGTGAATAATTATTTGTTCATTTAGATTAGGAAGAAATTCCTAGCACATTATAAGTTCGTTTGCTCAAACAGATTGGGAGGTGATGTTATGAGCAAGAAAAGAAAACGTAGAAGAATCTGCACTTACTCAAACTCGACAAATAAGCATCATCTTTTATTTCAAGGCAGGCACTGGAAATCTGGATATGCTAAGATGTTGAGAGACAATTTTATTTTTGAGATTCCTATTTGCATTCATCAGAATCTTCATAATCATATTTTATTTGATGTTCCAGTTCCGAATGGACAAGAATTGTCTAGAATGTGGAAAGATTTTGACAGAGAAAAACCAGAATTCTGCGATATCATTTCTGGAATTAAGTGGTTAATTTCTCACTCTGAAGATGAAAGATTCTGTGATGCAATGAAAAAACAGTTAGATTTCTTCTACAACGAACTCTACGGGCAGTAATTTACTGCCCATTTTTATAAAAAAGTATTTACTTTTTGTGAGATATATAATAATATTTAAATATAAACTAATAGCAAAGGAGCTATCATGAAAAATAGATTTCTAGTAATAGTAAAAGATAAGAAAAGTCATGAAGAAGTAGGAACTTTTAAAACTTACAAACAAGCATGTAATAAAGTTCAAGAACTTATGAATCGAAAAGAATCAATTCTTTCTGCAGATTTAAATAAAAATTATAAAAATCACTTTATAAACTTATCTTGGGAAGTTATAGATTTAGGAGCATAATGATGAAAAAGATTAAATACTATACTTTAGAAAATACAGATGGACACATTTATTGTGGAGCTAGCACTCTTAAAATAGCAAAGAAAATTTGTTCAGAATTCTCAAATGAAGGAATTTGTTATGAACGAATTGTTGGAAAAACTACTAAAAAATTTAAATTTATGTGGATTTAATTATGTCAGAATACGATGAATCAAAATCATTAACTGAAAACGCAATGAAAGGAGTTGACATTACAGAATATTCAATATCAAAACAAGAAAGAGAAGCTCTTGAACATATTAAAAGGAATATTCAAGATGAAACAGTCTCTTTAGAAGAAATCATCTATCTTCAAAGTCATTTAGAAGAAATTTTTATCTTAAAAGATTTAGAACTTGCTCAATTTGCTGGATTAGATGAACAAGGTTTTCAAAAATATGATAACTATTATGATTATTGTTTAGCAGAAGAAAAAGGAGAATTTGAAAATGAGTAATGATAATACAGAAATGACAGAACTTGAAGAAGAAGTTCATCGAATGGTTGAAATAGCAGAAAAATTATATGAAAAAGAGATTGATGGTTGTTCATATAAATATGCAACAATCGTTAATAAAATGAAAGATTGGATTGGCAATAATTCACCATTAGCTGATTACTTAGAAGAATATTTTGAAGAGAAATATCGCAATGTATATCAAGAAATTGATAACAGTAATCTATGTTTTAATTATGCAGTTGTAATTGAATTGCTTGATATTTCAGAATTAGATGATGCTATTCGTGATATTATAGATGAATAAATAAAATATCTTCTCTGGATTCACCAGATAACTTCTGGTGAATTTTTATTGATTAAGTTATATTTTATATGGTTGGTATAATTTAATCAATGAAAAATAAAACCGGAGAGTTTTAGTGAACGATTCTGCAGGACAAGTTAGATATGATATTACAGCTAACGCCGATGATTTTATTGCTCAGTTAAGAGCTGCTGGAAAAGCTATTAATGATTTTGGTGATAAAGTAAGCGAAGAAGATAAGCTTCTCACTATGCAGTGGAATAACATGGCTAGCGAGATGGGGCCTGCAATCCAAAAAGCTGCAATAGAAGCATCAAAGCCTATTGTTGATTTTGTAGATCAGACAATTTCACAAATCACTTCAATGAACAAAGCTATTTCTAGTGCAGCACTTTCAACACTTCAAGTTGTGTCTGGTGCTGCAACAACAGCAATCAGCAGCTTGGTTTCACAAGGTATTGCAGGTGCAGACTCTCTCGCTCAATATAATGCTCAAATAGTTGGTCTAGCTGAATCTACAGAAGATGCAAACTCTGCAATGTCGGCAGCAGTAAATTTCTTTAAGCAAAATCCATTTCAACGTTTTGAAACAGTAGAAGCAGTTAAAAACTTGATGATGTATGATAAGAGCATTGCTAATGCTGCTGATAATTCTGCTAGATTGACTAAAGAACTTGATATGCTCGGTGTTGCATCACTTTCTTCTGGCACTCCTCTTGCAGAACTTGCTGCTAAATGGGGTGAAGTTTCTTCTCAAACAAAAGTTACAAAAGGTCAGTTTGAAGAACTTGCGTTAAGAGTTCCTGCTCTTTATGATGCAGTTGGAAAAAGAATGGGAATTTCTGCTGCTGAAGTTAGTAATGCTCTTGATAGAGTTGGCGTTGATACAAAAATTGTCAAACAAGCAATGGAAGACCTATACGGTCTTGATACATCTAAGCTTAATCTTCCAAAACAAAGCAAAGAATTTCAAGAATACTTCAATTCTTTAACCGGTGCAGCAAGACAGTCTGCTGAAGCTTATCTAGCATTTAATAATACTATGGCTCGCCAAACTGACCGTGTTAAAGGTCGTATTGCTGATATGGCTCAAGCAATTGCTGGATATGAACTTACTGCTGAGGGTGGATTTAAAGCTGTTGAAGGTGGAATCTATCAGTCTGTAATTAATTTGAAAAAAGCTTTTGCAGATGTAATGTCAAGCTCTACAGAAACAGCTGCTAAAATGCGTTCTGCTTTTGGAAAACTTGGTGGAGCAATTGCGCCATTTATAGATAAGATTGCAGAAAAACTTCCAGATATTTTAAACAAACTATTCGATTTAGTTGATAAACTTGGTGACCATATTGAGCTATTAATTCCTATTCTAGCTGGTGCACTTACTTTATTTGGCGGTTTAGCTTCTAACGTTCCAGTTTTAGGTCCAGCTATAGAAGCAGTTACAGGACCAATTGGTCTTCTCAAAGACAAATTCTTAGAACTTAATCCTGCTTTAAAAATTTTGTTTGCTATTCTTGGTGCAGGTGTATTTAAAGCAATTAAAGATGGAAAATTAAATGGTCCATTAAAATCTATTTTTGATTCAGTTTCAAAAATTGGTAAAGCTCTTGCTCCTGTAGTTGCACAATTATTAGATATTGCAGCTACTTTAGGTGAAAATATCGTTGTTCCAACGTTAGAAGCTTTATCTAAAATTCTTGAAGTATTAGCAAACGTGATTTCTGCTCTTCCAACTCCAGTTTTAACTGCATTTATAGGAGCTTTGCTATCATTTAAAGCAGTAAATGAAATTACTGGTCCTATTAGACAATCTATTTCTCTATTTAAAGAGTATAGCGGAACAATCACTGAGTTCTTTAAAAATCGAGCAAAACAACTCAGTGAATTAGGAAAAATGAATTCAGGTGCAAGCACTGCTGGCTCAGGAATTTCAGGTGAAGCATTTGAAAAAGTTGGTAGTGTATCTGATTCAATGACTAAAGCTGGTGAGAGTTTGACAAAAGGTCAACAAATGATGGCAACGATGAGGTCTGGAATCTTGAACATGATTCTTTTGGCTGGCGCTATTGCTGCTTTAGGCGTTGCATTAAATGTTGCTAATCAAATGATTCCTAATGATATGGGTCCACTTATTGGAAAACTTGGACTAATGGCTGTAGTTGTTTCAGCGTTTGGAGCAATTGGTTGGGCTATTGGAAAAGTTGATATAAAACAATCTGCGATTCTTGAAATGGCTGAGTTAGCAGGTGTGATTGCACTTCTTGGTATAGCAATGTGGGTTGCTAATAAAGCAATTCCTGATGAAATTGGTCTTCTTGCTGCTAAATTAGGAATTATGGCTGGTGTAGTTGCTGCTTTTGGCGGTCTTTCTTTTGTTGGAGGTCTTGTTCCTGCACAAATTGCAGCTGGTCTTCTTGAAATGGTTGGTATTGCAGTTGCAATAGCTGCTGTTGGGTTAGCAATTAAATCTATTGATAAAAACGTTCCTAATGACATTGGTGGAATAAGTATGAAATTACTAATAATTTCAGAAGTTGTTGTTGCTATGGGAGCAGTAGCAACCGGAATTGGTGCTGTTATTACTCTTGGTCCTGTTGCATTATTCTTAGCGACTGGTATTGCATCTATGATAAGTTTAGTTTCTGGAATTGTATTTGTTGCTCAAGAATTAGGGATTCTTCAGAAGATTAAACTCAATCAAAATAAAATTGTTAAGAATGTAAATCTTGTAATGGAAACTGTAAGAATGATTACAGATGAAGCTGCAGGTAAAACATTAAAAGATTTGATTGAAGCATTCTTAGAGATGGGAATTGTAGCTGCTGTTACAAATATTGTTAGTAATTATGTTAATATTGCAAAAAATCTCAATTATTTACAAAAACTTAAACTTAATCCAGTTGCTATCTTCTTTAATGTTTCTTTGATTTCATCAATTGTAAGTTTCTTAGCTCCAAAACCTGGAACAGGCGTTATGGGAAAGCTTAAACAGATGATTAATACATTCTTGCAAGCTGGAATTGTTCAAGCTGTTTCTGATATTGTAGGAACATATAAATCTATAGCAAGTGAATTAAGTTTTATACAATTTATTATCTTAAATAGGAAATTGGTTACAGAAAAAGTAAAGTTAATTTCAGATGTTGTAAGAGATATTGCTGATACAAGTCCTAATGGAATTTTTGGTGGTCTTTCTGAGGTAATAACAACTTTCTTGCAATCAAAGATAGTAGAAAACGTTTCATCAATAGTTGGAATATATGTTGAAATTTCTAAAAAATTACAAGATCTTAATATAAACTTAGCTAATCTTGACATAGTAAAAGATAGCATAGAAAAGAAGCTCAATTACATAAAAGACATTGTTGAAACTATCTCAACTGCTGGTGGAGGCATCTTAAAATCATTCCAAACGATGGTTTCATCTGATAATTACAAAAATGCAGTTAAAAATGTTAATGATGTTTTGACAGTTTATCCAGATATATTCGGAAAAGTTAAAACATTATATGACGTTGTCAATGAAGCTGGTGAAAACTTTGATGTAAATAAAGCAAAAGAAAATGTAGACCACATTACAGAAGTTATTAACAAAGTTCTTTCAATAAAAGATGGTGGTGTTTTCCAAAAAATTTCTGAATTCTTTGCTGGTGGAACTATTTCTGTAGACAAAATAAAAGATGTCGTCGAGATTATTAAAAACCTTGGTTTAATTGCTAAATATACTAATGAAATTCCAGATGTTGGTGGTGAAAACTACGGTGAAAATGGCAAATTAAGTCATATTAAGAAATGTGTTGAAGAGATTAAAAACTATCCAAGAATGGAAGATGCTGATAAGGTCAAACTTATCAACACAGTAAATGCAGCTAATGATGTGTTGTTTGTATCAGCATCAGTTGTTCGTAGACTCAATACTTTAGAAGACATTGGTGGTGAAAACTATGCAAAGATAGACCATATTAAAACAGCAATTGGTAAGATTAAAGATATTCCAGGAATGGAAGAAGAAACTAAAGTCAAACTTATCAACACTGTTAACTGTGCTGCTGATGCTGCAGATGCTATGGGAAGGTTTGTAAGCAAAGTAAATGCTCTTCAAGACCCAGATAATGATAAGTTGAATTCTGTAATTGAATCTATCAAAAATATGATTCTTAAATTAGCTGCTATTTCTGTTTCAGCTGCACAACAGTTTGTAAATGTTGGTCAATCAATTGTTTCTAGTATCATTAACGGAATTAGTTCTAAAATTCCTGAATTAGTAGTAGCTGCAACAAATATTCAAGGTTCTATCTGGAATGCTATTGAAGTAAAAATGCCAGATGAATACAATCAAGGTGCTGCATTGGCTCAAAATATTCTTAACGGATTTAATTCTAAACAACCTGAATTTACTCAAGCTGGTGCAAATGTTCAAGGAACTATTTGGAATGCTATTGAACCAAAAATGAAAGATGAATATAGTCAAGGTAAAACTTTGGCTCAAAATATCATTAATGGTTTCAATTCTAAGCATCATGGCGACGATACATTCTATAATGCAGGTGCAAATGCAGTTCAAGGATTTATCAATGGTGCTTATTCAAAAGATGTATATTCAGTTGGTAAGAAAATTGCTGAGAAATACTTAAATGGTTTGAAAGAAAGGGGAGAACAAGGTTCTCCTTGGAAAACAACTTATAAATCAGGTATTTGGGCTGTCGAAGGCATGATTGATGGCATCGAAAGAATGAGCTACAAACTTAGAATGTCAGCTCAGTCAGTAGCAGATACTGTAGTAGATGCAATGACAATAGACGATCTTTCAGATGTAATAGGATTCTCTAACTTAAAGAAACTTTCTATGTCTATTTCTGGACAAGGAGAAGAAGGAACTCTTGGTGGAGTAAATTCTAAGTCTAACACGATTAACATTTACAATAACAATTACTCTCAAACTGATTTCAATCAAATGTCTAGAGATATAATGTTCAATATAAGTAGGTTATAAAATGCAAGTATTAATAGGAAAATATTACACTCAAAATAATAAACGTCTTCTTAATGGCATTTTGCTTGGAACTTCTGATTCTAAAATTCAACTTACAGAAATAGATGGAATAGAATCTGCACCTTTTAGAAATAATTATGGAGACTGGTCTGGAAAAGATGGCGGATATATGTCTGCACAGTTGTTTAGCGGAAGAGAAATTACTTTTCAAGGATTCTATTACGATGCAAATTACGGCTGTGATTCTAATATTATGTCAGTAAGAGAAGAAATTATTAACTTCTTAAAAATTAGAACTTTATTTCCAATATTCTTTCAAACAATTTCTGGAGTAGTTTATTATACTCAGGGATATGTGACAGCAATTAGCATGCCATATACAAATACAAAATATGGAGATTTTCAAATTACATTTTATTGTCCAGAAACAGAAATTAAACTTGCTGAACAATTTGGTGATGAAGATTCTGTGACTAAAAGAGATGTTATTTACAGAGATATTACGTCTGGCGGTCATTTAGTTCCAGAAACAACTCCTGTATTATTTGAACAGGGATATGCTACATCAATTGTTAATTATACAGGTTCAATGCCGTGCTATCCAAAACTTATTCTTAATGGCCCATTTACATCAGATATTATTCTTCAGAATTATAATTTAGGAAAAAATCTTATTATAAAAAAGAGTATTTCTGAAGGTTCTGTTGTTGAAGTAGATATGAATTCACGACAAGTCTTAGAAAATGGACGTTCAATTTCATTATATGTAGATGAGAATTCTGAATGGTGGTATTTACAACCAGGTCAAAATAAAATATATTTAATGTCAGGTGATGATAATGATAATATTTCATGCAACATCGAATGGACAGTTAACTATCAAGGAATTTAAAAAATGGCAGTAGATGCAGGAAGTGCACCAGATATTTGTTTAGAGTATTACTATTTTGTTGACCCATCTCAACCAAATGCTTATCCTTTTGAGATTACTTCTGTAACACACAATTCTATTAAATCTAATTGTATTGTTACAACTCAAGGTCAATATAATGCAGCAATGCAGTTAAATGAAGACAAGATGCCATATCCATATGTCGGTTTAATTGCGTCAACTTCAAATTATTATGTAGGAACATTTGATAGTTCTCAAGATTTTGAAACATCAAAGATTACTTATAATACAAATTCATCTGGAACACAGCTGGAATTTCCTTCATCAATGAGGAATGGTTCTAGCTATAGAAAAACGTATGAAGTAACATTGTCTAATTCTAATAAATATTCATCTTCTCAAACAATTAAAGGAAACACAGAATATTTTATGTATTCATATGTTCTTCCTTTAGCTGATGGCTTGAATAATCATATTACATCAAATAGAATCAATTTTCGTGATGTTTATACTTCTTGGAATAATATATATTGGTTTTGGAATATTGGAGCTGGAGCATTTTATCAACCTGCAACAGGAAATGGTCTTTCAATTGTTACTCCACCATCTCCTTATTCGTCTGTCACATTTGACCAAATAGATATTGAATCTCTAAAATCACTCAAAGATGGCCAAAGTCAAAGTATCAGATATACAGTAACAGTTCCTTCCGGAGATGGAAATGCTATTTCTAATATCTATCATTATTTTAGATATAAATATGATGATGACAATGCTTATACATCATGGGAAATTCCTCAAAAAGATTCTTCAGGTAATTTAGTTGCAAATGTTATTTGCAGAACTGGACATTCAGTTACTATTCAAGTTGCTAGAGGAAACATCAATTCGTTATATTCACAGACATATTATGATGGTGGAAGTTTTATGTCTGGAGTTTCATCTACAACTATTTCAATTCCTGAAGTTTTTGAGACTGGCGAACTTAAAAAACTTGAAACACCTGAATATAGAATTGAAATTTGGAAAAGCAGACTTTCTGACGAAGCGAAATATCAGTTTGTTGATTTTCTTAATAATATAGGCTCTCAATCATCTAATGATTTCTACATAGATTTTCAAAAGAATTTTAATAATTTACTATATATGCATTTTGATTTTGAACTTTCATTTACAGGAAGCTCTACACCAATGGCATTTTTCGGAATCGACCCATATCGAAACTATGGATACACAGTTGGATTAAAAAGAATTTCTGAAACAACAAAAGCTGTGTGTATTATGATAGGAAATTCATCTCAAACACTTTCAAACCAAACATATCATAACTTTACTGCAGGAGATGATGAAAGATTTAAACTGAGTCTTGATTCTGATATGGATGGAAAAGTAAAAGTTTATATAAATGATTCTCTTTTATTTACATCTGGAAAATCTAGTGTTTCTTCTAACACAAAAGGAGTCTGCTTGTTTAATGCTCAATCTTCTACTGGAACTATTCTTTCTGGAAATACGTTTATCGGTAAAATTTATTCAATGAGCGGATATGACACAGAAAAAAATGCAGTAAAATATAATTTTGTTCCATCTTATGAAAAGTCAACATCAACTCCTGGTTTATATGATACTATTCATCAATTATTTTATCCTTCAAAATCATATAGCAGTGCAACAACTAATTTATTGAAAGTTGGTCCAAACTCTATTGGAACTTCTTATGGTATGCTTGTTGATATTTCAAATCTTGCAGTTTCTACATTAAACCTTACGAAAGAAAGAAATTTGCCAGATACTTTATCAGTTGATATTGAATACGTTCAATTCAAGAATAAGCTTGCAAAAGAAAACACAAAAATCACAGATGTTCTTAAACCATATTTAGTAGATGTAATTGTAAGAAGAAATTTTGAAATCATATTTAGTGGAATACTGATGTATTCTAAAGTTACTCTTCAAGCTGTTGGAAAGCAAACTCTCACTCTTCAAGCTATTGGTTATGGTGAAGAACTTTCTAAACGTTTCATCAATTGTTCATATGGAGACATGAACTATCCTCAGATTGCAAGACAGATTATCTATGATGCTCAACATGAAATGAATTGGATAGACAATTATGATTTCTTAAAAGACCAAACAGACTCAAGTGATGAAAATGACACGTCTTATTTTAATGGTTGGTATGCATCTGACACAGAAAATGTAAGTTTCATTCCTGTTAAAGGTTCTGATACGAATGTTTATCAAGCACATTGGCAAAATGGTGCAATTGCATTTGATAAAGGATGCACATTAAAGTGCTTTAAGCTTACATGTTCTAAGCTAACTGGTGGAGATAGATGGGGAACAGCAGGAAATTATAATCAATTTCTATATTTAAGTTTTTGGCATACAACAGTTTCAGAATTAGAATCTAGAACTATCACAATGACAGTTGAGTTCGATACTGATGAAGAAGATGCGTCAACTAATACAAAGACATTTGATGTTAGTTTTACAACTCAGCCTTCAAATGATGAAGCTGGTTCTCAGTGGAGAAAGTTTGAAGCTTATTTCAATGTTGGTCTTCTTCAGGGAATGGTCAAGCACGTAACATTTATTAATACTTCTAAATATGATTTTAGAATAAATGATTTTAATCTTTATAGACCAAGTGACGAAGAACATAGAAAAAATGAAACAAACATTGCTGCAACAACTGGATATGATTTAAACCTTGAAGTTGGATATTTTGATGATGCATTTAATAATAAAGAATTATATCCTACAAATCGTGTGAGACATTATCATAGACAAAATGCAAAAGAAGCAATTTATAATTTAGCAAAACTTGAAGACCAAAACTTTGAATATCAAGTAAACAAAGATGGTCAGTTTATCATGAAACAAGCAGAAGGTGACTTAGTTGTAAAGAATGTTGCAACATATCCTGGCCAAATTTCTGAAATTAGCATTGAAAGAGATGCAAACACTCTATATAATGTTGGGTGTGCAATTAATACTCATCTATATGATAATAAAGACCTCTTTGAACAGTCAGGGCAATCTTTTGTCTGGGCAGATATGACAAATGGTGTAGCAATTGCTGAAGATTCTGTTTCTAAATACAAAGCAAGAGTTCAGATGGTTGAAGTTGATACGACTACTAGACGTGAAATTGAAGTCGAAACTCAAGGTGCAATTCATATATCTGATGAAGTTCAAGATGTTCCAACACTTAAATTTGATTCAAATACTTATAACCCTGGAAACATTCATATTGGAGATGCGTTCGGAATTAATGTAAATATTGACGAAGTGTTCAATTTTATTAATGGTGAATATAGAGTTTATGCATATAGTTTAAGACTCAGTCAAGACCATGTAGAATCGATGGATATTACATTAGCAATTCCTAATGCTCTTCAACTTCAGTTAATGACATTTCCTGTTACAATGAAAAATATGATGAATAACATTAAAAGAATTCAAGTTAAGAGTAACAAATAATGTCTGTAAAAGTAGAACACAGAGAAAATAATATAATAACAGCTTTAAAATTTAAAGTTGCAATTGCTAATCGTCTTATAATTGAAGATGTTCACAGGACAAGTTTGCCTAAAACTCCTATGAAAGATTCTAAACAATTGCGCAGAAATGTTGAAAAAACAGTAGTCCCAGAAACTTATACTGGGACTATCATTTGGAAAGTTCCATATGCTTCATATCAGGAACGAGGCATGAGAGCTGATAAAACTCATATAGTCAAACACTATACAACTCCTGGAACTGGTAAAGACTTTGCTAAAAATGCAGTTAAAGAAACTTTATCTCATGTTAGAGATTTTTATAAAAACATTATTTAATATATTTAGATAGTTCTTCTAGAACTTCTGATGCAATACCAATGTTTTTAGTTTCTTTCCATTTTTTAATTAGTTCTACAAATTCTTTAAACGTCATTTTTTGGTCCTCTTTTACTTATGCTTCCACCTTTTTTGCCTGCAATATGAGCAATATCATGATTTTTATAGAAAAAGCGAGTTTCTGGGTGTGATACTGACCCACCTTTTCTTCCAATTTCACGATAATAGTTAGGGTTTTTTAGTAACATTTTGTTTTTTACTTTATCACCACCAGCTTTAGTTCCAGCCATTTTATCTCCTTTTTATACTTCTTTTGATAAGAATTCTTCTGCTTCTTTTGCTGCAGATTTAAATGTTTTTTCGTTAATTTTGATAATGTGTGATGCACCTGCTATTAAACATTTATATGCACATGCAATCTCTTTATCTAAATTTTTAAATAAGTCATATTGCATAATGCAATGTTCAATAAACTCACTTTCTAAAGATAAATATTCTCCGTCTAATCCTCCTTGTTTTAAATTTCTTATTTTCGCATGAGATAGTTTTCCGTAATATTCAATATAATACTTTATTGCAGAATTTTTTGCGCCAGTATTATTAAATAAACTTATGAATTTATATGATGATGAACAAAGTTGTGAAACAGTAAATATCATTATTCCTCCAAAGATTCAGTCAAATCTTTTAGAAAATAAATTACAGATTCAACATTATCAATTGCTTGTTCATATTTGATTTCTACTTCTGGAACAATATCAGATAAATTTTCTTTTGATTCATAAAGATTATTAACATCTTGTTCAAGAATACTTATTTCTTTAAATAGAATTTCTTTTAAATTCATAATTACTCCTTTTTAATAAGATTCTTCATTTTTAAAGAAAACAAAATTATTATTACACCATTCTTCTATGGGTATATCAATTTCTTCTTCCATATTAAGCTCCTTTGCTTTATTTGTTATTAATTTAATTATAAATAATTTTTATCTAAAAGTAAATACTTTCTGACCGCAATTATAAACTTGTCTCCATCCATGTTTTATCATTAATTCTTTATTAGATGTTCCTTTTCCGTATGATGTTTTTAATAACTTGTCAACTCCTTTTTGATATAGAAGATTATTAGAAATCATCTTTGAACCTTTGCTCCAACAACAAGTAGGCTTTGTCTGTCTAATTAATTTGAACCCTAGATTATCATATACTTTTCCATCAAACTTCGAAATATCACAATATGAAATAATTGTTCCTTTTGGGCGATGCTTCCAAAGTTTTTGAGTTCCACCAAGAATTGTATATTTTGGATTCGAACATAATCTTAATAATTCCCAATCATAGTTTTTGTTATATCTCGGCTTGCCAAATGTCATTAGTTGAACTAATTCATCGTTATAAAATAAGCCTAATCTATACTTAGAGCCTCTACAATGATTTTGAAAATGATATTTGTCTAAAAATAGATTACTTTCTTTCATGTCTACTTCTCTATATTCTAGTTTTCTTGCTTCTAATCTTGTTTTTTCAGAAAAATAATTTTTAATTTTTTCTTTGTCATCCCAATCAAAAATATGAAAACACGAATATCCATGTTTATTTGCGATTTCAGTTTTCTTTAAATGATAATTTTTGTCTATTATTTTATCAGAAAACCAAGGACACTCATTTATATTATGAGTATAAGTTGGATTTATTTCTATCAATGTATTATTTTTTTTAATATCATAAGATACTGATTCTTCAGCAATTGAAAATTCAAGTTCTCCTTTAATTACTTCATTCCATTTTTTGTTTATAGAACTTATTGTTCTACTTTTTCTTGCTTCTGGTCTCATGCAACAATAAGGAACTCCATATTTTTCTAAATTTGTGTTTCTTATTTTTTCTTTAATAATTTCTTTTTCTTCTTCTGATTTTTCTTTAAACCAAGGATGTTCTTTTCTACCTTTTTCTGAATTCATATAATGATTTTTTCCAGAATTTTTATCTTTCCATTCTTTAGTTTGTGAAATATTTTCTACTCCGTATTTTCTAAAAGTAATGTCTCTAAAAGACGGTGCTTTTGCTTTAACGCCATATCTTTCTAGCATTGTAGATATTCTTTTTGTTTGTGATTCTTTTGAATGAGCTTTTTCAGAAATTTCTTTTATTAAATATGGATTTGACACTCCATATTTAGCTTCACAAGTTTTTCTGAATTTTTCTTTAGTAGATTCTAGCTTAAATGTTGAAGTAACTCCATATTTTTTTAGATTAGTATTTTTAATGCTTATAGACCTAGATTTATTCCTGCATTCTTTAGAACAGAATTTATGTGACGATTGAAGTTTATTATCTATAAAAACTTTGCCACAAATAGAGCATGTAAAATAATGGTCATCATAACAAGTTTTTCTTTTTAATTGCCTATTCTTCGGTATAAAAGTTTTATTACAAATAATACATGTCTTTTGTCTATTCATATTTTTATTATAATATAAATAGGACACCTGATAAATAAGACTCTATTATAGAGAAACAGCTCTAAATCTTCTTGCATGAGAACCATATTCGGAATTATATAATCTTGAATAATTAGTGATATATAATGAATCACTCATATCAGGAGAACGATTGATTTTCATTCTTATTTTATCTTTTCCTAGAACTTTTGGCTTATCACCGTCATAATTAACTTCATGAGCTTGGAGCTGTCGTCTTAAATCTTCAATTGTTGAAATGTTGTAATAAATTTTTAGATGTCCGTCTTCTAAATCTCTATATAGCTGGTAAATATATTCAGAACGAGACTTTCCTGTAGCTACATATTCCAAGATTCTCCAACCTTTAACTTGCATCTGACTCACTAAACCTACACCAACTCCGTTCTTTTCTATACAAATTCTTTTTGCATCATTTTTTGTAAAACCATGCTTAAGAGCAAGTTTTTCAAGTTCATCTGCATATTGTCTAGCTATCGGAGTCATAGATTTAATATCAGCATGAAGAGATTTTTGTTCAATTACAACATTATTGCTTATGACAGTAGCAATCGTTTCATCTCCACCTTTATCTGCAACATCTACACCTATGAATTTATTAAAAATTTCTTTTCCTGTTTCATCTTTAGGCTGTTCTGGAATTTCATAAATAATTGCTTTAGATAAACATTCACTTGTAAACAAAGAGTTGTCATCATCAGAATAATTCCAATCTCCTTCATAAAGACGTTTTCTTTGCTTAGGTTCAAGAGATTTAAGGTTTTCTATATAAGAAGCTGGAAGAAAAGGATTATCATAACAAGTAGCTCTTAAGAAACATCTATAAGAGTCAATTTCTTTTCCTTCATGGTTTACTGTTTTTCCAATTTTCCATTTTTGGAATTCACCTTTGCCCTGTCTTTCATATGGGTCATAGAAATATTCTCTTAGAAAATTTTGAGATGGGTTACAAGACATGATAATTTTTCCAGGTCTTTTATACATAATAGAAGCTGGCCCGCGTCCAATACGTGATTTTGCAATTTGATAAGCTTCAAATGCAATTTCACCTGCCTCATCAATATATACATCATCTAAGTTTGTAGAACCTAAACGCTGAAGATCTTCATCGCCACGAAGGTCAAGAGACATAAAATGGGTTTTGCTTCCATTTTTAAACCTAATTTCAAAAGCCATATTATCTAGTTCATAATCATATCCAGATGTCTGTCTAGGTTCTCTCTTAATTAGACCTTCTCTGTTTAAAGTTTGTTTCATTTCTTCAAATGTAGTTAGCCTCAATGCAGGAGATGTTTTTCTGCATATTGCACATCTATATCCAGGATATTTCTTTGAAAGAATTAAAACTGCATAACAAATTCCAGAGCTCTTCGCACTTCCCGCTTGACCACCATAAAGAATTTCATTAATGCTTTCATCAAACATTAACGATAAAAAATCATTCTGCTTCTTCGATATTTTCATTTTTATGTTCTGGGTTTATAATCTCAATTTTAATTTCATTTGAATCAAAGAACCCTTTACCTGCATTTAATGTTACTTGGTCACCATATGCGATTTTATTTATTAGAGCAGTAGCTGATTTGTCTCCAGCCATAGCTTCAGCAATAAGAGACCCTGCAATTACAGTCATAGGTGCATTATCTGTAAGAATTTTTAGCCATTCTGGTTTTTTCTGAATCATCTTATCAGTAAGCTCTTCATTCGCTAGAAGGACTTTGAGCTTTTCTGAGAGATTTTCGTTCTTTTGTTCTTTTTTAATTTTATCTATTTCTTCATGTTCAGCCATAATTCCTCCATATTTAAATTATATATTTTTTAAGAATTGATATAGTTTTTGTGTTTGATTTCCTATTATAAGAATACCACTTATTTAAAATTGCTTTTTGAGTTTCTAAGTCTATATCAATTAAATTTTCTCTTGAAATCATATTTTTAATCATCTCAGAACTATGTGCAACTACTTTACAAGAGTTATAATGGTCGCTTATTGTTTTGATTTTCTGTTCTTTAGTTAAGTATTGAGAATATAAAATTTCTGCAAAGTCATATGGTCTTCTAAAATACATTACTTTTTTTGAAACATCATATTCTTTAATATCATTTACAGATATCGGTGATTCATATTCAAATAAGATTAATTCTATATAATTTCTAAAATAATTCATAAATAACTCATCATAGAATGTCTGATATTTATTGTCTGAATTATTAATTCTTCTTATAATTAGAAAAATTGTAGGAATTTTATAAACTGCACCATTGATTGGGTCTAAATATTTTCTTTTTCTAACAATAGAATCAAGACGAGCTACATCTTTACAAATTTCTTCATAGTTGCAAATTACATCACAATAATCTGAGAACTTAATTGGAACAGTAAATATTCTTTCGTTTTTAACATTTTCAAATTTTGTAATATCGATTCCTCTTTTTTGATTTTTTAGAAGAGCTCTTGCAATTACTATTTGTTTAGCTTGAAACTTAGGCTTCAAGTCCCATTTATTAGAATAATCTATATTTAACGAACTAATATCTCGCATTTATAATATTTTTTCATTTCTCTAGATTCTCTTTTAGAACAGATTAATACTAAGAATCTATATTTATTTTTTAACTTTTCATAATTGCTAAACTTCAATTCTACAGATGATTTTAATGAATTATGATTTAGAAAATGTTTTGTGAATTCTATGTCTGTGCTTAGAATTACAGTATCGTAATATGTGCTTAATTCGTTAATGTCGATTAATTCGCAAATATAATCTTTACATGCATCACTGTAAAGTAGTTGTTCATCTATCAGGATAGCTCTCTTTTTACTGTGTCTATCTATTGGTAATTGAATATTCTCCATGTTATTCTCACAGACAAAATAAGCTAATTTAATTATACAGCTAAAAAAAAGAAAAGTAAATACTACTTCTTGAACTGCTTGTTTAATTGTCTGTAGTGAGAAAGAATGTTTTTTAATTCTTCTGTTGAAATTTTGTCATTGATTGAATTTTCTATCTCTTCTAAAGCTAGAACACCGTATCTATCAATAATATTTTTTCTATAAGTTTTTAAAATTTCTGGTTGTTTTGAATTTATCTCATTACACTTATAGCAGATAACATTTGCATTAAATGGATTAAAGCGTGTAGAAATATATCGTCTAGACTTATAATGTCCTATACATGCATCTTCATACGAAAGAAGCTTATTACAAATAAAACATCTACAGCATCCGTGAGATTCAATCTGAGTCATTCTCCAATATCTAGAGAATTCTTTATCTAACAGATTAATAATTTTACGTCTTTCATCATTTCGTTTACCAGAAGTCTTCTGGTGCTTTCTGGTGATGGGTTTTTTAATCTGCTTCTTTTGAGTTTCTAATTTTCTTTTTGGACATTGAAATTGAGTATGTCCAGGTTCTGAACAATATTTACATAATTTTACTTTTTGTCCATTAATCCAAGCCATCGATTTCACATTTTCCAAGTATTTCTTCTTTTGTGTCTGAAGAAATTTCTTTTTTCTCATCTTCGTCTAGACAAGAAACTCCTCCTCTAACTTTATCAGCACCGTATCTTCCTACATAGATCTTTGTCCATGCATTTTCTAACATCTCTGCTTCTTTATATTCAGTAATACCAATATCATGTGTTTCAATAACTTCTTCAGGCTTGTGGTCAGCACAAAATTTAGCTTGAGGAATTTTTCCAACTTTTTCACCAAACTGTTGTCTGATTCTTAATTTTAAATTTTCTGTTGATGATTCTCCAACATAGTAGAAATCACCTTGACATCTTAAGATGTAGATGCTTCTTGGCATCATTCCTTTTACTCTTCTATGAAAAGCTTCACTCATATAAGTTCTTAAACTCTCCGAGATTATCTTTGTGTGACGGTGGCATCCAGCCTTCTGGCTTAACTAAGTCTACTCCTCCTGAGTTTGGACGAGTTGGTTTGACTCCTCGTTCTTTTTGAAGATTTGCTTTCATAACTCCAGTGAATGCTTTTCTTACATCTACTCCAGCATTATAAAGAATTCCGATTGCAAAGATAGATAAATCAACTAATCCGTCAACGATTCCGTCTGCATCATGGTTTACATTTGCTGCATTCATTGTTTCAGATAATTCTTCAATGCAACAACTTAATTTAAAATTAAGAATCTCTTTCGTTAATGGAATTTCATTAAATCCATATTTAGAGTTCATTCTTTCAATTTGAGCAATTGGGTCATTTGATTCTATTGCTTTAATGTCTTCTTTGTCTAGCATATTTTTTCCTTTTATAAAATCTCTAATCTTGATATTTGACTCTTTCTTTTTTGTAACCAGAAGGACATTCTTTTGAAAATTTATTATCTTTTCCATTAGTATACCAATGGAATCCTGTTGTAGTTTTAAAATTGTCATTATTAATGTGGTATTGAATCATACTTTTGACTGAATTCTCTATTGAAGATGACAGTCTTCCAATTGAATATCCTTCAGGACAATCATATTCGAATTTTTCTTTAATTCCATTGTTATACCAATGACGGTTTTTATTAAGTTTTGACATATGTAAACAGCTTTTTACATTTTCGTCATATTTCTTCTTTTTAATATTTGATAGTTTTTGTCTTGTTTCTTTAGACATTTTCGGAGAATTTCCTCCTTCGTTAAAATTCAATCCGTTTGGCCAAAGAGTATTATTATATTGAATCCAAAATGTTTCTAATCTATTAAGTTCTTCATAAGATGATGCATAACATACAATCTTTCTATCAAAGTATTTTAAAAAGTTTTCTTCTGTAAAATTAATGTTATTTTTTCTAAATTTTGTTCTTATATATGAACTTCCAGTAAGATATGAATTTTCTAATGTTGGAAATGGTTTATCATACTCGTTTGAAAACTTATGTTGACCTATATATTGTTTACCAGAAGATTTTTCTGTAAGTAAATATATGTATCCATAAATATGAGATTCATAAAATTTAATTTTTTCTAAAATTTTGTCTACACATTCTTCTGTCGATAGTTCAGATGTATTTAAGTAAACTATCTTTGCTCCCTTTTCTCTATGATGATTTAGTGCTTCATTGAAACACTTTGTGTCAAAATCATAATCAACATACTCATGATGTGTTTCTTTGATGCGCTTTTCAAAAGTCTCTTTGTCACAATAATGATATGCAATAAGATGAAACGGAAATGATAAATAAAATTCTTCTACCTGAGTTGAATAGTTGTTTCGATTATAACGTTTTGCATATGCTTCAAGAGAAACTGTTCCTCTATCATAACAAAGAATATCTTGATTTAGACGTTTTGCTAAAGCAACTTTTGTTGTTGTTTTTCCGCACCTATCAAGACCTTCAAAATCAACTATCCACTGATTTTTTGGTTTATACATCTTTTTCCTTTAAATTTTTAATACTTACCAATAAATTCATAACTCTTTTTCCAGCTTCATTCCAGACATCTGTTACTATATCTGATTTGTTTCCTAACATTTTTTCTCTATTAATGTAATAAAGAACATCAATTGAATCTGCACAATCAACAATTTTCTTTACTAGTTCATCTTTAAGAGCAAGAGAATATTCTTCAAATAAAGGAGTAGTTTTCATGAACTCAAATTCTTGACTATCTAATCCTTCTTTTATTGCTGGATTTTTTCTTTTTACTACAAAATTTACATCATTTGTGATTGTCTCTCCCCAGTCATGAGTTGCAGCTAATTGGCAAGCTAAGAGTGTTCGATGTTCATCTATTTCAAAATGTTTGCATAAAATCATTGTAAGCTGTGTTACATAATGCATATGTTCTGCATCATTTTCATGAACAATTACATGACGTCCTGCCCATCTTACAATGTTTCCCTGTTTATAAAGATCATATGATAAAAGCTTATTCATTAAGTTTTTAATCGGCTTTTTCATCTGAACTCCATTTTTCTTTTAGGAAATCATAGATTTGTTGGAATATAGATTTAGGGTTTTTATGAGTTCCCATCAAATCTTCACGATGTTTGTTGTATACGAAATCATCTGAACGATATTCAAACTTATCATCTTGAGGTTCAGGTAAATAGAGATTTGTTGAACGTTCTTTTCTGGCATTCATTTGATAGAATTTGTTTTCTTGGTCAATGTCAATAAGATGTAGAGATTTGAGTTTTGGGTAAACTCTTAAGATTTCTGCCCACATATGCATAGCAACAAGATTGTCTTCTTTTGGCTGAATTTCTCTATCAATCCTTTGTTTTACAACTTTTACAAGAGTTAGCCAGTCCATTGACATGTAATATTGCTGATAAGTTGATTTCGGAAGAACATATCGAGCATCCATTGTTGAAACTTCTCCAGAGTCAACTAATTCTTTGTAAATTTTCTTCTGTTCATCACATGTTGCAATATATCTTTTATAAAGTTCTGGACAATTAACAATTGATTCAGGAACAACTACATCTTCTTGAGCAAGAGGCCTATCTCCTGTGCAAACTGAACTAAATGTAATTTGACGATGTCTTAGATAATGTGATACACCGATATATGAAAGTCCTTTAACAAGAAAAGTAAATTTAAACGTTTCAAGACTTCCAGGAAGATGTTCTCCTTTAAACATTCTGATAAGAATATCTTCGGCTTCTTCATCTGTATATGATTCTTTAATTCCCCAAGTAGCATCAACAAATTTTGGAATGTAAGATTTTAGTTGTTCCCATGTTAGATAAGAACCGTCTAATAGATGAACTTCAATTGCTGATTCAAGAGTTTTATATTTAGTTTTAATTTCAGTATTTAAGATGTTTTTTGATTTGTGAACTACTTTTGGAATATTTTCATTTAGTGGCATTATTCTAGCTCCGTGCTTCCTAGGTCAAAAACTTTTTCACCATTTACATAATCTTGCAATTCAATATCATTTCTGATACAGTTGTCTGCAGCTGATGCAATCATAATATTCATTTTTGGACGAGTTGAGTTATCAAACAATGTGATTTCATCTACTCCATTTTCAAGAAGATTTTCTTTTTCTTCAATGAATTGGTCTTCAGTAATAATGTTGTTTTTGAAATCTTCTTTTAGTTTGTGATATTTTTCTTTTATCATCTTTCCTTTGATTGCATATCCAATTTCAATCAAAACTCCTGTATCTCTAAAAGAAATGTCTGCAAAAATTCCTTTGCAACTATCAATTCCGATTAAATCATTTTTGAAAATTTCTTTAGCCCTTTCTAAAGTCATTGGACCTTCTGCAAGATTTCCTGCATCTAGTCTTGGTTCAAAAATGTTGAACTTTTGTTTTAGTGAAGAAGAAGTAAGTTCATAATTTTTCTCTTGCTCTTCACTGAACCACCCAGAAGCTAGATAATAATCATGCTTCTTGTTCATAATTGCCTCCTTTTATTTGTTAAGATATTTTTATTTTAATTTAGAAGACTAAAAAAGTAAATATTATTTTAACAAATCATCAATTCCATATTGCTTCGCGTCAGCAATAGTTTTTCCTTTTCGAGTATTGAAAAACCAGACAAATGGCATTTCAATTCCAAGTTTTTCTGAAATCTTAGATGCTTCTTTTTTCCAACCATCAAATAATAGTGTTTGTTTTACAACTACATCATATCCTGCATTTTTAAACTCTTGAATGATAGAATCATATTCTCTAGTCTTTCCGCAGAGTTTACATGTAGTTGTATATATAAAAGCTTTATTTCTGTTTGGATTTTCTGGTCTTTGGTCTATTAGCATTTTTTAATTCTTCTTTAAACACTTTAGTTATTTCTTGATACATCTTTGTTTCTGGACTTTGAGCATCAATGATTTTATTATAAATGCAAGAAGTGTTTTCATATGTATGTTTACATAATCCACAAATGCATTTTAGCTTATTTTGTGATTTCTTAGATAATATTTCTTTCATAATTTGAATTATATAATAAAGTATTTATAAATTTAAATATCAAGTTTATCTGAAATACATCTATAACAGTCAGAATATTCAATTCCTGTATAGAGAGAAATTGTCATTGCAAAGTTCTTAAAATCATCTATAATGATTTCTCTGACAGTTTCATAATCACAGCTCTCTAATAGTTCAAGGTCATGCTCAATAACTCTACACCAGTGCTTGATTTTGCAATGAGACCTTTTATTATAGTTTTTTGCTAATGATTCTAATAAGTCTTGCTTCTCTCGTCTTGTTTTAGTTTCTAATTTAATCATCTCATTGATAGATTTAATCTTTTCTTTTATTGAATCGATTTCTAGAATGACTTCTGGTGATTCTTCTCCAGTTGACTTAATAGTTTCATTAACTTCTTCTTTTTCTTTCAGGTCTAATTCATAAAGCATCAACGTTTCATAATCATGACAAACAGCAGCTTCTGAAGCACAGATGTCAAATATAAGTTCTAAAATTATTCCTCTACTAGTTTGATTCTTGTTGTAGTCTAACATTGTCTAAAATATTGTGAATTTTTTCTACTTGCTCTGGATATCTTTTAATAATAGTCTCATCTGAATATATCATTTGGTCAACCCATATGACTAAACACTCATGAAAGCCTTGTTCGTCTAATTCAACATCTTCATTAGAAAAAAGATACCTGACAATTTGTTTATCAGCTTCATAAAAATTCATTTCAGTTTCTAGAATAGAAATGACTTGTTTGTCTTTTAGACTAATCTTGTAACTTAAAGATTCTACTGGTTCATATGTTTCAATCATGTATTTATTTTAACTTATTTTTGTTAACTTCAGAACTCTCTTTCATATATTTGATGTATTCATTAAGATTTTCTTGGAGTTCTTTGTTACTTTTTGATTTCTTTACATAATATTCAAGAGTCTTAAGACAGTCATCAACACCTTCTGAATATTTCAAATGACATAGTCGATAAAGATTTCCTAATTCAAATGGTCTTAAAATTGTCTCGCCACATTTATATAAAAAGACACCATCAATTTTTGTTGATTTGAAGCCTATCTTTTCAGCAAATTCTCCATAGTCTTTAAGTGTTGGTTTAGAAATACGATTCATCTAAAAGAATCTCCGAATAAATTGAGTTAACCATCTTTGATTGATGTTCTAGAAAGATTTTGTTTTTAGTCATTCCCTTAGTGTTTACTTCAAAGATATTTTCTAAATCATCTTTAGCATATTTAAGTTCAGTGTTATTGTCAACTTTTCTATCATATTCTTTGATTTTCTTGAAAATCTTTTTTGCTGATTCAAGAGATTTGTCTTTTGCATCTTGATAATATGCATTTAGGTCACAATCATATGCAACAAATATTCTGTTTGCTAAGTATGATGTTCTATCTAACATTTTAGCTCCTTTGCTTTATGTTTATATTTATATTGTATCATAAAACTATCAAAAAGTAAATACTTTTTATAACTTTGTTTAAAAAAGGTCCTTATTGGACCTTCTTATTAATCAGATTCTGTTAAATATTCATCTAGAAGCTTATTAATAATTGTAGAAACTCTAATCTTTTTGTCTTTTAATTCATTCCATAGAGATTCTTTAATGCTTATTGTAATTGTTTTTCTAGTTTTTGCCATATTCCTTCATTCTGCCTACCCTTCATTAATTTCTGTATTATTTATAATTTTCTCATTCTCTTTTTTCATGTCTTCTAATAATTCTCTTTTCTTATTAGAAAATAAATCTTTTAATTCTTCTTGTTGGTTTGGACGAATTGAAGAATATAATTTCTGGAGTTCTTTTACTGATTTCGCTTCATTTACTCTAGATTTGATTTCAGATTCTTCTATAAAGCAATCATCATCTTTGTCACCGATAATTCCAAAGATTGAGAATAAAGTATATCGTCTAAAATAAGTAATTGATGCTCCCCAGTCCTGAGGATTTGTTTCTGAACGTGGTTTTAAGATGACTGTTGATTTAACAATTTCTTCACCTGTTTCTTCATCATATACGATTGTTACTAAACAATTCTTTCCGTCAATTATTGTCAACGGTTGAGTATAACCAACTTTTAGTTCTTCAAGAACTGGGTCAACTATATCTTTGAATTTGTTTAGAGATACATAGTCATAACTAAATTTACCAGCTTCTGCTTTTGAGTCAACACCGAGTTTTTTGATTCTTTGATAAACTTTAAATAGTTTACTGTATTTGTTAGTCTTTTCCATTTTCCTCCTTGAGAATTAAAGTTTTTGGCTTTGTCCAAACGATATATTCTTTTTCTATGTGTTCAACACCAGGGACATCATTTTTAAAGAGTTCAAATTCTTGTTTAATCTGAGAATTCATTTCTTTAACTTTTTTCTCTAGTTTGGGAAGTTCTTTAAATTCTTCAGGTAATTTTGATGGGTCTTTAATTTTGTATGAATTTCTCACTGCTAATGTGATTTTTCCTGCTGGACCTTCTGAAGTTTTTTGATTAGTCTTCTTCAAGAATTTAATTGCAGCTTTGTCAAATTCTTTTCTGAATTCTTTAAGTTCAGAATCTAGTTTTTGATATTCTTCAAAATATTTAGATGCTTGAATGAGTTTGTTAAATTCTTCATTGATTTGAACTAATCTTTCTTCTTTTTCTTGAATAAGAAGTCCAAGACTTTGTATATCTGTATTCTTGTTCATCATAGCATTCCTAATAACTGAGAGATTTTGAGTTTTGCAGTTTCTTGTTTAATATTAGAAAGTTTAAAATCGTATTCATTTTCTCCAACAGTCACATGTAAAGTTACTGAATCAAGTTCTTTTCCTAAAATATTAGTTTCTTTTTCAACTTTAATTTCTTGTTGTTTTTCTTCTTTACTATATTTTTTAACAGTGACTTTATTGAAGTTTGGTGCAATTAATGGTGACATATTTTTCGATGTTCCGTTAATGTATTCTTTTCGAGGAATATCTATCAAATTTCCATTCTTACGATGGTAGTTGATAAAAGAAGCTCCAGCTTGATATTGTTTTGGAATTCCTGGGTCGTATCCAGCAAACCTCATCATTTCCTGAAGTGTTGCTCCAGATTCTGGACATAGTCTTTTAATTCTTTCTAGTCGAAGCTTACCTTTTTCTTTAGGAGATAGCTCAGACTTGATAGCGTCAGATGTCTTTTTGAAAAAAGATACTTTTGATGCTTCCATAATTTCCTTTCTTTTATTTATAAGAAAATTATATACTTTTATAAAAGAAAAGTAAATACTATTTTTTATTTGAATCATTAATAGCATTTAATAGGACCATATAATTGATAATGTCTCCTGTCTTTTCACGAAGCATCTCTGTATTTGATTCAACTTTTCCAAAGACAATATCTCTCAAGCTTACTAAATGTTTGAGACAATACATAAATAATACTTGTTCCATCGGAAGACCAGACATTTCTGAACCTTCTTTAAAATTATTTAGTGGGTCATCATTTGGAGCATATTCTTTGTTCTTTTTAATGAGAGTATTTTCACATCTTTTAAGAGTATCATTTACTGATACATTAAATTCATCTCTATTCATTTTCTAATGCTTTCTTAAATGCTTCTTGATATTTTAGATTTGGTTTAATTTTTGTAATATAAAGAACTTTTTCTGGGTGTCGTTTTCCATCTTCAGTAAGTCTTTCATCTAGATAATCTGGATTATACTGAACAAAATAACACCATTTTGATTCTGTCACCCATGTGTTCCACTGAATTTGCATCATAATATGTTCATCAATTTTTTCATGGCAAGATTCGTGATGTTTAAATCCAAAGCATTTGATTTCACAAATTTCTGAAATTTTTCCATCATTATCATAAATCACTCCATCTGGTGAACAACCAACGCAATCATATGCATCTGCTACAACAAAACCAACTTCATCAATCTTCAAATCATCTGGATAATTATCTAATGTAGAAAGTTTATCTCTTAATAGATTTCTAGCAACAGGTTCTAAGTCTATTCCACGTTTTGCAGCTTTGCTTACAGGACCTGAATATTTCATTGAATTAGTTGCGTGCTTATAAGCTTGCTGAAGAGCATATTGCTTTCCATTTTTTAAAAGATCATAGCTAATCGTCCCAGAAATATGGTCTTTCTTAATTTTGAACCAGTCATCTGAGCCTTGGTCAAATGTTAGAATTTTATAGCTCACTCTTCTTCTCCAACATTTTGTTAGTTTTTTCTAACATTTCATCACATTCCCAATGAAAAGTATCTTCAAAAAAATATTTTTCTGACGAAGAACAAATAAAATTTGAGCGTCCATTTAGATAAATCATTGTAAAATTTCTAATTGCTTGAAAAAATCTTAAGTCTGGATTTTCGTTCAGATATTGAACAAATTGTTCTTTTGTTTTTCTATCTCTCATCTGTTCCCTCATTTACTGTTATTTCAACTCTTGGATTTTCTCTGTCAAGTTCAGCAGAAGCATGAAATTTTCTAACAATTTTCCAATTATCATCTTTCCAGAAATTTATATCTGTTAACAGATCATTTATTGATTCAATTTTGTTTGATATGTCACAAGGTCTCATATCTGGCATATAGAATTTATAAGATACTTCTACAGGAAAATCGATTTCTTCATTATGAAAATCTTCCAATTGTTTTTCAGTTTGCTTGTGCCAATTAACATAAGACCTTGAAGGAAAAGAACGACCAGTTTTTCTATTAGTGACACGACTATTTTTTTTCGATGGAATCCTGCCTGTGATAACAAAATTATACATATCTTTGAGACTCATCAATTACTGTATTTGTTAGATTTACTAGTGATGCGATTTTTCTGACTGCTATAAAGTTTCTCTCTAAACGATTAAACAGAGTTTGTTCTTCTTTAAGAGCTTTTTTAGCTTTCAAAACATCATCTTGAGCTTTTTGAACTTCTTCTTGACAATTAACCCAAGCTGTTCTGTCACCTTCTGATAAAAGTTCTTTAGATTGTTTTTTAGCAATAGATAATAATTTATAATGAGATTCTACTCGTTTACATCTTGATTGAGCTTCATCAAAAATCATTTCTAGAGCTACAATTTTTGACTCAATTTCTTCCATTTTATATGGTAATGATGTGAGCAATTTTTCTGTTTGTTCAATCGACAGCTTTGGAAGAAAATCAATATTTTTTAAGAGAACTTCTATAGGAACTGTAAGTTTTTCTTCTTCAACAGTTTGTAGTCGTTCATCAATATCCATAATTAAAATGCGAGATTACTTAAGTCAATTTCACCATCAGGAATATCATCTGGAACTACTTCTTGAGACTCAGAGTTTTGAGCAAACTTATTTAGATAAAATGAAAAGCTCTTAATTTGAAGAGTTGTAATTTTCTTTCCGTCTTTCTCGTAAGAGTTATTTTCAATCGAACCTTCAATAGTAATGCTTGCACCTTTTTTGATTACTTTTTCAGCAGACTGAACATTCTTTTCACCAATTAACACTACATTGTAGAAATGAGCAACTTCTTCTGTTCCGTTCCAAATGTTTTGAGCAATTGAAACTACGCCTAGTTTATCAGTTTTCTTTTCAAAATCTCTAACTACATTTCCTGTTAGAAAGACTTTATTTAATGTTGGCATCTTACCTCCTTATTTTATATAAATTTTATCAAACAATCTTTAAATAGTAAATACTTTATACACTTTCTACATTTGTCATGTCAATGTCTTCATCATCATCTTCTTCATTTTTTCTTATAGTTTTAATCCTGAATGATTTAAGATTTTCTATTTCTGAAATTCTAGATTTGATTATCGGAAGAAGAGTTTCAAAATCATTTTCTAATCTTTTTGAATTGTAGTTAATTAAAATATAGTTTTTTGTTGTAATTTCATTAAGAACATCTTTTTGAAAGCTTTTCTTAATATAGATAATCATTTTGTTTTCACGTTCACAGAATTTAACAAATGATTTAATTCTATTTTCATCTTTAATGAGAATGATGTGGTCTAATTCAGTATTCTTTAAAAAATTAAAATCACAATTTCTATTTACAAAAATCATATAATCTGACTTATATGAGTCATAAATTGCACCATTTGAATCAATCCACTTTTTAGAGTTCATCATTTATCACTTTCTGTTCATCAATTCCGTCATCATACATTAATCTGAAATTGACAAATTTAATTGGTATTTCTTCAAAATATGGTTTTGTATAACGTGATTTTTCTTGTCTTAGACAAAGATTTTTTTGCTCATTTCTGTAGATTGCTATTGCTTTTGTTGCAACTTGTGGAATTGAGTTTGAACCAGTTGTAGAATCAAGAGACATATCTGCACCTTTTTTAACGTGAGAAATTAATACAATTGTCTTCTTATATTTTTTAACAATCTTGTTTATCTCTTGAACAAAAGTTCTTTGTCTTATCCATTCATTATCTTGAGAACCACTTGCAGTAGCTTCAAACAAAAATTGAATATGGTCAAGAATAATAATGTCAACATTAAAATTTTCATATAAATCGTTAATAAGTTCCAGAGCCTCTTCTTGGGTAAATTGAACGCTTATATTGTCTCCAGAAATCAATATATGAGGTGCAACATCTATTTCTTTTTGAGGAATAATTTTTCTTAATCTGATAAGAGATTCTTCTGGGTCGTCTTCCAAAAGAATATGTGCAAATTTCTTATGTTCTCTTATTGCAGATGCTATAACATTAAGTGAGAATAATGATTTACCAACACCAGATGCACCATATATCAATATAATGTTTGTTGCATTAGGTTTAGATAATCCTCCGCAGAAGATTTCATTTAATTTATCATCAAAGAATTTATATTCAGGAGTTATTCCAAATTGAGATTCATTGTCATCTGCTTTGGCTGTATAGTTATAATAACCATCAATCTTCTTGCCAAGCTTCATTTGGCTTTAACCTCCTTTTTATAATGTTTATTTTAATCTTTTTATTTTGAAAAGTAAATATTATTTCGTAATCTTAAAGACGTTTGTCGTATCAAGTTCTTCGTCTTCATCATCTTCATATTCTTCAATTGTAATATCTTTTGGAGAAAAATTTGTAAACTCAAATTCATTCTTTGGTTTTTCTTGTTTTCTTAATGGTTTGAGAACTCTTACAATTTGTTCATAGTTTTCAAATAATGCTTTATCAGATTTGATAATTGGAGCAAATTTGATTTGACGATATTCTTGTAATGAGAAGCTGTTAACTAAGTCAAGATATGAATTCAATTTATTTCTGCTAAATAATGGCTTTTGAATGTCATCACCTTCTAATAAGAGTATTACTCTTTTGCCTAGTTCTTTTCTATTAATGAATTGAACATTATGTTTATTTAGTATGTCAAAAATCTTTTTAGTGATTTCTGGATAATTGTCTAAGATATATTTAAATGGTTTGTCGATAATATGATTTGATTCAAGTTTTTGTTTAAGTTTAAGTTTATCGTTTTCAAGCTTATCAATCTTTTCTTGATATTTAATTTTTTGTGTTTTAAGTTTTTCTCTTAATTTAAGATTTTTCTCTTCAAGAGATTGAATCTTTGCTTTTAGCTTTTTATACTTCTCATCTTCCATAATTAGTATTTATTTTAACATCTTTTTAGAAAACTGTAAATTGTTACAACATATTTATTACAGAAAACGAATATGATATAATAAAAATAACCATTTCTGGTTATACATTTACAAAGAATCTATCACATAAAATGACCGAAACCACCTAAGGTTTTCACAAACACGAAGTTTCGGTCAGACTTATTGTAACATATTTTTATAAGCCAGTGAATAGAAAATGTGAAAACCTAAGCAAGTTATTGAATATCTATTATTTGTTACATCTTGTTTCTTTTCAAGATTAATAGATTTAGAAGCCAATGTTTCTGCAATGTCAAGTAGATAACCGTTAGCACAAGCATCTGTGAAGATTCCTTGATGAGTCGGCCAAATCGTATGACATAGGATAGAAGAGGGATATTCGTAAATCCAGTTCTCTCGAAGCTGAATCTCAATAAAAGAAAATTTTCAGCATTATTGTTTTCAATAATTCTAAACCAAAGGCCAAAGGGTTGCAGGGCAAACTTTGAATGAATTCATAATAAATGCTCGAAAAATTAAGTTTTTTCATATATACACAGATATAGGTCATTAGTCTTCAGAAAACAAACGTCAAGCAGATTATTTACTATTAAAATAAAAATATGTATAATCTAACCAGAACTATTTAAAATCACAAGATGATAGGAGAACAACTAAATGGCATTTAACTTGACTGATGGTCTAGCTAAATCTTTTGAATTCAGCGGCGAAATTGATGGAAAAGTTCACAAATATGAAGCTTTTTATCCTACAGCAAAACAACTACGTCCAATACAACTTGGATATGTTCGTTTAAAGGAAATCAACGATAAGTTAGAAAAAGCCGGCGTTACAGATGAAGAGAAAAAATCATACGAAGACGACGTTGAAAAAATCACTAAAGAAATGACAGATGCATTTACAGGAATGTTCAAACCATTAGATGATTCTATGCCAATTGATGAATTTCTTGATAATCTTCCGTCTAATGCAAAGAAGAATTTCGATACGATGGTTCAAACAGAACTCTTAAGTAACTAATGCAACCGAATCAACCTAAAAAAGTTTTTAAATTAAAGAATCAGAGAAAGAGCAATCAATTATCTGAGGAAGAAGCTTTTGAGAGAATGATTTGCATTGTTGGAATGAAATATCCTCAATATAGCTTAGAACAATTAAGAGATGAGATTCCTTTTCGCCAATTAAAAAGAATGTTCAAAGAAATAAACCGTAGACGAGCAGAAACACTTCTTCTTTTAAATGGAATTATTAATGGTCCAAATTCAAAGAGTAAATCTAAATCAGAATACAAGAATATTATAAAAGAACTTACAGATGAGCTCGATGGAAAATAAATAATTTTGTTATAATTTTAAAAACAGGAGAATTTATGGGAAGAAACACGTCTTATTCATTAGATTTCATGCTAAAGATTAAGAAAATTAATCCAAATTTTGAATTTACAGGTGCAGATAAAAAAAGATGGGAAGAGTTTTTAGAATCTCAGAAAGAAGATTCATTAATTGAGACTATAGAAAATATGGAACCATCAGAAAAGCCGAAAAGAAAAAAGAAATCTAAAAAAGTAAATCAAGTCGTTGAGCGAAAAAATACCGAGAGTATGGACTATTTCGTAGAAAATGAGATTGACGAAGAATCAAACTAAAAATTACAAAAAATATTACGTTGTTTATAGAATCTTAGATTTATCAAATAAAAAATCTTACATTGGAGCTCATAAAATCCGTTTTCAAAATGAAGATGACGGATATATATGTAGCTCCAAACTTGTTTTAGCACTCTTTTATAAGAATCCAAAAAATTTTAAGAAAACAATATTAGCAAGATTTTCTACTGCAAGAGAAGCAGACAGATTTGAGAAAAAATCTATTAAAAAATATGACTCATTTAGAAATGGATATAATCGAACTAAAGATGGCGGCCCATATAGAGCTGGAAGAAATGTAAGAAAAATTAACGGAAAGTATTATGTAATTAGGAGGAAATAATGAGTCAACTTTATCCAGTTAAATGTCCAGGAATGATTTATAAATTTAATCATGAAACCGGAAAGAAAGAATTTGTTAAATGCAATGCTCTTCTATTTAAATTAAATGAAGGTGGAAAGTGTGAAACTGTGTGTAGAAGATGCAAATCAAAAATTACTGCAGTTGTAAGACAGACTTTTGGCCAAGATGTAATTATAGACGTGAGACAAGAACCGAATGAGTTTTAATATTGTTTATTATTTTCAAGGTCAAGATTCAGAAGAACTTAAATATTCTATTAGGTCTGCAGAGAAAAATTTAGACTATGACGTGATTTATTTAGTTGGAGATAAACCCTCATGGTTTAAAGAAACAAACAAATCAGTTTACATAAAGTCTGGAAATTATAATCTTCAATACTATGGATTAGGGTCTGTTCCGATATTACATTTAAAAAAACTTTACAATTCAGGAAAAATGCCAGATAAATTTCTTTTATTTAATGATGATTTTTATATCATGAAAAGAATAAAAGACTGGACAGAATATTATCGTTTAGAAAAAGACTATAATCAAAAAGCTTTAAAAAATCACGGATATCATAAGAAAACTCTTCGTTCTTGGCAATATACTGAAAAGAAGAAAGCATATAATCTTCATCAGCCTATGATGATAGAAAAAGAAAAATTTGTTGAACTTCTTAAAATGTGGGAAAATTTTCAAAACAAAGATATAGATTTTAGAACTCTTTACGGAAATCTCTTTACAAACTCAAAGATTGGGTGTAATGATTGTAAAATCGGAAAGAATTACGAATATTCAAAAGAGAATTTAGAAAAAATTAAAAATTCTAGATTTTTATCAACATCTGATAGTTCTTTTAAAGAAGAAAAAATTGGTGAAATCATAATGTCGATATTCGATCAGCCAAGCTCACTAGAAATGTTATAATTTTAATTATGAATAACTATGACGTAGATGTGTTCATGGAATTAACTGGTTTAGATATCACTGAAGACCAGCTATCTGCTTATGAGAGAGCTCAAAAAAGAGCATTTTCTATGCTTGAAAATGAGTTAGGGTGGAGTTTTAAATATTCATCTCAATATGAAGAAGTAGGAAAAGTTAAATCAGTATGTTCATGTCCGAAATTCCTTAAACAAATAGATGAGAAAGACATGCTTCCAGCAGATTCTGTTGAAGGCGAAATTAAGCTGTTTCCGTATGATAAGAAAATGAGTTCTCTTCCTATTGACCCAGCTACTTGTATTTATAAGATTAAGCTTGTTGTTCCAATGGAAGGTGATGACTATAAATTTATTACTATCAAAGATTTAGATAATGTTATGCCAAGACCTCTGTCTAAATCACAAGAAATTATTAAATATGTAGAACGATGTGATACATGGCCATATCAATGTGGTTGTGATTGCCCTAATTGCACTCTTCTTGCTGTTGATGCTGATTGGATTTCAAAGATTCCTAATGATATGTTTGACATTATTACTGATTTGATAGTTTACTTTATGAGACATCCGTATTCATTAGATACATCTGCAACAATTAAGTCTGAATCTGTTGATGGTCACTCTGTAAGTTATGCAACAGAAGAATCTGTTGAGACAATCATCAAATCTCCAGCTTATCAAAGAATGCTAGAAAAATATATGGGAGTTTATAGTCCATATTATAAGAAGGTAAGAATTTACTAATGAAAAAAGTTGAAGTTAAAGAACCGTGCATCATTTATAAGTTTAAGAAGAATGGGTATGGTGATTTAGAAATTGATGAACAACATGTTGCAAAATGTCTGTTTATTTTTGGTCAATCTAGAGATGATACAAATTTTCAGCAACTAACTTCTACTGATGCACATGCATATTTAGATATTGATGACCCATTTGTGAAGAGCATTATGACTCAAGATATGAAAAAGAATTCATATTATTTTGTCATTGATAGATATGGAAGAGAAGACTGGTATAAAATTGAAAGAATTAAAATTGGAAGAACTATCTTAACTGATAATCAAGACAATAATGTTCACGTTTTCTTGTCATTTTCAGAAAAAATGATTTAATAGTAATGTGACGCATGCCTCCTGCGTTGAAAGCATGACAAATAAACAAAACATGCAATGATTCTTTAGAGAATAGTTCTTTATTTAAAAAATTGATGATACAATTGCAGTGTATATTAAATATACGACAAAATAAGCGACCCTGTTATCATGAAGGATTAGCAGGGTTTTATGTTTACAATAATTAGAAAATAAGATAATATATCTATATAGGATGGAAATCCTATGACTTCTCATTCTATCAAGAAATAGCTAGAACGCCCACCTCTAGCTATTTTTTAATATTTATTTTTTCATATATCTGTGATATAAAATAATTATGAAATTTTTAGCATATACTCATGCAAATCCGATGATTCAAGGGTCTGGTGGAGAGAAATGCCTACAAGGTTTTTTAGAAAAACTAGCAGAAAAAGGAAATGATGTATATTGCTATTGTTCTAATGAGAATAAGTGGAGAAAGAAAAAAGTAAAAGGTGTTTTTTATGACCACTTAAAAACAAGAACATTAGATGACATCTTAGATGAAATTAAGCCAGATTATGTCATTGCTCAATTTTTCACTTCAGAAGATGCAATTAGAAAATCACATATTAGAGGAATTAAAGTAATTTACTTAGTTCACAATGATTTTGAAATTACCACAGGTAAAGAACTAAAAATGTTGGACTCATCAGATTATGCTGTATTTAACACTTTCTGGATAGGCAATAAAATGCTAACAAAAGCAAAAAAATTTGTTATTCACCCTATAATTCAAACTAAAAATGTGAAATCAAGTAGAAAATATATTACACTAATAAATCCATCAAAAGCAAAAGGTGCATCAATATTTGATGTTCTTGCAATGAAAAATCCAGATAAACAATTTTTAGCTGTTGGAGGTGGATATGGAAAACAAGAAAAATTTAATAGAAAAAACATAAAAGAAATTGGCAATACACAAAACATTTTTGAAGATGTATATGCAAAAACGAAAATACTTATGATGCCATCTATGTATGAATCTTACGGAATGTGTGCAGCTGAAGCTGCTTGTTGCGGAATTCCTGTTATAGCATCAAAAACAGCAGGTCTTAAAGAATGTTTAGGTGAATCTGGAATTTATGTAAATTCTCTTAGATGGATTGACTGGAATAGAAAATTACAATTATTAGAAGATGATAATATTTATTTAAGATATTCAAAGCTTGTAAAAAATCATATACAAGAAGATTTCAAGAAAGAATATTTTGAAAATTTCTATAAAAATTTAAAAAAATAAGGAGGCATAATGAGCAAAAGTTCTAATGACTATTCTAGTGGTGGAATAGGATTTTTTGGTCTTTTAGCAATTGTGTTTATTACACTAAAATTAATTGGAACTATTGATTGGCCATGGATTTGGATTCTTTCTCCAATTTGGCTTCCGATAGCTCTTGTAATTGCAATCGTTAGCATTGCTGTTTTAATTGTTGGCTTTTCTGCTGCTTTTTCAAAAGATAAAGATGATGAGGACGATGATGAAGAAATTTAACTTAGACGATGTAAAAGAAAATTCAAAAATTGTAGATATTAACGAAGTATGCTTCAATCCATGGAATCCTAAAGTCAAACGTTCTAAAGAATATGAAAAAGTTAAAGAGTCTGTTAGAGTAAATGGATTAAGCATGCCAATTGTCGTTAGAGAAATTAATGACGACAATTATAAATATCAAGTTCTTGACGGTGAACAGAGACTAACAGCTGCATTAGACTTAGGATTTGACAAAATCTGGATTGTTGATTTAGGTGAAATTTCTGATGAAGAAGCAAAATCAAAAACTATCTGGATGGAAATGGCTGTTCCATTTGACCAAGAACAATTAGGTAAATTGTTAGTTGAATTGGTTGATAAAGTAGAGCTTCCTTATACTGATAATGAAATTCAAGTAATTTCTGGAGTTGAACTTGAAACAGATGATATTTCAGATGATGATTTTGAAGACGAATACAACAATACTCTAAAATCATTTAGTGTTCATGTTTTACCAGAAAATAAAGATTTTTTAAAAGATGAATTTAAAAAACTAAATGATGATTTATCGATATCTGATAATACAATTATTATGACAGCAATTAAGAATCTAGAAGATACAATTGAACATCACGGAACTGAGATGATTCAAAAGTATATTGATGAAGAAAAAGAAAAAGAAATAAATTTTGAATGAAAATAGCTTATTCAAGTTTTAGTCAAGTAGCTCAAAAAGAAGAGCTTCCTTACGGCTGTCAAGGAATTAGATACACTCTAAAGAAAGTCTGCAATGAACTTGGATATGATTTTGGTTCTTATTTTAAAGAACCAGATATTTTATTATTTGAAGTTCCTAACATGACTAGTATGGTAATTTCTCATAATGCATGCGCAAAAGCATGTTCTATGATTAAAACTGCAAAGAGAATTATATTAGTTGGTGATGATTCAAATACAAAACAAAATTTTAGAACTTTATCTAATAACAAAATTCCATTTACTTTAAAAGGAGATAATAGAAAACTAATCAAAGAAGTTTTAGAATTTCAAGATAGAATTTTGAAAAAAGAATTCGACATCATCTTGCCTGTTTATGATGAATCGTTTAAAGATGAAGAATATTTTTCTAAAAGAATCATAAACTTTGATTATTCTCATTTACATGACTATGTTAATGTCTATAAACCAGAAGAAAAAAGAATCTTAAGCTATTCGTTTAAAGATTCAAAAACAATTAAGAATTGTGAAATCATTTCTGGAAGAGAACTATATTGTTTTAGTAGATTATGTAGAAATAGAATTTGCTATATGACTGACTATGGAAAGAATGTTCCTAGATCATGGGTTAGAAACAGGTATGCTCAATGTTATTATGCAAACGCTTTAATGGTTGGGTTAAAAGAATCTTATTTCGGAAAAGATTTTAATATAAGTGCAGGTGATTTAGATAATTTTGAAGAAAAAGTTTACAATCAAAGAAAAGTCTTTGAAAAGATGACATCATCAAAAGAACACTCAATAGATAAAATAAAGAAGCTGTTTAATGAATAATTATATTGAAGAAGAAATATTAGAAGAATTTGCAGAATTTTTAATAAGAAATAGAGATAGAAATTCTTTAGATAATACATCGAAATATGATAAGTATATTTTGAATAAAGTAAAAGGAATTAATATTGAATACTTTGATGCAAAAGATGACCCTTGGAACTCAGTAATTTTAGAATGTTCAAGAACTAATGATATAAGAGATATTTTCTTAGCATCTTCTATAAGGGTTCTTAGTGGAAATATCAAAACTTTAAGAGTAATTTCTGATTCTTTGGGAAAAATTTCTTATGAAGATTTTAAAAATGGAAAACTTATAGCT
Organism: Candidatus Gastranaerophilales bacterium; assembly: GCA_944322545.1. Classification (GTDB taxonomy): domain Bacteria; phylum Cyanobacteriota; class Vampirovibrionia; order Gastranaerophilales; family Gastranaerophilaceae; genus Limenecus. The sequence continues at coordinate 65,477 of CALUPF010000047.1, forward strand.
TGTTTAGAAGCTTTGTATAGAAATAAGAATCATACGTTTTATGGTTCAGAATACATGCCGCTATTAATTAGAGCAGATAATGAAGAAGAAAAAACTCTTAAAACAATGAATATATTTCAGAAGGTTTTTTCATATTCTTCAACGATTAAACTTGAAACTTCATCAAAAAAAATTCATGATTCGTTAAAACAAATTTCTGGAATAGGAGACTTTTACGTTAATAGAATCATCTTTATGTTAAATGTTTTTGAATCACAACTTGAAGAAGATTATGTGAGCTTAGGACCAGGTTCAGAATATAGTTTAAGACTTCTATGCAAGAGATATCCTAAAACTAAAAAAGCACTTCTGTTCATCATGAGAGAACTCCAGAGACTTCTTTTAGAAAAAGGTATAGTAATATCTATCTCAAATATAGAAAATTCACTCTGTGAGTTCCAGAAATGCTATAGACATGAACACGGTTTACTTTTGAAGAAAAAGTAATTACTATTAAATAAATAAGGAGAAAATATGCAAGAAAATTTTTGGGCAGAATCAAAAAATTTGTTTGAAGAATTTAAGAAAAAAGCTAAAATTAAAGATTTAAAATATACAGCTCAAGTTTCAGAAACACAAGATGATGAAAAACCTGTATATGCTTTGCAATTTACTAACGTTGCAGATAATCTTGCTCCTGTTACTTTTATTGATAAAAAAGCAGATGGTGTCATCAATAAAGCTCAAGCATTCTTAGAAAATATAGACTATGATACTGTAGAAATTAAATATCATGAAGCTCAAGCATATCATGCTCAAGAGACAGCTAAACGTCATCTTAAGATGATTGAAACAATTCAAGAAAGAATTAAAAAAGAATCTGAAGAAAAGAAAGAAAAATAATGCCGTATAAACTTGAAGATATTTTATCTAAAGAAGAAAAATCTATGAGAGAAATCAATAAACAAAAAGCTGGAAATAATTCAGTTCAAATTCAGACAGTTTCACAAAAACCTAAAAAGACTCATAAGAAAAAGGAAACAACTGTCAAGAAACAAGACAACTTTGAAATTCTTGTTAGAAAAATTATAATTTCATTTTTGTCTATTGCTGGAATTATTCTCGTATCTGCTTTATTGCTTAAGTTTATTTTCATATTATTTTAATAAGTGATATAATCAGTATCAGCCAATTAGAAAAAATTAAACTTTTAGTTTGATGAGTATCTTTGCGGCTAAATATGAGAAATCTTCAAAAGAAAATTTCACAATTTATTAATGAATAGGGCATGTTTTTACATGTCCTATTTTTAATGCAGGAGAAAAATATGTTCAATCTTTTTAAGAAGAAGCAGGAGATTAAGCTCTTACAACAACAAGAAGAAGAAATGAATAAGATTGTAGAGCTCCAAAAAACAATTAATGAACTTTATCGTGAGGAAAAGATAATTTTAAAAGAAAATTTCAAAACAAAAAGAATAAAAAGAACTCCTAGTTATCTAAAATTTATTGAATATTAAAAAGTATTTACTTTTTATTAAAAATTGATTATAATTTATTTATAAATTAAAGAAAAGGAGCAATATGAAAATCAGAATTAAGAAAATCAGTTCTATTCCAGTAAAATATGTTAATCGTTTTATGTTTGTGGTGGTAAATCATGAATAATGATTTAGAAAAAGCTGCTGAATGGTATTGTAATCACGAAATCACTTGTTTTGATTATGATAATTCTGACGATTAGCTTTGTATTACTTGTAATTTTTATTCCGATATTAGAATTTTATTTTTGTTTGTGGATAATTTTACTTTTTATCAAAGCTATTATTAAAAGTCGGAGGAAAATAATGGCTGTAGCATCTGAGCATTATACATATTATTTAAAAAGAAGTATATAATATATATTATGTTCGGTTATATATATAAGACTACAATAAAAAACAAAGAATCATCTCTTGATGGATTCTATTACATTGGAAAAAGACAAAAATCTGAGTTTGATAAAAACTATTATGGTTCTGGAAAAATTTTAAAAGACTATGAAAAGAAATATAAAAATAAAGGTTTATATTGTGAAATTTTAGAAAGAGCTGATAGCTTAGAAGAATTAAATGAACTTGAAAAGAAATATATTTCTAAGTTCATAAATGATGATAGAAATATAAATATAGCTTCTGGAGGAATAGGTGGAAATGTAATGCTCGGAATGCCAGAAGAATTAAAAGATTCATATAAAAGAAGAATTTCTGAAGCACAAAAGACAAGATGGTCTAAGATGACAGAATTAGAAAAATCAGAAACTGTCAAAAAAATGATAAAGAATAGAGTTCATTGGGGAAATTCAGGAAAGAAATTCTCTGAAGAATGGAAAAAGAAGCAATCTGATGGAATGAAAAAATTTTATCAAGAGAATCAAGAAAGAGTTCAAGAGATTAGAGATAAAATAAAAGCTACACAATCTACTGAAGAATATAAAAAGAAATATCATGATTCACGAGTAAAAATGTGGCAGAATCCTGAATACAGAAAAAAGATGTCAGAAATTCAGAGAAAAATTATGAAAGAAAAGTCATTGTCTGGTGAATTAGATAATTTTAGATTCTCTCGAAAAGGAAAGAAACCTTGGAATAAAGGAATAAAACTTACTGAAGAATGTAAAAAGAAATTTTCTGATTCACATAAAGGAAAGAAATTATCTGAAGAAACAAAAGAAAAATTAAGACAACGAGCTATCGAACAATGGAAACATCAGAAAGGAGGAAAATAAATGTCTAATAATGCTCATTATGAATATTATGCAAATCAAGAGAAAAAACGTGATGAGATTATGAAGAAGAAACTTGAATCTCAGAAAAAGCGTTTTGCAGATTATTCTCTTAAAGAAATTAAAAATAAACATTTTGTAGTTTGGGAAAAAGAAAACTTTACAGAAGAAGATGATGAAAATGGAATGTCTTATAGAGTTGATTTTTATGTAGGAAATACATGCTGCAATATTTTCACAAGCTCTGGACATCTAGAAGAATCTATCAATGAAGTAGAAAGAAAGTTTTCAAAATAAATTATTCGTATTTCCAGTTTTCTGAACGAATATTAAATTGTTTTGTTTCCCAATTTTTAATTTTATTTGAATATTTATTAGAAAGATTAGAGTATTCATTTGGTCCTATAAAATTCCAATTATATTGTTTTTCTTTCGATGAAATTTCTTTGAATTTCTTAATTCCTTTTGTGTCAGAAAGTCTACCTTTAATTTCGATGAATGTATTTTTAGAAGGAATATAAAAATCTGGAATATATATAGAACCGTCTGAACATTTAAAATGATGTTGTTCAAACTCAAATTCAATACCGTTATATTTCAATATTCTGGCAAAATTTGCTTCAAAAGTAGAACGAAAATATATTCCTAAATCTTTTCTGGTTCCTCCTATTCCAGAATTATGTCCTCTCCATTTACCTTCAGAAATCGATTTAGCAATTGATTTTCTAAGATTATTTTTTCTGTCTTCTGTCCAGATTATTTGGGAATATTTGTATTGACACTTAGTAGAACAATATTTTTTATTGCTATTAACATTTACATTAAGGATTTTCCCGCAAGGACAAGTAATTAATTTATGAGAAAAACTTTCTGGATATTTTTCTAGAAGTGTTTTCTTTCTTTTTTCAAACATTTTTTGTTTAGTTAAATTATCATAATGCTTTGGCCTAGAGCTCCATTGTTTCTTAGTTCTGCAAGAAGGACAAATTCCTTTTGAATGTTTTACTTGAAATATTTCTTTTCCGCAATAAATGCAATTTTTCTTTATTTTCATTATTTACTTTTGACGATTAAAATTATATTATTATTATTATAACAAATGGAAAAACTAAATGAAAATGAATTCATAGCAATTGCCATTGGAAAGGAGGTAAGATGAAAAACGAGAACTTCAAGACGTATGTCCCAATCCATACTCATGATGAATCCTCGTTACTTTAGCTTGACGGATTAGCTTCATTTAAAGAATATATTAAGAAAGCTAAAGAATATGGAATGCCAGGTTTGTCAATGACTAATCATGGCAGAATTGCACTTGTAGATGATTTTTATCAAGCATGTAAAGGTGAAAATATCAATCCTATAATAGGATGTGAATTTTATGTAGCTCACGGTAAATATGATGATAAAACTCCAGAAAATAAAGATAGATGGCATATTACTGTTCTTGCAAAAAATAATCATGGTGTGAAAAATCTTTATCATCTTTCTTATTTAATGAATAAAAATGGTTTTTATTATAAACCTAGGATTGATGATGATTTGTTGTTCAAATATAAAGAAGGTCTTATAGTTTTAAGTGGATGTGCAGGTTCTGAAATTAATTCTCATCTTAGAAGAGATGAAGGATATGAATATGATTTTGATAAAGCTGTAGAAGTTGCTAAAAAATTCAAAGAACAATTTGGTGAAGATTATTATATAGAGCTTCAAGACCACCCAATGAGGTCAACTGGAAAACAATGGCCGATTCAAGATTCTTTAAATAAAGATTTAACTAAAATTGCTAAAATGTTGAATATTAAAAGAGTTTTGACAGCTGATTGTCATTATGCAAATTCAGATGACCATGAAGCACATGAAGTCCTTCTTTGTATTGGAACTGGAAAATATTTATCTGATTCTGACAGAATGTCGTTAGATGAATTTGACTTGTCTCTTAAAAGTCCAGAAGTTCTTTATGAACGATGGAAAGATGACGTAGAAGTTCTAGAAAATACTCTAGAAATCAATAATAAAGTTCATATTGAATTTAATCTTGAAGAACAAGCAATGCCTGAATTCAATGTTCCAGACGGAATGAGCATGATTCAGTATTTGAAACTTCTTACTTATAGAGGAGCAGTTAAAAGATTCTTAAAAGAAGATAATGAATTTTCAATAAGTGAATGTTATGATAAGTTAATTCCATTAAATGAGAATTTTCATGGTCAGAATTTTACAGGAATTGATATTCTAGAACGAATCGAAATGGAATTGGGAGTTGTAAACAAAATTGGAGTTCCTGGATATTTTCTAATTGTTCAAGAATATATTAATTGGGCTAAAAACAATGGAATTAGAGTTGGATGCGGAAGAGGTTCTTCACTTGCAAGTTTAATGTGCTATTGTTTAAGAATTACAGAAGTAAATCCATTAGGAATATCAGGATTTATGTTTGAAAGATTCTTAAATCCAGATAGAATTAGTCTTCCTGATGTAGATACTGATTTTGAAGCAAGATATAGAGATAAAGTCATTCAACACTTTAAAGATATTTATGGTGAAGACCATGTTGTAGGCATTGGAGTTCAATCAACAATGCGTTCTAAGAATGCAGTTAGAGATGTTGCAAGAGTTCTAGAATATCCTTTTGATAAATCACTAGAGTTAACTAAACTTCTTCCAGATGCAGAACATACTGGAGCACCAAAACTTAAAGAATATATTGCATCTGATGAAGAATTGCAAAAGTTATATGGTAATCCAGAACAAAAATGCGAAACTCCTGAGTTTAGAGAAAGATATAATACAGAACCTGAAGTTAAAAGAATTGTAGATATTGCAATTAAACTAGAAGGGAAACAGAGAAATCATGGAATTCATGCTTGTGGGACAGTAATTAGTCCAGAACCAATTTGGAATTATTTCCCTACAGAAATTTCTAATGATGTAATGGCGACAACAGTTCCAATGCATAGCGTTGAATTAGGTGGAGTAAATGAAAAAGGTGGTTTGCTAAAAATTGATGTTTTAGGACTTTCAACACTTGACTTGATTTCAGATACTTTATCTTTGATTAAGAAGACTAAAGGAATTGATGTAGATATAGATAATGTCGATCTAGAAGATGAAGAAACATTAAGAGCATATCGTGAAGGAAGATGCAAAGATACTTTCACTTTTAGTAGTCCAGGAATGCAAGAAACTCTTAAGGGACTAAAAGTTGATAAGTTTTCTGATTTAGTTCTTGTGAATGCAATGTATCGTCCAGGAGCAATGGATTATATTAAAGATGCAATTGACGTAAAGAATGGAGTAAAAAAGCCATATTATTGGTTTAATAGAGAAAAACTTCTTGAAGAAACTTACGGAATTATTGCTTATCAAGAGCAAGGAATGGAAATTGCTAAATTTATGGGATTCACAGGTGGTGAAACTGATAATATGAGAAAAGCTCTTGCAAAGAAAAATAAAGGATTCTTGGATGCAATTTTCCCAACATTTAAAGAAAAAGCAATTAAAAAAGGATTTTCAGAACAGGAAGTAGATAAATATTGGGATTCGTTAATTGGATTTAGTAGATATTCATTTAATAAAGCTCATGCATATGCATATGCAGTCTTAGGATATCAAACTGGATATCTAAAAACACACTATCCTTCAGAATATTATGCTGCATATTTTAATCATGTAGCAGGAGATAAAGAAAAATTAGGAAGAGCAATTAAAAATGCAAAAGAAATAGGAATTAATGTTCTTCCTCCAGATGCAGAAAAATCTGATGTTAACTTTACAGTAGATGATAACGGAAATATTCTTTATGGATTTAGCGCAATTAAAGGTGTAGGTAAATCTTCTGAGATTATTCTTGAAAGACGAAAAGAAAAAGAAATCAATTCAGTAAAAGATTTCTTTACAATGTTCGAGAATAATGAATTAAATGTTAGAAAAATGGAAATGTTAGCTAAAGCTGGTGTTTTAGATAATATTTGTAAGAAAGACCCACTAATAAAATCTAGGTCAAGACTTTTATTTAATTTTGAAGAAATCTATGAAAAGTATAAAACAAAGAAAAATGTAAAAAGAAAACAACAAGCATTATTTGAAATAGAAAATGATGAACCAAGAATTTTAGAACCACTTCCGAAATATAAGATTCAAACACTTCAATATGAAAAAGAAGTATTAGGAACATATGTTTCAAAGCACCCACTTGATTATGCTTCAGAAATAGAAGATGAAAATTGGGAAGATGTTTGTAATTCTCAACAAGATTTAGAAAATAAAACAAAGAAAACAGTAAAATGTCTTGGAACAATTGAATCATGTAGAGTAATCACTACAAAGAAGGGACAAAAAATGTGTTTTATGACTTTGCTTGGAAAAAATATCTCTTTTGACGTTACAGTATTTCCTTCAACATTTGAAAAATACAAAGACATTCTAAAAATTGGAAATAGCTTATTTATGACAAATTATGTAGATGATTACAATGAAAATGATAGAAGATACAAATACATAATGCATGAAGCAAAAAGAGTTCTTGAAATTTAATCAAAAAGTATTTACTTTTTATCAAAAAATGTTTAAAATAAAAATATGAAAAACATAATTATATTGAGAGGTATTTCAAACTCAGGAAAATCAACTTGGGCTGAAAAACAAAAAGATTATTTTGTTATTTCTAGAGATAAGATAAGAGAAGATATTCTTGGAAAAGAAAGACTTCAACAATATTTTAATTATGGACAAGACTTTCAGATAGAACAGTTAGTAACTGAAATACAAGAAAAAGAAATTGCAAAACATTTGATAAAAAATCACAAAATTATTATAGATAATACTAACTTAAAAAATAAATACATTCAAGAATATATTAATGTCATTCTAGATATAAAAGATAGCTTAGAAGATGTAGAAATAAAAACATTCTATATAGATATAGATGAAGCTCTAAAAAGAAATTCAGACAGAACAGGAAAAATTATTTCTGAAAAAGTTATTAGAAAACAATATGAGCAGTTTTTATCATGCAAAAATATCGATTTAGAATTTGAAAACAAACAAACAAGAAAAAAGAAAGAATGGAATTATGCTCCATTTGATATAGAAAAATATGTAGATAAGAAAGAAAATTCAAATCACTATATTATTTGTGACTTAGATGGAACATCAGCTCATAGAGATGTCTTAGAAAAAAGAGACGGTCACTTATTTATGAGAAGCTTCTATGGATATGATGAGTGTCAATTTGATAAACCAGACATTGTTGTTTCTGAAATTTTAAAATCAATGTATAATTCAGGATTCAAAATAATTTTTGTATCTGGAAGAAAAGAATCATCTAGAAAATTTACTGAATCTTTTATTAAAAATAAACTTTTGTTCTTTAAAGGTGAATATCAACTTTTCATGAGAAAAGATGGAGATAATCGTTCAGATGACATAGTAAAATATGAAATCTTTAATGAATATTTAAGAAATCTAAGTGGAATTTTCTGTGTATTTGATGATAGAAAACGAGTGATTGCAATGTGGGAAGAACTAGGAATAAAAGTTTTAAATTGTGGGAGCTTAAACGATGTCTTCTAACTATTTAAGTAACAAAATATATGAACAATTACAAGAAGAAGTTAAAAATGGATATGTAGTTGCACACAGACATAGTTCTCTTCCAATTACAAATTACACATATTCTAGACTAACTGAACAAGAAAATCATTGGAATCACATCACAATGATGACTAGGGGTTTGATAGTTGACGACAATAAAAGAATAATTTTTAATTGTTCAAAAAAATTCTTTAATTATAATCAAAACTTTATTGCTGATTCTGTTTACAATAACTTGAAAAATCATTATAAGATTTATGAAAAACTAGATGGTTCAGCAATTTGGGTTGTAAACGATGAAGAATATGGATTAATAGTTTGTTCAAAATCATCTTTTGACAGTGAACATGTAAAATGGGCAACTGAAATAATTAAGAAAAAATATCTTCCAGCTTCTGAATATTTTTATCAGAACATATGTTATTCATTTGAATTAATTTGGCCAGAAAACAGAATAGTTGTTGATTATGGAGATGAAAAATCTCTTAAACTTTGGGGAATAAAAACTCAAGATGGAAGAGTTATAGAATTAGAATCTAGTGAAATTGACACATCATGGTTTGAGAAACCTGTTTTTCTTGGAACACAAGATGATAAAGATGCTATTGATAATTATTTAACAAGAACAAATGTTGAAGGTGTTGTCTTAAAGGGAAAAAATGATAGCAGAATTAAGATAAAATCTCAAACTTATTTAGAACTACACAGAATCAGAACTGACTGCACTCCTAAAAGAATTTTTGAAATTCTTGAATCTGGTAAAAGACTCTCTGATTATAACTTTCCAGATGAGTTTATTGATGACTTGAAAGAAATAGAAAATAAATATATAGATTTATTTTGTAATCTAAAATCTGATTCAATTTTAGAAGCTAAAAAATATGAAACAAAGACAGATAAGTATATAGGATTAAGTAAAGATATAGACTCGTTCGTAAAGTCAATAATATTTAATCTTAGAAAAAATAGAGAAATTGATTCATTAATTTGGAAAAAATTAAAGTCAAGCATTGATTTCTAAAAAAAGTATTTACTTTTTAGCATAAATGGTTTAAAATAGAATTATAAATCCATATAAATAACAAAGGAGGTAATATATGGCATTTGAGTTCTATAAAATAGAAAAACTTAATGGGAAATATGTTCTTAAAAAGAACTTAGAACAATATCTAGAAGTAGATGCAATTAATAAATTTAATGAAATTTTTAATGCAGAACTAGAAAGAAAGTTGAAACTTAATAAAAATATTGAACAAGTTATTGATTACATAATATGGAAGTTTTCAATAAAATCTGGAAAGTTTGAATATGATTTTGTTCCAGAATGGATTGAATTTATAATTACTGATTTGATAGATTTAGAATCTAATGATGTAAAGAAATCAATCAAAAAAGCTATAAATAAGCATTACATCAAAGAAAAGAATCACTATTATAGAAAAAGTCAATATGCAAAATAAATATTTATTTTTAGATAAAATAGTATATAATAATTAAAAAGGAATTAATATGAGTAAGAAAAAAGAAGAAAAACCAAAAAAGAATTTTGTAGATATTCGTTGGGGTGTCGTTAGAACAGATTTCTAATTTTTAAATTGCAAATGAGCAAAAATGAAAATCTATATAGTTCAATGTGATGATAAGGTGAGTTCTCTTTGATATTCTACAATTCAAGAAGCATTAGCTTTTGTTAATGAAAGAGTTATCAATGCTTTATCAAATGGATATGACATTGATGAGTATTCTTCTAATAAGTTGTATGCAAAGCTTTTTAGAAAATCAGATGACAGAAAGTTAGAATATAAAATTTTAGAGATTCAAGTAAATGATTAATGTAAAAGAAATATCTCTATTATTTGAGGGCATTGAAAAAACTAGTGGAACTAATGCTAAAAAAGGATTGCTTAAACTTGGACTTAATTCTGAATATAAGGAAGATTTAGAAAAAGTTTTAAATCATTTGTTCAATCCAATGGTTTCAACTGGAATTTCAAAAACATCTTGGAATAAAGCTGAAATCGGACTAAATGTAAAATTTGAGTCTATCTCAGAACTTATAGAATACATTCAAAGAAATAATACAGGAAAAAATATCGTTGTAAGTTCAATTAAGTCTTTCTCAAAAAGGTTTGAACCATTCGAACAGAAATTTTTCTATTATTTAGCAACTAAAGACATCAACATCGGAATTTCAACTACTACAGTTTCAAAATATATTCATATTCCAAAGTTTGAAATCATGCTTGGTGAAAGACTAAATGAAGACGTAGATTTTGATAGGAATTATATTCTTACAAAAAAGTTAGACGGTGTTAATCTCACTTGCTTTAAAAGAGGAAAATCAATCACATTCTTTACTAGACAAGGAAAACAAGTTGATGGTTTAACAGATTTAACAGAACAATATAAAGAACTTCCAGATGGAGTATACTTTGGAGAAGCTCTATACTCAAATGAAGATGAATCAAAAGATAGAAAAGAACTTTATCGTCTTTCAATAGGTGAACTGAACTCTAAAAGAGAAAATAAGAAAATTTCTCACTGGATTTTTGATTATCAAACTCTTGATGAATGGGATTCAGAAAATTTTATTACACCGTATTCAAACACAATTTGCACATTAGAAAATATCTTCTTAAACAGTAAATTAAAAAATATTAAAATGGTTCCTTTTGTTTATCAAGGAACTGGAAAAGAAAAAGCTTTTGAATTACTAAAGAAAGCAAAAAAAGATGGATGGGAAGGATTAGTTTTAAGATATTCTTCATCAGTATATCAGAAAAAACGTTCATCTGATTTCGTCAAGTTAAAGCCGAAAAAAGAAGAAGATTTAAAAATAATTGGTTTTAATGAACACAAAAACAAGAATATGCTCGGTTCATTAATCGTAGAATATAAAAATAATTCAGTTAAAGTTGGAACAGGATTTTCAAAACAACAACGAGTTGAAATTTGGAATAATAGAGAGAAATATTTGAATAAAATTTGTGAAGTAGAATTTTTAGATGAATCTGAAAACAAAAATGGAGAAAAATCATTAAGACATCCTGTATTTGTCAGATTTAGGAGTGATAAATGATTTTATCTAAAAGCGGAACTTTCATACCAGAAGATTATCAAATCTTAGATGAAAATAAAGCAAGAAACGATAAAGCATATGGTTATGTTTACGAAACTGTAAATTTGATAAACGGGAAAAGATACATAGGTCAACATTCAAAAAAATATTTTGATAAAAGATATTATGGTTCTGGAAAATATATTAAAGCTGCAATCGAAAAATATGGAAAAGAAAACTTTGATGTTATTATTTTAGGTTGGTGTTATTCAAAAGAAGACATTGATTTCGGAGAAAATTATTTTATTGAATCTTGTGACACATTAGTTCCAAATGGATATAATCTTATGACTGGTCATTCACATGGGAAACACAATAAAGAAACAAAAGAAATATTATCAAATATAACTAAAGAGAGACTTAAAGATAAAACGAAACACCCAAGATTTGGTTCTGTTTTGTCAGAAAGTCAAATAATAAAAATCAAAAATTCATTGAGTAAAACTTACGAAGATAGAGTTAGAAATTTGCCATTTAACGAAAAATTAAAACTTACAGAAAGAATGGCAAAATATTTGACTCAAGAAGAACAAGAAAAAATAAAACAAATTAAGAAAAATGAATCTAAAAAGAAGATGTCAGAAAATTCAAAGAAAAGGAATCATATTTATTGGCATGAAAGAAGAAATATTATAAATAAAAATTGTAAGTATTGCATGAAGTCACCAGATGACACGAGATGAACTTTTACATTAAAGTTATATAAAATATTATCTAAAAGAAAAAATTCTCAGAATTCACTCTAGATATCTTAAACGTAATTTTTGACGAAATTGCAAAAAAGTATTTACTTTTTATCAAAAATGTATTATAATCTAACCATAACCAAATAAAAATTGGTTAAGCAAATTCTAAAAAGCAAAGGAGCAAAATGAATAACAAACCAAAAACAAATTCGATTCAACATGAATCAAACGAACTTTTACAATATAAACTTGAATCTGCAAAGAAAGATAATCGTAAAAATATGATTATTGCAATTCTAGTTACAGCAATTATTACTTTTGCTAGTGGATATATTTTGAGTTACAACATGAATTGTTCTCAAATGAATCTAGTTCGTGAAAATGCAAGTCTTAAAGCTGAAAATCTAAAGCTTGAAGCATCAGCTTTAAAAGAACAACCTCAGAACAATCAATAGAAAATATTTCTGAGAAATCTGAAGATAAAGTGGTGGAAGTAAAACTTGAAGAAAGTAGAGTTAATACTTCAAGGGGAGATGCAGTTTCCACCACTCTTTCAGATAAATGGATTAGTTCTGAGATAAAAAGACAATGGCTTTCTCAAACAAATATTTCTGAGACAGATTATAAATATGTTGATTATATAGTTGGAAGAGAGAGTTCTTGGAATCCAAATGCAATTAATAAAAGTTCTGGTGCATGCAGTCTAGCTCAAGCACTTCCTTGTAACAAAATAGGAAATAACTGGAATAATCCTGTAGTTGCACTAAATTGGATGGATTCGTATGTAAAATCTCGATATAAATCATGGGAATTAGCATATAATTTTTGGATATCTCATAATTGGTATTAAATGATAGAGGAGTTAAATATTCCTCTATTTCTTGGTATAATTTATTTATGGCTATTAAAGTAAAAGATTTTCAGAATAATAAGATTTACTTATCTCAATATGGTCTTGATGATATTAAAAATGGAAACATTATCTGTGCTGCTCAAAACTCACAACAATTAGATTGGTCAGGAACTGCAAAAACTATATGGAGTGGTGGAAACTGGACTCAGTATGGTCCCATGGCTAAAACTACAAATAAACATGCTCTTTTTATTCAAGTTCCGAACAATGAACGGTGGACAATAAAAATTCATCATATTACTGGAACTTGTAAAAATCCAAACGGCTCATGGAGTCATAGTGGGATTGCAGAATTTGATTGGAGTTTAAGCGGAACACCAAGATATTTAACATCTTGTTTAGTCGCTAATGGTGATTTGTATATTCATCAAGAATCTGAAATTATTAGAGTTCTTGAACCTGGTGACATAAAATATTATACTGCATGGGTAAGAACAGATTCAACAAACAATGGCATTTGGTATGGCGGAGGTCCAACTACATCAACTGGAGGTGCTTTTAGCCTCGGAAATTCATGTTTATTAGAAGCAATTATGGTGAACAGAGAAATTCTGATAAATAATCATTAGATTTTTCCGTAATAAGCTTTTTCGTTTTTCTTTAACTCTTCAATTTTTTGTTTTTCAGAAATAGTGTGCTTTACACGAGCTGCTTCTTCAGCTCTCTTGCCATCGTTCCATCTATCAAGAGACCCGACAAGATATCCCGTTATCCTGCGGAGACGTTCAAATGATTCTGATTCTTCAATTTGATATCTCTCAAAATATTTTTTAGCGTCTTCATTATTTTTAAATGATTTAATTCCAAGTTCAATTAAACGAGAATAATGCAACTCAGGAAATTGAGATAGCTCTTTTAAACCTTCATCTACTATTTTAGAATCAAATTCACCAAATTGTCTTAAGCTATTCAAGAATTTTTCTTTATCGAATTTCTCAGTTTCTGACGGCTTATTGAATAAAATAATAGACGGTGTTTTCATCACAACTCCTTATTAATTAGTATTTCAATTATACTCCATTTGATAAAATTTACTTATGAATATTAATCTTGAAGAGCTTTATTTTATATGGAATGGTGGACCTGGAAGTGGGAATCATAATCCAGGACAAGGACGTGGAAAAGGAAAGCCAAACAATTCACCTTCTAAAATAATTGATTCTTATAAAGAAAAATATTCTGATTTTTGGTTAAATGGTGCTGGAGATAATGGTTTTGAAACAGCAACAAAAAAAGGTGCTGAAAACTATAAAAATATAGTTGATTTAGTTGAAAAACAAAAAGATATAGAGTGGAATTCTGGTGAATATGACAGAATGACAAAGAGAATTGCGTATTCTCAAGATGAGATAGAAAATAATTTTAAAACTCTATGTAAAAATAACTTAACAGAAAATGATTTTTATAAGATTAAAAATCTCTTCTATGATTGGTCAACAAATTTAGGTCCAAGAGGAAAAGATGGATTGTTTCTAGATACACCAGGAATTATTCTAGAAAAAGATTCAGAAGCATTTAATTTATATAAAGCTTATATTCAAACAATTCTCTACGAATCAGGAATTACTTCTAAGAAGCTATTTAGAGGAGAACCAAAGAAATTTGATAATAAACCGAAACAATTTGTTAGTTACACAGATTCTATGATGTCTGCAGTTAACTTTGCTCGAGGAAACATAGAGAATGTTATAGTAGAAGAAATTCCAATAAATAAAATTATTGCTGTTGACGATATGATGAAGTTTTCTGGATATAGAACAGAAAAAGAATGGATAGTTGATTCTGGAATCTATGAATAGTATTTACTTTTTTGATGAAAAGTTTTATAATATAAATAACTGGAGAATAAAATGAAGACTATCTATGAACTTTTTGAATCTGACAATCTAAGCAAAGAAGAATTTGAAAAGCAGCAAAAAATTCTAAAAGAATTGAATGACGTATTGCTTCCTTTTGTAGAAGGTTCTACTTTAAGAGAAAAAGAAATTTCTCTTATAAAAATGCCATTTAATGAAAAGTTAAGAATTTACTCAAAATTGAAAAAAGTTTATTAAAAAGTATTTACTTTTTGATAAATCTATTATAAAATAAAAATATAAATAAAAGCAAAGGAGCTTACATGAAAAACATTATTTATTACATTCCAGGAGATGAAAACAAAGAATACTGGAAGATTTTTGACACAATCAAGAAGAATGGAAAATGCATTGATGCAAGATGGGATGGAGATTATCTAGTTCAAGAATTCAAATTACTAGATAAAAAATATTCTATTTATGAGAATGAAGAACTAGGAATTCAAAGCAAAATTGAAATGGAGGATTTATGAAAACTTTGAACTTTAAACATGCAGTTGAAAAACTTGGTTGTAAAGTAGAAAAATATGTTTATGGATATAATTTTCGTTCTGTATTTGCTTCGAAAGATAATCAACTTTGGTATTTTCACATTGAAGATTTAAGAGATGAACATCCGTTTGTTTATAGAAGAACAGTAAAAAGTTTAGAAGATTATACTGGTGGAAGCAATATAAATGATGTTGAATATCTTCTTGAAAACTTGGGATATAAGATAAAAGAAAATCGAAAACAGAAATATGACTTCAACTCATTCTAAAATGTTTGATAATAACGTTACAATAATGAAATATTTGTCTACAGATGGTGAATATAAATTCAAAGTATTAGATAAATTTAATGAACCAGATGAAGTAGAACGACTTTTAAAAATGATAAATATTTCTAATGGATTGAGAAAATCTGGAGAACTTAAAAAACAACTTTGGATTAAAACTGTTCCGACAATCTAGTTTGTTAGAATATGTATATGAATACAATTGGAAAAGAATTTTCTGAGTTTTTATGTAAACTTCTTAATCTTGAGTTCGGAAAAGATTTTTTCTATATGAGAGTTCCAGATGAAGTTGGTCAAGTATATTGGATGACTCTAGTTGGTTCTTATGTGAATAGAGATTTAAAAACAAAACAAAAAATTAAAGAATATCAATTTGTCTTGAATTATAGAGATGTTAAAGCTCAAAATGTAGATGAAGAGATTTTTCGAATAGAGACTATTCTTAATCGACTAACATGTGCTGAATTAGATAATTTTGAATTATATGAACTTTCTACTTCTAACTTAGGCTCATATGAAGATGCTGATGTAGAAGGAAGATTCAAAGGAACAATTCAGATTTCTGTAAAGATTCACGATGATTACCATTAAAGAATAAAATGGTAATATATATCATATGAATCCGTTCAAAAAGATTACGAGTGTCTTTAGAAGAACACCTAATAAGAATAACATAGAAAATGTAAACAAAAACTCGATTGCTACAGATTTTTTGCGTAGAGGAAATTTTAAAACTAGGCAAGACATAGAACTAGACCAAAAGTATAATCCAGAAATGACAGTAAATGGCTGGATGTTTGCAGCTCTCAATGCTAGAAGTGATGCATTTGGTGAATTCTGTGAAGAAAATATTATTACAGAATCTAAAAAAGGAGAAAATCTTTATCACCCATATCTCCAGCTAATTGAAGAATCAAAAGAAATTCCTGAATATGAGTTCTGGAAAAGAGCAATCTCAGACTATGATAATTATGGCCAAATGTATTTCTTTATTCTAAGAAGAGTTGTATACGATAAAAATGGAGAAATTGAACACATTGGTCTTCCAACAAGAATTGATATTTTAAACGCTTCAAAAATGACAATTCTTACAAAAAACGGTAAAATTGTTGGATATAAAGAGCAAATTGATTCTACTCATAAAAGAGAATATTCTGCAGACCAGATAATTAGAGTTATTAATCCTCACCCAAGAGACCCAGAAGTTCCTTATTCTATTTATGATGCTGCAAAAGACTATCAATACACAATCAATAAGGGAACTGAATTTGCTCAAAATGCTCTCATCAATAATATGAATACTCCTGGTATTTTGAGCACTACTGAAGTTCTAAATGATGAAGAATATGATAATCTCATTAGCAGGATTAACTCACATGAACCAGGAAAAGCAATAGTTACAGATGGAACTGGAAATCTTACATATACATCAATTTCTCAAAGTCTTGACCAAGCTGCACTTCCTACTTTAACTGACCTTTCACGTCAAACAATCTTCGCAGTAACAGGAACGTCTAAGACAGTCCTTGGAATTGAGGAATCAGGAGTTACACGCGATACATCAAAAGTTCAAGATAGAAAATTCATTAAAAGAGCTATTGCTCCTGTCGCTAAAAGAGTTGTTTCTGCATTTAATTTTGATTATAGAGTAAAATATCCAGAACTTTATAAGCAGAATCAAGTCAAAATGGTAATTAAACCATTGTATGATGCTCAAGAAACTCAAGAACAATTTGATACTCAGAAAAAACTGTTTGATGATATTACAGAAATAGTTTATTCAGGATATACGAAAGAATCAGCAGAAGACTTTATGTATGGTGATATTTCGTTTACAGACCTTGAACTTGATGCAGAAGATGCTCAAGATATTGAAGATGAGCAAGAAGATATTGATAATCCAGAAAATCAACCAACTGAAGAAGAACCAACAGAAGAAATTCAAGAAGAAAATGATGGTTCAGAAAAAACTCTTCAGAAAATTCATATAGAAAATCAAGATTCTGAAATGCATAATCACACAAACTCAGATAACTACTATATGAAAGCTTTAAAACTTCATATAAATGAACAAGGTGAGCTTGATGAATACGGAAAATCAATAGAAAATAAAATTAATCAAGCAAAAAATAATCTTTTAAAAGAAATCAGAACAATTCAACTTCAAGCTATTAGAGAATCAAGCTCAAAACTTTCTGTAAATGCTTTTGATTATGAAGATATTAGAACAGAAGAGCAAGAAGACACAATCTACAATAAAATCAAAAATGCTCTTAGAAAATATTGGTTTTTGATTCTTCCATTAGTTGGAAAAGAAAGAATTATTGAAGATAAGAATAGCATAAAAATCTCAAAAGAAGATAATCCAGATTTAACTGAAGAAGAAATTCAAGAAAAAAATGAAGAAATTAAAAAAGCTGAAGTAAATCTTCTTGGAACTAAAAAAGTAAAAGACTACATTGAACAAGTTTCAGAAAAAGCAGCTAAATCTCATACTAATACAATTTATAAGACAATTCTAGACTCAGTAAATAAAGCTGAAAATAAAATATTAAGAAATTTATTTGCAAAAGAATATATCGAGCAATTCAAACAAGGCGAAGATAAATGGTTTAAGTCAAAGCCTACTGAGAAACAAGTAAAATCAAAACTAAATAATGAAAACTTTATTAAAGACAATCAAAAGCTCTATGATTCAGTAAGAAAAAAGATTGAAGAAGGATTTTCTAGAGAAGAAATTCAAAGAGCTATTAGAAAAGAATATGTTGATTTGTCTAGAACAAGAGCAAATATCTTAGTCGGAAATGAAATGGCTCGTTCAATTACATCATCTCAATATGTAGCTGATTATGAACTTCTTCGTAAAACAAATATGCTAGATAAAGCATATAAAAGGCTTGTAAGCTCTACTGGTGACCCATGTCCAGTTTGCAAAGCTCTTATAGATAAAGGTGATATTCCATTTTCTGACCCATTTCTAGAACTTGGTGACACTATCCAAGTTGAAAATGATGGAAAGACTACAACATTTACATGCAACTACGAAACAATAGAAAGTGGAGTAGTTCATTGTAATTGTCATTGTGATTATCAATTAATTATTAATGGGTAAAATGAATAGAATAGAAAGATTAGAAAAAGTTTTAAATAAAACTTCAGGTAATCCTTATCACGACAGTGAAGGAAAATTTACTTTTAGCCCTTCATCATTTAAAAATACAAGCGGAAAAGATGCTGAAGTTACAGATAATCCAAGAGATTGGTATCTGACAGATTTATCTAGAAAAAACATTAATAAAGTTCCAGAAATTAGTTCAACAAAAGAACTAAAAGATTATTTGTCTTCAAACGGAATTAAGTCAGATATTGATAATCCATCAATAAAAAAGCATGAAGACTATGAAAACATAGAATTTGATGCATTAAAAAAACAAGCATCTGGAATAGTTGCTTCAGTTGAATTCTGTAAAGCAGTTTTTGGTAAAGAATCATTGTCTAAATTAAAAGAAATTAAGTTTTATAGTTCTGAAGCTGAAACAGCTGGTTCTTTTGATGTTATGTTAAAGGGAGAAAAACCGTCAAAGACAAATGGAACACTTGAATTATCAACTGATATCAAAAATAGAGGAATTTTACATGAATTTATTCATGTAGTTCAAGATTCAACTAAGAGAAAATCTCAAGATTGTGTGTTGTGGAGTAAAGAAATTTTAGATAAAACTGGTGTAAATTCAAAAGCTTATACAGGTGCAAATAAAAATCACTTAGCAGCTGAACAATTAGCTGATTTAATTTCTTTTGGAATCGCTAATGGAAAAAACTTAGAAGATGTTTCTAAGGTTATTAATTATATTAAAAAGAATAAAACAGAAAATTCAGTCAAATATAATATCAGCATAGATTCTGAAAATAATAAGTTAAATAAGATTTTGAACTCACAAAAAGAAAATCTCGATTATCGTTATGATGTAAAAGCTTATAAAGAATATCTCAAAGAATGGCTTAAACATAAAGATGAAAAAGAATATTTGGACGGAGGTATTCTTTCATTTGCAGAATTCTGGGAACATGACATTGATTATGAGTTTGAAGACTATAATAAAATTTTAAAATTAATTGATGAATACAACAAAAAGAAAGAATTAGTGACTAATGGTGGTCCCGGTTCAGGGAATTTCAACCCAGGTCAGGGACGAGGTGTTGGAAAACCAGCTAACGGACATACTTCGAAAAGTGCCACTCAATATTCTGCAGATAAATATCTCACTAAAGCAGAACATGAAAATATAATCAACTATTCTTCAGAAGACAATTTTACAGATGATGAATTAGATGCAATTGCTAGTTATACTAAGAGCATGAGATATGGTGCATCTAGTGAATTAAATCAAGCAATCAAAGCAGATTCTAACGGTGAAATAACAGAAACAGAGAATATTTTGTTTCCAGAAGATGATTCTCAAATTGTCACATGGAAAGACAACAAAGAATTTATTGAGCAAAAAATAAAAGATAAGAAAAAGTATGATTCATTAAATGAAGAAATTCGTCTTGAATCTTCTATTCTTCGAAAAGGTGGATTATCTGACGAAAAAGAAATTGAAAATCTTAAATCTCATATTTCTAAAATACAGAAAGAAAGAGACGATATTTCAAAAACTTTGAAATATTCTGAGTATGAAAATTATATAAAAAACTATGAAGAAGGTCGGTATGATAGTATCAAAGACGACCAAAAAATGTGGACAATAGACGAAGATAAATTGTCGAAAATTTCTATAGTAAAATTAAGAGAAAAGCAAAAATCAGATTCAAAAAGATTTGATGAAGTTCTAGAAATTCCTAGATTGACTTGGAGCATATCTCCTAATGATAAACCGACAACTACAGACACATTAGCAAATGTATATCAAGAAAGTTTTAAAGACCTTGACAAGTTAGACAATATCATCAAAAACAAAGGTTTTGTCTTAAATAAAGATATTACTGTTACAAGAAGAGTTGCAAATGCTAAAGTAATAGAAAATCAAATAAAAAACAAAGGTGAGTATACTCAAAACGGAATTACAAGTGTTACAGCTGCAAGGTCAATTGCAAAGAAAATGCCTAGTGGTGTTAATATGGGAGATGATTTATTAAGAATCACAATTCCTGCTGGAACAAAGGTAATTTCTACTTATAATCCATTTGTAAGAGATGTTCAAAAATCTGCTGATAAATATAATGGTGGAAATCTAACAGTAGAAGATAAAAGAAATCTACGATTGATTAAAGGCCAAAACGAGCTGATTCTTCCAAGTGGGTCAAAATTTGTTTCCCCTAATGGTAATAGTATTTCTAAGAATGAAGACGGTTCTTACCAGTTAATCTTAAAAGTAGAAAATGATAAAACTAGTAAAAATAGTTTAAAGATAATTGATTATTTAAGAAACAATCTTTCTGCTAAATCTTATTTTAGAAGTCAAAGACTATCTGCTATTCTGAATAAGGTGAACAGAGGCAATCCATATCATGATAGTGAAGGAAAATTCACATCAAAAGGTGGTTCTTTCGGTTCTTCAGCTTTGATTACTGACAAAGGAAAAGAAATTGATAAAAAATTTCGATCATTTTCAGACATTGCTCTTGAACTAAAAGAAGGAACTCATAAAGTTCTTGGAAAAGAAATCTCTGGAAAAAGATTTGATTTAGTGTCAGGTGATATATTGGTTTCGACAATTGATGATAATGCTGAAGACGAAAATAGGGTTGAAGAAATTAAACAACAAATAGAAAAAGAAAAGAAAAGTGGTGTTGTTTTGATTACAATCGATGAAAATGAGAAAGTTAAAATTAGAGATGGTTCTCATACATTTGCTGCGTATCTTAGATTAAGAGATGAAGGAAAAAATTATTATATTCCATTTATTCTTTCAACTCCTAGTGATATTGACAGATGGGAAAAGAAATTTGATTCAATTTATGAACTAGAAAAAACAAAAAAAGATTTAGTTAATGTAAAACAATTTAAAATAAATAAAGAAGATGAAGAATAAAGGACATAAAAACTTTTTGATTTATTTTGTTCTTTGCATTCTGATCTGGTTAATTTGCATGATTTCAATTTGCTTGAAATAGTATTTACAAATTTTTAGAAAATATATATAATCAAAATATAAATAAGAACATTAAAAACAGGCACACACAGCAAATTATATTTTGTAGCTAAGTGGTATAGCAAATGTCTTGAAAAACATTTATCGTTGGTTCGATTCCAACCTAATAAATTGTGCCTAGGTTCATTTATAGGGCAGACACTCACAGCAATAAATTCATGCTAAGTGTTGTTTAGTATATACATTGCAAATGTATCATCGTGTCTAGGTAGTTCTATAAATGGACAAAACTATAAATGAACAATGGAGGTAATATGAGTTTCTTAGAAGAACTACAAAAAGAAACTGGGAAAATTTATACAGAGAATGGTTCAGTTACAAACAAAAGTAGCTTTAGTCATTGTCTGGATTTTTTTGCATTAGCAGCTTCAATGAGAGAAAACACTCAAGATGCTGTTAAACTATTTGAAAAAGCATTTTTTGAAGACAAACAAACAGCAATAAGAATTTTATTCTGGATTCGTGATATTAGAGGCGGACAAGGTGAAAGAGAAATCTTTAGAAAATGTCTAAATCACCTAATAGACTTAGATACGTCTACATATGAAAAAATTCTAAAATACATTCCAGAATATGGTCGCTGGGATGACATGATTTGTGATAGAAAGCATATTAATGTTTACTCAGACAAGGTAATAGAAATTATTTCTCTTCAATTAAACAAAGATTTAATGTCAGAAACTCCATCTCTTCTTGCTAAATGGTTGCCTTCTGAAAATGCTAGTTCAAAAATTACAAGAGAAAATGCTTCTATATTGATTGATAGACTTGGAATGACTCCTAAACAATATAGGAAAATTCTTTCTAAACTTCGTAAAAAGATTCATCTACTTGAACAAGACATGTCAAAGAATAAATGGCATGAGATTGAATATGATAAACTACCAAGCCAAGCTTTCAGAAAACACATTTCTGCATTTAATCGTCATGATGAAGACAGATTTAAATCTTATTTAGAAAATGTTCATGAAGGAAAAGCAAAACTAAATACTTCAACTTTGACTACTGAAGAAGTATTTGACACAATTAAAAAAGATGCAAAAGCATCAAATGTAATTTGGGAATCATTAGAAAATTTTGTTCCAGAAGATTTGAATGCAATTGTTGTTGCTGATGTTTCTGGCTCTATGAGCGGTAGACCTATGAAAATTTGCACATCTTTAGCTCTCTACTTTGCTGAGAGAAATAAAGGACAATTTGCAAATAAATTTATTACATTTAGTGAACACCCAGAATTAGTAGAAGTTTTAGGTGATACTCTTGAACAAAAACTAAGAAATATTGAAACAGCAGACTGGGGAATGAATACGAACTTAGAAAAAGTGTTTAATCTTTTGTTAAAATCTGCTGAAAACTCAAACAAAGAAGAAATTCCTAAAATCATTTATATCATCTCAGATATGGAGTTTGACTGCTGTGTTGAAAATGCAAACGACACAATTTTTGAAAATGCAAGAAAGAAATGGAATGAAAAAGGATTTGAGCTTCCTACAGTTGTGTTTTGGAATGTTGCAGCGAGAAATATTCAAACTGCAGCTACTAAGTTTGATAAAAATGTTTCGCTAATTAGCGGTTCAAATCAATCTTCATTTAAATTAGCTTTTGAAAATAAAACTCCAATTGATTTAATGAATGAAACAGTGAATAGTGAAAGATATTCTCAAATTATTATTTAATAGTATTTACTTTTTTCAGATATTAGTTTAAAATAAAAATATAACTTAATACAAAATAAGATTTAAATATCTTAAAGTTCCGCATTCTAAGTATTAAGTTATGTGTCCCCATAGCTCAATTGGATAGAGCATTTCTCTTCTAAAGAAAAGGTTTGTTGGTTCGAGTCCAACTGGGGATACCACAGGAGAAATATGAAAAAAGTTTTATCTAAAGAACAATTTACAAAATATATAAATCATATAATTGATTTATGTGAAAATTCTGAAACTTTAGAAAAAGCTCTTCAAAATTTTTGCAACGATAGAGAATTTACTGGATTTTTTTATCCATGTGAATTTGAGTTAAAATTTCTAAAAAATTTGCTTGATGATGAAGATGACTGGATTGAATGGTGGATTTATGAAGGAAGAGAAAATCCAAAAGAAAATGCTATTGACTGTAATGGAAAGAAATGGACAATAGAATCTCCTGAAACATTATATGATTTTCTATTCCAAGAAAATTCAGAAGAGAAAAATCCTTATTATAAAGGTGGAATGCTTTGCATAGATACGATAAATAGAATGATTATTCAAGGCAAAAATACTATTGAAAAAAGAGAGAAAGAAGGAAAATCAACTGAAAATTTAAATACTTATGTTGCTCTTTTGAAAATGGCTAAATCAATGATGATTAATGATTTAGCGATGATAGGAAATCTCTATTTAGTAGAAAATGAAGACAAATGAAAAAACGTTTTTTAGTTTGCGGTGATTTGCATACAAAATATGATATTTTGTTAAGAGCAATAAACAAGTTTGAAACTGAAAAATTCGATAAAATTATTTTTTTAGGTGATTATTGTGATGACTGGAATGCATCTCCTGAAGCATCTAGAGAACTTCTAGAACATTTAATAGAATTCAAAAATAAATATCCAAATCAATGTATTCTTTTATTAGGAAATCACGATTTATCAGAATGGTTTGGTCGAGACTTTATATGTTCAGGATATAACTCTATCACCCATATAATATGCAAAGATTTGTTTGATAAAAATGAAAATTTATTTCAGATAGCATATTCTTATAAAGACTGGTTATTCACTCATGCTGGAGTTCATAATTCATGGTTAAAAGATATTCGTCTATTAGATGAGCAGTTTAAAGAGATGAAATATTCTTATAGAATAAGTGCTGAGCTAAATTTGAGTTTATCTGAAAGAAACAACGATATCAAATATAATAGATTATTCAAAGCTTTAAATTCTGTTGGTGGATATCGAGGAGGATTCAGTTCACCGTCTCCAATATGGACAGATTATAAAGAACTAATTTCAAATCCTGCTCCATATATAAATCAAGTTGTTGGTCACACTCCAGTCAAAACAATAGTTTCTCATACAATAAAAAGAGAAAACAAGAAAGATATTCTCTATTTTTGTGATACTCATTCAACGTATACAGACGGTGAAAACATTGGTGATAATTCTTTTCTTGAACTTGAGATTTAGTATTTACTTTTTTATATAAAAAGTATATAATTTTTTTGTAAATTAAAAAAAGGAGATATATGGAAGAAGAATCAGAAAAAGCATATGATATCGGATATAAAGAAGGAGCAGAAGAAGTAATTAACAGAGTATCAAAATGGTTAGATGAATACACAATTCAGTCTCTAAGGGAACAATTTCTAGATGAATGAAAAAATTTTAGCAAAAGTTGTTGTTGGTAGTAGGTTACACGAAACTTTCAACGAAAATTCTGATTGGGATTATAGAGGAATTTATGTAATCCCAGAAATAGAAGCTTTGTCACCTTTTAGAAACCCAAAAAATACTTCATGGATAGAAGGAGATGAAGATAATACTTCATATGAACTAAGGAATTTTTGTAAACTTGCTACTAAGGGGAATGCAACAATTTTAGAAGTGTTCTTCTCTGATAAAGTTATTCAAACTTCTCCAGAACATCAAGAAATGAGAGAAAACTGGAAAAAGTTTATGGATACAAAAAACTTCATCAATGCTTCCAGAGGATATGCTCATAATCAATATAAGAAAGCATTAGACTACGATGATATTGGTGAAAAAGGTCAGATTAGAACATCAAAATTTATCATTTCTTTTCTAAGAGTAATGTGGCAATGTGAACAGTATCTTTTAACAGATACATTTAAATGTTCTCTCAAAAGCTGCCCTTATTATGAATTTATCAAACAAATAAAGGGAACTCCAAGAGAAGAATTGAACATTCCGCAATGTTTCTTCTATATGGAACAAATGAATCAGAAACTTCTAAAAGCAGAAAAATTCTGTAAGGAATATTCTCCAGATATCTATAACAGAGTTCCAGATATTGACTATATAGAGAACTTTATTTTAAAAACTTATAAAGAAAATTAGTTGTAGAGGAGAAACAATGAAACGATACAAACTACTAAAAGACCTACCAACATTCAAAGCAGGAGAGACTTTTTACCTTAGCGATATGGGGAATCTTATTCACGAGAGCGACAATGTTCCTGCTTACAGCTGGTCTACGATAGACAAGTTCCCAAACATCCTGACTGACTGGTTCGATGAAATTAAAGAATCGACTCGCTGGAAGCCAGAGATGCACCAGGTATATTGTTATGTAAACAGCGATGGTTATGTATATGGCACTACCTGGACCGATGATTACTTTGATAACGGCAGGTTCGAGATTGGCAACTGCTTCCAGACCAAAGAAGAAGCCGAGCAAGTTGTAGAATATCTCAATGCACTAGCCATTGTAAGAGGAGATGCGACAAGCAAGTTCGTAAAAAGCGGAGATAATTGGTATGTGTATTATGATACCAACTTGAACTCTCTCATGATTAGTATATCCTGTAGCATGCTTGATAACGGTATCTTCGGTCTACCATACTTCGCCACGAGGAAAGACGCACAAAAGTCTATCGAGTTGCATAAGAATGAATGGCTCACTATATTTGGTGTAGAGGAGGAATAATGAAGGCTATAGTGATTAAGGAATGGAAAATGTATGGAATAACTCATAAAGTAGGCGAGATTATGAATATCTCATTGCATAGCCCTGGGGACTACCAATGATTAGCGACAGAGACGCGTTCTTACTTGACAACGGATTCATTGAGGAGATTCAAGATGAAAATTGAAGTTAAAGGTTATCACGACGTTTGCGAGAGGGAGGAATACTGGCGAGGTATGTTCCACCATATGACGGATACGGACAGCACAAAGAAATACCTCAACGAGATGATGAAATGGTATAAACTCAGAAAGCACCTAGAAGAACTTGCTGGAGTTAAGGAGGCAGAATGAGATTAAGAAATAAAAAGACTGGGCAGACAGGATACTATTTACACACTCATAGAGATTATAAAGATGGGCGTATTAAAGTTGCTGTTTTAGAGGACGGAAAACCGTTCTCAGAGTTCAAGCCATATGAGCCTATTTATGATTATAACTCACTCGCTGAACTCTGTGGAGAGGAGGAATAGATGAATTATTGGGAAATGTTAAAGGCGATAAGTCCATATGACTATTCAATTAAAAACAAAGTAACAAATAATACTAACTTATGCGGAGAATTACAGAA
>CALUPF010000048.1 GCA_944322545.1 Candidatus Gastranaerophilales bacterium
CCGCTTTCACGGGCGGACAGCCTTTCCACTACGCGGTCTTCTATCCTGCGGAGGATTTCCTCCGGCAGTTCCGCCTCCGTGACGATGCGTCGCTCCACCACGGTGCGGACGTGCATTTCCTTGATGACTATCGGCATAGGCTTTATCTTATGCGTTCCAGACGGTTATACACCAGTTCTATGGTCTCCATGGCCAAGCCGCTGCGCCCTGCGTCCAATCCATTCACTTCGTACTTGACCGGATAGGCGTGGTTGCACGACCATGCCGCCAATGGCTGACCGTCTTTGTTCAAAAGCTTTATGACAACATCGCAGGCCCTTTTCTTTGCCGCCCCTGCATTTCCGCTCAGGAATACCATTTTCAAGCAGTTCTGTATCCAGTTGTAGAAGTCGTCCCCCGATGTATCCAAGGCACGTTTCAATGTGAGACTGGGATATGATACTCCTGTTGGCATCTGTAGCTTTTCGTTAGAATCGGTCGTTTTGGCTTCCGTCGAAAAATGCCAGCCGATGCCATTGACTTCGGAAAAGGAGGCATGGAACCTCTGCCCGCTCATGCTTTGGAACTCTACCAGAAAGTAGAACTCTACGGGCGGATTCCATTCGGATGTCGTATTACCAGCCATACCTCAAACCTTTTTATTTCACATTGACACCTTCATGCGCGATGACCAAAGTTTCAATAGACGTGGTGTTGCCGTCTGCCTTGAAACCTTCCACCGTGAGTTTCTTGGGCCATGCGTTTACCGCTTCCCATGTTTTCACGGGGCTGCCGGACTCGTCCAGCAGGCTGACGGTCACTACCTCACGCTGGATGGTGTTCAGCTTCACTTTGTTCACCCAGTCCCATAAGGCCTTGTCGTCCTTGAAGATGCCTTTCTTGATGGTCAGATCGCCTGCCTTTCTCAGTCCGGGCATTTTCAGTTTGGTGAATACGGGGCTGTCACCTGCACGGTAGGTAATTTCTTCATACTCAGTTTCCAGACCGGACACCTCGCTACATGAGATGTCGCCCACGTTGGATATGCTCACCTTGAAATAAAAACTTGGCAACGGCCACGCCTGTGTGCTTGCACTCTGTGCTGCTCCATTATCTGCCATATTATCTTAGTTTTTAATTGTTACTACTTAAATTCTTAATTCTCAATTGTCCATTGTCAATTGTTCTTAGCTTTTCTGCATCTGCTGCTGGAATGTGATTTCGATGAACTCCGCCGGGCGGCTGATTGCCACCAGCACGGTGATGCGCAGGATGCCTTCCAGTATGTCGTCGCTCGTCATGGTGTCGCCAAGGCCCACGTGTACCTCGAAAGCGTCTTCAGGAGTAGCCCCTGCAAGGCCTCCACGTTTCCACACGCTGCGCAGGAAGTTCTCTATCATGCACTTCATGTTAATCCAAGTGCTTGCGTCGTTCGGCTCGAACACGTAGGCACGGGCGGCGTTCTTCACCGATGTTTCGAGGAAGAGCATCGTGCGGCGCACATTGACGTAACGCCAGTCCTGCGAGTTGCCGTCCAAGGTGCGTGCGCCCCATACCTTGATGCCCTCACCGGGGAACGGACGGATGGCGTTCACCGCCTTGCCGTTCATCGGCATGTTCAGGTCTTCCTGAAGATAGTCGTTGATGACTTCTGTAGGCGAGGTGACGTAGCTGACGGTGACGTTGGCAGGAGCCTTCCACACGCCACGGTTGTTGTCCACGGCGGTATAGATGCCTGCCATGGATGCCGACGGCGGGAGCAGGTTCAGCTTGTCCTTTATCAACTTGATGGCGGACTTGTATGCCGGACAGTTCTGGAGCATGGCGTTGTGCAGGTCGGTTTCAGCTGCGACAAGCTGTTGGGCAAGGTCGCTGTTGGTAGCATCCGCATCCGCTGCCGCTTTCTTTGCCTTGATGTCGGCAAAGGCGGTGTTGAAATATGCCAGCAATTTGGAGCCTTCGCCTAAAATTGCCGTAAGGTCGGGAGCCTCCCCGTCGTAATCCCACAATGCCACGGAGGACGGGTTCACATCGTTTTCGGAAAGCACGGACGTGTTCAGCCACGGGTAGTATGCCGCACCGAAGGACATATAGTTGCTGCCCACCACATCACGGAATTTTTCAACTGGTTTTTCGATGTCATTTCCAGCACCATTTTTCAACTGCACGTCGAAAATGGCGATGCGGTTCTTCATCGTGCTGCCGCAGTGCTGGAGCACGTCGGTCAGGATGTTGGCGTAATTGGGCGAATAGACGGCCTCCGGCACCACAATCATGGTCACTTCCTGCTCCTTCTCCAGTTTTCCCAACGCCCCTTTCACTTGGTCGCCGGTGATAGGAGTTTTTGACGTGTAGTCGCCCACCGACACGATGTAGCAAGTGCTTCCTCCGTTGGCAAAGAACATCACCATCTGGTAATAAAGCGTGAACGGCACGGCGGGTTCGGTTACAGCCAGCTTGCCGCCGCTTACGCTTAGCTTGAAGTCAGCCAGCGGCGCACCTCCGAAATAGGTTGTGAACTCCGTCATCGACGTGATTTTCCACGGCTTGCCAAGTAGGGACTCGTCCCCGTTGACCGCCTTCTCTGTGATACCGATGAAAGCCGGTATCGCGGTTTCGGCTTCCACTACGGAAGTACCGAATGCGTTTTTCTCTTTGATGTAAACGCCGGGTGTCTTGTATTCGCCCATAGTCTTTCGATTTTTTACGTTAAACTTTATTTTTACAATTCACTGTTTTTCAATAGTAACAAACCTGCCGAAGGATGCCTTTCCCCGCATCGGCGAACTGTCCCGGTTGGGGAGGCGGCACCTGTTTGAGCAGGATGCGCTTCTGACGCCCTTCGTCCTGTGCCGTAAGCCGCAGCTTGCAGCCGTAGCTTTGGCGCATGGGGATGCGCGACCTGGAAACGGTACGCAGAGCGATCTGTCCGTATGTCTCGCATTCCTTGAAGGCGGAGAACTTTACCTTGCCTGCCGCGTCTTCCAGCACAAGCCGGCTGACCGGCACGTCCGTCTCGCCGCGCGGGATGAACAGGTATTCCCATTGTACGGAGGGGGTGCGGAAACAGAGTACCGCCTGCATGGGCTTGCCCACCTTTGCAGCCTCCAATAGTTCCTTGGTCATCCGCAGGGTGACGGTGCAGAAACCGCTGCCGATACCCCGTTTCTCGTCTATGGGGCGGATAACGGTTGCCGCACCTGTTTCTTCTTCCGCTGCCGGAAGCTCCAGACCGTATGCAGCCGAGGGCTGAAAACCCTGCCATGCCGTATAGAGCATGAAAGCCGGGTCGGTCAGGAACAGGTCCAGCGTCAGCACGTCATCCTCCGCAGGGAGGTTGTCGGAAAGCAGTGTCCATTCACCCACTGCCGTCTGCCGGAACAGCAAGCCGCGCCTGTGCGTCAATGCCTCGCCCTGCGGCGTGAGGCGGCATTGCAACGACGGACACGGTTTGCCGTCGAAGTAGTCGTGCACGGCACGGATGCGGTAAAGGATACTATAGCTTTCCATATCTTTTTAGTTTTTAAGTTCTTGGGCTTTTCAGTTTTTAAGTTTCAACTTATGAACTTACCAACTCACGAACTCATTAACTTACATCTCAATTATCGGTTTGTCCGCCGTCGTTCCACCCGTGCCGATTTCTCCGGCATCGATGGTCAGGCGGCGTACCTTGCACACCACCGACGGGTAGTATTGCCCACCCAGCAACGTCCATACGTTGTTCAGGTCTTGCGTGGTGACGCTGACGATTTCTATCGTGTAGTCCACACCCTCCACCTCGAACTTCGGCACGGACTGGATGAAGCGCAGCGTGTCGCTCAGCACGGACAGCGACTCGGCATACTGACGCTCGTCGAACACCGCCGCCAGCATCACGTTGATGTTGAGCAGCAGGGGCGGCTGTGTCCGCACGTACCCTTCCGGCGTGCGCTGCACGGGGGCAGAGATGCCTCCGGCGGTCTCGCGCTCCACGTTCAGCAGGCTCACCACCATCTTGTTGGGGCTTTCCTCCGTGGCGTTGCCTATCAACCCCACCGTGGCAAGCCCTTCGGGGCGGCGGTGGAAGCGGCTCAGGTATTCGTCCAGCCGTTCGGCGTAGGTTGTCAGTATCTTGCGTATCATCTTCTATTTCTATCTCATGCGTTCAGGTAGTTGCGTATTCCCTCCACGGTGATGTCCGTCACGCATTGTTTGCCTTCCTCAGACAGCAGAAATTCCACGTCTGCTTTGTTGTCCTGGAAGAAGTTCTCCACCAGCACGGCTGGGCAGTTGGAATGTTTACAGATATAGAGGCTTGACATCCAATACTTTCGACTGTTGTTCTCTATGCGCACCTTTACGCCTTTTCCTTGTGCCACGTCTGCAAGGGCGGTTGCCAGCCGCTTGCTGTTCTGCGAAGCGGTAGGGTCAACAAATACGCTCCAGCCTCGCGCTGACAGCCAGTCCGACCCATTACCTGCCGCATTGCAGTGGATGGACACCAGAATTGCCTGTTTGCCACATTCCGCATACAGCTTGTTGGCGCGTGCCACACGTTCCGACAGGGGAACGTCGTTCT
>CALUPF010000049.1 GCA_944322545.1 Candidatus Gastranaerophilales bacterium
GGCCGCCCGACACGTTGGTGCCTCCCTGGGCAATGGGAGACTGATAGCCCTCGGGCTTGGCGTCGATAAAGTCCTCAGCCTGCGCAATGGCCGCCGCCTGGCGCATGGCCTGGTCGGTGATCTCCGCCCCACCAAACTTCAGATTGCTCTCAATGGTGCCTGAGAACAGCACCCCCTTCTGAGGCACATATCCCAACAGACTATGGAGCTTGTGGAGAGACAGGTCCCGGATATCCACTCCGTCGATGGTGATGCGTCCGTAACTCACGTCAAAAAAGCGGGGGATCAGATTGAGCAGGGTAGACTTGCCGCTGCCGGTGGAACCGATGATAGCGGTGGTCTCCCCCGGTCTGGCCGTAAAGGAGATATGCTCCAGCACATCGGCCTGGGCGTCCGGATAGCGGAAGGACACGTCCTCAAAACACACCTCGCCTCTCCACTGGTCCCTGCTTCCATCCCGCTCCTTGCCGGGCTGCGGGTCGCGGATGGACGCCTGGGTGTCCAGCACTTCCTGGATCCGCTTAGCGGACACCCCTGCCCGAGGCAGCATGATGGAGACCACTGAGATCATTAAAAAGGCCATGACGATCTGCATGGTATAGGTGATAAACGCAATCATATCGCCCACCTGCATGGTGCCCAGATCCACCCCGTGGGCGCCCGCCCACACAATGAGTATGGAAATGCCGTTCATGATCAGCATCATGACGGGCATCATCATGGACATGGTGCGGTTGGTGAACATCTGGGTCCCCATCAGATCCCGGTTTGCCTTGTCAAAACGCGCCTCCTCATAGTCCTCCCGGCTGAACGCCCGAATGACAGGCAGGCCGGTGAGGATCTCCCGGGATACCAGATTGACCCGGTCGATCAGGGTCTGCATTTTCTTGAACTTGGGCATGGCCACCGTCATCAGTACCACAATGAGGGCCAACAGCACCCCTACCGCCACGCCAATGATCCAACCCATGCCGGTGCGGGTGGTGGCTACCCGCACGATACCGCCGATACCGATGATGGGGGCGTAGAGGACCAGACGCAGCAGCATGACGACTACCATCTGGATCTGCTGGATGTCGTTGGTGGAACGGGTAATGAGGGAAGCGGTGGAAAATCGGTCGATCTCCGCGTTGGAGAAGGATACCACCTTGCGGAACACCCGCCCCCGCAGTTCCATGCCCACGCTGGCCGCCACTCGGGAGGCAAGCAGTCCTGCTGTGATGGCAGCGGCTACCATCAGCAGCGTGACGGCCAGCATCTTCCCGCCGGTGACCAGCAGATAAGTTTGCTGGAGCGCGCTCAGATCCATACCCAGGGCCTGATATTCCTGCTGCACGAACAGGATGGCCATCTGATCGGTCAGCATATCGGCAGTGGCGCCATATTGCTGGGACATGGTCTCCATCCGGGCAATCAGCTGCTCCTTGAAGCTCTGGCGGCCTGCCTGTTCCGCCTGCTGCACCAGAACAGAGGGCTGCGTCCCCTGCTGCTGCATCTGGTAGAGGGCGACCATTGGCAGCCCAAGCATCTGATCCAGACGGCGCAGAGCATCCTCATCCGTTTCTGTCAGCGCGTAGGCTCCCGCTCCGTCCGGGGCATAGGCCGCCCGGAGCGCCGCCTCATCTTCGTCGCTCAGAAAGAGCGTCAGCGCCTCCAGTGTGTCCCCACGCATCCTCTGGGGCGTCACCCGTTCCACGCCGCTCTGCTGGATGCCCACATCCACAATGTCCGACGTGTATCGGGGCAGCGTCAGATCGCAATATGCCTGCACGCCCAGCAGCGCCAGAATTACCAGCACCATGCCCCCATGTTTTTTTAAATACTTCAGAATATTCAGCATGGGTTTGCTCCTTGTTCCAAAGATAGTTTCTGCCGCTCTTCCTGAACCACCGCAGTCAGTCGGTCCAACTGCGCGGCCAGCGCCTGCAGTTCCCGCTCTCCCATCCGATCCGCTACCCGCCGGGCCAGCGTCTCCCTCTGCTGCCGGCAGGCATCCAGCAGGCGTTGCCCTTGTTCGGTCAGCACCACATAGGTGGTACGCCGGTCTTGGGGGTCGGTCCTGCGCTCCGCCAGCCCTTTCTCCTCCAGCCGCCGCAGCGTGCGGGATACCGCCGGCGACGAGGCGCAGATACACCGGGTCAGCTCTGAGACATAGACCCCTCTGGCCTCCGGCTGCTCCTCATGCCGGCTCCGAATCAGCTGGAGCATCATAAATTCTCCCATGGGCAATCCGCCCATGGGCAGGCTGCGGTGGGTCTGGATCAGCCGGTGCAAAGCCGCGCCCAGTTGGGAAGCCATATCTTCCTTCATTTCATCACCGCCTTAATAATTAACTATGTTATCTATTTGCGTGAAAAGCATCATACGACGATACCGGCAGGAAGTCAAGGGAAATTCCCCTCTATAATTGTAAACACTTTATGAACCTACGCCCCTCGTATACATAGAAAGCCCCCCTGATGAATCCATCAGGGGGGCTTTGCCTCTTACAGGTTCCGTTCTCGG
>CALUPF010000050.1 GCA_944322545.1 Candidatus Gastranaerophilales bacterium
CTGTGTCTTTCGTCATTCCGCATTTTGTTCAGCGAGGACTGGTTCATCCTGGCGCAGTCCGCCAACTTATTTTCTGACAATCCGACTCTTCGCGTGTAAAAATCCAGATACAGCCCGAAAGAGGCTGTGGGGCTTAATTTACAGGGTTCCCGCGTGGAGCGAAACACAGGCAAGCCGCCCGGTCAGCAACATCACGCAACTCAAACAAACACTTCTATAGGCTCCAAACCGTTCCGCGCCGGGGCTGGCACTGACTGTAAGGCCGATGCTGTGGACGCTGGGAAAGAGAACATACAGCATAGGCACCACCCCTTCCGTGGACTTGCCGCAGGTCGATTTTTCAAGAGAACCACCCCGGCAGCGGAACGCTGAACACCGCAAATTAGATATAAAGGGAGTACAGCTCATTCCAGAACTGTACTCCCGCACGATCAGTATTCTTAAGAATCAGGTTTGGAAGGGCGCAAGGTACCTCTGCCAGAACTCCGTTCATCAGACACTGCTGTCACACGGATATGCTCACTGCTTAGTAAGGCCCATTCGGGGAGAAAACTCTAATCAGAGCGGCGCGGTAAGGCCCGCGCCTTACATGGTTAATATAGCACAACGGGCCGTGGAGGGGAAGCATACCGAAACTTACTATGTAGTCATACGATTCATATTTGCGGGATTGGCATAATAGTTTCTTGTTCTAAGTTTATTAGATAGCGATCCCCCTGCTTGAAACTACTAATTTTTCTACTCACGGCGATATCTCTTAGATCCTGCGGAAAATGATACATTACATGATCGATGGGTGGTTCTCCCATCTTATAGACTTCTTGACATACAATAATTCGGAATTCTTTTTGATAGGAGAAAAACGGAGGTTTCAAAAATAGATTCTTCGGAGTCGTATCACCGATGAGATACGCCATATCGTCAAATGTGAGTTTGTGATAATGAACGAGGCCAGCATCTACCTCAGCCCCTTTGCTCTGAAGTGTTGGCAGAATCTGCTCGAATTGAGAAAAATCAATAATGACAACATATCCGTTTTCGCATTTGAAATCTCTTATACATTGCCCTGATATATCCACAACGCCTCCGATCATGTCCTTTTCATCAACAGCGTATGTACAGTAGATTGGAACGTGACTATGCTTATACATACAAATCTCATGGGATACTGCGCTCTCACATACATCCCCCTGTCCATTTTCCAGTTTGTGATAATAGCATGCGGGACGCATGAACAGTGTTCCATCTAATAGGGTGTTGGCATGATCCTCTTTTGAAACGAATTTGAGCAAGTATTTTATCATTTGTCTTTACTCCATCGGCTTGATCGTCGCTTCGATAAAGGCAATCTCCTCTTCCGTCAGGCTGTATTTGGCATACAGGGCCGCATCTGTCCACGGTCTGGAAAAATCCTGCATAGGGACAAAACGGTAGGTTTTGCTCGGCGCGTGCTGTGAAATCTTACAGGCAGATACCAGGATTCGGAACAGTTTCGTCTGTAAATAAGAGATGAAATTCTGTGCCTTCGCTTCGCTTGAAAAGGGCACATACAGGAAGGTTTGGGAACAGATGGAGTTCCGTGGGGCACAAATCGGCCTTCCCAGCACCATCGGGTCGTTGCCAGACCCTCCTGCTTCAGGAATGAATACTTTGTACTTGTCAATGTCCTGTGCATTTTTGGTGATGGAAGTTTTGCTGACATACGCAATGGATCGTTCCATATTCTCCAAGTAATACAACTTGGTATCGTGCTCGGCAGATTCTTCACGGTATACAGGAATTGCCAGTTTTGCGCTCCCGAACGGATTGGTCGGTATTCCAAAAGGCGTATCAGAAGAAACCATGGATGCCACCGTGTCTTTCTCGTCGGATACATCGAACATCACTTTCTTAACAATTTCTCCCAGCTTGGCATTTCTGATAAGAATGTCAAAATCGCCCAGATTGCGCATGCTGACCGCTTTTTCTCTGTCTTCTACCAGTTCATATTGACAATCACCGTTATGGTTCG
Source organism: Candidatus Gastranaerophilales bacterium (assembly GCA_944322545.1). Classification (GTDB taxonomy): domain Bacteria; phylum Cyanobacteriota; class Vampirovibrionia; order Gastranaerophilales; family Gastranaerophilaceae; genus Limenecus. Next base: position 2,012 of record CALUPF010000050.1, read on the forward strand.
AATCTATCAGAAAATAACATAGCCCCCCCTTTATTTCGACTGATGGGAAAATATCGTGGGAATCGGAGTAAACAACCATTTTTCGAACCGTTCTGTCTGACAGCATTTCCCGGCGGAATTCCCCAAGCAGGTTTTCTCGCCCAGTTGTAAACCAGCGCGAAGGTATGATGAACGATATATAACTTGGGTCGAGCGTCTTTGCCAGTTGCACAAAGTGCTGATAAATCGGAGAGTCATTTGTTCCGCCAGATCCCCCTGTCAACTGATACGGCGGATTACCCACAACAGCATCAAATTTCAAACGCTCACCTTCTTTCTCCCATGTCTTCGGGTTCATCAGTTTCCTCACAAGCCGCTGTTTGTCCTCCATGCGGTCCAGCAGTTTTGTCAGGTAAATGGCGTTGACCTCCGCACCGGTATAACCCGCCAAGGTCCGTTTGGTAATGGCCACCGCCATGGTGGTCTGACAGAGTACGAACAGATGGTCCTTCAGCGCCCGCCGCCAATAAATCTGTGCTTCCTCCAGCGTCAGCAGTTCCTCATCCTTGGGGAGCAGCATCCGGTAAATAGTATAGGCCACATACAGCGGATAGAGGCCGGATTTGGAGTTCATCTCCAAAATGCGGACACGATTGTTCAGGAACAAGTCGCTTGTTACATCTTCCTGCTCGATCAAGCGCGGCTCATCCAGGGTGCCGTCCTGCTTGGGGTAACCCTCTTGATAGAAGTTGTAGCCGCCTATGGTATCGCCCATGTGCATATTCACGACGCGCCACGGGGTCAGCACCGTCTCCTTGGCGGGATTTTTGAAGTAAGTAAAGATCTCGGCGATTTTCATCACCCGACGGGTGGGCATCAACTCATCCGCCGCCTTGGCCATGCGGCGGATACGCATACCTGCTCCTTCAATCACATCCTCGTCGTAAAAAACCAGCAGTTTCAAAAACAGGGCCTTATCCACTTCTTTGGGCATAAACTCTTGCCAAGACGCCGCATCCACCTTGTCAACAAACTCCGCCAGCCGGATGGATTCGTCAAAATCCGTAGCTGTACCGAAAATCAGCAGCGGCAAACGGATAGAAACATTGCGCAACAGATCAAAAAGGGCGTGCTGTTTTTTCTTCATCTCCCGCTCTTTATCCAAGGCGGCCTGTTCTTCCGGCGTCCGATCCCGCTTGGATTTGCGCTTGGCATCCTGTGCCTTCTTATACTCCTCTGGAGAAAGACCCTGCCGGTTCACGTCTACCTTGGTTTGCTTCTTCTCCTTCTTCTGTGGAGTCAGCCGCTTTTGGAGCAAATCCACCAGGTCCAACTTGTCCTTGTCCATCACGATACCAGCGTCGGCCTTATAGATACTATCATCGTCAAATCCGCTCTTGATAGCGGCGTCAACAGTGATTTTCTTGAGCTGACGCATCATTTTAGGAACATCATAAGGCTCCATGCCGGTCTCGGCTTCCGCCAGGACGGGACAGAAATTCAGGAATTCGCCCAGTGCTACCCGCCCTGCATCGTCCGTGCCAACAGCAGATTTTTTCAGCCTGTGAATTTCCGACAGCACCTTCAATGCCCGGTCAGGGGCAAAATCGAAGGCGTAACAGGCCATTTTCTGCTTTCCGTCGATACTGCCAGCGGACTGGACACGGAAAATTGTCTGCATATATCCCGCCGCACCCGTGCTGGAGGAGCCAGACAGCAACATCACGCCAGTCCACTCCTTGACAGTCACGCCGGTGGTCAGCTTTCCGCAGGAGAGGGTAATGGTGCGGCTATGCTCTTTGATGGCTGCCCGGACTGCCGCAAGGGCATCGTCGTATGGTTGCTCCACATCACCCTCGCCGGCCACATTGACAACTTCATAGTCCTGAAATGCAGGATGGTTTTTCAGCATTTCGCTGAATGCTCTTGCCTCTTTCACTCCCGGCAAAATCCAGAAAGTGTGGCGAAACATATCCCGGTATTCCTGCGTAGCGAAGGGGTAGTTGCTGTCATTACTTTCGGCGGAAATCAGATCAAGAAACGCCCGGACATCATCGGCATGAACAAAATCTCCAACTTTCGCACCCATTGGCAGCGGCCGAAAGTCCCTCTTGGGGTCGCCCGTCCAAGTGCGGAAAAATTCTCGGAAATTGAACGCGATATTTTCGTCCTCATAACGGTAGGAGCCTTGTAGTTTTTTCCGCAGGTCGAAGGTACAGATGCGCAGCTCCGGCAAATCGGCATAAGGGTTGTGGTCGCCAGGGTGCCGCTCATCCCATCTGCGCTTTGCCTGTTGCTCCATTACATAATCCCACTGGAATACATTGCTGTCACTGTACTGGTTTAGCAGATTATAGGGAGTGCCGGAGAGTTGGAGCACCTTCTTGGTTTTCTTGCCTTCCTTTGGTTTCTCCAACAGCGTCTGCACAGCCTGTCCAAGTTCTGTCTGCGTCCCCTCATGGGCCTCATCATAGATGATGATATCCCAGTCCATGTCGAACACGGCCTTATTCTTGTTATGTTTGCCCCCAACAATGGCCGAACCACGCAAGTCCTGCATGGACGCAAAATACACAAATGGGGTGCCACTTTGAGCAAGGCTCTGCAAGCGGCGGTCATTTTCTGCGTCGATGCTGGCATCCATATCAGTAAAGCGGTCGCCCATTTTGATGTTTGCCTTTGTGACAAATACCCGGTGATCATCAAATATCAGCTTGAAGTCGGATTGCCAGCCGTCCACCACAGCAGGGCGATGAGTAACGACAAGGACCTTCTGAAAATTCATTTTCTTGACCAAGGCATACGCCGTTACAGTCTTTCCAAAACGCATTTTGCAGTCCCAGAGCATCCGGTCGCCGTGAGCAAAGACATCTTTGGTCTCGTCCACACAGCGGCTCTGCTCTTCACGGAGCGTAATAGATGGATGCCTGTGGTCGGCATGAATGTCGTGCGGCAAGGAGCGCTGTGTCCCCCCAGACATCTCAGCGGCGGTCAGCGTGTTGCGACCGTTCCTGACTGCATCGATGGCAGCGATGGCCGTGGGCAAATCTACTTTGTACCACTCGCTATCCTTCTCCGTGTCATAGAACTTATGGACATCAAAACCGGAGCGGTCAAGCACCTCATGCACATCGTGGTCACTAAAGGAACGGCTCTCCACGGTACCATCTGCGAGACGAACCTGGACACGGGCCAATTCCGTGTGCAACAAATTGTAGCGAACCAGCGCAGTCTTGGTATATTGGTCGATTCGCGACTTTGCCTGCTTATTCAGTTCTTCGCAATTCGGTATGAGTTGCTTATAACTTGAAGGACTGTCAAACCGATGCTCACCGATTTTCAGGTAGCCCTTGTGAGATTCATCGGGAATCTCAAAGATATAAATCAGAGTATATTGCATGGTCCCTGCATATATCGGATTATTCATGGTTTACCTCCCTTCATCATGGACAAGAATGTCCGGCTGCATTTGGAGCGCCAGTCCATAATTCTGCAATAAATACCAGTATGCCTGAAAATATCTCCACGGATACATCCGGGGCATTGTCCGGCGGTGTCTATAAGGGTGAAGGTGCCATTGTCCAGATAATCAAGCATAGAAATCTGACCATCCTCTTCCGGCTTGCAGCTTCCTGGAACCACATACTTCAGTCCGTCCATCTGCCAAATATTCCACGAAATAATGTGGGCAATTCTACGAAGCAGTGGGATATTAGGTGCCCGCTGAAATCTCTCATAATAATACTCAATGTAGGTGTAAAGCAAGTTTTCTCGTGCCAACAGAAGATTGTCCCCCTGATATTCAAAGCCATAAACGCTTTCAAAGGCCCTTTGCGCCCATGTCAGCCATTCTGCCTCTGAAGTTGTATTTTCGCGAACAACGCGCATTTTGCGATCCAGGAGACCAATACGCTGGGCAAGAGGAATTTTCTCTCCCGTCACTGTATCGTATCGACTGACTATGTAAGGGGCCTCTCCACAGGAGATTTCCAGCCTTTGAGCATCAACATATTTCTGCCAACCCTTTTTCACCCCATTAAAGGATATGGGCGATGTGGTTGCTGTCCAGGAATTTCCAGATTCAATATTAAACACATCCTCCCGGCCAAACCACTGAGCGTCCACAAGATTGTTTTGCTTATTGCAGATCCAGGACGGCGTAAAAACCTCCGCCTTATCCCGTGTTCTTCCAAGTTGGGCATTCTGTGATTTTGTAACGCGGGGTTGGATTAGGGCTGCATATTTGCCAGTGACAAGTTCTGGCTTTACTTCACATAATTCACCGAAATCGGGGCCGTTGGCACAGTAATCTGAAGTTGCCCACAAAATATTTTTTCTCGTTGTGCGATCAAAAAGTAAAATATCCAAAAGGCCCTTGTCTACGGCACGGACAGATCCGTTTAGGGCATCAATGTTCTGCACCCATTCTGTTTTCATCTGCATCGTCAACACCTGATGTGTCATAATTTCTTCTCCTCGCCATCAGGCACATAATCCATAATCTCGCTATAGCCACATCCCAGTGCAGCACAAATCTTGTCGAGTACATTCAGCATAACTGGCTCGTTTCGGCGCAGCTTAGTCATGGTGTTGGGCGCAATGCCGGAGACTTTCCTCAAGTCAGCCGCACTCATCTTGCGCTCCTTTAACGCGCCCCACAATTTTCCGTAAGAAACAGCCATCCTGTATCTCCCATCAACTTAATATCTTGTTTTGATTCATTGTACAATAGAACGGCTGCTTTCGCAAGAACTTGCGAGGCTGCAAATCGCTCTTTTTTGAGTTAAGATAGGGCATTAGTTGCTGGAAAGAAATGAGTTTACTCTTAAAAGTTCCTGCGCGCCACGAAATTTTTACGCCCAGGGCCTCATTGCGCGAGGCCCTGGGCGTTCATTATTCTTGTTTCTCTATCAGACATTTTCGGAGTATGTCTTGGAGTTTTTCCGTATCGTAGACAGACCACTCCATCGCGTCCAGCAGATCCTCTGCCGGCACCGCGGCCCA
>CALUPF010000051.1 GCA_944322545.1 Candidatus Gastranaerophilales bacterium
AGGCGGAGTGTGAATAAGTAATGGTCAAACGAGGAGATATTTATTATGCCGACCTCAGCCCGGTGGTAGGCAGCGAACAGGGTGGCATGCGCCCGGTGCTCATCGTCCAGAACGATACCGGCAACCGGCACAGCCCTACGGTGATCGCGGCGGCCATAACCAGCCAGATAGGCAAGGCCAGGCTGCCCACCCACATCGAGCTCTCCGCCCAGAGCGTGGGACTGAATAGGGACAGCGTAATACTGCTGGAGCAGATACGTACCCTGGACAAATCCCGGCTGCGGGAGCGGATGGGAAAGCTGGACGAGAGCACCATGACTGCCGTGGACAATGCCCTGGCGGTGAGCTTCGGCCTTTCCTGAGCTTTAAAGGAATATTTAGCGGTCTCCTGCCCATAGACTTGGGCAGGAGATTTTTACATGCTGGGGGAGTGGACATGGACTATCCGCTGCTGTTGATGCGAATGGAGCGGGGAAAGCTTAAGGTGGAGAAACAGGGACTCTATACCCTGATGGAGGCGACCGCTACCGAAGCTGAGGGCCTGGTGCGCCTGTGGGTCCAGGGAGGGGGAAGAGAGGCCTACCTGGGACTTATGGTGCCGCAGAACGGCGGGCTCTGCCTGCGCCGCAGACTCAGCCGTCTGGAGCTGTCCGCCTTTCCTGAGAATATAGAGCGGGTCTCGGACAAAAGACTGGAAGAAAATGAAGTTTACATAATTAAAGAACCTGAGGCCTGGGAACACGGGGAAGAAGAAGTAAAGCCCGGCCAGAAGGAAAATCCCCCGGAGGGGAGCGGCCCGGGAGATGGGACGACAGATATGGAGCCGCCTGAGAGCCCGGAGAAAGAGGAGCAGAAGATAACCGAGGAGAGAAAAGCTGAGGATAGAGAGGCCGCAGAGCCGCCGGGGGAATCGGAGACTGAGACGGCGTATACCCTGAAGGATCACAACTCGGAGCCGGGAGCGGAAGGGTCTGACTTGGTGTGGACGGCCCGGAGGGACGGCAGCTTAATAGCCCGGAAGGGGGAGCACTATCTGGTGGCCCTGCCCGCCCGGCTTCGCTCAGTGCCTCCGGGAGCCCGGCTTCGCCGCATAGGCGGCAGAGATTATTTACTCTTTGTCTATTGAGTGCCGGGGCAAAAGGATGTATAATCAAAGAAAAAAGACAGGGGGTAAGCTGCCGTGCTGATGACCGATCTGATAGCAAAAAAACGTGACGGGGGAGAACTGAGCCGGGAAGAGATATACTTCATGATAGACGGGTATACCCGTGGGGAGATCCCGGACTATCAGATGTCCGCCATGTGCATGGCCATACTTTTGAAGGGCATGAGCGACGCCGAGACTCTTGACATGACCATGGCCATGGTGCAGTCCGGGGAGACTTTGGATCTGAGCCCCATAAAGGGTGTGAAGGGAGACAAACACTCCACCGGCGGCGTGGGGGACAAGACCAGCCTCATCCTCTGCCCAATGGTGGCGGCCTGCGGCCTGAAAATAGCCAAGATGTCCGGCCGTGGCCTGGGCCATACCGGCGGCACCATAGACAAGCTGGAGAGTTTCCCCGGCTTTGTCACGGGCATAAGCGAAGAGGAGTTCTTTAAAAACGTAAACGAAATAGGCATAGCCATAGCCGGCCAGACCGCGGACCTGGTGCCTGCGGACAAGAAGCTCTATGCTCTGAGAGACGTCACCGGAACCGTGCCCAGCATCCCTCTGATAGTCAGCTCCATCATGTCCAAGAAACTGGCTTCCGGGGCGGATGTGATAGTTCTGGATGTGAAATGCGGCAGCGGAGCCTTCATGAAGACTGAGGAGGAGGCCCGGCGTCTGGCTGAGGGCCTGACCCGCATAGGCCGTCTGGCCGGGAGAAAGTGCGCCGCCGTCATTACCGACATGGACCAGCCTTTGGGCTGGGCCGTGGGCAACGCCCTGGAGGTGAAAGAGGCCATAGAGGTGCTGAAGGGCGAAAAAGGCGGAGACCTTCTGGAGCTGTGCCTGACTCTGGGCAGCTGCATGCTCACCGAGGCGGGCCTGGCTGAGAGCATTGAACAGGCCAGGGATATGCTGAAGGATAGCATAAGCAGCGGAGCGGCTCTGAATAAGCTGAGCCAAATGGTCTCTGCCCAGCACGGGGACGGCAGAGATGTATACGACACCTCCCGCCTGCCCCTGGCCCCGGTGCAGTATGAGACATCGTCCAAGACCGGCGGATACGTGCGCCGCATAGAGGCGGAGCAGGTGGGCCTGGTGAGTATGCACCTGGGCGGCGGCCGGGCTACCAAGGACAGCGAGATCGACCTGTCAGTTGGCCTGGTGCTCCACAAAAAGGTGGGGGACAAGGTGGAACCGGGGGAGAGCCTGGCCACTATCCACGCTCCCAGCCGGGAAAAAGCAGAGGAGGCGGCGGAGCTTCTCCGCTCCTGCTTCAGTTTCAGCGAACAGCCAGTGGAGCGCAGCAGCTTCATAAAAGCTATAGTCCGCTGAGAAACAGTAAAACAGAAAGGAGAAAACGACTATGGAAGCCAGAGGCTATGTGTGCCCCAAGTGCGGCTGCACCCACTGCGTGCAGGACCAGTTCCAGGCCACGGGCGGCAACTTTGCCAAGCTTTTCGATGTACAGAACAAGCGTTTCACCACAGTGAGCTGCACAAATTGCGGCTATACCGAGCTGTACCGTATGGATGCGGACAATGTGATGGACGTGCTGGACTTCTTGTTCAGCGGCTGATGCCCCTGAGGAGTCAATATAAATCGATAAACAGAACAAAGACCGGAGCCATAGCGCATTTTGCCCTATGGCTCCGGCTTTGTATTATATAAATTTATGTAAAATGATAATTGTATTCTTTCTGGGCTTATGGTAAACTGTCTCAGTCATAAAAACAAATGTCCTTGAATCACGGACACGAGATAAAAACATGGACGATAAGATGAAAACTGCGGTTTTAGGATTCGGCACCGTGGGTGCGGGTATATATGAGATGCTCTCCCAGGCCAAGGGTCTGGAACAGGGGCCGGTTCTGGTGCGCCCGGGAAAGGACGACGCCCCCTTCAAGAAGACAAGCATAGAGGCCGTTCTATCCGAGCCGGGAGTGGAGGCTGTGGCGGAGGCTATGGGCGGCATAGAGCCTGCCTTCAGCTATGCAATGGCGGCGATCAAGGCGGGAAAGCACTTTGTCACCTCCAACAAGGCTCTGGTTGCGGCCCACGGCATCGAGCTCTCCGCCGCCGCCCGGGAGATGGGCGTGGGCTTCCTTTTCAGCGCTGCCTGCGGCGGGGGAGTGCCCTTCCTCCACAACCTCAGCATTGCCGTGGAGAGCGACGATATAGTTTCCCTGGGGGGCATACTCAACGGCACCACCAACTACATGCTGGACGCCATGCAGCGCCGGGCCCTGAGCTACGGAGAGGCGTTGAAGGATGCCCAGAAGCTGGGCTATGCCGAGGCAGACCCCAGCGCCGATGTCTCCGGTCTGGACGCTCTGAGAAAGATAGTCCTGGGTTCCGCCGTGGCCTACGGCATACTGCCCACTGAGGGGCTTTACAACGAGGGCATAGAGCACTTTACCGCTGAGGACGTAAAACGCATCCAGGCCCGGGGCCTCACCTGCCGCCTGGTTGCCAAGTGTGCCGCCGTCCCGGGAGGCAAGGTCTACGCCTATGTGGAGCCGGTGCTGCTGAAGGCCTCCGCTGCCGAGTGCAGCGTTCTGGATAACTACAATTTGGCCCGATATGAGGGCAAATGCTCCGGACCCATGGTGTTCATAGGCCAGGGGGCGGGCCGCTGGCCCACCGCCTCCGCTGTGTTGAGGGATCTGGATTGCCTGCTGAAGGGGAGGCTGTACATGCTTGCCTCCGATTGCAGAGAGGGCAGCGCCGACAATGAGGCCTGCCGCCACAGCTACTATGTGCGTCTGCCCGGCAGCTTCACCGGCTGCTTTGAGGTGAAGAGCTACA
>CALUPF010000052.1 GCA_944322545.1 Candidatus Gastranaerophilales bacterium
TTGTTTGTTGTTTGTTGTTTGTTGTTTGTTGTTTGTTGTTTGTTGTTTGTTGTTTGTTGTTTGTTGTTTGTTGTTTGTTGTTTGTTGTTTGTTGTTTGTTGTTCATATCAATACCCATAATTTTCAACTAATTATATATGAAATAAAAAAATAATCAACCATGAATGTTATCAATTATTATAATATTAAATTATTAACAAATTAATTAATATATAAATTACTAAATAATATCTAATGCATTATATTTTTAATTAAATAATAATTAGAAATAATCTTTATTATTAATAAATAGTATAAAAACAAATGTTTAGGAGTAATAGATATTGCATAGTTTTTAGTTTAAAAAACTAGGTATTACTTATAATACAAATAGGCAAAATTTATAAGAAAAGGAATACTTGTGAAAGAATATACTTCAAATCAAAGAAAAAATATAGTTCTAAAAATCAATAAAGCTAAGAATAAAGAAATATTAGCTTTAAAATATGATATTAGTATTATAATATATTATTAAAAGACAATTAGAAACTTGTTCTATTATAAAACATAAATCTACTAAACCTAAGACTAATAAAAATAAATTGAAAGATAAAAAGATTATTAAAAGAATAGTCTAGATAATAAAATGATATAGCTATGATAAGTTTAAAATAAAGAACAATTGAAATTAGAAGGCATTAAAGTAGAAACAACAGCTATAGAAACTGTATTAAAAGAATATAATTTGTATAGAAATAAAAAGACAAAAATTAAGAAAAAAGATAAAGGAAAAAACATACAATTTATATCAAGGAAGTAGGAGAAAAAGTACAAATATATGTTAAATATGCTTTTTTGGAGAAATACACTATTATCAATTTACTCTATAGATTTAGTAGCTACTAGAATGAGCTTTATATATTTATACGATGAAAAAATACCTAATAGTACTATTGATTTTATGAAACAACTTATAGATTATTTTCCTTTTAGAATACATTCTATTCAAATTGACAATGGTACAGAATTTACTTATCGTAAACATTCATTTGGTATAGAGCACCCTTTAGATATATTTTGCAAGAAAAATCATATTAAAAGAGTTTACAGTTCAGTTGCCTCACCTTTGTATAATTGCGTAGTAGAAAGTACACATAACTGATGCCAAAAAGAATTTTATAATTTTGTACACAAGAATTAATATTATAGAAAGCAAACCATAAATTAAAAAATATAATCATTTTGGAATTATAAACGAATATACTCTACTTTAAATTATTATACGCCTATGCTATACTTTAAGAAATTCTTAATTGCAATATCTTTGGCTCTTTTGAATAGTATAAAAACAAAATATTATTCAATTATATCACTGATAATATCAAATCCGCTATTTACAGTCTGATCTGTCCAAAAATATTCCCATTTTCCATATCTGCCTGCTGTATATATATTATTTTTTTTTAGCCAATCCATAACTATTTTTTTATTAATTTCTGTATCAAGTGTGAATAATATATTAGCATACTGATGGTAATCCAATTGTGCAAATTCGACTTGTTTATAATTAAATATTTTCATCTCTATAAATTTGTTAACAGTATGATCTATTATTTCATTATTACTTAAATTTATTTGTTTAAATTTAGAACAAGGTATTTCAGCTTGCAATGAACTATAACCATCTGGAGCATTGTTAGGTGACTTTAAAGTAGAAATATAAACTCTAGGAAATAAAATCTCTTCATCATATACATAAAACCATAAATAAGGTACATTTATTTTTCCTTTTAGACCTATTGATACAGTATAACCAGATGTAAAACAAAGTTTCGAAGCTGCTTCTTTTACATTATATGGAATATCTTCTATAATATTAGCAATATATGTTAATGGTAATGTAGATATGATTTTATTATAATTAGTTTTATATCCATTATCAAATAATAATTCTTTTTTGTGAACATTCCATCTAATCAAATTATGATTTAATTTGATATTTTCTTTTGGAGTCCATGAATCAAAAAAACTTTGAAAACCTCCAAACTTTGGATATCTCATTTCACTAGCATAATATTTTGATTTACTATCTTTATTCCAAGCACCATATTCTATTTCTTCCAAAGGACTTTTTATAACTCTATATCCAATCCAATCAATACCCATATTTTCTGCTTCTGTAGTCCAATATTTTTTAGTATATTTACCTGAAAATTCCTTAGCAAAATAATATCCAAAAGAAGTTTCAAGCCACTCTCTATAATTCTTAGGATTTTCTATATTTGGCCTATTTTTAAAACTTTCTATTATTTTTATTTTTTCTTCTTTATCTAAAGGATATAAATTACTTTGAGCAGGATTTCCAAGCCATGAACTTTTATAATAATTAGCAATATTTGGAATATGTCTATAATATTCATTAGATGAAATATCAAATAATTCTCTAATTTTTTTATCTTTTGTAAAAGAAAAATGTGGAAATCTATCAAAAATAAATTTACCTATTTTTATTTTTCTACACAAACCGCCATATTCATTTTCTTTTTCAAATATTTTAAAATTAATATTGTTTTGCTTTAATTTATATCCAGCAGCTATACCAGCTAAACCTGCTCCCAATATTATGATATTATTCAAAATTTATTCTCTCCTCTTCTATAACTAATGGTCTTTTCATAACTCTTAAATTTATATTTAAAATATACTCTCCTAAAAGCCCTATAAAAAATAATTGTACAGAACCTATAAAAAATACACCTACAATTAAAGCTGCCATACCAATTGGATAATTATTCCAATTAATTAACTTTAGAATTAAATTTATAAATCCAATAAGAAATGTAATAACTGAAAATAAAAAACCAAACATAGTAGCGAATCTTAATACAATTTTAGAATAACTGGTTATACCAAGCATAGCATAATCATATAATTTATAAAAATTAAAATGAGATTTTCCAAATTTTCTCTTTTGATGTTCATATGTTATAGTTTTTATTTTATATCCAAGTTCTGCTACTATTCCTCTTAAATAAGGTTCAGAATCATCTAAATTTCTTAATATATCTATAAAATCTCTATCGTATAAACCAAATCCATGAAAATTTTCTATTTGTTCTATATAAGATATAGTTTTAATTAATTTATAATAAAATTTTCTAATATATCGTATAAATATGTTTTCATTACTTTTACTTTTTTTACCAATTACAACTTTATATCCATTTTCCCATTCTCTAACAAAATCAATAATAGTTTCTGGTGGTTCTTGAAAATCTGCATAAATTAATATTGTACAATTTCCAGTAGTTTGTGTAATTCCATAAAATACAGACCGACCATATCCAAAATTTTTAGCATTAAAAATAGCTTTAATTTTATTATTTTTTAAACATATATCTTTTAAAATATTCCTTGTATTATCTATAGAATAATTATCTATAAATACTATTTCATAATCATATTTTTTGAGATTATTTTTTATTATTTCCTCTAATCTCTGAACTACATTAATAATATTTTCTTCTTCATTGTATGTAGGAACCAATATGCTAATTTTTTTCATTTTAATACCTTAATATTATTTTATTAATTATTTCATTAATATTTGTGTAATTAGTAAATTTAAGTTCATTTAGAATTCTAGAGTTATCCCCTATAGTTTTCAATGGTTCATCAGTATATAATTCATTTAATTCAAGTAAATTTGTTTTTCCTAGTTTTTCTGCTATCATAATAGCCAAATCACCTAATTTTATACCTTTTCCTGAACAAATATTAATAATACCATTAACATCCGAATCAATAATAGAAGCTAACATTATACCAACATCACCGGCATATATATAATCTTTTTCTAGATGTGAATGATTTACAGAAACTTTTTCATTATTTTTTAACTTATTAATTATATATGGAAATAATCTTGTGTTATTATCATTCTCTCCATATGTATTAAACAATCTTACCCAGCAAAAATCTATATTATTATTTTTACAATATAATTCACATACTTCTCTTAAATAATTTTTACACTTAGCATAAACACTAGCAGGATTTAGTATATCATTTTCTTTGGCAGGAATATTATCAAAACTATATTCAGCATATGTTCCAATATAAATAGCTTTTTTACCACCATTATTTTTGAAATATTTCAAAATATTTATAGATGAAGTAAGCATATCAAAATTAGCATTTGAGTGAAAATATCCTTTACTTAAATCCCAAGCTAAATGTATTAAATATTCTGGTTGTATTTTATTAAAAATATTTTCTATTTCGATAAAATCGTTTATATCAGCTTTAATATAATGAAATTGATTAGTAGTGAAATCTTTTCTTCCAATACCATATATTTCAAAATCTAATTCTTTTAAAGGTTTTACTATATGTTGTCCTATTAATCCATTAATACCAGTAACTATAACTTTTTTCATAATCAAATCCTAAAAAATAAAATCTGGTATATTCTTATCTTTTTCACTAATTATTTTATTTTTGCATTCAGGCCATTTAATATTAAATGCTGGATCATCCCATCTTAAATAACCATATGCATCGGGTACAAAAAAAGCACTTACAAAATAACATACCATACTATGAGCTTCTAAAGTCTGAAATCCATGAGCTACATAAGGAGGAATATAAAGCATTTTTCCATTCTCTTCTGATAACTCAATACTAAAATGTTTTCCATAAGTGGGAGAATCTTTACGAACATCAGCTATTACATCAAAAATTTTACCTTTTAAACATCTTACAACTTTAATTTCAGCATATGGTGCTAATTGATAATGCATACCTCGTAAAGTACCTTTTTTTATACTATAACTAGTATTAGCCTGTTTTACTTCAAAATCTAGCCCTTCTTTTTTTAATTCATTATTGCAAAATAACCTCAAAAAATAGCCTCTTTCATCTTCTATATACTTATTTTGAAGTAAATAAGCACCTTCTATATTTGTTTTTTCTATTATCATATTCAATCCTTTATATAATTTTTTATTTGATCCTCTGTAATATTATTAATATCATTGTTATTTAAATATTCAGTGTACCAAATAGCTGTTTGTTTTATCGCTTCTTCCGTATTAAATTTTTCTTTCCATCCTAGTTCTTTTCTTGCTAAAGATGAATCTAATCTCAACATATTCATTTCTTTTTTAGAAGTTTCAGGAGAATTTATTATGTAGCTTCCTTTACCAATATTATCAATAAAAGATTTAGTAATATATTCAACTGTAAATTTATTGCCTTCATCTATTGGTGCAAAATTATAACTTTCTGAAATATTTTTATTATTTATTAAATTAAAGCATACTAATAAATATCCATAAAGTACATCGAGTACATGCTGCCAAGGCCTTACACTATTTGGATTTCTTAATTCTACTGGCATATTTTTTTCTATAGCTCTTACTATATCAGGTATTATTCTATTATCAGCAAAATCTCCTCCGCCTATAACATTTCCTGCTCTCACACTTGCTGTATTAATATTTTTAAAAAATGACTTCTTATAACTTTTTATCGCTATTTCGGCACATGCTTTAGAAGCTGAATATGGATCATGACCACCTAAAGCATCATTTTCTCTATATCCCCATACCCATTCTTTATTATCATAAACTTTATCAGTTGTAATCATAACAGCACATTCTAAATTATTTAATTCTCTCATAGATTCCATTAAATTAATAGTACCAATTACATTAGTTTCAAATGTATATACAGGTCTATTATAGCTATCTATAACAAGAGGCTGTGCTGCTAAATGAAATATAATATCAGGATTAATTTCTTTTACTATATTTTTTATTTTTTCTAAATCTCTTATATCTTGTATATATGATTTTACTTCATCGTCTAAATTAATTAAATTATATAATGATAATTTTTCTGCTGCTAAAGATATACCATAAACCTTAGCCCCAAGAATTAAAAGTAGTTTTGAAAACCAAGCACCTTTAAATCCTGTATGCCCAGTAATTAATACTTTTTTATTTTTAAAAGAATTAAATACGTTATTTATTTCCAAGTTTTCCATGGGGCATTTCCTTTATTCCACATATCTTCAAGTAAAGTTTTATCTCTTTGCGTATCCATGCATTGCCAAAAACCATCATGTTTAAATGCCATAAGCTCTTTATCATTAGCTAATCCTTTTAAAGGCTCTTGTTCAAATATAGTTGAATCATCTTTAAGATAATCAAATATTTGTCTATTTAATACAAAAAATCCGCCGTTTATATAAGCATTATCACCTTTAGGTTTTTCTATAAAATCAGTAATTATATTATTATCATTTATATTGATAGCGCCCCATCTTGCTGGAGGGAATACTGCTGTCATAGTTGCTATTTTACCATGGCTTTTATGAAATTTTATTCCTTCTTCTATATTAACATTAGAGACACCATCACCATAAGTTAAACAAAACATTTCTTCATTTTTTAAATATTCATAAGCTCTTTTTAAACGCCCGCCTGTCATACTATGTTCGCCGGTATCAATGAGTTCTATAGTCCATTTTTCTTCTTCTATATTCAAATCAGATTTTAATACTTCAGATTTATTATTCTTAAAATCTATTTTCATATCATATAAATGTCTTCTATAATTATCAAAAAACTCTTTAATCATATACCCCTTATAACCAAGTAATATAACAAAATCATTTATTCCATAATGAGAATAATGCTTCATTATATGCCATATAATAGGTTTTCCTCCTATTTCAACTAAAGGTTTTGGTCTTATAATAGTCTCTTCCCCAAGCCTAGTACCAAGACCACCCGCCAATATTACTGCTTTCATTGCTCCCCCTTTTATTTTAAGGTTTGATAAATTTTGTATAAATATATAATATTCCCATAAATATTTTATTTTATCTCCACAGTAGTAACATCAATATTTATATTCTTTTTATATAGTTTTAACCCACTTTCAGAAAAACTAATGCTCTTGACACTATCTGCAAAGCTATTATCAAAGAAAGATTCTAATTCATATAATGAAGAAGGTAATTCATTAATAATTATTCCACTTTTTAACTGTGGAAGTAAAATTCTAAATGAATATTTTTTACCGCTATGAGTTTCTATGTTAGCAAATACAGGAGGTATTTGATATACAATTTTTGATATTTTGCCTAATATATTTAAATCTATGTCTGCTTTTAATATAAGGTAAGTATTATCATTAATTATTTTATCAAAATATATTTTATCATTATATATATCTATATTTTGTGAATAATTTGATTTTATGACTTGATTTAATTTTACTTCCCTCTTTTTTAAAAGCATATATTTAGAATCGTATATATTATATATATTATAATTTTTATATATCTTTTGAAATGTTAATGGTGTATCTGTTAATGGAAGTCTGAAATCTATAGCTTCCCATTCAAATATTATATATTCCGGAGCACTTTCATTATCAAAAAAATCGGCATTTAATTTATCTAAATATGGAGTATATGCAGCATATGCTTGAAATACAGGCATAGGTTTAAAGTTTAATTTATTTGAAATTATATAACTCATTTCCCAAGGATATATAGTTACCTTATTTGTAGAAATTTCTTTAAGCATATCATATGGAAGTTTAGTACCAACATATTGAATGTTATTATTTGGGTTAATTACGCTAATACTTGATTTAATCTCATTTATTTTATTTTTATATGTTTTAAATAATTCTACATAATTTAAATTATACATAAATGAAAATATAATAAATGATATTAATAAAATATAATTTAAATTCTTACTATTATTAAGTATTAATAATAAAAATATTATAAATGAAAAAGGATATATAAAAAAAGCATGATATCTTACAAATGCATGCTTATATGTAATAAGAAATAAAACAGATACAATAAATAGTAATACAAAATTAGAATCTTTTTTTATAAAATAATAAATTATTAAAAAAACATAAATTATTGCAAAAATATATGCAGAAATTAAAGCTATAATAGAAATATTCCAATTATAAGGAACATTCATAGCATACATATAAGCAGAGCTAATTTCTAAAGCAGATTTTATATATTTAAAAAAATCTAAAATACTAGGATTATATAAAATATATGAAATAAAAATTAATATTGGAATAATTAAAGAAGTGATAGTTCTATTTATAAATATTTTCTTGTTTTTATAAAAAATTAGAGAAAACAAATATGTAAATAAAACTCCAAAATTTAATATACCACTTGATAATTTTATAAAAAATGAAATTACAATAAAAATACAAGATAATATATATGACATATAATTATTATATTTTATATCTAATAATAACAATAAAACTATTGTAAATGATACATAATAATCAAATAAAGAATGAACTAAACTAATAGAAAAATATGTTGTTACAATAATTAATGATAGAATCATATTATTTATTTTTACATTAGAATCTTTAATTAATAAATATAAAGATAAAATGTTTATTATATATATAAATATTTTAAATAAAAACGAAATGATTAGATTATTATTTATACCTAAAGCATTTATTAAATAACCTAAAGGACCATATGTAAGGACTATATCCTTTCCAAATTTTACAATATTATTTGAAGAAAAATTAAAATAATAAATCCAAGATGGGTCTAATCCATTTATATAAGATCTGTTAAAAAAAAGAATTACTGGAAATGAAATAAAAGCATATAATAATATAAATATTATATTAACTACATTACTATTATAATTTTTAGGATAATTATAAAAAATAACTAATAATATAATTATTATACTTATGATAATTATATTAATTACTTTATATTTAGCATTAAGATTATATACTACATTAAGAGTATCATTTAGCTGTATTTCTTTAGTAGTTAATAATGTATATCCGTTTTCTATATTTAAATTATTATTCAAACTTTCTATGAGAATAGATTCTATTTCTGTTACACCTTTGGGTAGAATAAGATGGAATGTTAAAAAACCTGCTGCTGCTGAAGTAATTTCCCTAGTATCTGTTAATACTATATAATCATTAGATATTGTTTTATCTATTATTTCTTTAAAACCATTAGCAGTATTTAAATGCCAAGAAGCATTACCACTATCAGGAAATTGCTTAGCTAATATAGTTATTTTATATTTATCTCCTACATATGTTGGTATTTCTATATCATAACCATAACCATTTTCTTCATCAGATTCATTAGATATTATAAAAGTATTATTTTCTGTATAATAAATATTAGTACTATTCCAAGAAAATAAAGGCTTATTTGTTATTTCTAAAGAATAACCATAATATTTTATATTGTTAGTATTATTTATTTTCATTGAGTCATTATTTATAGAAAATAATTTACTTTCTTTGTAATTTTCTACTTTAGCTTTATAAACATAGCCAACTTTACTTTCTGCTATTAATTCTAAATCTGTTAATTTTGATCTATGTTTTATACTAGAATTAATTATAACAAATAAAATAAAAACTATAACTACAATTAAATATGAAATAAATATATGTTTTTTATAACTTATACAAAAATATTTTATTTTATTTAAATCTTCTATTAATAATTTTCTTTTATTTTCATCTTTTAAAATAAAAGTGAACAAAACAGATAAATATATCAATAATATAATAAACAAAATTAATATATATAATTTTACACTTAATTTATAATTAATATTATCTATTTTCTCATCATACCGTAATTCTTTAATTGAAGTTAATACTCCAAAAGGACTGCCTTTTTCATTAAATTTTATTTCTTTAATAAAATAATTATCTTGAATAGTTTTATTTGTATTTACATAAACTCCATATATATCACTGTTTCTAAATATTTTACTATAATATTTAATTCTAAAATTATATGAATAATTTCCATTACTAGATAAACTTCCATTCAAGTGAAAATCAGATAGATAACCTTTTCTATTAACAAAACCAAAAAATATTAATGATAATGTCGATATAAAAGCAATTAAGACAATAAAAATTACAATTTTATTTATAAATAAATTATTTTTCATAAATTACTCCATAATAAAATGCAAAGACTGTATTTAGATTTATTGAAATATTTTTTGCAATGAAAATAAATTTGCTTAAGAAAGTAAAACTTGTTTAGTTGTTTGTTGTTTGTTGTTTGTTGTTTGTTGTTTGTTGTTTGTTGTTTGTTGTTTGTTGTTTGTTGTTTGTTGTTTGTTGTTTGTTGTTTGTTGTTTGTTGTTTGTTGTTTGTTGTTTGTTGT
>CALUPF010000053.1 GCA_944322545.1 Candidatus Gastranaerophilales bacterium
AATCCACTACCGTTAACGGGTGGATTATTGAAAAATGTAATGAAATACCGTGCGAGGGATATTCTTTTGTTTATGAAAGTCTTTTGATAACAATCACAAAGGTTTCGAATACTCATACTCAGGAAATTAAAGTTGAAATTTCAAACGTTAAATAAGCATTTCGAATTGAAACAGTGTAAATTTAAAATCAGAATTCTTTTATGTGCTATTTGCAAAAATTAAACACGAAAAAAATAAGAAACAGTACGGAATTAAAAATTTTTCCGCTTTACTGTTCGAAATGCAAAAAAGAAGCACTAATAAACGTCAAAGAATTTAATGTAACGGCTATCAACGAACCGAACACACATAGGCGAAGCGGTGGCGTATATTATCAAGTATATTGAGAAAAGCGGCGAAAAGTTAGTTTACTCTCGCGGACTACCGCGGTTTTTCATATCCGACATTATGGACGACGATATCGCCGCTCCTATCGGGCTTGAAGATAAAAACTTCTGTTGTTCGACGATTTTATATGTTGGGACGAAGGCTGCTATATGGGCGAAGTGAGCAAAGAAGGGATAAGCCAAATGCGTAAAAGCAATTAAGCGAAAAACTGCACCTCAAAATACGGTAAAAAACGGAAAATGCCGTAAACGTAAAGTAAAAGCCAAGGCATCCCTTGGCTTTTACTTTACATTGAAATCGCTGCTTTGAATTCTGAATTTATTTTTTTTAGTCTATTGTGTCCATTTGCTTGCTCAAACCCCTCAATCATACTTTCGAGTATAATCGCCTCGGGACTGTCGGGAATATATTCGGTAGCGGAAACGACTTTAACGCCGTTGTCTTTAAGCGTTTTCTTGTGTTTCGTGGTTTCGTATTTATTGCGCGAAAACCTGTCGAATTTGTAAACGAGTACGATACTGAAATCGTGTTTTTTGCTATCTTCTATCATCTGACGGAAGTCGGGACGATTATCATTAGTACCTGTCATAGCACGGTTTATATAGGTTCTTAAAATGAGTATGTCGTTGTTTTTCGCATACTCGTTGCATACACGGAGTTGTCCTTCGATGGACTGTTCCGTTTGTGTGTCGCTCGAATAACGAGCATAAATAACTCCAGTTTTCAAAATTTGTTACTCCTTTGATTTTATTTTTTAGATTTGTCTTTCGACGGGAACGACCTAAACGGAAAAGGGTTAACTGCTTTTTGTTTAATGTACCTTTGTTTGCCGTCAGGGGTTGCGGAGCAATGCACTTTACCCTTGACGCAAAATCTTTTTTCGTTTAAGCTCCACAAGAAGTACTAATGTTAAAAGAATTTGAAACACATCTTCGGCGAGAAAATCTGGCTGAAAACACCATTTCATCTTATCTGCTTACGATAAGAATGTATCAACAATTATCAGGTGAAATAACAAAACAAAACCTATTGGCGTTTAAGGGATACTTGATGGAAACATACAAACCCAAAACTGTTAATTTGCGCATACAAGCAATCAATAAGTATCTTGAATTTATTAAAAAAGAAAAGTTGAGGCTCGCTCCTGTAAAAATACAACAGAAAAACTTTTTGGAAAATGTGATTAGTGATGCCGATTACAAATTTCTGAAAAACTGTTTAAAAAAAGACGGAAATTTGGAATGGTATTTTGTCGTACGTTATTTGGCGGCAACAGGCGCACGAGTCAGTGAATTGATACAAATCAAGGTGGAACATGTATTCAATGGCTATTTTGATCTATACTCCAAAGGTGGCAAGTTACGACGGCTGTATATACCGAAGAAGTTAAAGATAGAAACGGAAGCATGGCTTGTCGAAAAAGGAGTTGCAAGCGGCTATTTATTTTTGAACAGGTTCGGTGACCGCATTACGGTGCGTGGTATTTCGCAGCAATTAAAGAACTACGCTTGCAAATATGGCTTGAATCCCAAAGTTAACTATTATTTATTTACATATAAAATTCATAGAGAATTAAGTTGATTGTTAAAATTTAAAATGATTAAAAATAATAGTAAATAAAGCATGATATCCAGTAGTGGTATCATTAAGACTGTTGTTTTGGTAAAGTCATATTACGTTTGAAAGAATGCAATCTGCTACTTTTCCGTGCGGGTTGAGGCTACAGTTTTATTTTTTAAATATGCTCAAAGTTTCAATATAGCTTTTCGTTTCGGTTCTACGTCTTTTTAGGTGTTTGTTTGATGCTTTTTGACTTTTGTTGATATATCGTTTATTAATCTATTTGTATAATTTCAATAATATGGTATAATTGTTATATATTTCATTAACGGAATTATAATTTATGGATAATTTTAAGAAAAAACTTTCGGAAATGTCTCTTGAAGAATTGTGGAAACTTTTTCCGATTTTTCTTATCGATTATAAAGAATGTTGGGAGGAATGGTACGATGCAGAGGTATCGTACCTTAAAAGTTTCCTGCCGTTTGATATAAATTATTATCATATAGGCAGTACGGCAATAAAAGGGATTATGGCTAAACCGATAATTGATATTATTGTTGCGGTAAATAATTTAATTGAAATGAAAGAAGTAAAAAGTATTATGCAAAAACACGGATATACGGTTATGTCACATTCCGATAATCGTGTTTCGCTTAATAAAGGATATA